>NZ_CP049834.1:1502500-2102500 GCF_019916085.1 Aquirufa lenticrescens | reverse complement strand
CGCCCTCTACGCAGCATGCGCCTTTGCATTTGGCTAAATCACATACGAAAAATTCGTCTGCAACATCGGAAGAGATTACCGTATCGTCAATTAAAATCATCTGCTTATTTTTGAACCACAAAGGTACATATTATAGTTTATATAGGTAATTTTACCCTATGAAATCCCTCTGGATACTTTTTTTAATACATTTATTCTGTTTGCCGGTTTTTGCCAAAACCGAGTTTCCCGACTCCCTTTTAATCGGAAACGTAAAGGTATTCATCCATCCTTCCGCTAAATCCATTCTCGAAACAGAGCAAAAACGCTTAGGAAGCAGCAAGAAATTCGTAGAAGGGATGAAAGAAAAAATGCGCTTCTATTTCCCCGTTATGGAGCCCCTTTTACAATCAGCCGGGATTCCCAATGAATTCAAATACCTTTCCGTTCAGGAAAG
Organism: Aquirufa lenticrescens; assembly: GCF_019916085.1. Lineage (NCBI taxonomy): Bacteria > Pseudomonadati > Bacteroidota > Cytophagia > Cytophagales > Flectobacillaceae > Aquirufa > Aquirufa lenticrescens. The sequence continues at coordinate 2,102,064 of NZ_CP049834.1, read as the reverse complement.
TGGATTAAACCCCATAGCCGTTTCGAGCTCTCAAGCTGTGGGATATTGGCAATTTAAAGCAGGTACCGCAACAGATGTGGGCATGAAGGTGAATGCAAATGTGGATGAGCGAAAGCATATAATCGAGGCCACTAGAGGCGCTGCGAACTATTTTACCCGCAATAACCGGGTTTTAAATAATTGGGTGGGAACACTTCTCTCCTACCGGGTAGGTTTAGGAACGGCGAAGAAAACTTCCTATGTGATGGATTGGGTGGGAAAATCAGACATTCAGGTGGACTCAAGTACGGATTGGTACGTATTACGTTTTTTAGCTTACCAAAAATTCTGGGCCGATGAATTCAAAAAAGATGATTCCCTAGGTATTCAACCGGTTAACCAAGCCAAACTCATCTGTTATGATAATTCCTGCGGCAAAAACCTCTATGAAATCGCGGATGAGTTAAATGTCAGCTACGATGATTTGAAGAAATATAATCCGTGGATCTTGAACGATTACGTGCCTAGCGATAAGAATTACATTATCTATCACCCATCCACAGTTACCTTCTTTGATAACTCCATCCAGATCCCTGAGATTTTACAGCCAGACGATTTTCTGTTACCGCCTAAAAAGAAGTTAGATAACCCGCAGAAGGAATAATCCATCCCGGATTGGAAGTAGTAAAGGCTCTACACGCGCATCATTCGCCACTTTGGTGTTGAAATCACGCAAGGCTTGTGTCGATTTGTCACGTGCTGATTCCTCAATAATTTTACCGCTCCACAGCACATTATCCACTAAAATAAGTCCTCCTGGACGCATTTTGTCGATCACTAAATCAAAATACAGCGTATAATTACGCTTATCCGCATCGATAAATACCAGATCAATGGGACCTACAATGGAAGGAATTTCAACAGCAGCATCTGCGATGCGGTAGTCAATTTGCTCTTTATAAGCAGATCGATCAAAGAACGAACGAGTGAAGGTTTCCAATTCTTCGTTCACATCAATCGTAATCAAACGACCACCTTTTTTTAATCCTTCTGCCATACAAAGGGCAGAATAACCCGTATAAGTGCCTATTTCGAGAATGAGAGAGGGTTGATAGACTTTAGCAATAAAAGACAAAAAACGCCCTTGCAAATGACCTGAAAGCATCCGAGGCTGCAACACCATCGCATGCGTCTCCCGAACTAACTCCTTTAACAAGTCATTTTCTGGCTCCGTGTGCAGGCGAGCATATTCCTCTATTCCTTCGTCAATGAATTCCATTATTTAATCCCTGTGTAAAAGAAGTCCAATGAATTGTCAGGATCCTGGCTAAGGAAATAATCATCCACCTGAATCGATGAAACAAGTGAATTATTCGACTTAGACATCGATAATCGACTCATGCGATTCGCGATATCATAAGGAACCTGCAACCAAGTTCTTGGTAATTTATATTGTAGATTAAAAATATCAAATCGAGTAATTCGCTTAACTGCTACCTTATTTTCTTCATAATAATCCATCACTTTTTGGTTCCCATGCACCCCTTCCATAACAACCTCAGAGAAGTGTTTCTTCATCAAGTCGCGTAATTCTGGCGCTAAATATTCGCGTACGTGCCAAGGATTGCGGGTTAAGGAGAATTTCTTATTCACCGTCGTTAAATACAATTTTCCACCTGGCTTTAATACTCGTGCGGCTTCGGCTAAAAAGAAATCATCGTTTTCGATGTGCTCGATCACCTGAAAAGTCACCACATAATCGAAATGATTCGATGGCAAATCCTTTAATGGAGGTAAGAACATATCGATAAACTTGAACTTAGGATAAGTCTTCGATAAACTCTCCATCAATTCAGTATTCTTATCCACTCCCGTATAGTTACTTACCGCGTCGGCTAATACACCCACACCACGTCCTGTGCCGCATCCAATCTCTAATACATTGCCAGAAAGTAATTTGCTGACGTGGATATAAGGATACAATAGACGTTGGTGAACGGGATTATCTGAAGGAATATCAGAGGAAGCAATTTCGGTAGTTTTATACATTCTAATAAGATTAAGAGACAAAGGTAAGGAATTATCTAGCTGAAATGTTAAAAAAAATGCCGACCTTCGTGCAAAATTTCAAGCAACAACGTGTCAGAAGAAAACGCATCAAGACCCCCATTTAAGAGACCATTTAGACATTTTACAGCTCCTGTAACAGACAATAAAGAGTTTGTGTTTGGGGTACAATCTGTACTAGAAACCCTTCGTTCGGGTAAGGAAATTGATCGTTTATTAGTTCAAAGAGAGCTTGGAAACACCGAAATCCTTGATTTAGCTAAAGAAAAAGGTATTCAGGTGCAGAAGGTGCCTTTGGAGAAATTAAACCGCATTACGCGCAAAAATCACCAAGGTGCGATCGCTTTCGTTTCTGCCATTCACTATGCAAAACTAGAGAATGTCATTGCAGATACCTTTGAGAAAGGCGAAATACCGTTTATTTTGATTTTGGACCGCGTTACAGATGTGAGAAACTTCGGTGCTATTGCACGTACGGCAGAATGTGCGGGTGTTCACGCGATCGTGTTACCTTCTCGTGGAGCCGCTCAAATCAATGCAGATGCGATGAAAACATCCTCTGGAGCTCTGAACTTTATTCCCGTATGCAAGGAAGATAGCTTAATCCAAACGATTGACTTCTTACAAAACTCAGGATTACGCGTGGTAGCTTGTACAGAAAAGGCTAAAAGCACGATTTACGAAATAGACTACAAAGATCCGATTGCCATCATCATGGGATCAGAGGAAGACGGAATCACAGACGAAATCATCCGTAAATCAGATGAGATCGCTAAAATTCCTCAAACGGGTCAAGTAGGATCACTTAACGTATCAGTTGCTGCGGGTGTCATCATTTTTGAGACCGTTCGCCAACGTTCTATTTAATTTTTTCGAAGTATCTGGAAAGCTGACGCTTGTGCTGTCGGCAATATAGTCACGTCCGCAATATTGACGTGCGCAGGCGCTAAGACGATATAGCGGATTAATTCAGCCACATCTGCTGCGACTAAAGGTTCGTATCCAGCATAAACCGCCTCTGCTTTCGCTTGATCTCCCTTAAAACGAACCTCAGAAAATTCGGTAGCAACTGCCCCTGGAGCTACATTTGAAACTTTAATCCCAAACGGATTTAAATCCTGGCGCATCCCCGCAGATAAGGCATCAACTGCCGCTTTGGACGCACAATATACATTCCCATTCGGATAAGTTTGCTTTCCTGCAATAGAAGACAGATTAATAATGTGGCCTGATTTCCGATTCACCATTCCTTTAATCACTTCTTTAGATACATATAATAAGCCGGTCACATTCGAGGCCATCATCGCATCCCAATCAGCTACATCTCCATCTTGAATCGCGGACATACCATGTGCATTACCCGCATTATTAACCAAGACATCGATATTTTTCCATTCAGCTGGAAGCGATTCAAACGCTTGAATAACTGCAGATTGATCGCTCACATCGAACGTTAATAGCGTGGAATGAACCGATAAACTAGCTTGCAGTTCCTCTAAACGCTCCTTTCTTCTGCCACAAAGGATTAATTGAAAACCTTCTTTAGCTAAGGATTGAGCAGTGGCGCGACCGATTCCCGAACTCGCACCTGTGATGCAGGCGATTTTTTTCATAGGAATAAATTTTATGCGAAGGTAAGCGCAAAGAGGTGTTCTAAAAAATTTGAGCGTAATTTGTATACAAATTCAATACCCTATGAACTTTTTAATCGTTGGATTGGGCAACATAGGCCCGCAATATTTATTTACACGCCATAATATTGGATTTATGGCAGTAGATTTTTTGGCCAAACAAAAGGACATCAGCTTCAAAACCGATCGACTAGCCTCTATCGCTTCCTATAAATTAAAAGGACACACGATCTACCTAATCAAACCCACTACGTTCATGAACCTGAGCGGCAAGGCTGTGAATTACTGGCTCTCCTACTATAAAATCGAAAAGGAAAACATGCTCGTATTAGTGGATGACTTGGCTATCCCATTCGATACCTTGCGCCTAAAGCCCAAAGGATCATCCGGCGGGCACAATGGACTTAAAAGTATCGAAGGCGTCCTAGGAGGCACAGAATACCCACGTTTGCGTATGGGAATCGGTAGTGATTTTGCCAAAGGAAGGCAGGCTGATTATGTCTTAAGTAACTTTTCTGAAGCAGAATTAGAGACAATCCCCTTCATTTTGGACAAAACCGCGGAGATAATAGAAACATTCTGCGTTGAAGGACTCACCAAAACAATGAACAAATACAACCAATGATTGTACTTTTTAAAGAATCTTTGAATTTTTCCGTAATTTTTAATTAAGAATTAATCAAATGATTTGAAATAATAAGCCAAATATTATTCTGCTATACTCCACATATTATATTAAATATTCTGATTTTGAATTAAGATTCGGAATATTCTGAAAAATTTAACCCGAAATAGACTAAAATAAAGTTTTGCCATATTAAAAAAATGCAATAATTTTGCATCGTTGATTTAGATAATAAATATAACAAAAATATGAAGAAGACATTATTATTAGCTAGCTGTTTAATTGGATTAAACCTAGTTGCGGTTGCAGGAGAAGAAGCACGTTCATTTAATCGTTCAAACGATTTATCAGTAAAAACAGAAACATTATCAGAAGTGATCACCTCGTTGATTCGCAAAGACGCTCAAGTAAAGAGCGCAAGCGCAGCGAGTTTGACTATATCGATTTTACAAGATTTCCAAAATAACAAGACTGAGTTCTTAAAAGTATCTGAGTCAGAGAAAGTGGTTTTCAACCAAACAATCAAAACTATTTCTGAGCAAGGACAAAATTTTTCAGACACAAAGACGTTAAATTGGATCAAAGAGATTAATCAAGAGGCTAAAAAGATCAACTTAGTTTGGTCAATTGTTAGCACTGAGCCCGTTATCGACACTAATTTCGATAACAGTTCAGAACAACAAGAGCACTTGGTTGTTATGTTATAATTAGATTGTTAGTAGTTTTCATAGTTAAATAGGTTTAGAGGTAATCAAAAAAGGTGAAGTTTTTAACTTCACCTTTTTTTTATTTTTTTTTGCACTAAACTTATAAAATATCCACTAAAGCATTATATTTGTATAAATTTTCATAGTTAAATAGGTTTAGAGGTTAAACAAATAAGGCCAGAAGTTTCTTCTGACCTTATTTTTATTTTATACCTACCTGAAAATGAGGACCTAATTAACGGTCCCTCCATTCCAAATTTGCTTGTTCGGTTGCACTAATGCTAGACTACCGTCTGCATCTTCTGCCATCAAAATCATCCCCTCACTCTCAATTCCCATCATTTTGCGCGGAGCAAGATTCGCTAAGAAGGTCACCTGCTTACCTATAAGATCTTCAGGCGCAAAATGTTCTGCAATACCAGATAAGATCGTTCTTGTCACAAAACCATCATTCACCTGAAGCTTTAACAGCTTCTTACTCTTCTCCATCTTCTCTGCCGCAACAATTTCACCGATGCGTATATCCATTTTGGCAAAATCATCAAAGGCTACCGTCTCTTTTAATGCTGGCACCGTTTTAGTTGCTAATTCCATATGCGCTTTTGTTTGAACTAATTTATCTACCTGCTTTTGAACTGCTTCATCTTCTATTTTCTCGAATAACAAGCCGGGATTTTGCAAGGCTGTTCCTGCAGCAATCACCTCAAAATCACCAATGCTTGACCATTCAAAACTCTCCATACCTAGCGCAGTACGTAATTTCTGAGTACTAAAAGGGATAAATGGCTCTAAGGCTATACTTACCTGAGCCACTAATTGCACCGCATAATTCAATACAGTTCCAGCCTTCCCTGGATCCTCTTTCATGATTTTCCAAGGCTCCGCTTCCGCTAAATATTTGTTCCCTAAACGGGCAATTTCCATCGCTAACACAAGTGCATCGCGGAATTTATAATTTTCTAAAGCTACCGCAAGTTTAGCTGGAATTTCAGCCACTGCCGCCATTAAATCAGCTTCTAATCCTGTACCTTCGCCTTTAGGAGGCACCACAGAACCGAAATTTTTATCAATTAATACAAAAGCACGGTTCACGAAATTGCCTAAAATGGCGACTAATTCGGAGTTATTTTTGGTCTGAAAATCAGCCCACGTAAAATCGGCATCCTTCGTTTCTGGGCTGGAAGCCGTCAAAGCATACCGCAAGACGTCCTGCTTACCCGGGAAATCCACTAAATATTCATGCAACCAAACCGCCCAGTTACGCGAGGTAGAAATCTTATCCCCTTCTAGGTTCATAAATTCATTTGCTGGCACTTGATCGGCCAATTGGTAGCCTCCGTGAGCCATACACATCGCCGGGAAGATCAAACAATGGAATACGATATTGTCTTTCCCAATGAAATGCACGATGCGACTATCCTTCGCCTTCCAATATGTCTCCCATTTTGGCGTTAGTTGCTTCGTCATCGATATATATCCGATGGGAGCATCAAACCACACATAAAGCACTTTGCCTTCCGTATCTGGCAAAGGAATAGGCACACCCCAATTCAAATCACGCGTCATCGCACGTGGCTTCAAGCCTTCCTGCAACCAGGATTTAACCTGACCCGTCACATTCGACTTCCATTCTGGGTGTGAGTTAATGTATTTTTCTAATTCTGGCTGCCATTGATCCAAGGGCAAGAACCAGTTTTTAGTCGGCTTCAATACTGGTTTAGAACCACTTAAAGCCGATTTAGGATTCAATAATTCCGTAGGAGAAAGCGTTGTTCCACACTTTTCACATTGATCGCCATAGGCTCCAGGCTGCTTACACGAAGGACAATCGCCCGTAATGTAGCGATCTGCTAAGAATTGCTTCGCTTCTTCATCATAGAATTGCTCCGTTACTTCTTCGATAAATTTCCCTTCGTTGTATAGTTTCAAAAAGAACTCTTGGGAAACCTCATGATGGACTGGATCAGAAGTTCTTCCATATATATCAAAGGAAATGCCAAATTGCTCGAACGAATCCTTGATTTCTGTGTAATAATAATCAACTACTTGCTGAGGTGTTTTACCCTCTTTTTGCGCCTTAATTGTAATTGGAACACCATGTTCATCCGTTCCTGAAACGAAAATCACATCCTTTTTCTGCAAACGCAAATACCGCACATAGATATCTGCAGGCAAATAACATCCGGCCAAGTGACCAATGTGAATAGGTCCATTCGCATAAATTAACGCCGCAGTAACGGTAGTCCGTGAAAAGTCTGACATAAAATTGGGTAAAATGAAAGCACAAAAATAGGCAAAAACATTCATTGAAATAATCGATTCACCTATTGCGCATCAAAAAAATATGATTATCTTTGCACACAATTTAAAAAAACAGACAAAAGAAAATGTTAATTATTTCGATAAAAGAGAACGAATCAATTGATAAGGCTTTAAAGCGCTTCAAGAAGAAATTTGAAAAAACAGGTGTAGTAAAAGAACTACGTAGAAGATCTGCTTTCGAAAAACCTTCTGTAGGTCGTCGTAAAGAAATGATTCGTGCTGCTTACAAGCAAATCACTTACGGAAATATTAATAACTAATTTCCTATACATTCTTTAAAGGAATTGACTAATTTCGATGATGAATCGTGAATTAGTCAATTTTTTTTTGGACCACCTGTCCATCGAAAGGCGCCTCAGTTCGCACACGATTACCTCCTACTCTACTGACTTAGAACAGTTTACCGCTTTCATTGCACCTGCAGATTTATCTCAAGTTCAAGCGTTAACCATTCGAAAATGGCTCATCAGTTTATCCGATGATTCCATCCAAAACCGCAGCATTAACCGCAAACTGGCCACATTGCGTACCTTCTATAAGTATCTTTTAAGAACAGGGAAAATCGAAGAAAATCCAATGACCTCTATCAGGATGGTCAAAACCACGAAGAAAATCCCCCAATTTGTCCGGGAATCGGAGATGGAAAACCTGGTAGATAACAGAAAGATTGCCACGAATTTCAGCGAAGCGAGAGACGAACTTATCTTGTTTTTACTTTACGGAACAGGCATTCGTCTTGCTGAATTGATTTCACTGCAAAACAATCAAGTCAATCTGGCGGCTAAAACAATCCGAGTAATCGGAAAGCGAAATAAGGAACGGATGATTCCTATTCCTGGCTTACTCGTTGACTTAATAGCAACCTATCGCAGCTTTTGCACAGTAGAACACACTCATTTACTACTCACAGATAAAGGCGAACCCTTGTACCCCATGTTTGTACAACGTTTAGTCAAGAAAAATCTAGGGGAATATAGCCAACTAGAGAAGCTTTCTCCACACGTATTGCGTCACACCTATGCGACACACCTATTGAATAAAGGCTCTGATTTAAATGCCATCAAGGAATTGCTTGGGCATGCTAATTTAGCTGCCACGCAGGTATATACGCATAATTCGATGGAAAAAATGAAGGCCATCTACTTACAAGCGCATCCGAAAGCCTAATCGGCTAAAACAACAGGACCTTTTTGGTTGATTTGGGAGACATATTGCTCTGATCCAATACCCAAGGCGGCAAATTCTGCGGCCATCGCTTTCGCTACTTTTTGAGCTGTTTCTTCGCCTTTCGATAAGGCAAATAAAGAAGGGCCGGAACCTGATATAGAACAGCCTAATGCGCCATTTGCAATCGCAGCAGCCTTTACTTCCGCAAAACCAGGAATCAGGATTGCGCGAGATGGTTCGATGATCACATCGACTAAAGAACGGCCAATTAACTCATAATCAGGCAATAAAAGGCCTGCGACAAGTCCTGCTACGTTCCCCATTTGAGTGATGGTGGTGGATAAAGAGATTTCCTTATCTAAAATTCCACGCGCATCTTTCGTATTTACTTCTATTTGAGGGTGGACAATACTTGCATATAAATCCGATGGTACGGGCACTTGAATGATATCTAAGGGATCGTAGGAACGAATGACGATAAAGCCTCCTAGAAGCGAAGGACCCACGTTGTCTGCGTGCGCAGAGCCGCAGGCGACGCGCTCGCCTTCCATTGCGAAGGGCAAGAGGTCTTTTTGAGATAATGGGCGACCCATCAGTTCATTCGCCGCAAAAACGCCTGCCACCGCAGAAGCCGCGGAAGATCCTAATCCGGAACCTAAAGGCATATCTTTGTGCAAGGATAATTCGAAACCTTGGTCTTCACGACCGATGTGTACTAAGTATTTTTGGATGGCAATACCAGCCGTATTTTTTTCTACCGCTTTGGGTAAACGGCCATCATCACCTGTAATTTCTTTAATGACGATACCCGGAGTCGATTTCTTTTCTAAAACGACCTCATCTCCTGGATGATTCACGGCAAAACCGAAGATATCAAATCCACAAGCCACATTCGCTACTGTTGCAGGAGCATAAACACGTATCTTTTCCATATTATGCGAGATGACTACCTATAGAAACAATATCTGCAAAAACACCAGAGGCTGTCACTTCTGCACCCGCTCCCGGTCCTTTAATCACTAATGGGCGATCATGGTAACGCTTAGTTGTGAAAGCTATCACATTATCCGCACCATCCATTTGATAGAAAGGATGATCATGCCCTACTGAACGCAAACCAATCGTGATTTTTTGATCCTCTAAACAAGCAATATAGCGTAAGACTTCGCCTTTCGCTGCGGCCTCATTGACTAATTTCTCAAAGAAATCATTGGCTTTATCGATTTCCTCAAAGAACGCCTCTACTGTGGGAGCCGCTTCACAAGCTGGAGGAATGATTTTTTCAATCGTAATGTCAGAGAATTCTAATTTCAATCCGATCTCGCGACTTAGGATTAAAATTTTACGAGCCACATCCATTCCGCTTAAATCTTCCCGCGGATCCGGTTCAGTATACCCTTTTTGCTTAGCGGTACGTAACACTTCTCCGAAAGACTTTCCTGGTTTAAATTGATTAAATAAGAATGATAAGGTTCCCGAAAGAATCCCTTCAATTTTCTCAAAGCGATCCCCAGAAGCAATTAAACCTTGCAAGGTATTAATCACCGGCAAACCTGCCCCTACATTCGTCTCATACAAGAACTTAACTCCCTTAGCCAAAGCAGTTTGATGCAATTGCGCATACAAATCATAAGGCCCAGAATTCGCCACCTTATTAGGCGTTACAACCGAAATATTGGACTGGAATAAGCCTAAGTAATTCGTATAAATCTCTTTATTCGCTGTACAATCGGCAAAAATAGAATTAGGCAAGTTTAAGGCCTTGATTTTCGCTACAAATCCAACTATATCAGCCGGCTCTCCTGCACTATCCAGTAAACGTAAGGCCTGATCAAGCTCAATTCCTTCTTCTTGAATTAACTGCTTACGACTGTTCGCTATTCCCGTTAATCGGATTTTAATGCCTTTGTATTTGGCCAAATAATTTTCCTGACCAATAATTTGTGCTAATAAAGTCTTTCCAATCAATCCAGCACCTACTAAATAGAGATGCAATGTTTTAATCTGAGAAAAGAAGAACGTCTCGTGAATCACATTCAATGCCTTAGAAAGGTCCTTATTTTCAATCACTACCGAAATATTCAACTCAGAAGATCCCTGCGCCGTAGCCACAATATTGATCCCGTTTTTTCCCAAAGAAGAGAACAATTTACCACTCACACCGGTATGCTTACGCATCCCCTCACCTACCACAGCAATCACAGAAAGCTCTTTTTGAATATCTACTCCCTCAATATCACCCGTCGCGATCTCAGCTGCAAATTCCTTTTCTACTATTTTTCGCACCTTATCCGCCACTGAAGGATCAATGGCAAAACAAATACTATGCTCAGAAGAGGCTTGCGAAATCAAGACAACTGATATTTTTTCGCGAGCTAGAACTGTAAAAAGTTTAGCAGAAACCCCAGCTACACCGATCATCCCAGAACCTTGCAGATTAACTAAAGCAAGCTGGTCAATCGACGAAATACCTGTAATAATGTAAGGACTCCCCGTAGGCTCCTTACTAACCACAGTGCCTTCAAAAGATAGGTTAAAAGTATTAAGAACCCTAATCGGGATGTTTTTAGCAAATGCAGGCTGTAAAGAAGGAGGATAAATTACTTTAGCGCCAAAATGTGTCAATTCCATCGCTTCCGCATACGAAATCGAAGGAATGGTAAAGGCTGATTTCACCTTACGCGGATCGGCAGTCATCATCCCATCCACATCCGTCCAAATCTCAATCTCTTTTACCCCTAAAGCTGCTCCAATCACCGAAGCGGTATAATCAGATCCACCGCGACCTAAAGTAGTAGTCTCCCCTTTTGCATTAGACGCAATAAAACCTGTCACTAAACCTATTTTACCCTTATTTGCTTCGAAATAACTAGAAATCAATGGGTTCGTTACCTCAAAATCTACTTCGGAGTGACTGAAAGCGCTATTGGTTTTAATGATCTCCCGCGCATCCACGTAGAAAACCGGAAGTCCTTTTTGTTGTAGGATGGCAAAGATTAAATACGTCGATAAACGCTCGCCAAAACTAACTAATGCATCTGACGTCTTAGGCGAAATCTCCTTAATCAAGTTAATCCCCTTCAACACATCGCGTAATTCATTCACTAAAGTACGCACATGTGCAATCACTTGACTTTGTCCAGTTACCGGGATAAAGTGCTTAATTACCTCAAAATGACGTGTTTCAATCGTCTCAATCAGGGTATTTACCGTGCTTTTCGGCTGAGCCGCTAGGGTGCCCGCTTCTAACAAATGATTGGTCACACCGCTCATCGCAGAAAAGACAACAGCAAAATGGGAGGAGGATTTCCCGTTTGACTCGATGATCGCCAAAACGGATTGAATGCTTTCGATGCTACCACAACTGGTCCCACCGAATTTTAGGATTTTTTCCATTAATTAAGAAAACAAAATGATTCTCAACTCTACAAACAGCTGAGATATAGGACAAATATACGATTTTAGGCCGTATTTTGCCCAAGAATCCGGTGTCCTTTTCGTTTTCTTTTAGTCAAATTCCGATAATTATCACTTAATACAGAAATATTACCATCTACTTCAAAGATAGCTAGGTTCACATCACTTATCTCTTCCACTCCATGTTCCCTTACTACTGCCTTTAATTGCTCTAAAGAAATGGATGCTTCTTTCAATGCATTTGGGCGAATTTTCCCGTCATAAATCAACATGACAGGCTCCCCGTCTATGACTTTACTCATCGATTCACTCCCTAATGATATACGCTTAAATGCATAATTCATCGCAAATAAAGCCAAAGCAGCCACAAAACCTCCAGATAAACTCGTATCATCACCTACCATCGCCGTCTGCACGGAATTCGAGATTAATAAGATGAAAACCACATCCACCACCGATAATTGCGCAAACTCTTTCTTCCCGAAAACACGAATAGCCGCTACGATGAACACGTAAACGGCTATTGATTTGAGGGCGATGATTACATAGCCTTCCATAATTTCTATTTTTTCTTTTCCGCAGCCATTACCATCGATAACTTCAATTTAGCTGCCAAGTCATAGATATTGGTTAATTCTTGAACTGTTTGATTGCGATCCATTCGAACCACTAAAGTCACCGCCTTTTTAGTGGTCACTTCATTCGTCAATTCCGTCTCTAAATTCGCTACATCCACTAAACGATCATCTATGTAATAATTCAATTTTTCGTCCACTGTTAAACGAATCACTTCGTTCGCAGGCGTAGGCATTGGCTTTGCTGTTTCTGGTAAAAGCAATTTGATTGCATCCGGGGATGCTAGCGTCGAAATCATTAAAAAGAACATCAATAAAAAGAAAAGGATATCCGCTAGGGCTCCTGTTTCTACTTCCGATGCTTCTCTGGCTCTTTTTCTGAAGTTCATCGAATTAGGCTTTAGACGCTGGTTTGTGAAGAATATCTAAGAAATCGATCGCCGTAATTTCCATTTTATTAATCGTACGGTCAATCATCGTCGTTAACAAGGTATAAAGTACATAGGCAATAATACCCACGATTAAACCTGATGCAGAAGTCACCATTTTCTCATAAATACCACCAGCAATCGTTGAGATATCAATTTTATTAGAGATCGAGATATTGTGGAAGGTACGAATCATACCCGTTACTGTTCCTAAGAATCCAAACATCGGGGCAATACGCGCAATCGCACTTAAAATTCCTAAATTCTTCTCCATATTGTAGATTTCTACTTTGGCCTTATTCTCAATCGCCGCTTCTATATCACGGATAGGAGAACCTAAACGAGATAAGCCTTTTTCCAAAAGCTTCGCAATCGGATAAGAGGTCGCTTTGCAAAAATTAATCGCACCTTGCACATTCCCAGCCTGCAACATATCGTTGATGGTGTGCAAGAAATTCTCATCCAATTTTGCCGTCTTGCGGATATATAAATAGCGCTCAATGAACAAAAAAACGGCCGCAGCAAACAAGAAACCGATCGGATACATCACATATCCCCCTTTTCCTAATAAGTCTAACACAGAGAATTCTTCTACGACTACTTTAGTCACCTCTTGAACTGGACCAGAAGCATTAACAATAGAATCTGCCACGGCAGAAGAAAGTGAATCGACGGTTACACCCGCCTGAAGTAAAATAGTTGCTAGCGATAAAGCCATAGGATGAATTGATTAATCTTATTTACTACAAGTTTACAATTTTTTTTTCAAATTCTAAGGCTGACTTATGGAAGATTGAAGTTCCGTAAACCAAAATCCTTCCTTCAAACTATACGACGAAAACCAAAGCTCATTTAGAGCTAATTCCCGTAACACTTTCTCTACTAAAAAAGTCGCATAGGGAAATATACTTGCCCTGAAAGCTTTCATACCAGGATAGCCCACCCGATCTTCATAACGCAAGGCATCTAAATTTGTCTTGTGCTGCAAAAAAGCAGGAACATCTAATTCACAAGAAGCAGGAGTTCCCCCCCCTCTATTCTCAATATCTAATATCGTTTCAAAGGCCCCAGCGGCTCCTATTAAAACAGTCGGTTTAGCCTCACGACAAGCCTCCAACAGCGGTATCATTTCCTTCGAAACATACGCATCTAAATCAGGTACAACAGATAAATTAAACTCATTATCCACTGAAAATAGCGATTTCAACCGCAATCCTCCTATTTCCAAACTCACTCGATATAATACCTGTTCACCTCTAAACAAGATAAACTCCACACTTCCTCCGCCTATATCCATCACCAAACTCGTTTTCTCCCAACGTTGAGGCAAAGAATTTCGTATACCAGCATAAATAAATTCTGCTTCTTGGATTCCGTCAATGATACGTATGCGTATCCCTAATTCACTAAAGACACGCTCCTGAAATTCTATTGAATTGGAGGCACGGCGAAGAATGCTCGTTCCGATGGCATAAAAATGGCTCATATCCCCACCTTTGGCCAGAAAAACATGTTTAAACTCTGTCAAACAAGCAATAGCCCGATCCATCGCATCTTGTTGTAAAATCACCTCCTCCATCGCGCCCATTCCTAAACCGACCGGTCGCTGCAAATGCTCCTCCACCCGAAATTCAGATAAAGGTGAAATCAATAATTGAAAGGTATTCGTACCGAGGTCCGCAATGGCGCAGATTTTTGACATTATCAGATGTTTGGAACAAAATTAAGCCGAAAAGGCGTTCAAGAATAAATAATATTCTTTATTTTAGTAAAAATGTATCCTGAAAAATGCTAGATCCCGAATTCGACGAAAATAAAGAAGACATTCAGTCTTCCGTTCAACGGTACGAGAATATGTTGAATCAGCAAGAAAACGCGTTTTTCGATGCAGAGACTTTAGAACAAATCGCAGAACATTACTTTGTTCAATCGCGTTTTGATCAAGCTTTAGAGGCCGTTAATTTAGGCCTGAGTCATTTCAGTTATTCGCTAGAATTAATTACCCTGAAAGCGCAAATTTTAGGCGAAATGCAAAAGCCAGAAGAGGCGATGGAATTAATTGAAAATGCCATCCTACTTTTCCCGAACGATATCGAATTAACCCTCGTTAAAGGCTATTTATTAAGCCAAATGGGGCAACATGAAGAATCTATTCAACTGTTTTTAGCTTCATTAGACCGAACAGAAGAAAAAGACGAAGTCTATTTCCGTATCGGCTTGAGCTACCAAGCCTGGGGAAAACCCCGCGAGGCGGTAGATATGCTAAAGAAGTGCTTAGAGCTTAATTCTGAGAATGAAAATGCCCTAGTGGAACTCGCAAATTGCTTAGATGAAATAGGCAAAATTGAGGAAAGCATCCCCTATTATAAGCAGTTCATTGATGCTGACCCCTTTTCTTTCACAGCCTGGTACAATTTAGGTATCGCCTATTCGAAGCTAAAGCAATTTGAAAAGGCCATCGATGCCTATGAATATTCGCTTGCCATTGAACCTACCTTTGGGTCTTCCCTATTTAATTTAGGGAATACCTATATGAACATTCAGGAGTATGCGAAGGCCGAGGAATCGTATCAACTTTGCTTAAAATACGATGATCCTAACCCGGAATTATATTGCTGCTTAGGGGCTAGCATTGAACGTCAGCGTCGTTTTGATGAAGCACTAACGCATTATAAGGAGGCGATTAAGGTAGATCCTCTTTGGGATGAAGGCTATTATGGTTTAGCCGTTTGCTTGACTGAACTGGACAAGTGGTTTGAAGCCTTACATTTCTTGAAGAAAGCATTGAAATTAAACGACACTAATCCCTTGTACTGGACGGGTTTAGCGGATGTGGAAGCCTATTTAGGCAATCCCGTTTCTTCTGATGAGGCCTATGCCAAATCCGTTGATCTAGACTCTTTCTTCGCTCCTACTTGGGTCAAATGGGCGCAATTACATTACGACTTAAATGACTTCGAAAAGTGCGCAGAGATTATGCTTTCTGCCATCGATGAACTTCCAGAGGAAGCTGACCTATATTACCGCGCAGCTATCTTTTTAATTAAAGCAGGGCAATTTAAAGAGGCCTTTCATTTCTTGGAGTCTGGTCTTTTATTGGACTATGATAAGCACGAAATAATTTTTGAATATTTTCCAAACATGGAAACACAAAAGGCGATTTATAAGTTAATTCAACAGTATAAGAAATAATTCTTGCCGTTCATCATTTTATCAGTATCACTCAGTCAATTAATTTTTAATTTTCGATTCTCAAAACAAAATACCCTATGAAGAAAATTATTCTATCGGGTTTACTGCTTTGTCTTTTGCAACCTGCAATGGCTCAGCCTAAACCCACTCCAACCACACAAAAGGCATCCGCTAGCCTTCCAATACCCGAAAAGGTAACGGAAGCAGAAGGAATTACGGAATACAAATTAGCCAATGGCTTAAAAGTATTATTATTTCCAGACCCATCGAAGCAAACAATTACCGTTAACATCACCTATTTAGTAGGTTCTCGTCACGAGGGCTATGGTGAAACAGGTATGTCCCACTTGTTAGAACACATGGTGTTTAAGGGGACAAAAGAAAAACACAAAGAAGTAGCGAAAGAGATCTCTGATCATGGCGCTCAATTCAACGGAACCACTTGGTTAGACCGCACGAACTACTTCGAAACATTCGCTTCAACAGATGAAAATCTAGATTGGGCTTTAGATATGGAGGCTGATCGTATGATCAACTCACGTATTGCGAAGAGCGAATTAGAAACCGAAATGACAGTTGTTCGTAACGAATTCGAACGTGGCGAAAATGATCCAGGTAGTGTCTTAATGGAGCGTATCGTTTCTACGGCTTTCTTATGGCATAACTATGGTAACTCCACTATCGGTGCTCGTTCTGACATCGAAAAAGTGCCTATTGAAAACTTGCAAGCTTATTACCGTAAATACTACCAGCCAGATAACGCGGTTTTATTAGTGGCAGGTAAGTTTGACCCAATTAAAACATTAAAGTTAGTCAACGAGAAATTTGGTATTATCCCTCGTCCTGAGCGTGTTTTAACGCCTACGTTTACGGCTGAACCTACGCAAGATGGAGAAAGAGAAGTGTCTCTTCGCCGCGTCGGTGATGTTCAAGTAGTGGGTATGGCCTACCACATTCCATCCGGTTTACACCCAGACTATGTTGCGGTAGACGTAATGACTGACTTACTAACCGATGCTCCTTCAGGACGCTTGTACAAGGCATTAATTGATACCAAGAAAGCAAGCAGCCAGTTCGGAATGACTTTCCAATTAAAAGAACCTGGATTAGTTTATTTTGGTGCTGAGGTTTTAAAAGAAAAATCAGTGGATTCTGTTCGTAAGATCATGATCGAAACGATTGAGAATTTTGCTAAAACTCCTCCAACAAAAGAAGAGGTTGACCGTATTAAGACCAAAGGCATTAAGAACATCGAATTGTTATTAAACAATGCACAACGTGTAGGTGTAGGTCTTTCTGAATACATCGCTCAAGGTGATTGGCGTTTATTGTTCCACACACGTAACCAATTAGAGAAAATCACCCCTGCTGATATTCAACGTGTGGCATCGGCTTACTTTAAATCTTCCAATAGAACGACTGGTACCTTCTACCCTACAGAGAAACCGGAGCGTGCGGAGATTCCAGAAGCAAAAGATGTAGCAACTGTATTAAAGGACTTCAAGCCTAAGGCTGCAGTTAGCCAAGGCGAAGCTTTTGATCCTTCTCCAGCAAACATTGACGCTCGCACGAAGAAAGAGAAAATCGGTGGTGTTCAAGTTGCGCTATTATCAAAGAAGACGAGAGGTAATTCAGTTTATGCTCGTATGACCTTGCGTTTTGGCGATGTAAAATCGTTAATGGGAACAGCTACGGCAGCGGATTTAGCAGCTGATATGTTAACTAAAGGAACTGCGAAACACACACGTCAACAATTCCAAGATGAATTAGACAAATTGAAAGCACGTGTAGGTATCTCAGGTGGAGCAACACAAGCGAACGTTTCCATTGAAACAACACGTGAAAATTTAATCCCAGCTATGAAATTAGTGGCTGAGGCATTAAAACAACCGGTATTCCCTGCTGCTGAATTTGAAAAATTGAAGCAAGAAAATTTAACAGCAATCGAAGGTCAAAAAAGTGAGCCACAAGCTAAAGGTTCTGAGGCATTAGGCCAATTAAGAGCTGGGCACTACGATAAAAAAGATGTTCGCTACCAGCCTACCATGGCAGAGCAAACGGCTAACTATGCCGCTGTAAAATTAGAGGAGTCAGTTAATTTCTACAAAAACTTCTACGGAGCTTCAGATGCAACCTTCTCAGCAGTAGGTGATTTTGATGAGAAAGAACTGAAAGATTTAATCGCAGCAGAATTTGGCAATTGGAAATCACCTAAGCCTTACAAACGCATTCCTGATGAGTTTAAAGAAACAGGTGGAAAAGCAATTTCAATTGAAACACCAGATAAGGCTAATGCCTTCTTCTTAGCCTACCAGCCATTGAAAATCTCAGATAGCGATCCAAACTATGCTGCATTAGAGTTATCAAACTATATGTTAGGTGGTGGCAGTGGCTTAAGCTCACGTTTAATGAACCGTATTCGCCAGAAAGATGGTTTATCTTATGGTGTAGGTTCACAGTTCGTGGCGAGTCCATTAGATCAAAGCGGAGCCTTTATTGGTTATGCCATCTACGCTCCAGAGAACTTAGCTAAGCTTGAGTCTGCTTTCAAAGAAGAAATCGAAAAAGTATTGAAAGAAGGTTTTACTCAAAAAGAAATCGATGAAGCGAAGAAATCTTGGTTACAATCACGCCAAGTAACTCGTTCTCAAGACAATGCTTTAGTAGGAAGCTTGAACAGCAACTTGTTCTTAGGCCGTAACATGAAATGGTCTGAAGAATTAGAAAACAAGATCAAGAGCTTAACTCCTGCGCAAATTCAAGAGGCTACTCAAAAATCAATCGACTTGTTGAAGATGTCCTTCATCAAAGCAGGTGATTATGAAGGTGCCGCTAAGAAAATGGCTGAGAAAGCAAAAAATAATACTTCAGAATCAGGAGCGATGGGCGGTGCGCCTAAGCAATAATCCTCACTGAAAGGACATAAAAAAAGGGAGCTCCTGATGGAAGCTCCCTTTTTTATTGTGTTAATATTAACAAAACTCTTCGAATACGCCTTCTAAGTGTCCAGCGATCATGTCTGCTGAACGTCCTTCAATATGATGGCGCTCTACGAAATGTACTAACTCACCATCTTTGAATAAAGCAATGGATGGAGATGATGGAGGGTAAGGTAAGGTATACTCACGTGCTTTTTGAACCGCTTCTGGATCAACACCAGCAAAAACGGTCACTAATTGATTAGGCTTCTTAGCTGATGAAGCTACCGCGTGTTTTACACCTGGACGAGCTGTAGAAGCTGAACATCCACAAACAGAGTTGAAAAATACCAAGGTAGTACCTGGCTTAGCCATTACATCTTCCACTTCTGAAGCTAACTTCAATTCTTGGAAACCTCCGGCAACGATATCCATCCGCATAGGATGTACTAAATGTTCTGGATACATATATTTTTATATTAGATTTTAAATTAAACGCAATTACATAAAACCAAGTTCCAATTTGGCCACTTCAGACATCATATCCTGCTCGTAAGGAGGATCAAATGTTAATTCTACGGAGACTTCCGCAATCCCTTCAATCTCCCTGACCGCTTTCTCAATATCCACTGGAATACTTTCCGCAGACGGACAAGAAGGCGAAGTGAGGGTCATCAAGATATACACGTTATTGACCGGGAAAATCTTAATTTCATAGATTAATCCGAGCTCGTACACATCAACTGGAATTTCTGGATCATAAACGGTTTTAATCGCCTTGACCACTTTTTCCTTTAATTCTACCTCATTCATTTGACTTGAATTTTCCATTCTAAATAATCGCTTAAGAGAAGGCCAGCGCATAATGTTGCATTTGTTTAACCATCGAAACTAATCCGTTTGATCTGGTTTGGGCCAAATGCTGGCTCATACCAATTTGCTCGATAAAGTATAAATCCGCGGCTAAAATCTCCGCTGGCGTGTGATTCGACAAAACCCGAATCAACATCGATATCATTCCTTTCACAATAATGGCCTCAGAATCCGCCTGAAAAACGACTAAATCACCTTGCTTTTCAGCATGTAACCAAACGCGGCTTTGGCAGCCCTTAATTACATTATCCTCCGTTTTAAAGGCATCTGACATAGGCGCTAACTTCTTACCTAGGTCAATTAAATATTCGTATTTATCCGCCCAATCTTCAAAAAGACCGAACTCTTCAATTAATTCTTCTTGTATTTCGTTAATCGACTTTCCCATTATCCTAACATCTGTAAGGTTTTCTCTAAACAAAGCACAAAACGATCGATCTCCTCGAACGTATTGTAGAAAGCAAAGGAGGCACGGCACGTACCCACTAACTCGTAGCGCTGCATCAATGGCTGCGCACAGTGATGTCCGGTACGAATCGCAATGCCAAATTTATCTAATAACACCCCAATATCTTGCGGGTGAACTCCGTCAATCACAAATGAAATAACGGCGATCTTTTCAGGAGCTGTACCCACGATACGTAGACCTGGAATCGATTTTAATTTCTGTGTTGCGTAGGCTAAAAGCGCCTCTTCTTGCGCTGCTAAAGCTTCCGAAGGGATAGCCTGAACATAATCCAAAGCTGCCCCAAAAGCAATCACATCCGCAATATTAGGCGTTCCTGCCTCAAATTTATAGGGTAATTCGTTGTAGGTCGTACCCGAAAAACTCACCTCTTTAATCATCTCCCCTCCTCCTTGGTAAGGTGGCATCGCTTCTAGTAAATCACGCTTCCCGTATAAAACTCCCACACCCGTAGGCCCAAAAAGTTTATGCGCCGAAAACACAAAGAAATCCATATCCAATGCTTGCACATCTACTGATAAATGCGCGACTGATTGTGCCCCATCAATTAATACTTTCGCGCCTACAGCATGCGCTAAAGAAATAATCTCAGCTATCGGGTTAATCGTCCCAATCGCGTTAGAAACGTGATTGACGGCGACTAACTTCACTTTTGAATTTAGTAAAGCTTTAAATGCTTCGATATCTAAAACACCGGCATCACTCACAGGAATCACCTTAATCTCTGCCCCTTTTTCCTCCGCAATCATCTGCCAAGGCACGATGTTCGAGTGGTGCTCTAGGTTAGAAACAATGATTTGATCTCCTTTTCCGACGTTAGCACGTCCAAAAGTTTGGGCAACTAAATTAATCCCTGCAGTCGTACCCGAAGTGAAAATAATCTGGTCAGTAGAGGGAGCATT
This sequence comes from Aquirufa lenticrescens, assembly GCF_019916085.1. Classification (NCBI taxonomy): domain Bacteria; kingdom Pseudomonadati; phylum Bacteroidota; class Cytophagia; order Cytophagales; family Flectobacillaceae; genus Aquirufa; species Aquirufa lenticrescens. The sequence continues at coordinate 2,080,795 of NZ_CP049834.1, read as the reverse complement.
TAAAAAGGCCGCTAACTTTTTTCTTGTTAACTCATACGCCGTAGTCGCGCGTTCTGCCAAGGTGTGAATACCTCGGTGAATGTTCGCATTATCCTGCTCATAATAGGCTGAAAGCGCAGCAATGACAGCTTTGGGCTTTTGTGTAGTCGCCGCATTATCAAAATAAATCAAAGGAGCCTTGTTCACCTGCTGATGTAAAACAGGGAAATCTGCTCTAATTTGATCTATATTTAATTTCTCCGCCATGATTAAATCGCTAAGGAAGTCTGGATTTTTGAAATAATTTTATCTGTCAAACGTAACTTTGTCTCTTCGTGTGTTACGCGGTCGATTACTTCTTGAACAAAAGCGAGTAACAATAAAGTTCGCGCGTTTCCTAAAGAAATACCTCTTGAACGTAGATAGAATAATGCCTCTTCGTTCAATTGACCTGTTGTCGTTCCATGGGAACATTTCACATCATCCGCCCAAATCTCTAATTGAGGCTTCGTGTTCATTGTAGCCCGAGTGGAAGCTAGTACGTTTTTACAACTTTGGAAAGCATTGGTCTTCTGCGCGTCTGGACGTACAAAAATCTTACCATTAAACACGCCTGTGGAGTTTCCTAATAACACGCCTTTGTATAATTCGTGTGATTCTGAATTCGGTTTGCGGTGATCTACAACCGTGTGTGAATCCATCAATTGATCTTCACCTGGCACATAAAGACCATTCAAATTCGAAACCACATTTTCGCCATCGCTGTAGAAATGCAGGTTATTACGTAAATAAGCGGCATTCAGCGAGAAAGTAAATAAATCTACCTGACTATTCGAAAGCTGCGTGATGAACGTGTGATCGATGTGAGTGGTGTTTTGGGCTAAATCTTGCTCCTTCACATAGGTCAAATTCGCCTTCTCGTTCACATAAATTTCTTGAACAAAATTGGACAAAACCTCTGCTGAACCTTCTTTCGTAAATGCACGCTCAATTAAAGTTAAGGACGCATTCTCTTCCACATAAACAATCAATCGACTTTGAACCGCTGAAGCTTTCGCTGCAGATAGAATAAAATCATGTGTGATTGCCTGATCAACCGAAACACCTGCTTTTACCCACAAAACCTGTGTATTTACCACAAGCGCAGTGTTTAAATCGTATAAGGAGTTCTGATCTAAGATAGGTAATCGCTGCTCCCATTTAGCTGCAATCGCTGGATTAGCTGCCATAAAAGCATCGAATGAAATAAATTCTACTCCGGCTGGTAAAGCCCCCTTGAAGCTAGTGTTCCCGTTTTGGGTTAGTAAGTTGGCTGAGGAAATTTCATTTAAAGCAGCAGGACTCCAATCTAGGTCTTTATCATTCCACGATTTCAAGGATGCATACTTCCATTCTTCCCACTTATTAGTCGGAAATCCTTTGGCCTTAAAACGATCCAATGCCTCTTTCTGAGCCGATGAGGTTAATTCTGTATACAACATCTTATTCTCCTAAAGCTGAAATAATCCAATCATACCCACGCTCTTCTAATTCAAGCGCTAATTCTTTCCCTCCTGATTTTACAATCTTTCCTTTGTACAATACGTGAACAAAATCTGGAATAATGTAGTCCAAAAGTCGCTGGTAGTGAGTCACTACAATCGTCGCATTATCAGGGGATTTCAATTTATTTACTCCTTCCGCCACGATACGCAAGGCATCGATGTCTAAACCGGAGTCTGTTTCATCCAAAATAGCCAACTTAGGTTCTAATACCGCCATTTGGAAAATTTCATTTCTTTTCTTCTCTCCACCGGAGAAACCTTCGTTTAAGGCACGAGACAATAAACTTTGGTCAATATTCACATAGCTCATTTTCTCTTTGAACATTTTCAAAAATTGAACAGCGTCCAAAGGCTCCTCGCCACGGTATTTGCGAATTTCATTTACCGCTGACTTCATAAAGTTCGTAGTCGACACCCCTGGAATCTCCACAGGATATTGAAAAGCAAGGAATAAACCCTCTGCTGCGCGTTCTTCAGGAGCTAAATCCAACAAATCTTTTCCAAAAAAATCAACGGATCCTCCGGTAACTTCGTAGTCTTCACGTCCTGCTAAAACGGACGCTAAGGTTGATTTACCTGATCCATTGGGTCCCATTATGGCGTGAACCTCACCGGCTTTGATTTCTAAATTAATCCCCTTCAAGATTTCCTTCTCCCCTATTCTCGCTTGTAAATTCTTTATTGAAAGCATGGTATATGTTTTTAATCTGCAATTGAAACACAAAATTAAGACCAATGGTTTTGAAAAACTAGACTTTATTTAGATTCACTCTAAATAAAGGTTTTTTTTATCAAAAAAAGGGCTACTTTTGTATTAGATTTTCATCAAAATACGACCATCATGCTTACGATAACGGATTTAGCTGCCAATAGAATCAAAGAATTACGTTCTAAAGAAGGTTTAACGGAGGAATTCAACATCCGAGTAGCCGTAGAAGGTGGCGGCTGTTCAGGCCTTATGTATAATTTGGATTTTGCTGCTGAAGCTCAACCAAACGATATGATCTTCGAAGACAAAGGTGTGAAAGTAATGGTAGACAAAAAATCAATCCTTTACCTAGCAGGAACCGAGTTAGACTTCTCTGACGGACTAAATGGCAAAGGTTTCCAATTCAAAAACCCGAACGCCAGCCGTACATGCGGTTGTGGAGAAAGCTTCTCTATCTAATCGTTAATTGTTTACCATCTAGAATATAGGGTTTCATTAATTGATACACGTCAAAAATGGGCAATCCCATCACCGTGTAAAAAGAGCCCTGAATGGATTCAATTCCCACCATTCCTAAGAAATCTTGTACCCCATAGGAACCTGCTTTATCTAAGCATGATCCTTCGCGAACATAGAAATCAATTTCCCAGTCTTCAAAAACTCTAAACTTCACTAGTGCAGAGTCCGCTTTCGTAAATAAGCCCTGAGGAGTGTGCAAAGCAATACCCGTCACCACTTCGTGCGTTTTCCCAGATAATTGCTGCAACATTTGAATTGCCTCTGACTTATCCTGTGGCTTATTTAATATATCATCCCCTAAAATAACCACCGTATCAGCGGCTAGAACTAAGGCATTAGGCGAAATTCGAGCTAATTCATTCGCTTTTCTTTCTGCCAAATGCACCGGCACCTCCTGAGGCTTCATATCCACAGAAAAGGATTCATCCACATCACTAGGTAATACAGAAAACTCAAATCCGGCGGAACGCAGAATCTCTTTTCGACGGGGAGAGTTAGAAGCAAGAATAAAGGGATATTGAAGGGATAAGGATGTCTGCATGTTCAAAAATAGCCCAAAAAATAAAAATATCAGGGTATTGGTTAAAATAAATTTATTTTCTTTTGTATTTAATGTAATTACATCTAATTTTACAACATCAAATTTTCAACATGGGTATCTCCGAAGATTTAAAACAGTCAAAATTTCCTTCTGAAGCAGCAAAAGCCGTTGTAAATGCGATCTATACGGGCAACTGGATCGTTCAGAAACAGCAGGAGTTATTGAAACCTTTTGGACTTACAGTACAACAATACAATGTATTACGTATCCTGAGAGGACAACAAGGGAACCCAATGACCGTTTTAGCCATCACAGAGCGTATGCTAGACAAAATGTCCAATGCCTCACGCCTAGTGGACAAACTAGTTGAAAAAAAATTAGTCCTACGTCGCGAATGCCCTCAAGACCGGAGAGCCGTAGACATTTTAATTCTACAAGCAGGTCTTGACTTAATATCTCAAGTAGACCAAGTTCAAAATGACTGGGGAAAACATTTCGACGCTTTAGGAGTTAAAAGGCTCGAAGAAATGAACCAAATTTTGGACGAATTTAGAACCGTATTTTCCCACAATTAAACAATAAATTATATGAAATCTGTAAAAGTAGTTATTGCAACTTTGGCTTTAGGCCTAATCACTTTCGCTGGTGTAGCTGCACCGAAAGTAGTTAACGTAAACAAGACAGCAAGCTCAATCGCTTGGTTAGCGAAAAAAGTAACAGGCGAGCACAATGGAACAGTAGGTATTTCTGCTGGCGCTCTAAACATTGATGGCAACAAGTTAATCGGTGGAAACTTCACAATTGATTTGAAAACTATCAAAGCATTAGATATCACGGATCCAGGTTACAACCAAAAATTCATCGGACACATCACTTCAGGTGATTTCTTCGAAATCGAAAAATTCCCAACAGCGTCTTTCGTTATCACTAAAGTAGCTGGCAACCAAGTAACCGGAAACTTGACAGTAAAAGGCATCACAAAATCAATCACTTTCCCAGCTGAAATCTCAGTGAAAGGTGGAAAATTGAGCGCAAAAGCAAACATCACGATCGATCGTACTGACTTCAATATCAAATACGGTTCAAAGAAATTCTTTGATTCGATTGGGGATAAGGCGATTTATGATGATTTCGCTCTTACTGTTAGTTTAGTAAGCGAATAAATTTAAATAGGGGGCTGTAAAATGGCTCAAATTTAAAGGGTAATCTCTAAAACTGCCTTACGACAATGTTTTATACGATTACCCTTTAAAATTTTCTCTAATACCCTTACTCTATCGCTCTCATTTAAGAAGCAATGGAGTAAAAGAAATTGAATTATTTAATTCGATAAAATTCAAGGCTTATTCGCAGAAAATATGTCGCAGACCATTTTCCAGAATAAGCCTTAACATTTATCATTCACAATTCACCATTCAACATTATGTCTTTAATCGACTCATTATCTTGGCGCTACGCTGCCAAAAGAATGACTGGAAACAAAGTTTCCACAGAAAAAATTGATTCTTTATTAGAAGCAATCCGCCTTTCAGCATCAGGTTTTGGTTTACAACCTTACAAAATTTTGGTTATTGAAAACCCTGAATTAAAAGCAAAAATTCAACCAATCGCTTATGGTCAACCACAAGCAGTAGAGTCATCTCATTTATTAGTATTTGCAGCCTGGAATGACATTACAGAAGCTCAAATTGATGCGTTCATCCAATTAGTGGCTGACACACGTGGTCTTTCGGTGGATATGCTAGGTGATTACCGTGGAGCAATCGCTGGTTCTCTATTAGGTCGTCCAGTAGAAGCAAAAAGAAACTGGGCAGATCGCCAAGCCTATTTAGCGATGGGTACAGCATTAGCAGCTGCAGGAGAATTACAAATTGACTCTACTCCCATGGAAGGTTTTATTCCAGCTCAATTAGATGAATTATTAGGTCTAGAAGCAATGGGATTACACTCCGTATTAATGCTTGCGGTAGGTGAGCGTGATGCTGCAAATGACTTTATGGCAACTGCGACTAAAGTTCGCTATGCAAAAGAAGATTTTGTGATCAACTTATAATTTACATCTGCCTAAGAATGTAAAAAGGCTCCGAATTCGGAGCCTTTTTTATTGAATATCAGCGAGAGATACGACGGGTTTTAAATCCAACTTCTTACCCTCCTCTAGGAGCAAATCCCAACCTGAGGCGAGTTCGTTTCGAATAGTACCTTCCAGAACCGCTTCGCGCATCGCAATTTTAATCAAACCAATTTCGCGTCCAGGACCAATATCAAAGACTTGCATAATGATCTCTCCAGAGAAAACAGGCTGAAAATTCCGAAGCGAATCGCTTTCCTCTACTTCTTTCAGTTTTTGCTCAACTATATCAAAATTACGGAGGTAACGTTTCACCTTATCGCCATTTTTCGACGTAATATCTGCACGGCACAAAGTCATTAATGCCTCTAACTCCTCTCCGGCCTCAAATAAAAGGCGTCTCAAGGCAGAAGCAGTAATTTCTTCTTTCGATAAAGCAATAGGACGCAGATGAAGACGAACTAGCTTTTGAACAAGTTTCATCTTCTCGTTCAAAGGCAGTTTCAAGCGCTTAAAGATGTTAGGTACTTGACGGGCACCCATCTCTTCGTGGCCATGAAATGTCCAGCCTTTGCCTTGGGCGAAACGTTTAGTTTGCGGTTTGGCAATATCGTGTAAAATCGCAGCCCAGCGCCACCAAAGGTCATCTGTATTCTCCGCAATATTATCTAGCACCTGTAAGGTGTGGTAAAAATTATCTTTGTGCCCCTTTCCATCTTCTGTGTCCACACCTTTCAGCTTCATAAACTCAGGAAAAATAATAGGGAGAATTTCGCATGCATCTAGCAAAAGGAAGCCGTAAGATGGCTTTTTGCAGAGAATCATCTTATTCAATTCATCTGAAATGCGCTCCATCGAGATGATCGCCAGGCGATCTTTCTCCGTTTTAAGTGCTTCGAAAGTTTCAGGTAATATATCAAATCCGAGTTGAGCGGCGAATCGAACCGCACGCATCATCCGAAGGGGATCGTCTGAAAAAGTAATTCCGGGAGCTAAAGGGGTGCGAATGATTTTGGCCTTTAAATCATCAAGACCGTTAAAAGGGTCTAATAAGTTACCCCAATTCGATTTATTCAATTGAACCGCCATCGCGTTGATGGTGAAATCACGGCGATTTTGGTCATCCTCTAAGGTCCCCTCTTCCACAACGGGCTTTCGGGAGTCACGGTTATAGGATTCTTTTCGTGCGCCTACGAACTCGAGATCCCAGTCATCGACTTTAATCATAGCCGTGCCAAAGTTCTTAAAAACGGACACCGCGTGTTCAGGTAAATCAAATTCCTTCGCTACTTCGAGTGCTAAATCGATACCAGAACCAATGCAAACCACATCAATATCCTTACAATCCCGACCTAAAATCGCATCTCGCACATAGCCTCCAATGACGTAACTATCCACTCCTAAACGATCAGCTGCTAAGCCAATCTTGGAGAATATGGGATCTGCTACAATCTCCTTCCCTTCTTTCATTTATCCTCTGATTAACTTATAGTCGCCGTGTAGGCCTAATTGCACAATTTTACTCGCCTTCTTCGCGGGCCCCTCTCCTGCTGGATTTTTCAACACATGAGCTACCCCAGCTATAATGGAAGGCGCAATTCCTGCCAAATTCAATGGAGAAGGTTCCCCAGAAAGGTTCGCGGAAGTAGAAACAATTCCCCGTTGGTAGCGGTAAATCAAACCTTTACAAAACTCATCTTTTACTAAGCGAATCGCAATACTACCATCTGGCCCTAATAAAGAGGGAGAGACATTTTTTCCTTTGGGATAAATAATAGTCAAAGGGTCCTCCGCAAATTCAACTAAATCCCAAGCAAGATCTGGCACCTGCTCCACGTATTCACTCAATTGTTCGATCTTAGATATTAAGACTATCAAACCTTTAGAAGCAGGCCTATTCTTTAGTTCCAAAATCTTCTCAATGGATTGCTCATTTCGGACATCACAGCCTAAACCCCAGATTGTGTCGCTAGGATACAACAGTACGCCTCCTGATTTTAAAGTTTGAATTGCCTCGTGGTACATATTTTGCATAATTAGGGCAAAGGTAAGATTAATTTATTCATTTCTGAGCATGAGAAGCAAGGTTTAGAGTGAATTTAGCTACCTTTGCAGATTGATAAATCAGAGCCATTTAGATGTCAAACATTCAACAATCATTACAGCAAGAATTAGCAAAAGGTTTAAAAGCACTCTTTCAAATCGAAGTGACCGAAATCGCGTTACAAGAGACCAAAAAGGAGTTTGAAGGCGCCTACACCTTAGTTGTTTTCCCATTTACGAAGCAAGCCGGAAAAGCTCCTGCAGCCATTGCTACGGATTTAGGCGAATATATGTTAGCGAATTGTTCCATCGTAAAAGCCTACCAAGTTGTTCAAGGTTTTTTAAATTTATCCATTCACGATTCCGCTTGGTTAGGTTTATTAGCTAGCATAGCTTCTGATAAAAATCCCTTCCAAATTGAATCAAAAGGCGAAAAGGTACTCATCGAATACTCTTCTCCTAACACGAATAAACCGTTGCATTTAGGCCATTTACGAAATAATTTTTTAGGTTTTTCTGTGGCACAAATCTTAGCGGCTGGTGGCTACGAAGTGGTTAAAACGAATTTAGTAAATGATCGCGGCATACATATTTGTAAGTCGATGTTAGCATACCAGCTTTTTGGCAATCAAGAAACACCTGAAACGTCCGGATTGAAAGGCGATCACCTTGTGGGCAAATACTATGTGGCTTTTGATGTGGCCTACAAAGAAGAAATCGCGGCGTTAAAGGCCAGCGGTTTAGACGAGGAACAAGCTAAAAAACAAGCGCCTATTCTATTAAAAGCCCAAGAAATGCTTTTGAAATGGGAACAAGGCGACGAAGAGGTAATGAACCTATGGAATACAATGAACGCCTGGGTTTTCGCTGGTTTTGAGAAATCCTATCAAACGATGGGCGTTTCATTCGATAAAATCTACCGCGAATCCAATACCTACCTGTTAGGAAAGCAATTAGTGGACGAAGGATTAGCGGCGGGTGTATTTTTCCAAAAGCCTGATGGATCCGTTTGGATTAATTTAGAGGCCGAGGGTTTAGATGAAAAATTAGTCTTACGCAAAGATGGAACTTCCGTATACATCACCCAAGATATGGGAACGGCCCAATTGAAATATGAAGATTTCAAAGCGAATCAATCAGTTTACGTAGTGGGTAACGAGCAAGATTACCACTTCGAGGTGCTATTCCATATTTTAAAGAAATTAAACAAGCCTTTCTCAAAAGGCAACTTCCACCTTTCCTATGGAATGGTAGACTTACCAAGCGGCAAGATGAAGTCGCGCGAAGGAACGGTGGTTGATGCCGATGATTTGATGGCTGAAATGATTCAAACCGCGAAGGATCGTACCTTAGAATTAGGCAAAATCGATGGCTTCACAGAGGTAGAATCAAACGAATTGTTTCATAACCTGGGTTTAGGTGCCTTGAAGTATTTCTTATTAAAGGTCGAACCGAAGAAACGCATGTTATTTAACCCGGAAGAATCTATCGACTTCCAAGGCAACACAGGCCCTTTCATTCAATACACGCACGCTCGTATTTGTTCCATATTACGCAAAGGCGGTGAGATATCGCCTGTTTCTATTGATTCCGAATTAGCCGAATCGGAACAAGAATTAATCTACTTATTAGGCGAATACAAAGCGTCTATTGCGCAGGCAGCGGCGAACTTTGCTCCTTCTGTCATTGCGAATTATGCCTATGATTTAGCCAAGACTTTTAATAAGTTCTATAATGAATTGAGTATTCTATCAGAAGAAAATGAGGTGAAGCGAAACATTCGACTTACCTTAGCTGAGCTGACAGGAAAAACAATTCAGCATGCTACGTCGTTATTAGGTATAGTTTCACCTAATAGAATGTAATTTGAAACGTAAATACCTTTACCTCACCCTTTTAATAATCATCATTATGATCGCAAGTTTTATGAAAATCGGATCGTTATTAACGGCTTTGGCCCTCCCATTCACACAAAAAACCGTCCTAAACAGACCAGAAAAAATGGAAATATCCGCAGCGACTACGAACTTCCACTCCTTCAAAATGAAAGGAATCGATGGAAAAGAGATTGATTTCTCTCAATTCAAAGGAAAGAAAATTATCGTATTGAACACGGCGTCTAAATGTGGTTACACTCCACAATACGCAGACTGGGAAAAATTCCACAAAGAGAACAAAGACATCGTCATTTTAGGATTTCCTGCGAATGAATTTGGTGGACAAGAACCAGGATCAAACGCAGAGATTTCATCATTCTGCTCTTTAAATTATGGTGTTTCTTTCCAAATGATGGAAAAAGTCGTGGTAAAAGGAAGTGGAAAATGTGACTTATACCAATGGCTTTCGGACAAATCGAAGAACGGTTGGAACGAGAAAGAACCAAGCTGGAACTTCTGCAAATACGTAATTAACGAAAAAGGCGAATTGCAAAATTTCTTTGCATCAGGAATCAAACCAAATAGTCCAGAATTTTTAGCTGCGATCGGCAAGTAAGATGAATAGATGGGTAGAAGCGGCAAGACCTAGAACCTTACCGCTAGCTGTTGGAAGTATATTATTGGGCAATTTTCTAGCGTATGCTTCCGGGAAATTTGATTTCCTTATTGCCTTATTAGCAACGCTGACTACCCTTTTACTACAAATCCTTTCCAATTTTGCGAATGACCTAGGTGACTTCTCCAATGGAGTAGATAACGCAGATCGCAAAGTGGCATTAAGAGCCGTACAAACAGGAAAAATAAGTCAACAAGAGATGAGAACTGCTGTTATATGGACAGCGGTTCTTTCTTTTATATCAGGGCTTTCTCTTTTGTTTTTCGGCCTAAAGAATGCCCCCATCGAAGTATGGGGCACATTTCTGGCCTTAGGCCTAGCTGCCATCGCTGCAGCCATCGCCTATACAGTAGGTAAAAGACCCTACGGTTATATGGGATTAGGGGACATTTCGGTGTTTCTATTTTTTGGCTTAATCGGAACGGTGGGAACCTATTATTTGCAAACGTATCGTTTGGATTTTGCCATTTTACTGCCGGCCTCTGGATGTGGATTATTATCTGTGGCAGTATTAAATTTGAATAATCTACGGGATATTGATAATGATGTCAAAACGGGTAAAAATTCAATCCCCGTTCGAATAGGCAAAACGTTCGGTTTTTATTACCAAAAAGCACTCTACATAATCGCCATTGCTTGCTTCTATGCCTACCCTTTTGTGGCTGGAATAAAAATAGGCGCAAATCAACAATTACTTATTGTGGGTGTTTATCCCATTATCCAATTATTCCGAGAACTACACTCCGGAATGACTTCTGAACAAATCGATCCCTATTTGAAAAAAACGGCTTTGAGAACGCTGTTTTTGATCCTTGTTTTTGGGTGGATTCAAATTTTAACAAGCCAGTAATTTCGCTTATTTTTACAAAAAAATAAGTTTCTATGAAATTAAAAGTGGGCATTTTAGCCTTCGCCATCATGGCTGGTCATTTCTCTTTATCAGCACAAACAGCTGAGGTAAATCATTTAGAAATAGGATTAAACCAGAATAAAACGGGGAATTACGCGGATGCTCTACGCAACTTTAGCCTTGAAATAGAGAAAACGGCAGCTAATCCGAATCCTATTGCCTTTTATAACCGTGGTTTTGCCAAATATAATTTGAAGGATTTTCAAGGAGCTATTTTGGACTTCAACAAAGCCTTAGAACTAAAATCAAATTACTTCGAAGCGTTTATCGCACGTGGCCAAAGCTACAGCAAGCAAGACAATCATCCTTTAGCGATTCAAGATTACAACGAAGCGATTCGCTTAAATCCATTAGAAGGAACTGCCTATCTGAGTCGGGGTATTTCCAAAAACAAATTAGAAAACTACCGTGGCGCCATCACCGATTTCAATAAATCACTCGAATTATTACCGGATTACGCCCCTACATTAGCCGTAAGAGCCGATAGCAAATCGAAATTAGGTGATTATTCGGGAAGCATCGAAGATTACAACAAAGCCATCGAAATCACACCAAAACGCACCAATTACTTGTCTGGACGGGCTTTCGCCAAAATGAAAATAGCCGACTTCAAAGGGGCATTAGCGGATTTCACAGAAGTTTTAAAATTGAGTCCTGAAAAATCTGAGGAGTGGTATTATTCCGGCTTATGCAAAGCGCAGCTAGAAAATTACCGGGGTGAAAATGGAGAGAAAGGAGCGCTTGAGGACTTCAACAAGGCCTTAGAATTAGATCCAGAGAATATTGAGGCAATGTATGGCCGTGGATTCGTTAAAGCCAAATTAGGCGACCAACGCGCAGCAATGGAAGATTTTACGAAGGCTATTGAATTTGGGAATAATGAAAATGCGAAGATTCTTTACACCGCTAAACTAGGCAAAATTCAACTCGACGAAATCCGGAACGGATTAGTCGATCGTACGAAAATGAGCGACATGAGTGCTGGAAGAGCAGAGGTATTTTTCCACCGCGGTTTAGCCAAAGCAAAAACGGGCGATCCCAAAAGTGCAATTGATGACTACAACCGCGCCATCTCCTTCCAACCCACTTACGCTGAAGCTTATTTTCAACGAGGAATAGCTAAATCGAGTTTAGGAGATCAACGCAACGCCATTCAAGATTGCAACAACGCAATCGAATTAAACAGCAAATTTGCCGAAGCCTATTTCATCCGAGGGATCATCAAACTGGCCTTGAACGATACGACAGGCTGCTTGGATTTAAGCAAAGCGGGTGAACTGGGTTATGCAGCTGCCTATAACGTGATTCGAGATTATTGTAACTAAATAAAAAAGGCCTTCTACTTAGAAGGCCTTTTTATTTAATCAAAACGTAAGTGCTTCACAGACTCTCCGGAGTTAGCTAATTCTTCGAGGGAATCTATCCCAATTTGAAGATGCTTTTCCACAAAATTAGCCGTTACTTTTTTATCGCTAGCGTCTGTTTTTACGCCATCTGGTGTCATTGGGTTATCGGACACTAATAAAAGAGCCCCGTGTGGAATTTTATTCTTGAAACCCACGGTGAAAATGGTAGCTGTTTCCATATCGATGCCCATCGCCCGAATATCCGATAAATAAGTCTTGAATACTTCATCGTGTTCCCAAACCCGGCGATTAGTCGTATAAATTAAACCTGTCCAATAATCCAATTCATGTTTCTTAATCATCGAAGAAACCGCACGTTGCAAGCGGAACGATGGCAATGCCGGAATTTCTTTAGGCATATATTCATCTGATGTTCCTTCTCCTCTAACCGCCGCAATCGGAAGGATTAGGTCTCCTAATGCTAAATTCTTCTTCAATCCACCACATTTCCCTAAAAAAAGGACTGCTTTAGGGCTGATGGCGGATAAAATATCCATCACCGTGGCGGCCATGGGTGAACCCATTCCAAAATTGATAATCGTAATATTATGTGCCGTAGCCGTCTGCATGGGGCGATCGTGGCCCTTTATATCCACACCAAATTTCTCCGCGAACATATCCACGTAATTCTTGAAATTGGTTAATAATATATACTGACCAAAATCCTCTGAATTCGTGCCCGTATAGCGGGGTAACCAATTCTGTACAATTTCCTCTTTCGTTTTCATATTTATACACTCCGTTGTGATGAATTAATTAAGCAAAAAGATTAATTTAGAGCTTATATTGATAAAGATGATCACATCTCCAGAATTAAACTTAGTCTTTCCTGCCTATTCTCACAAAGTAAAGAAAAAGGAAGGAAAATTGTATATTTTTGAGGAGATCACTAAGAAATATCGATTGCTGACACCTGAAGAATGGGTTAGGCAGCATTGCTTACATTATTTAGTGAATGAATTGAAATACCCTGCGTCTCTTTTTCAAATTGAAGGAAGCATGAAGGTGGATCAATTGAATAGAAGAACTGATATTCGACTTTTTAAGAACAACGGCGAGGTTTTTATGCTGATTGAATGCAAAGCACCTCATGTGGAGATCAATTTAAATACCTTACAACAAATCAGTCAGTATCAGAAAATTCAACAAGCCGAGTACCTTGTTCTTACCAATGGCCTACAAAATATTATACTACATCATTCAACAAAAATTTTAAACGAATTCCCCCCTTATTTATGAAAAAATTGCTTTTCATTTTCTTAGGACTACTGTCATTGCCCTCTTTGGCTCAGAAAAAACCTGCTTTAGTCGTAGGAATAGTGGTAGACCAAATGCGCTACGAATACCTATACAAATACTATGACCGTTATTCAGACAAAGGCTTTAAAAGGCTTATGAAAGAGGGAATCAATTGCACCGATAACCATTACAACTATGCGCCCACAGTCACGGCAGCTGGGCATGCGAGCATTTATACTGGTTCTGTCCCTGCTATTCACGGTATTGTAGAAAATGATTGGATTGATGTGGCATCCGGCAAAAAAGTGTACTGTGTAGATGACTCTACGGTTCAAACAGTAGGCAGCAAAAGTAAAGCAGGAATGATGTCTCCACGCAATCTTTTCACCTCGACCATCACAGACCAATTAAAGATGGCTCAGAATTATAAATCAAAAACGATTGCCATATCCTTGAAAGATCGAGGTTCAATCATTCCAGGTGGTCACACGGCAGATGCCTCTTATTGGTATGATTCAGCTGATGGTTACTGGATTTCATCTACCTTCTATATGAAAGAATTACCCACTTGGGTGCAAAAATTTAATTTAGAAGGTAGACCACAAAAATACCTGAATCAAGGCTGGAATACCTTGTATCCGATTGCTTCTTACACACGATCAGCGGAAGATGATAGCCCCTATGAAGGCAAGATTGGGGATGAAAAAACGCCAACTTTCCCTCACGATTTAAAAGGAAAGAATATGCTTGAGGGTTTTCGTAAGACTCCATATGGCAATAGTTTGTTGAAAGAATTCGCATTAAAGACCTTAGAGGAGGAGAAATTAGGTAAGAATGGGACAACCGATTTCTTGGCTCTTAGCTTTTCGTCGACGGATTATGTGGGCCATGCTTTTGGACCTCAATCCATTGAAGTAGAGGATACCTATTTGCGCTTAGATAAAGACATTTCAGAAATTTTAGATTATTTAGATGCCAAAATAGGTAAAAATCAATACCTGGTTTTCTTAACTGCTGATCATGCAGTCGCAGACAATCAGCACTACCTAAAGAGTAAACGAATGCCTGGTGGGACTTTTGAGACAGAAAAAGCGGTATCGGAAGCCAAAGAGGCATTAAGAAAAGAATTTGGCGATGTCAACCTGATCGTAGGGGTAGAAAATAACCAAATCTACTTGAATCATGCTAACATAGATAGATTGCGTATTTCGAAGGAGGTAGTAGGAAAAATTTTGGAGAAAATATTCAAAAGACAACCTGGAGTTGCTGAGTTCATCTCCATGCGAGAAATTGGTTTAAGCCCTATTCCTGCCATTTACCGTGAAATCTTAACAAATGGGTACAACCAAGCCAGAAGTGGTGATTTTATGTATTTATTAAGGCCGCAGTGGGTTTCAGGTTATAAAACGGGTGCTTCTCATAGCACGGTATATGCCTATGATACACACGTTCCTCTTTTATTCTTTGGATGGAATATAAAACCGAGAGAAATAAGCGTAAGAACAAACATTAGCGATATTTCCAGCACCTTAGCGAATTGGTTAAAAATCAGTGAACCTACGGGAAGTATTGGAAAAGTAATACAGTAATTATATGAAAATAGCCGTTGTAGGAACTGGATACGTAGGTTTAGTCACTGGAACTTGTTTCGCAGAAACAGGAAACCAAGTAACTTGCGTAGACATCAATCAAGAAAAAGTACAGCAAATGCAGGCTGGGAAAATTCCCATTTACGAGCCTGGATTAGATGATTTATTCCAAAGAAATACCCAAGAAGGACGCCTTCATTTCACCACTTCTTTAAAAGAAGGAATTGAAGGAGCAAAAGTCATATTCTTAGCCCTCCCTACCCCTCCAGGTGCCGATGGTTCTGCAGACTTAAAATACATTCTGCAGGTAGCCAATGACTTAGGCCCCATATTATCTGATTATACCGTTATCATCGATAAGAGTACCGTTCCGGTGGGAACATCAGATAAGGTAAGAGCAGCTATAGCGAAAAATGCTACAGTCGAATTCGATGTGGTTTCCAATCCTGAATTTCTACGCGAGGGCGTGGCAGTGGAGGATTTTATGAAACCTGATCGAGTGGTGATAGGTACTCAATCAGATCGTGCAAAAGACTTAATGTCTCGCTTATATGCGCCTTTAGTTCGCCAGGGAAATCCAATTATCTTTATGGATGAACGTTCGGCTGAATTAACAAAATACGCAGCCAATGCCTTTTTAGCGACCAAAATCACCTTCATGAACGAGATTGCGAACTTATGCGAACTGGTAGGTGCGAATGTGGACGAGGTGCGCAAGGGAATCGGAACCGATTCTCGCATCGGGAAACGCTTCTTATTTGCAGGTATTGGATATGGTGGAAGTTGCTTTCCTAAGGATGTGCAAGCGCTGGCTAAAACTTCGGCGGAGAACGATTATGAGTTTAAGATTTTGGACTCCGTAATGAAAGTGAATGAAAATCAAAAAACTAAACTCATTCCACATCTAGCAAAACACTTCAAAGGTGATTTAGCAGGAAAGAAAATTGCCATTTGGGGTTTAGCTTTCAAACCCTATACGGATGATATCCGTGAAGCACCCGCTTTGTACAACATCGATGCCTTATTAGAATTAGGAGCATCCGTGAGTGCCTATGACCCTGAAGCAATGGGCCACGTGAAGCAATTAATGGGCGATAAAATCACATTTACTAAAAACCCATACGAAGCTTTAGAGGGCGCAGATGCTCTTTTAATCGTCACAGAATGGCCACAATTCAGAACGCCAGACTTCGAGCGAATGGATAGTTTATTGAAGAATAAAGTCATTTTTGACGGCAGAAATTTATACGAATTAAACCAAATGCAGGAACTAGGCTATACCTATTATTCCATCGGCCGCCAAACCATACACTAATATGAAACGAATTTTAATCACCGGCGGAGCTGGATTTCTAGGATCTCATTTATGCGATCGCTTTATCAAAGAGGGTTACCACGTAATCGCCATGGATAATTTGATCACGGGCGATCTAAAAAACATTGAACATTTGTTCAAATTAGAACACTTTGAGTTCTACCACCACGATGTTTCCAAATTCATCCACGTTCCAGGTGATTTGGATTATATCCTACACTTTGCCTCGCCTGCCTCTCCTATCGACTATTTGAAGATTCCGATCCAAACCTTGAAAGTGGGATCACTGGGAATCCATAATTGCTTAGGTTTAGCTAGGGTTAAAAAAGCACGCGTTTTGATCGCCTCTACATCAGAAGTTTACGGAGACCCGAATGTTCATCCGCAACCAGAGGAGTATTGGGGAAATGTAAACCCGGTGGGACCGCGTGGCGTTTATGATGAAGCTAAACGTTTTCAAGAAGCGATGACGATGGCCTACCATACGTATCATGGTTTAGAAACACGCATCATTCGTATTTTCAATACCTACGGGCCTCGCATGCGACTGAATGATGGTCGTGTATTACCGGCATTCATAGGACAAGCCTTGCGTGGTGAGGATTTAACGATGTTTGGAGATGGTTCTCAGACACGTTCTTTCTGCTATGTAGATGATTTAGTCGAAGGTATTTATCGCCTTTTATTGAGCGATTATGCACAACCTGTGAATATTGGAAATCCGGATGAGATCACCATCAAAGAATTTGGCGAGGAAATCATTAAATTAACGGGCACCTCACAGAAGTTGATTTCTCTTCCATTACCTACAGATGACCCTAAACAACGCAAACCAGACATTACCAAGGCGCGCAGCATTCTAGGCTGGGAACCCAAGGTGAGTCGTGCAGAGGGATTGAAGATCACTTACGATTACTTCAAGTCATTGAGTAAGGACGATTTGTTTAGAATGGCGCATCACAAAGAGTTTTAAAAAAGCGAGGGCTAAAATTGTGCTTTGCAATAATTTTGTGCCCTCGCATTTTTTAAAACTTCTGGGTACTATACAAACAAAAAAGGCGCAGATTGCGCCTTTTTTGTTAACCAACTTTATTCTTTGTGGCTATATGCTTTATTCTTTCGATGACTCTTTGACTTGCGACTAAAAAACAAAAGGGAGCATTTGCTCCCTTTTGTTTTGACTTAAAACTGAATTGGCGAGGCCAATCAGTTTGTATTGGCAAAGCCAATTAGTTTTAATTGAAGATATAACGTACACCAAACTGTGCTTGCCATCTTGATCCTAAACCAAAGCTACGTTGGAATGAATCTGTCAATGGTACAGATGATGTTGGGTTACCTTGGTAACGGTGAGGGAATTCAAACGTTGGCTTACCTGTAGCAGCATCATTACCTAAGAAAGATACTAAACCAGCACGTAAAGCTGTTTGATTTAAGCCCCATTGTGACGAAGCGTAGTTACCTAAGTTAAATACATCCAAAGTGAATTGTAACGTATTTTTCTTACCACCTACATTGATGTAGAAATCTTGGATTACTTTGAAATCAAAGTTAGCAGCCCAAGGTAATTCAGCACCGTTACGCTCAGCATACTGTCCACGACGAGAGTTCAAATAAGCATCTTGAGAGATGTACTTATCTAAATCAGCCCATTGTTGTGCTGCAGTGTAAGTGAATTTCTGAGAAACGTTATAAGAAATAACTTTGTCTTTTAAGATAATTTCACCTTCTCCACGTGGGATATACATCAAGTCATTCGCTGTTTGACCATCACCATTCATATCACCTGAATACGTGTAAGAGAAACGACCTGCTGGAGCAACTGAATACGTAAATCCAAAAGTAGTTGAAGCTTTTTCGTTCAAGTAATTCAATTTATATGAGCCATACGCGTTGAAACGGTGTGATTGCATATAAGAAGAATAAGAAGCTACGTCTTCATTAGGATCTCCAGACACAACGCGATCTCTCCATTGTGATTGAGCGATAGAACCACCGTCATTCACTGAACGAGAATCAGAGTTTGTGTAAGATAAGGAAGCAAATAGGCCATTATCAAATGCCTTAGAAACCGTTGCAGTTAATGCATAAGAATAACCTAATTGTGTATTCTTGATCAAAATCGCATCAGAAATATTCGGATTCAAACCAGTATTTCCAGTGGTAGGAGCATTTAATCCTTTTGTACCACCATAGATTTGGTTGTTCTTCGTATTCGTAGGGATACCATTAGCAGCAGTGTAATAAATGACACGGTTGTCAGCACCTACTGCTTTCACTTTCGAATCTGGTAAGTTTACGTTTTCCAAATAGACAGCGTTGATATCCTTTGTATAGATACCTTCTAATGATACTAACCAACCATTACCTAAGCTCTTATCTACCGCTAAATTAGCACGGAATACTTGAGAGAACTTGAAGTTAGGATCTGTTACCGCTAAGTTATAAGACGTAGGGATAATAGAAGTAGCTACCGCTGGACGGTAAGCATCTACATTCGCGTTGAATGGACGGTTTGTAGGATTTGATAAACGCTCAGATCCAAACAACACACCATTGTTAGACAATTGGTTAGATAACCAAACGTAAGGAACACGTCCAGAGAAGATACCTAAACCACCACGTACTTGCGTAGTCTTGTCATCTTTCACATCCCAGTTAAATCCAAAACGTGGAGACCATAAAGTCGTAAAGTCTGGCAATTGGTTTGTTCTTAATACCGTGTTATTACGGAAAGTCAAGCTAGGAACGTAAGCATTGTTATACTTAGGATCATTATCTACAGGGAATGAAGTTCCATCTGCACGTAGACCGAAAGTTAATTTCAATCCTTTAGCTGCTGTGATTTCATCTTGAACATACAATGAAGTTGTGTTACCCTTCATTTCCGCAAATGGGAATGTAGCGTAGTTAGACCAAGATTGTTGGTATTGAACTGCATTAGAAACACCTGTGTTTACAGAGGCGATAAAGTCATCTACTGACTTGAATTGGTAGCCACCATAGTAGTTAGGAGCAAAACCATTTCTAAATGCATTCATCTCAAACGCAGCACCTAACGTAAATACGTGATTGCCTGCATAGTAAGTCAAGTTATCAGATAATTGGAAGATATCTGAATCCAAGATGTTGTTAGCTGAGAATGGCTCGAAACCAAAAGCAGTTAATGAGTTTAAGTTATTGTTACCGATATCAACTGTAGGGAACGGAGTGTTATTTACAGGTGATTCGCGGAAGTCACGCATTTGTGTGTAACCAACAGTCAAGTTATTCGCTAATTTGCTTGAGAACGTTGAGTTCAATTCAGCAATATACGAATCTAAGTTGTTGTTGATACGGTATAATGAACCTTGGAAAGGTAATACCGTAGCCGATGGGTTACGACCACCTGACAAAGATCCTGATGAAGATGGGCTAACATCAGCATAAGAACGTAGGTAGTTGTATTTCAAGTTAAACTTGTGCTTGTCAGAAATATTCCAATCTAAACGAATGTTCGCTTTTTGTGAATAATTTTCTTTATCCCAGTTCTCGTAAGCACCTGGATCGTAGTTAAACTTCGATTTTAACAAGCTTTTGATAGCTTCTAATTGCTCAACTGTAGCAACCGATTGGTTACCAGCTGCAGAACCCGCACGTCTAGCAACAAAGTTAGATCCTGGTTGAGTTTGTAATTCTTGCTCGAATGATCCGAAGATAAACAATTTGTTTTTAACGATAGCACCACCGATACGACCACCGAATTGACCTCTTTGGAAGTTACCATATTGGTTCACGACATCACCGATTTTATTACCAACTTGGTTTTGGTCTGTACCAAAATAGTAGGCAGAACCAGTCCAATCATTTGTACCTGACTTCGTTACTACGTTGATGTTAGCACCTGTAGCCATACCTTGACGAACGTCATAAGGAGCAATTAATACTTGGAATTGATCGATCGCATCCACTGAGATTGGAGAAGCACCAGCTTGACCACCAATCGTAGGAGATAAAGCGAAAGCATTGTTAAAGAACGCTCCGTCTACCGTTACGTTATTGTATAATGCATTACGACCAGCGAAGTTCAATCCGTTTGCACGTGGATCTAAACGAGCGAAATCACCTAACGAACGGTTTAACGTAGGTAAAGTAGTGATAGAGCTGTTAGAAACCGTAGTAGCAGCACCCGTACGACCTGAGTTAATCACAGATGAACGAGACGCAACCACCTTCACTTCTTCTAATTGAGCTTGGTTTAATTCTAATTTGAAGTTTTGACGAAGTTCTGAAGCTAACGTCAAAGAAATTCCTGATTGAACAGACTCTTTGTAACCCACGAAAGATACAGTCACTTTGTAAGGACCACCTACACGCATGTTAACGATGTTGTAACGACCATCTCCACGAGTGGATGCACCGTAACGAGAACCCGTAGGTTCGTGAACTGCGATTACCGTAGCACCTGGTAATCCTTCTCCTTTTTCATCCACAACAGTACCCGACAAAGCGGATGTTGTAGACCCCTGAGCAAAGGCTTGCCCAACAGGTAGTGCCATCATAAGCGCAAAAAACGCTCCTAATAACACTGATTTAGTAATAAACCTTCTCTGCATAAATTTGGAATTTAGTTATATAATAATTTGAGAAATGATAACACAAAATAAACTAGAAAAATCAAATACTCCAAAATATCTCAAAAAAGTATTTTAGCATAAAAAGGGGTAATTAGCTGATATTTAGGACTAATCTTTAAAAAACCTGCAATATCCTAACAGACGCAGCCTCTTATAGTCCTATAATCAGCATTTATTTAACAGAATCTTAATTTTTAATTATTTAAAGAATAATTTTGTAGCCTAATTATTTCAGATGTCAGAACAAATCAAATTAACTTCCTTTAGCCACGGTGCAGGCTGTGGATGTAAAATATCCCCACAGATTTTGGACCAAATCCTTAAATCAGACAAACCAAAGGCCTCTCATCCCCTATTATTAGTCGGAAATGAGAGCCGAGATGATGCGGCTGTCTTTGATTGGCAGAATGGCGAAGCAGTTATTTCAACGACCGATTTCTTTATGCCCATCGTCGACGATCCGTTTGATTTTGGGAAAATTGCGGCGACAAATGCTATTTCTGATATCTATGCGATGGGTGGAAGTCCGTTGATGGCTATCGCAATCTTAGGATGGCCCATCGATAAATTAGCACCTGAAATTGCAGCGCAAGTATTAGAAGGTGGACGCGCGGCTTGTGCAGAAGCTGGAATTCCATTAGCAGGAGGCCACTCGATTGATTCTCCTGAGCCTATTTTTGGACTAGCAGTTACTGGAAAGGTGCGGAAAGAAAACTTAAAACAGAATGATACAGCCACGAAAGGCTGTATGTTATACCTAACAAAGCCATTGGGCGTGGGTATTTTATCTACGGGTCAAAAACGCGGCATTGTTAGTCCTGGCGATTTAGCGCGTGCGGTGAAGCAGATGAGTACATTAAATTCATTTGGGGAGAAGTTAGGACCTTTGAATTATGTGAAATCCCTAACGGATGTGACTGGTTTTGGCTTGTTCGGACATTTAGTAGAAATGGCAGATGGATCAGGCTTGAGCGCTAAAATTGCGTTCGAAAACTTACCATTGCTACCTAATATAGATCATTATTTAGACCAAAAGTGCTTCCCAGGTGGAACAGCACGTAACTTGGCGAGCTATGGCGAACGTATCAGTGAGGAGATTTCTGAGCGACAACGCTATATTGGGGCTGACCCACAGACTTCCGGTGGATTACTAATCGCTGTAGAAGCGGAACATACGGCTGCATTCGAAGCATTCGCACTGGAGAATGGATTTGAATTAAGTCCGATTGGGGAATTAACGGAACGCAAAGAAAAAGCCATTTACTTAGCCTAATGAAATTATTCTATCGCGCACTTGGAGAATCGGGCACGCCGGTTATTATTCTACACGGCATTTTTGGGACCTCTGATAATTGGTTGGGTTTTGGAAAAGCGATCTCTGAAAATCACCGCGTATTTTTAGTAGACCAAAGAAACCACGGACAATCGCCCTGGGGAGACGAATTCAATTACGAGGTGATGGCGGCTGATCTATTGGATTTCATACAAGAACATCAATTAGAAAATCCTATTTTAATAGGCCACAGTATGGGAGGCAAGGTGGTCATGCAGTTTGATTTATTACATCCGGGTATCGCTTCTCGAATCATGATTGTCGATATCGCGCCAAAATTCTATCCGGTACACCATACGCACATTTTGGAAGGATTAAACAGCCTAGATTTAACAACACTAGAAAGTCGTCAAGCGGCCAATGAGCATTTGAAACGCTTTGAAGAAAAAGAAGGCGTGCGTCAATTCCTGCTAAAAAACCTTTACCGGAACGCGGAGCAGCAATTTGCGTGGCGAATTAATCTGAAAGTAATCACCAAAAACATTGATGTGGTGGGCCATGAATTATTCGTTCCTGCTACCTCGAATACCGAAACGTTATTCATTAAAGGAGCTGATTCCCATTACATTCAACCGGAAGACGAACGATACATTGCGGAAATTTTCCCTAATTTTGAAGTAGTGGAGATTCCTGGGGCGGGCCATTGGGTGCAAGCGGATCAACCGGAGCTATTTCTACAGGCGCTTCAATCATATTTATGAAAATTTTTCTCATTCCCTGCCCGATTGCTGAAAATACTTCCTCCGAAGTCCTAAGCCCTCAAATCTTAGCGGCTCTTCAGCAGACGACGCATTTTTTAGTCGAAAATGTACGCACGGCGAGGCGATTCATTAGTGAATTGAAACTGGGGATTCAGATAGATAGTTTGGTTTTTGAGGTATTAGACAAAGATACCCAACCCAAAACAGTCACTGATTTCTACAAAAAACATAGTTCAGTCGAATACATCGGTGTTATTTCAGAAGCAGGTTGCCCTGGGGTGGCGGATCCGGGTGCCTTAGCCGTTTCGATTGCACAGCAACAAAACATTGAAGTAATTCCTTTAGTAGGTCCTTCTTCCATCCTTTTAGGTTTAATGGGATCTGGTTTTTCTGGCCAAAGCTTTGCCTTCATTGGCTATCTTCCTATCGACAAAGCCGCGCGCATTCGCAAAATAGAGCAATTAGATAGAGATGTGGACAAATGGGGTCAGACTCAAATCTTTATTGAAACTCCCTACCGAAACAATTCCCTTCTTCAAGATCTGATCGCACAATGTGCGCCTGATTCCTTCATTTGCATTGCGTGTGACATCACCGCACCCACCGGCTTTGTTCAAACAAAAAAGGCAAGCGATTGGGCCAAAGCACAGCCTGATTTACATAAAAAACCTTGTATCTTTCTTTTAGGTAAATAAATATGATCTTTCACCAAGCCTTCACGTTAAATCCGTTTCAAGAAAACACCTATATCATTTGGGATTCCCAAGGAATAGGCATTATCGTAGATCCAGGCTGTTATACCTACGAAGAGCGTCAAACATTAAAAGCCTTCATCGAGGAGAAAAACATCACCTTAACCCACATCTTAAATACCCATGCACATATCGATCACGTGCTAGGTGTAGAATATTTTCGACAAGAATTCAAGATTCCTTTTTACCTACACCCAAAAGATGAGCCACTTTTAAGAGATGCGGCGAATCGGGCACAAGTGTATGGTTTCCCGCACTACCAACCCTCTGAAGTCGATGTTTGGTACGAGGAAAACCAAGTATTAAACATTGGTGAAATGGAAATCAAAATCTTGTTTGTACCTGGGCACGCTCCAGGCCATGTGGCTTTGTATTTTGAAAAAGAGGGTCTTTTGTTTGATGGGGATGTGTTGTTTAGACGCAGTGTAGGCAGAACGGACTTCCCTTTGTGTAATCACGCTCATTTAGTACATAGTATTCAAACGCAATTATATACTTTACCTGATTCGACGATTGTGTATCCTGGACATGGAGGAAGCACTACCATCGGAGAGGAGAAAGTATCCAATCCATACGTAAAAGCATGAAAAAAGAAATCCCTAACTTATTAACTCTAGGTAATTTATTAGCGGGTTGCATTGGACTTTGGTTCGTGATGCAAGGCGATTTAGTGAGCGCCTCCTATTGTATGTTCATTTCCCTTGTCTGCGACTTCTTCGATGGATTTTTAGCGCGCGCCTTACAAGCTTATTCTGATCTAGGTAAAGAGTTGGATTCTTTGGCGGACATGGTCTCTTTTGGGGTTTTACCTGCCTTTATTCTATTTTCTTTAGTAGAGAAAAGCTGCGGAACGCAATGCACGGTAGGTCTATTTGGATTCTACAAACCATTCCTGGTGTTTGCTTTGGTTTTGATGTCTGCCTATCGTTTGGCTAAATTCAATATTGATACGCGCCAAAGTGATCAGTTTATCGGTGTTCCTACCCCGGCAAATGGTTTATTAATTGCTTCCTTACCACTAATTATTCATTTTCAGCCGGAATACAGCGCCTATATTCTACACTTCAAAGGCCTGTTAATTTATGCGGTGGTGATGAGTTATCTTTTGGTCTGTGAATTGCCTTTACTCGCTTTTAAATTCAAGACCTGGGATTGGAAAAGCAATCAAGTAAAATTCATTTTCCTTATTTTTTGCATTGCTGCCCTTGTTATGCTTAAATTTGCAGCAATTCCGGTTTTAGTGATCGCATACATCCTTCTTTCCGGCCTTATTTTCCTTTTAAATCCAAACAAATAATGAAATTCTTAGCTGAAATCAACGTAATGCCTCAAAAAGAAATCCTTGATCCTCAGGGAAAAGCGGTACTTATTGGCTTACAAAACTTAGGTATTAACCAAGTGGCAGGCGTTCGTATCGGCAAGCACATCACATTAACGGTGGATGCAGCTTCTGAAGCTGAAGCAAATGAGGTGGTAACTAACGCTTGCAAGAAATTGCTAGCGAACTTGATTATGGAAGAATTTGAGTTTACGTTAACAGCTCAATAAGATCTTAAAACTGGCCTGTATGCAATAAAACTAGCGTGCAGGCCTCTTCTGTTTGAATTCCCACTTTTTCTAATGCCCTTTCTAGCTCAGGATTTTCTGTGCCTGGATTAAAAATTACCCTTCTAGGGTTAATTGATTCTAAATAATCAATTAATCCGTCTTGATTCGCAGGACCCACATAAAGTGTAACCGTATCGATTTCTTCCAGCAAAGGTTGATTCTGCTGAATGGTTAAGCCCAAAACCTCCCCCTTTTTAATTCCTACTAAAGAGACCTCGTGTCCATGCTGCAAAAGCAATTCCGTAGCGATATAGGCATATCGACTTGGGTTTGTACTCGCACCATAAACTAAGACTTTCATTAGAATAATTTTTCTGCAATAGCACGCACGCTATCGGATTTACTCATCGTATAGAAATGCAAAGCAGGCACACCAGCTTGGATCAACTCTTTCCCTTGTTGCACCGCCCATTCAATGCCTAATTGCTTAATAGCTACATTATTGGCACATTTTCGTGCTTCAGAAACAAATTCAGTAGGAATCTCTAAATGGAAAATCTCCGGCAATATGTCTAATTGACGTTCTGTTGCTAAAGGCTTCAAACCTGGAATGATGGGTACGTTGATGCCCATTTCGCGGCATTTCTTGACGAAATCAAAATACTTTGCATTATCAAAAAACATCTGCGTCACGATGTAATCTGCCCCAGCATCCACCTTTTGCTTCAAATAACGTAAATCCTGATCAAAGGAAACGGCATCAATGTGTTTCTCCGGATAACCAGCAACGCCAATACAGAAATTCGTAGGAAGAGATTCTGTTTCTTCGTGCAATAAAATACCCTGATTCATGGCCGCCACTTGCTCCACTAATTCATTCGCATAGGCGTGACCGCCTGGTTTAGGAATGAAATGAGCTTCGCCTTTTTCTTGATCACCTCGTAATAAAAGGGCATTCTCAATACCTAAATAGTGCAAATCGATGAGGAAATCTTCCGTTTCTTCTTTGGTAAATCCGCCACAAATTACATGAGGAACTGCTTCGATTTGAAAACGCTGCATGATAGACGCACAGATACCTAAGGTTCCAGGACGCTTGCGAATAGGAATACGTTTCGATACTCCATCAATCATTTTCTCTACATATTCCTCGCGGTGATACGTCACCTCGATAAACGGTGGCTTGAACTCC
This sequence comes from Aquirufa lenticrescens, assembly GCF_019916085.1. Lineage (NCBI taxonomy): Bacteria > Pseudomonadati > Bacteroidota > Cytophagia > Cytophagales > Flectobacillaceae > Aquirufa > Aquirufa lenticrescens. The sequence continues at coordinate 2,054,235 of NZ_CP049834.1, read as the reverse complement.
ATCAAAGGCTCAATGTGCGACATTAATTCGCCCAAATGTTGGCCTTTCATCGGTGGAATAATCTCGATCGAGAAAAGTGTTTTTCCCGCCGCTTCCTCAAAGTATTTAGTAATCTTAGTCATAATTCAATACGGGGCTTAACCATCTTTCTACGTCGTCTAGGGACATTCCTTTGCGCTTCGCATAATCAGTCACTTGGTCTTTGGCAATCTTACCCAAACCAAAATACGTACTCTCCGGATGAGAGAAATAGAATCCAGATACTGCAGAAGCCGGATACATCGCATAACTTTCCGTTAATTGAATCCCGATCTGCTTCTCCGCATCCAATAATTCAAATAAACGCTTCTTCTCCGTGTGATCTGGACAAGCCGGATAACCCGGTGCCGGACGAATACCGTCGTATTTCTCAGAAATCAAGTCTTCGTTGCTAAGAGTCTCCTCAGCCGCATATCCCCAGTACTCCTTGCGCACACGTTCATGCAATAATTCGGCGAAAGCTTCCGCTAAACGATCCGCTAAAGCCTTGACCATAATCGAATTATAGTCATCGTGCTCTTTTTCGTATTTATCTAACAGCGCTTCAATTCCCAGACCCGTTGTCACCGCAAAGGCACCGATATAATCTGTCTCCCCTGAGTTTAATGGAGCAATAAAGTCGCTTAAACAACGATTAGGAAGAGTACTTGCTTTTTGGCCTTGCTGACGCAAATGGTGCAACCACTGGCTCTTGTCAGAAGATTCGTCTTTGTGTTGAATCTCGTAGGAAACCTGTTTGTGCGAACCGTGCTTCTCGCAAGCAACCTCTAACGCCTTCTCCACGTAATCGTGTAAGATAATATCATCTCCTAGCGAGTTTGCTGGGAAGAATCCTAAGGCCGCCTTCGCCTGAAGCGATTTATTCGCAATAATTTCTTTCAATAAAGCCTGCGCATCATCGAATAATTTCTTCGCTTCTTTTCCTACTACCTCGTTATCGAAAATACGCGGGTATTTTCCGGACAATTGCCAAGTCGAGAAGAACGGAGTCCAGTCAATGTATTTCGCAATTTCTTCTAAGGAATAATCCTCGAAATACTTCACGCCTAAGAAAGACGGTTGTTTTGACTTAAACCCAGTCCAATCAATACCACTCGATTTTGCACGAGCCTGATCGATGGATAAGTAATTCTTCTCCTGCTGACGAGCGGCGTGAGCCGTTCTCAACTCAGCATATTCCGTTTTAATCTCGTTAAAGATTTCTTGAGAGGTCAATTCACTTTGTAATAAACGACCTGCCACTGGCACGGAACGGGACGCATCTAATACGTGAATCACCGGTCCTGAGTAGTGAGGATCTATTTTAACCGCCGTGTGAATACGAGACGTTGTAGCTCCACCAATCAATAAAGGCACTTTGAAACCAAGGCGTTCCATTTCTTTGGCCACATACACCATTTCATCAAGTGACGGCGTAATCAAACCGGATAAACCAATAATATCTACATTATGCTCCTTCGCCGCAGCAAGGATCTTATCGCATGGAACCATCACACCAATGTCGATCACCTCGTAATTATTACAAGCCAAAACCACACCCACAATATTCTTTCCAATATCGTGCACATCGCCTTTCACCGTCGCCATCAAGATCTTTCCAGCCGACGAACTCTCCCCTCCTTGCTTCTCTGCTTCAATATAAGGCAATAAATAGGCCACTGCTTTCTTCATCACACGCGCTGACTTCACAACCTGTGGCAAGAACATTTTTCCTTCACCGAACAAGTCCCCCACCACATTCATACCATCCATCAGCGGACCTTCAATTACCTGAATCGGACGCTCCACTAATTGACGCGCTTCTTCCACATCTTCATCGATGAATTCCGTTAAACCTTTAATCAAAGCGTGTTCTAAACGCTTGTTTACTGGTTCTTTTCTCCAAGCATCATCGACCACTAATTCTTTACCAGCAGATTTAACTGTTTCGGCATAAGCCACTAATTTCTCTGTTGATTCTGGATTGCGATTCAATAAAACATCCTCGCACAAATCACGTAACGTTTTATCAATATCATCATAAACACCTAATTGACTGGCGTTTACGATTCCCATATCCATACCCGCCTTAATAGCGTGATACAAGAACACGGTATGCATTGCCTCACGTACTAATTCGTTTCCGCGGAAAGAGAACGAGATATTCGAAACCCCACCCGACACTTTCGCGTGTGGCAAGTTTTCTTTAATCCATTTTGTTGCCTTGATGAAATCAACCGCATAATTATTATGCTCTTCAATTCCGGTTGCAACTGTTAAAATATTAGGATCAAAAATGATATCCTGAGCCGGGAAACCAACTTTATCGACTAAAATATCGTAGGCACGCTGGCAAATCTCAATCCGACGCTCGTATGAGTCCGCTTGACCCGTTTCATCAAAGGCCATCACAACGACTGAGGCCCCGTACATTTTCACTTTGTTCGCAGATTCGATGAATTTCTCCTCCCCTTCTTTCAAGGAGATCGAGTTAACCACCGATTTACCTTGCACACATTTTAAACCGGCTTCAATCACCTCCCATTTCGAGGAGTCAATCATAATCGGCAAACGTGCAATATCAGGCTCTGCCATCAATAAATTCAGAAATTGAGGCATCATTTTCACGCCATCAATCATCCCCTCATCCATATTGATGTCCAAAATCTGCGCACCACCATCCACCTGCTCACGAGCTACCGCAATCGCTTCTTCGAATTTCTCTTCGCGAATTAATCGTGCGAATTTCTTAGAACCAGTCACATTGCAACGCTCCCCTACGTTCACGAAATTCGTTAATTCCGTAATCTCTAAAGGCTCAAGACCCGATAGTTTTTGATTGACATTTTCTTCTGGAATCACGTGCGGTTTGTGTTTCGCAGCTACTTCCGCAATCGCTTGAATGTGCGCTGGAGTGGTTCCGCAACACCCTCCAATGATGTTCAAGAATCCGTTTGCTAAGAAATCATCAATGATAACCGCCATTTCTGCGGGAGATTGATCGTATTCACCCATTTCGTTCGGCAAGCCCGCATTCGGGTGAGCAGAAACTAAGAAAGGAGATTTATCGTTCAAAGTCTTCACATAAGGACGCATTAAATCCGCACCTAAAGCGCAGTTTAACCCGACTGAAAGCAAAGGCATGTGGGATACCGAAGTCAAGAAGGCTTCCGTTGTTTGGCCTGATAAGGTACGCCCTGAGGCATCCGTAATCGTTCCAGAGACCATCACCGGCAAATAAGGCTTGGATGGATTTTGCTTAAAATATTGATCGATGGCAAACAAGGCTGCCTTTGCATTCAAAGTATCGAAAATCGTTTCTACTAATAGTAAATCAGCCCCTCCATCCGCCAAACCACGAATTTGTTCCGTGTAGGCTTCCACTAATTCATCAAAAGTGACTGCCCTGTAACCCGGATCATTTACATCTGGAGAAAGCGAAAGTGTACGGTTTGTCGGTCCAATGGATCCAGCGACATAACGTGGCTTCGAAGGATCTTTGGCCGTAAATTCATCGGCTACTTCACGCGCAATTTTCGCCGACTCGAAGTTTAATTCATAGACCAAATCCTCCATGTGGTAATCCGCCATCGCAATGGAAGTTCCAGAGAAGGTATTCGTTTCCGCGATATCCGCACCTGCTGTGAAGTATTTCGCGTGAATTTCTTTAATCACATCCGGACGCGTGATGGACAACAAATCATTGTTTCCTTTCACTTCGTGAGGAAAATTCTTGAAGCGCTCGCCGCGGTAATCCGCGTCCGTTAAATTGTATTGTTGAATTAAAGAACCCATTGCGCCGTCTAGAATTAAAATCTTTTCGCGCAATACGTCTTTGATGTGTGGTCTTTGCATAAGTATAATCGGATCTTTGACAGATGTTTATGCCAAAAATCTAGCAAATATACCGCTTTTCAGCCTAAATGAGGCCCATTTTTTGAATTTTTTCGAGATCTTCCGGGGAATCAATTCCTATCGTTTCAAATTGCGTTTCGATGGCCTTAATTCGAATACCATTTTGGATCCAGCGCAACTGCTCTAGGGATTCAGCCTGCTCTAAAGATGTAGGTTTTAAGGCACTTAAACCAGGCAAAATATCGGCCCGATAAGCGTACAAACCAATGTGTTTGAAATAAGTATGTTTGTTTAACCAATCCGATGGCTCCACCCCTCTTAAATAGGGAATGGTTTGGCGCGAAAAATATAGTGCGTGGCCTTCTTCGTCGCGAATCACTTTAGGAGTATTGGTATTAAACAGTGTTTCAGTGTCTGTTATTTTTTTAATGAGGGTCAAAATGGGTGCGCCTGACGAAAATCCTGCAGCCACTTCCTTTAATTGCTCTGGCTCGATAAAAGGCTCGTCTCCTTGAATATTCACCACATAATCGACCGTTTCACCTAAACGACTCAGCACTTCGGCACAACGATCTGTGCCCGTTAAATGCGTTTCAGCTGTCATCATCACTTCTGCACCAAAAGCTACACTCGCATCAAAAATACGTTGATCATCCGTCGCAATGACAATTCGATCAAAGCCTTCTACCGCTTTTACTCGTTCGTAAGTCCGTTGAATCATCGGTTTGCCACCCAGATTAACAAGGGGTTTTCCAGGAAAACGAGTGGATGCGAATCGAGCCGGAATAATCGCGATCACCTTTTTGCCGTGCATCATAATATTTACGTATTTTCGGTAGATTTTTGCCAAATTTGCACATAATTTCCAAACAATCGACCCATTGCCTGCATTTTTCGAACATTCCTTTGCTGAACCGATCTGGAGCATCCGCTACTGGGGAAAACCAGAAAAGCCGCAATTGTGGGTGGAAACGAGGGGATTGCAAGAGGCATTTTGGCACTCTATAGATTTATTAACAAAAGAGGTTTCCCTTTTAGGAAAGGCTCCATCCGATTATGCCCAATTGAACTTTGTGCAAGGTTCAGAAAACGAGGCGATCTTCATCAAATTAAAGCAATCGAAAAACCCGGGTGTAGAATCTATACAAACGTATTCTTTAGCACCTTTACAACTGCTGAAAGAAGAAAAACCACGCCCTATTAACCCAGAAAATGCCTTTTCTTTCCAAGCACCTCAGCATTACGAAGAAAGCCAGGAATATTTCAAAGACTTCCAAAGCTTCTTCCTGCAGCAATTCAATGAAACAATCGCGAAAGGCATAGATTATTTTGAAGGTGAGGATAAGCTACTATTTTCTTATTATCTTTACGATAATGGCTGGAAAAACTACCTTCGTGTATGTAATTTAACCTTTGATACGATCCTATTAGAACTAATCGCTGAAGGAGATACCATCGGATACCAAACCTTTTCGTTACTCAATGAGCAATTGATTTTTGTAAAGGATAAACTGAAATTGAAGATTTATGAAAAATTATAAACTAACCTTACTAATTGCCTTTTTATTCGCTTTGCAGCTTTCTTCTGAGGCGAGCTCCCTTGATTCTTTGGGATTAAAAAAGGAAAACAACAAGACCTTTTTATTGTTCAAAGTAGGGCCTAAACAATCCCTTTTTTCGATTCTAAAGCGCTATAATTTATCATTAAGCGAATTCAAATCGGCTAATGCCGATGTTCAAATCCCGGTAAAAACAGGTGAAATCGTTTATATCCCTTTGCATTATTTAGAGGAAAGTAATCCTGCCCCTAAAGTGATGGAGGAAAAAGTAGCAGAAAAAGCACCAGAATCACTCAAAGAAGCAGAAATCCACATCGTAGCTCCGAAGCAAGGTTTGCTATCGGTAGCGAACATGCACAAAGTGACGATGGCGGAATTGCGCAAATGGAACAATTTAACATCAGATCGCTTGCAAGAGGGACAACGATTGATTGTTTCAGATCCCACTGGCTCGACTTCCTCCATTGCAGTAGATAAAAGCAATTTATTACCTGCTAAAACGGCAGCACCCGCAGCGCCAGCCCCTACTGAAAACGTTGTCGCTCCCGTGAAAGAAAAAGGCCCTGAAGACATCAAAAAGAAGATTGAAACAGGTATCGCGGAACTAATTGACGTACCTGACAATTCTGGAAAATTCTTAGCCTTGCACCGCACGGCCCCTATCGGAACGTTGGTTTTAGTTAAGAATCTAACCAATAACCAAAGTATTTGGGTGAAGGTAATCGGACGTTTACCTAATGGTGATAACAAAGTAATCATCAAACTTTCTCCGAAAGCATTTGAGAAATTAAATGCAGTTGATAAGCGCGTCAGAGCTGAAATCTCTTATTTATTACAGTAATATGAACAAGAGAAAGAGGCCTATCACCGCAGGTCACGTCATTTTTGAGATTTTCTTTATTCTTTCCTATCCCTTTATTGCGGCTTTTTCGGTAGCAGTAACGGTATTGGTTTGGATATTCTCCCTTCCCTCCCGTTTAGTCGCTCTATTTAGCCGAAAATGATTTCAGAAAAAATAGCGGCCATCTTAGACGAGAAATTCGCTTTTTTCAATCATCCGCGCTTCATAGAACACGATCCAATTCAAATTCCACATCGCTTTAGTCGCTTACAAGACAAAGAAATTATGGGATTTTGGGTGGCGATTTTAGCCTGGGGCCAGCGAAAAACCATTCTTCAAAATGCCCAAACGCTCATCGATTTGATGGATGGTACGCCTTATGAATTCGTTTTAGGACATCAAGCGAGTGATTTAAAGCGCTTTGAGCATTTCAAACACCGCACATTTCAATATCCGGACACGCTGTATTTTCTTGATTTCTTCCAAAGGCATTATCAAAACAATAATTCCCTTGAAACTGCGTTCAACCTAGGTTTGAAAGCGGAAGACGTAAGTGTGGAAAAGGGCCTGAATGGCTTTTACGATTACTTCTTTCAATCCGAATGGGCTCCAGAACGTACCAAGAAGCACATTGCGTCTCCAAAGAAAAATTCGGCTTGTAAACGCATTTCAATGTTTTTAAGGTGGATGGTGAGAAAAGATGAGGCAGGAGTTGATTTTGGACTTTGGGACACGATTAAACCTACCCAATTAGTTTGCCCACTTGATGTGCACGCGATGCGAACTGCCGCACAACTAGGCTTAATGAAGGAGGAGAAGGCAAATTGGAAAACTGCTTTGGCCCTTACAGAAACGCTACGAGAACTGGATCCAAGCGATCCTGTCAAATATGATTTTGCCCTCTATGGAATGGGCATCGAAGAAAAAACGCAATGGAATTAAAAAACGCAAAAACAGGCAATTACCTTATTTTAGATACCCAGACGGGAGCGAGTTTAATTGAATTACGCCTATCAGGAATATCTCTAATCGACCTTCCTGGAAGCTCCATCCATCCCATAGCGAGCAACCCTTACCACCCTAGCGCCTTATTAACCCCCTGGGTGAATCGAGTTCGCAACGGAAACTATTCCTTCAAAGGCAAAAATTACCAATTACCTATCAACGAACCCGCTTTAGGAAACGCCATCCACGGATTACTCGCTAGAGCGCCATTTACCCTAGTACAAGAATCTGATTCATCTGTTACTTTGGAACACGCTTACACAGGTGAAGAACCTAATTATCCATTTCCATTTACATTCCGATACAACTACACATTAACGGATGTAGGGGCATTAGAAATTACTTTCGAAGCGCAAAATACCGGTCCCACTGCGATGCCTTTCGCCTGCGGTTGGCACCCCTATTTCAGCTTCCCTGAAACGGCGGTAGCTGATTTATCTATTAAATTCCATCCCATTAGCCGCTTTTTATTGGACTCGCAGATGATTCCCTTAAAAGAGGAAAATTTACAAGGTCAGACCAAGTTTATTTTTAGTGAGGAAAAAGTGGACCACGTCTTTCGACTGGAGCCTAAAGAGAAACACATCACCGAATTTATAGATCTTAAACACAATCGTTCACTCTTTTTAGAACAATCCTCCGTTCAATTCCCTTTCCTAGTTGTCTTTCAACCGGAAGGCTACAACTCGGTGGCGATTGAACCGATGACCGCGAATACAGACGCTTTTAATACCGGTGATGGGCTCATTGAATTAGCTCCACAAGAGGTCTTTTCAGGTCAGATCCGTTTATCCATAGGAAAATAGGCCATTCATTCAGGTTTTTTGTACCTTTGTCAAATGAAGTATAATTTGCTTTTCTTTTTGCTGTTTTTAACTACTTGGGAGCCCGTATTAGCGGAATCCAAGGCTGATTCGACGGCCAATAAATGGAAGCAAGTCATGACTTCAGGCATCAACTTAAATCAATCTAGTTTCAGCGATAACTGGAAAGGTGGAGGGACAAATACCTTAGCAATTGGCTGGTATTTGAATCATACAGCGAATGTATCGAATGAATCGTGGCGCCTTAATTCGGACCTTACATTACAAGTGGGATTTCTCCAAAACAGAACCCAAAGTCTCCGTAAAAATATCGACCGGATCGCGTATGAATTTAAAGCGGGTTACCGTATCAGTCCTAAATGGGACTTTTATGGATCGACTAACTTCCAGACGCAATTCTTTAACGGATATGATTACGGCAAGAAAAATAAAGCTGGAGTTCCTGTCGACTCCTTGATTTCGAGTCTTTTTGCTCCGGCCTATTTGACCTCTTCAATGGGTTTAGAATACCATCCAGACAAATCCTTTTATACGCGAATTGGTATTGGTAGTTTACGCCAAACCTTTGTCTTCGATCAAGCCATCTCTAGAGCCGGATTATACGGTCTAGAAAAACCAGGAGATAATATCAGAAATCAGTTTGTGTTTCAATACTTAGTCAATATAGACAAGGATGTCTGGGAAAATATCAATGTAAAGGCACGTTATTCAGCCCTAATCGATTATTTCAGACTCACTCTTTCGAATAGCATTGTACACCGATTTGACGCAAATGTAACCATGAAGGTCAACAAATACGTCAGTACTAACTTACAAGTAGTATTATTCCGCGACTATGACCAAGATCCCAATTGGCAATTCTCCCAAATCTTGTCGATGGGTCTCGTATACCGCATCGAGAAATAATTACTTCTTTCGGTTTAAATAGCGATCGTATAACATTTGGAGTATACCGTCTTTTAATCCTAAATCAGGCACTAAAATCGTCTGACAACCTCCCAATTCCATCGCCGTCAAATAGATCGAAGCCGCAGGAACAATTACATCGGCCCGGTCCGTATTTAAACGTAATTTATTCACCCGATCATCAAATGAGAACGAACCCACATAGGCTGCCATCTCAAATAAGGCATCAAATGTCATCGACTTTTCTTCTGCGGCAGGCTTCGACAAATTGAACAATTTGGCAATATTCCCTCCTGTCCCAATTGCCTCAATATCTCCTGAAATCAATTCTTTTTGCTGCGAAATCCAATTCCTCATCTTCTCCCAATCTCCCTCTTTTTCCGTTCCCTCCAGTAGACGCACCGAACCAATTTTAAAAGACTTAGAGGCCAATTTTTCGCGGTGACGGTAGATATTCAATTCAGTACTACCTCCACCCACATCAATGTGCAAGTAATTTTTCTTAGGGTGTAAGGATTGAACCACCACATCATTAATCAATTCTGCCTCACGGCTTCCATCAATTATTTGGATTTTCATATCCAAAATCTTGTGAATACGTGTAATAATCTCGGCGGAATTAGAAGCTTCGCGCATCGCCGATGTCGCACAAATGGCATAATCCTTCACTTCATGCAGGTCCATCAATAATTTATAGGCATGCAAGAGTTTGAAAATCCGAACCTCTGATTCTGGAGATATAGCTCCATCACTAAACACATCATGACCTAATCGAAGGGCAAAACGCACATATTCAATCCGCTTAAAACTGATAACACCATCGTTTTCTAACACACTCGATATTTGAAGGCGAGCGGCATTAGAACCGATATCTATAGCTGCAAATTTCATGATTTAGCGGGTTTATGAAGGTAAAAACCATTGCCTTGGACTTCATAAGAGATCTCTGTACCTAGGACAAATAATAATTCTCTTCGATCTATAATTACGGGTATATTTTCAATCAGATACTCCTCATCATTCTCCGTTTTAGCATCAAAACCGAGTACAAACGTACCACCACAAGTTCCACCGCGCATTCCAACCCGAAGAAATGGCTCAGGAAAGGATATTAAACGCAGATTTTCAACTGCAGATTCCGTTAAATAAACAGGAGGATCTATTAACATGTATTAACGTGGATGTAGATGTAAAATTAGCTAATTTTAGACTTGAAAGGTAAATAAATGAGCGATGACGTATAAAATACTTTGGGCAGACGATGAAATTGATTTATTGAAACCCTATATCTTGTTTTTAGAGAGCAAAGGATATGAAGTTTATACGGTTAATTCAGGGGCTGACGCTTTGGAATTAGTAGAAACGCAGAAGTTCGACATTTTATTCTTGGATGAAAATATGCCCGGAATGTCTGGTTTAGAAGTTTTGTTGCATATCAAAAAGATCAGACCTAACCTTCCGGTCATTATGATTACTAAATCGGAGGAGGAAGAATTAATGGAAGATGCCATCGGTTCTAAGATTGCGGATTACCTTATCAAGCCATTGAATCCCAATCAATTACTGCTATCTGTCAAACGTATTTTCGATAAGAAAAGACTCGAAGAAGGGAAAACGAATATCACTTACCAGCAGGAGTTTTTGGCTCTATCGATGCAATACCAAGATCATTTGAATGCCAAAGAGTGGTCAGACATCTACGAAAAGCTTGTCTACTGGGAACTCGAAATCGACACCACCGAAAACAAATCAATGGCCGAGGTTTTGAACAACCAAAAAAATGAGGCAAATGCCCATTTCAGTAAATTCATCGAGAAAAACTACGAAGATTGGTTGCAAAAGCCGGATGCTGAAACACCCGTATTATCGCACTTAATGCTTCGCAAGCACGTTTTTCCCAAGATTAATGACAAGAGTCCGCTCTATTTTATCTTGATCGATAATTTGCGGTTTGACCAGTGGAAAACGTTGGACAAATACATTCAAGAATACTTTCAATTAGAGTCCGAAAGCAAGTATTATTCCATCCTACCTACGACAACCGCTTACGCCCGAAATTCCATTTTTGCAGGAATGATGCCGTCTGAAATCGCGAAGAATTACCCAGATAAATGGGTGTATGATTTAGGCGATTCAGAAGACGAAGAGGGTTTCAATAAACACGAAGAATTTTACTTGCAGGAGCAATTGAAGCGCTTGAAAATCAACGCTAAAAGCTCCTACCACAAAATAATTCACCAATACCAAGGGAAACAATTAGTCGATAATTTCAACAAATTAGCCACGAATGACTTAAACGTTATTGTCTACAACTTTGTCGACATGCTATCCCATGCGCGAACAGACATGGCGATGATCAAGGAATTAGCTCCAGATGAGTCAGCTTACCGCAGTTTAACGGCTAGCTGGTTCCAACATTCTCCCCTATTTGACTTACTAAAGAAGATCGCAGAAAAGAAGGGTCGTGTCATAATCACCACCGATCATGGGATGATTCGTGTGCAGAACCCGATTAAAATCGTGGGAGATCGCAACACAAACACTAATTTACGCTACAAGCAAGGAAAAAACTTGAATTGGGATAACGCGAGTAAAATGATGGTTTGCCGGAAACCAGAAAACATTTTCTTGCCAAAACCGAACGTCTCGACTACCTATGTTTTCGCTAAAGAAGACAATCTATTTGCTTACCCTAATAACTATAACCAATACGTAAACCACTATAGAAACACCTTCCAACACGGAGGCATTTCTTTAGAGGAATGTATTATTCCAGTGATTTACTATACGGGAAAATAGAATTATAGACTAGCGACAGGGAAGATTTTCCCTCCTTCGCATTTCAGGATTAGGCCTGGAACTTTAGCCATGGTATTGTAGTCGTGACTCGCCATTATGATGGCCATTCCACTTTGATTCAATTCCTTAAATAACTGCATAATTTCTAAAGAAACCTCTGGATCTAAATGGCCAGTAGGCTCATCAGCAAGCAACAAAACGGGATTATTCAGAATAGCACGCGCGATACAAATGCGTTGTTGCTCTCCACCTGAAAGACGGTGAATACGCTTTGAAATCGCAGAACTCATTCCCACGCGGGCTAAAACCTCCTCGATTTTAAATCGAATTTCGTCTTTATTCGTGTGACCTGTCGCCTCTAAAACGAAGGACAAATTCTTCTCGACATTGCGATCCGTTAACAATTGAAAATCCTGGAAAACGAAGCCTAACTTACGTCTCAAGAAAGGCACCTCAGAACGCTTGATGGTATTCAACGAATATCCAGCCACCGAGGCTGTTCCAGATTGAAGACCAATTTCCGCGATGATACTACGGAAAAAAGTACTCTTCCCGCTACCCGTTTTACCAATCAAATAATAAAAATCTCCCTCATTAATCGTTAAATTAATGTCTTCTAGTGTGTTAACACCTTCTTGTGAAATACTTACTTGTTCAAAAGATAAAACAGACATAAAAATCGCCTAGGTTAATTAAGAATTTGCTTTTGCGTGATCCGCTAAGAATTGCGCTAAACCATTATCCGTTAATGGGTGCTTTAATAAAGCAAGCATAGCAGATAAAGGACCTGTCATCACATCAGCCGCAGCTTCAGCACATTTAATGATGTGCATTGGGTGACGAACAGAGGCCGCTAAGATTTGTGTGTCAAATTCGTAGTTATCATAAATCAAACGAATTTGTTCGATCAATTCAATACCGTCGAAAGAGATATCATCTAAACGTCCAATGAAAGGGGAAACGTAGGTTGCACCTGCTTTAGCAGCTAATAAAGCTTGCCCTGCAGAGAAAACAAGTGTACAATTGGTTTTAATCCCTCTTTCAGAAAAATATTTCAAGGCTTTGATACCGTCCTTGATCATCGGAATCTTTACTACAATTTTATCGTCCAGCTCCGCTAATTCTTCGCCTTCACGAATCATTCCTTCGTAATCTGTGGCGATTACTTCGGCAGAAACATCTCCGTCTACAATATCACAAATCGCTTTGTAATGACGTAAAACGTTGTCTTTTCCGGTAATTCCTTCTTTAGCCATTAAGGAAGGGTTAGTAGTAACACCGTCCAAAACACCTAAATCTTGTGCTTCTTTAATTTGCGCTAAGTTCGCTGTATCGATAAAAAATTTCATAGGTCAGATTTTTATAACAAAAAAATGGCAAATTCACCGCTACGACCGACCTACCCTTGCTTCGATCAAGACCTGGGGGATTCAGCGGGAGCTGGTAATTTGCCATGACAAAGATGGCAAAAAAGCAGCTTTTTTCAAAATAAATATCGTTTTTTTGGAATAGCCCCTTAACTTTAAATGATGAAAAAATTGATTCTATTTGTAAGTCTTTGCTTTGCTTGGGCTTGTTCCACTTCAGGTGAGGCTTGGTTAGATGAAGCGAAAGCACGTCTCAAGAAAGGAGAAACGGTTTCTGCCAAAGAAGCCCTCCAGAAAGCAATTGAGAAAAACCCTGGTTTAGCTGAGGCTTATAACTTACAAGGGGTCATTCTATTTCAAGAAAAAAATTACCCGGAAGCTGAAGCAGCCTATCGCAAGGCTATTGAATTAAAACCATCACTATATACTGCTCAGTTGAATTTAGGGGCCGTTTTGATGGAACAAGGCGTTTGGGATAAAGCCTTGGCTCCTACGGATAAAGCTATCGCTTCCCAACCAGATTCAAGCGCAGGATATCTCCAAAGAGGGATTATCCAGGCAGCCTTAGCGCAACCAGCGAAAGCTAAAATTGATTTCACACAGGCTATTCAATTGGCTCCTAAAGACATCAATGCTTATTATAATCGAGGAAATATTCTGTTCCAAGAGGAAGATTTTGCCGGAGCCATTGAAAATTTTGCAAAAGCGGCAGAGATAAATCCGAATTTTGGAAAAGCCTATTATGCCCTGGGCCTTGGCTATATCAAATCAAAACAAAATGATAAAGCCTGCTTAGCGTTTCAGCAAGCTCAAAAATTGAATTATCCAGGTGCTGCTGAAGCCGTTAAAAACCTATGTAACTAACATGAGAAACGTACAATTCATCCTTGGAGGTATTTTCGGAGTCGTTTTTTTACTGTTTACGTATTGGCAATTGAATGATCCTGATCCCATCTTATGGGTTCCCGTTTATGCGACTGCGGTTTACACATCCATTCAGGCAATGCGTGGCAAAACAAATCCTGAACTCTTAATCGTGCTATTTTGCTTATCCCTCTTTGCTGGATTGCAATTATGGGTCGAAATGACGGCTTGGGAAGGATTTTTAACAGATGGCTTGAGCATGAAAACACATAATCAAGAATTAGCGCGAGAGGCGGTAGGTCTTTGGATTGCTACTGGGTCATTTGCCTTGTTCTATGGTTTAGAAAAAAAGAAATAAGATGCTAGATCTCGGATTTGTTTCAGCGATTCTTCCAAACAAAAGTCTGTTTGAGGTATTAGACTATGCCCAGCAGCAACAATTTGCTTGCGTAGAAGTGATGTGTTGGCCTTCTTCCTCTGCCGATGCGCGTAGGTATGCAGGTGTTTCCCATATTTCGGTAGACCAACTATCCACGGAGGATTTATTAGTCTTGAAAGCGAAATTAGCGCAGCATTCAGTTAAAATATCCGCTCTAGGCTATTATCCAAATCCATTGGATCCAGATGAAAAACAAGCTGCTTTTTACCGAGAGCACATCAAAAAAGTCATTAATGCAGCAGCCGTTTTAGGCATTTCGCGTGTGAATACCTTTGTAGGACGTGATTACACAAAGAATGTAACATACAACATTGGTCGCTTTGCGGAGGTTTGGCCGGAAATAATTGCCTTAGCCGATTCACTACAGATCAAAATTGGTATCGAGAACTGTCCGATGTTTTTCACAGATGATGAGTGGCCAGGTGGAAAGAATTTGATGACTACCCCTAAGATTTGGGATGAATTATTTACAATTATTCCGTCGGCGAATTTTGGACTCAATTATGATCCATCCCATATGGTTTTCCAAATGATGGACTACACCTACCCTATTTACCACTATGCGGATCGGATTCACCACGTGCATTTAAAGGATGTCAAAGTGTATCCCGAGAAGTTAAACCGGGTTGGAATATTAGCCAATCCTCTCGAATACCATTCCCCTAAAATTCCAGGCTTAGGAGATATACATTGGGGTAAGTTTATTTCTGCCTTGAACGATGTTCGTTATCAAGGTCCGATCGTGATTGAAGTAGAGGATAAGGCCTATGAAGGTTCAGAAGAGGATATTGACAAAGCGATTCGAAGTGCCCGAAATCATATTCAACAATTTTTACCCTAAAAAAAAGGGCTTCATTTCTGAAGCCCTTTTTTAATGCAGCGAAAATCGCTTGATTATTTACTCGGTTTTGCGAAGATGGCAGAATCGATCGTTGGATTAATTTCCACTGATACTGTTTCTACTGTCATCATTCCACCCATTGGATTAGCTGTTTCTACGGTATGCGGAAATGCCAAACCGTTCACCATTTTATAGTTCGAAAAGCTCACTTCTGAATCTATTTCTTGACCATTTGCTTGCACTTTCGACTGCGTTTTTACTACAAAATTAGTAGTGGTGGAAACGTAGACTTTACTATCTTCTCCCGAAGGCTTTGTTACAGTTAAAAGATACACATCAGCACCTTCTAATTTCTCTTTAGAAACTAACTCAATCTTGTATCCATCTTTTTTCGCATTGGTTAAGATAGAACCTAAGGTCTTTTGAGAACTGGCCATTTTCACTTGTTCAGCCGGCATATCTTCTGGCTCACCCGTTCCTCCCATCATCGCAGGACGATTCATCCAACCTTTATCACCATCAATGACCGTAATGATTTTATTACCCATTACCTCTACCTCTTGACGAAAAGACTTGCCAATAATTAAGGAAGTTTTGCTATCGATGTCCATCCCTTGAACACTGAATTTATTTTTTATGACAGCGGTCTTAACCGTAGCCCATTTATCAGCGCCACCCATAGCAGCTTCGTGCTTGGCTAAAATTTCCTCAGTAGTCTGTGCATAAGCAACTGAAGCAATTAACATTGTTGCCACTAGGCAGATTGATTTGATCATTGTTTTCATGATATAGGGGTTTATTTTCCGAAAGATAGTAAAATTATTGAGCTTTCTTTGGAATGGAACGCATAACGATAAACCAGCCAACCAGCACTAATATAGCGGCCATAAAAAAGGCGGCTCCAGGGAATAAAATAGGGGCTCTTTCAGAGGCAAAATAGGCAAATAAATTGGAGGCCAAAAGTGGGCCAAAAATGGTCGTAATTGATTGCAAACTAGTCAAACCTCCTTGTAATTCACCTTGCTCATTTGGCCCTACTTGTTGCGTTATCAAACTTTGAAGGGCTGGTCCTGCAATTCCTCCTAGGCCGAAAGGAATCATAAAGGCATACATCATCCAAGACTTCGTCGCATAAGCGAACATAAAGAAACCAATTCCATATAGAAGCAAACCGTAAGAAATGGCACGAATTTCACCCAATTTTGGCATAATCACCCGAGCCAAACCTCCTTGTACAATCGCTACGATAAGTCCCACAAAGGCTAAGGAATAACCTACTTGATCAGGCGTCCAGCCAAATACCTTCATCGTAAAATAAGACCAAGTGCTAGGATGCACTTGACCAGCTAATTGTAAACAGAAAAAACCACCCACTAAACCGGCAATAACTGGATATTTTGTTAGGTTTTTTAAGGAACCTAACGGATTTGCGCGACTGATATCAAAGGGGCGGCGATTCGATTTTGCTAGCGATTCAGGCAAAATAAAATAACCATAAATTCCATTAATTAAGGTTAGACCAGCTGCTGCGAAAAACGGAATACGATCTCCATAAGAAGCTAGCATTCCCCCTATCGCAGGTCCAATAATAAATCCAACCCCAAAAGCGGCTCCTACAACCCCAAAGTTCTTTGCCCGATCTTCTGGTTTAGAAACATCCGCGATGTAGGCCTGCGCTGTCGTAAAACTAGCACCCGTTATTCCAGACATAATACGCCCGATAAATAACCACACGATATTAGGGGCAAAAGCTAAGACTAAATAATCAATGGTGAAGCCGAATAAAGAGGCTAAAATCACTGGGCGGCGGCCTATTTGATCCGATAATCCCCCTAAAACGGGTGAAAACAGAAATTGCATAATGGCATAAGAAGCCATTAGCCAGCCGGCATATTGGGAGGCTACCGAAATATCACCGCCTACAAAACCCTTGATTAGGGTAGGTAAAACGGGGATGATTAAGCCGATTCCGAGTACGTCAATTAATAATGTGATGAAGATAAACCCAATTGCAGGATCCTTTTTACTCGCCATTTGATTTTAGATTAGGCTGCAATTTAAGAAAAAGGATAGTGAATTTTACCTTTTAAAAATTCCTTACTGGTTTCAGCACAAGATAATGGTGTTTTACCTGCATCTGGAACAGCATCTAATTCAACGATGGCGAAGCCTTTGAACTTGATTTTGTCCAAATTAGCAAACACTTCTTCTAAATTCACTTTCCCTTGCCCTAATTCAACGAAACGGTAGCGAGGCTCGGTTTGGCGTACATCTTTTACATGAAGAGAATGCAATACTTTACGGTATTTTAATACCGCTTCCGCTGGATTACCGCCACCCTGGAAATAATGGGCTACATCTAAAAGCAATCTAATTTTACTAGGATCCATATGATTTACAAGCAATTCAACTTCTTCGGGAGTCTCTCCAAACTGGTCCATATGATTGTGGTAAGTAGCTTGAATTCCGATTTCCTTCGTTTTAGCACCGATCTCATTCATGACTTCGGCTAAACGAATTAAGTCTTTCTCCTCCGGCTTCACCCCTTTCTTACGTAGAGAATTCGTCAATTGAATGGAAGTACCACCCAGAGTCTTTACAAAGTTAGCATGCTTAACATGTTGTGCGATGGAGGCGTCTACTTTAGCAGGATCAATCTCCACATTACCACTCGAAAACATACATAATTGCAAACCAGCCTGATCAATCAAGGCCTTCAATGCTGCCGGATTTTCACCGTATTTAGCAAAAGTATTGGCTCTTAATTGAATGCCTTTAAAACCTAGACTTGAAATTTCTTTAATGGCTAGCTCATCTTGACCGCTCCATGTAATGGAAGAATAACCTAAAGAATAGGATTTATTCGCAGCAAAAAGAGATGATATAGGAAGTGTGGTAGCCAAGGTAATGGCCAAGAATTCGCGTCTAGTTGTCATAGGATGAGGTTTTATTATAAAAGCCTCACCTACAGTTTATTTACTCTCGCTAAATTTCAAATAATCCGCCAACAGACTCAGCTTATCGGTACCGATATAATCCACACCGATATCTAAAAGAGCTTGATATCCTAAAAGAGAATCTGGCGTAGCCCAAAGACGGACTTTTCGACCGTTTGCATGGACTTGATCGACATAATTTTTAAGCTTTTCCTTCAAAGCTGCAGGAATAGGTCCCTGCCCACCCCAAAAGCCAAACTTCAACATCGATTCACTCTCTAACACCACTTTATTCGTGGGAAAACGCTCATCAGAGTGTCCATCAAAGGTGATCCAAGCGGGTGATTCGATGTATTGCGAGGGTTTAGGACGGTTTCCGGAGATCACAATTCGGAATCCTTTTTGCTGGATGATTTCAGCGTGAGGCTTCAAGGCGGCAATAATCAAGGGCAAAGTGGAATCTGCGGAGGTCTTCGAATCAATCAATAATTGATGAAAATTACCCTCTTTATTCGCCTTCAAAACACGGATGATAGGATCGATATACAAATCCTTCAGATTGCGATTCAGGCTAAGTTGATTTCGTTCGTGACCGACTAATAATTGACCATTCACCGCATACACATCCGCCTCAATGGAGCCAAAACCAAGCTGAAAAGCGTCAAAAAACGGCCTTTCGTGTTCGTAATCATTGTGTGCGTGCGCTTTCAACAAAGGACTCTGCGCCTGTAAAGCGAGTGACAACAAACAAAAAAGGGCAATTTTTTTCATTAACCTTTCACATAATCCCCTGACGCGATACGCGTTTTCGGGTCGATTTTCTTGTTATATAAATACGCGTAGGTTTCGATTTCCTTGCCTTTTAAACTTACTTTCACTTGCTCACGTACGAATAGACTATCTGCAGGCTTGTCGGCATTGTATTCCTCATACTCGTCTAACACGTTCAATAATTTGATTGTGTTGGACAATAAATACAATTCGCCTATTACTTGATCTTTTGCGTCTTCTGACGGAATAATACCAGGGTAATCAGCGACTTGATACATTTGCCCTTGGTAAGTCGCCATGCCTATGTAATCCGAATTACGCGCAATAAGGCGGTGTAAATCGTTTCCACAGTCGCGTCGTAACGTCCCGTATACGAATAAGTATTCTTCCACATCTGGTTCTGGTAGTTTGGCTTCTTCTAGAGTTAATACCAAATCCTCTTGCTCCACTACCGTTCCTTCTGTTAATAATACGTTCCCCACAATTCCCTCAAATGGTGCCGAAACAATCGATTCCATCTTCATCGCCTCTATCACATACAGTGGGGCGTTTAATTTCACCTCGTCGCCTGGCTTCACTAAGATACGTGATAAACGTCCTTGTAATGGAGCACCGATGTCGCCTTTTACTTTTGCTTTCGCATGTTGCGCGCGTTCAACTTTGACGTTTTTGTCCAAAATCTTAATGCGGCGTGCCTGGCCATTCAATTCAAAAGTCACGTTACGTAACCCTGACTCGTCTGGTTCTGACATATACAAGAACTTCACGATGATGGTTTTACCTGGCTCGATCGTGATCATAATCTCCTCATCCTGTTTTAAGCCATAGAAAAAGGCTGGTGTAGGAAGGGCTGATAATTCACCGAATAAGGCCGAATTCTTGTAATAATCTTCGTAGACTTTCGGGTACATTTTGTACGATAAGTAATCGAAGAATCCATCCTCCGCCTCTGGGAATTTCTTCGTAAAGGACTTGAAGTCAGCATCGAAATCAATCGGTGCCAAATGGTCGTTTGGACGACCTTCGATGGCGTGTTCACCTTTTAAGATAATTTCCTGTAACTGTTTCGGGAATCCTTGGTAAGGCTGGCCTAGGCCACCTTTGAAGAAATCTTTAACGGATTCAGGGAAAGATAAAGTAGCGCCTTTGGCATACACATCCTCCGCCGTTAACGAATTCGCGGTCATAAAGATCGCCATATCCCCTACCACTTTCGAAGATGGTGTAACTTTCACAATATCGCCAAAAAGCGTATTCGCCTCCGTGTAATTGCGCTTCAATTGCTCGAACTTGTCGCCTACACCCAGCGCAATCGCCTGACCACGTAAATTCGTGTATTGTCCACCTGGAATCTCATTATTGTATACTTCAGCCGTTCCCGCTTTCAATTCGGATTCGAACGGCGTATACATCGTACGCACCGCTTCCCAATAATTAGAATATTCGTTTAGTAAGTCTAAATTCAAATCGGATGCTTTCGGGTGACCCTGCATCATGGCTACTAAAGAGTTCAAATTAGGCTGAGACGTCAAACCGGACATCGCCCCTAACGCGCCATCCACGATATCCACACCTGCTTCAATAGCCTTTAAATACGTCGCTGATTGAACAGAAGCCGTATCGTGCGTGTGCAAATGAACAGGTAAATCAACCGCTTTCTTTAATTCAGTTACTAATTTCTCCGCTTGGAAAGGACGTAAAAGTCCCGCCATATCTTTTATACACAACATATGTGCGCCGGCATCTTCTAGCTGACGCGCCATATCCACGTAATATTGCAGATTGTATTTTACATTTGTGAAGACGTCGCCCGTATAGCAAATGGCTGCTTCTGCGATGCCCGGCGTGCGTTCCCGAACCGCTTTGATCGACACTTTCATCGCGTCAATCCAGTTCAAGGAATCGAAAATTCGGAAGACATCGACTCCGGCTTCGGAGGATTTCTCCACGAATTTTTCAATCAAATTATCTGGGTAAGCGGAATATCCCACGGCGTTTGAGCCGCGAAAAAGCATTTGCAATAGCATATTCGGCATCGCCTCGCGGAATTCTTGCAGACGTTTCCAAGGAGATTCTTGCAAGAAACGCATCGCCACATCAAAGGTCGCGCCACCCCAAACCTCCATCGAGAACAATTGAGGGAAGGATTTCGCAAATCCGTCAGCTACGGCTAACATATCTTGCGTACGAACGCGGGTGGCTAAAAGCGATTGGTGTCCATCACGGAACGTGGTGTCCGTGAAATAGATTTGCTTCGCATCACGGATGTGCTTCGCAAATTTCTCCGGACCCATTTCAGTCAATAATTGTTTGTTTCCTTTCGGGTATTCCGCCATCGGATCCACATACGGGATAATTGGAGTGCGGAAAGGAGCCGTTGGATTCACTTTCACATCCGGATTTCCGTTAACGATTACTTCTCCCAGGTAGCGAATCGCCTTTGTAGAGCGGTCGCGAGTGGGTTTAAAATTGAATAATTCCGGGTGGTTCGCAATGAATGGCACCGTGCAGTGGCCTTCTTGGAAGACCGGATGCGTGATGACGTTACGCAAGAAAGGGATGTTCGTTTTTACGCCACGGATTCGGAATTCGGTCAGCGCGCGGTTTAATCGTTCGGACGCACCGCGAAGCGTACGTCCTTTGGCAGACACCTTCACTAACATCGAATCAAAATAAGGGGAAATTTTTACCCCTGGATACGAAGATCCTTCGTCTAGACGAATCCCGAAACCAGCTGCATTTCTGTAGGCGATGATCGTTCCAAAATCCGGTTTAAATCCATTTGCTGGATCTTCTGTCGTGATACGGCATTGAATTGCAAAACCTTTTAGCGGAATGTCCGCTTGGTTTTGGATGAAAATACCTGGATCGGATAACTTGTAATTTTGGGCGATTAGGATCTGTGTGCGGACAATATCGATGCCTGTCACCTCTTCCGTAATCGTATGTTCTACTTGAATACGCGGATTTACCTCGATGAAATAGATATTTTCGTCTTTATCGACCAAAAACTCCACCGTTCCTGCGTTATAATAGTTTACTGCTTTACCGATGGAAAGCGCGTAAGCGTATAATTTCTGTTTTGTTTCTTCTTTTAGACCAAAAGAGGGGGCAATTTCGACCACTTTTTGGAAACGTCTTTGTACCGAACAATCCCGTTCGTACAAATGCACCAAATTTCCGTGCTGATCTCCTAATAATTGTACCTCGATGTGCTTCGGATCATCGATGAATTTCTCGATGAACAAAGTATCATCTCCAAACGCATTTTTCGCCTCATTCTTCGCCTCTTGATACGCTTTTTCTAGCTCTTCTTCCGTTCTCACTACGCGCATTCCTCGTCCACCACCACCGGCAGCCGCTTTTACCATCACAGGGAATTTAATGCGTTTCGCTTCGGATAGAGCCAAAGAATAATCAGCTAAATCCCCTTTCGAATCCTCAATCATAGGAACATTGGCCTTCAATGCAGCCACTTTAGCAGCTACTTTATCACCCAACGCGTTCATTGCTTCCGGTGAAGGACCCACGAAAACGATTCCTTCTTCTCTACAACGTGTCGCCAACACTACGTTTTCCGACAAAAAACCATATCCCGGATGAATAGCGTCAATTTTCTTTGATTTACACAAAGAAATCAAGCCCTCGATGTCCAAGTAAGGCTTTAAAGGTTCATCATCTTTCCCGATTTGGTAGGCTTCATCCGCTTTATAGCGGTGTAAAGAATAGCGATCTTCGAACGTGTATACGGCCACGGTCCGAATACCTAATTCGGAAGCAGCACGCATAATGCGAATAGCAATCTCGCCGCGGTTAGCGATCAATAAACTGGAGATTTTCTTAACGTATGATTTTGGCATAATCAATAAAGTAGGAGATTCTAACAAAAATGCTAAATATATTGTGAAAATCGCATCGAATACCGCATTTTATTTGGGAAAACTTAAAAAAATACCATATTTATTGGGTTCGTTACCAAGAAAAATAATTCTACCGCCTTCGAACGATTTTTCTTAACTTGCAGGTCGAACAAAAAATTGCTTTTTATGAAACCTATCATTGGCATTACGTTAGGAGATTACAACGGAATCGGACCCGAAGTAATCTTGAAATCCTTAGCCAGCCCTCGCTTGCTAAAGTGGTGTACGCCTGTGATTTATGGTTCTGCCAAGGTATTGGATTTTTACCGCCAAAAATTCGAATTAAAAGAGTGGTCCATCGCTGTGATCCAAGAAGCTTCTGAGGCTAAATCTGGTGAAAGCTTTGTCATCAACTGTTGGGACGACACATCAACCCTTGTAGAACCCGGAAAAGAGACCAAAGAAGCAGGAAAAGCCGCCTTTGATTGTTTAGAAAGAGCCGCAAATGACCTAGATCGCGGACTAATCTCCGCACTCGTTACGGCTCCAATTAATAAACATAACATCCAATCTGAGGACTTTAAATTCCCTGGACATACCGAATATTTAACCGATCGTTTCGAAGCTAAATCGTCTCTTATGATGATGGTTTCTGATGGTTTTAGAATGGGAGTAGCAACGGGCCACATTCCTCTATTAGAGGTTTCCAAGGCATTAGGTGCCGATTTATTGCGTACAAAAATCACTTTATTCTTAAAGAGTTTAAAGGAGGATTTCTCCATTGACAAACCTCGTTTAGCCGTATTAGGTTTAAATCCACACGCGGGTGAAGCTGGGCTATTAGGCCAAGAAGAATTAGAGATTATTCAACCGGTAGTGGATGAATTTAGATCGAAAGGAAACCTGGTTTTTGGACCTTATCCAGCGGATGGTTTCTTCGGAAAAGCGCAATTCAAAGAGTTTGACGGCGTTCTGGGCATGTACCACGATCAAGGATTGATTCCTTTCAAATACATCGCTTTTGACTCTGGTGTGAATTTCACCGCAGGTTTGCCTGTTATTCGTACCTCGCCAGATCATGGTACGGCTTATGATATTGCTGGCCAAAACGTAGCCGACCCAGGCTCATTCCTTCAGGCCTTATTTTTAGCGTTAGATCTCGTAAAAAACCGAATGAATGCGTAAAGTTTTGATTGTCGACGAGGTTCATCCTTCGATGGCAGAAGGGCTAACGAATTTGGGATTCGAGGTGGAGACGCGTACCGATTTATCACTTGATGAGTTTGTGACGATTTTACCTTCTTATGAAGGATTAGTTGTTCGGAGCAAGTTCAAAATCACGGCAGAAATACTGACTGATACCCCATTAATTTTTATCGCTCGAGCGGGCGCTGGACTTGATTTACTGGATGTCGAAGCCTGCATAGCTAGAGGAATCACCGTTTTTTCCGCCAATGAAGGAAATTCTGACGCCGTTGCGGAACACGTCATTGGACAATTATTATCCCTTACACACAAACTTCATACGTCGGATACCGAGGTGCGTCACGGATTGTGGGAAAGAGAAGGAAACCGCGGATTTGAACTGAAGGGAAAGACGATCGGTATTATCGGATATGGAAATATGGGCAAAGCAGTCGCTTCGCGGCTTTCTAGCTTTGGAATGAACATTTTAGCCTATGACAAATACGCCCCATCGACAGATTACCCAGCCACAATGGATCAAATTTTTGAACGGGCTGACATCTTGAGTTTACATATCCCTTTGACTTCTGAGACGCGTGGGTTAATTTCCACTGAGTTTTTAGATTCGTTCAAGAAGTCCATTATAGTGATTAATAGTTCCCGAGGCCCCATTGCACCACTCGAGCCTTTATTGCACGGATTACGTTCCGGCCAAATCAAGGGATTAGCTTTGGATGTGCTACCAAATGAAAAGTTATCTACCTGGTCTCCAGTAGAAAAAGAGCTTTTTACAGAAATTGCCGCCTACCCTGCGACCATTTTCAGCCCCCACGTAGCGGGTTGGACGACTGAAAGTTATTATAAAATCAACGAGGTCTTACTCGAAAAAATAAAGTTGCATTTTTCTCTATGAATTACCCCGTAAATCTTGCCGAAAAACTGGGTTTCAACCAGGTAAAAGAGGAAATTAAGCAGCTTTGTTTAAGTCAGATGGGGCTGGAATATGCAGATAAAATGCGTTTTTCGGACCGTTTCCCCTTGGTCAAACAATGGGTAGAACAAGTCGATGAGATGAGCCGTATTTTGGGTGAGCACGGTGGCGAATTTCCGCAGACGGATTATTACGATTTACGATCTTATCTAAGTCCGCTGCAGCTGGAAGGCCATTATTTGTCAGCAGATGAATGGAGAGACTGGCAACGTGCGTTGACGGTTTTGTATGAAACCATTCGCTTTTTCGCAGCAATTGACTCAACTGAATACCCTAAAATACATAAAATCACCCAGCATTTCCTAGCCAAAGGTGCAGAAAGCGATGGGGATTTCAGACAAATCATTCCGATTATTCAGGATTTGGACCGCGTATTTGATGTAAACGGCCAAATCAAGGAGACAGCCTCCCCTGCTTTAGGAGATTTACGTCGCAAGCGAATTGCCGAAGAGCAAGGCCTTCGTAAAAAGCTCGATTCCTATTTAAGCCAGGCCTATAAAGAGGGCTGGGTGAGCAAGGATTTCTCCTTGACACTGCGCAATGGCCGAATGGTGATTCCTTTAGCGGCTGAGCACAAACGGAAGATCAAAGGTTTCGTTCAGGATGAATCAGATACGGGGAAAACGGTCTTTTTAGAGCCCGCTGACGCGCTGGCGATGAACAATGAGATCAAGTCTTTGGAATCAGCCGAACGTCGCGAGATCATCCAGATTTTATCGAAACTATCAGATCGAATTCGTCCTTTGACACCTTTTTTAGCCCACGCCTTTTCGTGGCTAGGATTGATTGATTTTATTAGGGCCAAAGCCCTCTGGGGAAGCTCCCACAAAGCGATTAAACCTACGTTTATTCAAGATAAACCGATCGTTAACTGGACCGATGCACGTCATCCTTTATTAGAAAAATCACTCGAAAAAATAGGTAAAAAAATTAAACCACTAACGATTCGATTAGAGGACGATCGCCGCATTATGGTTGTTTCTGGACCCAATGCGGGAGGTAAATCCGTGACTTTAAGTACCGTAGGTTTATTGCAATTCTTATTCCAATCCGGCTGTTTAGTGCCATTAGCCGAAGGCAGTACGATGGGCTTTTTCTCTCAACTATTTTTGGATATGGGGGATGAACAAAATTTAGAAAACGAATTAAGTACCTATTCATCCCACTTAAGTAATATGCGGCATTTCTTGCAGCACGTAAACGAGAAAACATTGATTTTAGTCGATGAGTTTGGTACGGGAACGGAGCCCTCTTTAGGGGGAGCGATTGCAGAATCCATCTTAGAGAAACTGGCAGACAAAGGGTGCTATGGAGCGATTAACACCCACTTTGGCAACTTAAAAAGCCTAGCAGATCGCCAAAAAGGACTTTTCAACGCCGCGATGCGCTACGACACCGAGCATTTGGAACCTCAATTCATCTTGGATATGGGAAAACCGGGTAGTTCGTTTGCCTTTGAAATCGCTCAGAAGATTGGATTGCCTAAGGCCATTATCGAAAATGCGCGCAAGAAATTGGGCAAGAAGCAGGTGGATTTTGACAAGTTATTACTGGAAACGGAGACGGAGAAGCAAATCTGGGAGAGTAAAAACGCTAGTTTAGCCTTAGCTAATGAGCAGGCACAATCCATCAAGGAAAACTATGAGCGCCTGAAAAATCACGTGCAAGAAGAGCAAAAGGCGATGTTGAATGCGGCGAAAGCTGAGGCGAAAAAAATCATCCAAGAGGCAAATCAACGCATTGAGCAGACGATTAGACAAATTCGCGAGAAAGAGGCAGATAAAGAAAAGACGAAGGAATTGCGCGCGGATCTAGCAAATTTTGTCCAAAAGGAATTAAAAACGGTGGCTCCTGCGCCTGCAAAAGTCGTGTCTGAAACTCCCGGAATCGTTTATGCTAACTCCCCTATCGCGGTGGGTGATTGGGTGGTGATTAAAGGGAGTGGCGACGAACCTACTTTGGGACAAATCATGGAACTTAAGGGGAAAGACGCGGTCATTTCTTTAGGAGCCATTCGCAGTACCATCAAATTGAATCGCCTCCAAAAAATCGTCGCTCCTAAACAACCCAAGAAAAGTACAGCCCCTCTTCGCGGCATCGACATCAATGATCGCATGGCTCAATTTCAGCTCAAACTGGATATTAGAGGAAAGCGTGGCGAGGAAGTTTACGTTATTTTAGACCAATACATCAACGATTGCCTCCTGTTAGGCGTTCCTGAAGTTCAAATTTTGCACGGAAAAGGCGATGGAATTTTACGAACTTTAATTCGCGAACAATTAAAGCGATACAGAGAAATTAAAAACATTACTGACGAACACGCAGACCGTGGCGGTGCGGGAATCACCATCGTTACTTTTAAATGATCCGTTTATTTGCCTCTCTTTTTGCCCTCTTTTTCTTCAGTAGCTGCATGTTACAATATGCAGCTGGTCTCACGCAAATACAACAAGAAAAATACAAAGAAGCGACATATAATTTTTCGGTGGCTTTGACAAAAGACCCTAAAAACCCTGAAATCTACTTCGCCAGAGCCTTTTCACGAGGATCGATGGAAGAATACTCGGGTGCCATTTCTGACTTAACCAAAGCCATACGTCTCGATTCCACCAATGCAGATTACTATTTCTACCGGGGCTATTTCAAATCCAAACTAGGCAATGACAAAGGGGCCATTCGGGATTTTTCAAAATCAATCATTCGCTATCCTTATTATGCCGAAACCTATTATAATCGGGGTATTAATCTGATGCATTTAGGTTTGATCGAAGATGCCTGCTTGGATTTTAAGACGGCGATTGAATTAGGCGATACCCTATCCCTGAAGTACCAAGCTTCGCTTTGTAGATAAGAGAGAAAAGAGTAGAGAGAAAAGATGGTAAATGGTGGAGACATTTGCTTTGAAAGCGTCCGAAAAATCGTGTTATTTGTAGCTTATTTTTAAATTTTAACGATTCATTATGTCTATTGCAAAAACCGGCGACAAGGTTGCCGTACACTACACAGGTAAACACACCGACGGTTCTATTTTTGACTCTTCTGTAGGAAGAACACCTCTTGAGTTTCAATTAGGTTCAGGTATGGTCATCAAAGGTTTTGATGATGGCGTGACTGGTATGACCATTGGTGAGAAAAAAACCGTTGTTATTCCGGCAGCTGAGGCTTATGGCGAGCATTCTCCAGAAAATACAGTGACCTTAGAACGCGCTCAAATTCCTCCTCACATCGAATTAGAATTAGGTGCTTCTTTATCTATGCACCAAGATGGGGGTCACGTGGTAGAAGTGGTGGTCACTGATTTAACAGATTCACACGTTACGTTGGATGCGAATCACCCATTAGCTGGTCGTGATTTAACATTTGAACTTGAATTAGTATCGATTTCATAAACTATGAAAATTAATTTGCGCTCCTTTGCCCCCCACGGGATTGTCCTATTGGGTTTCCTATTGATCGCTTTCATCTATTGTGGACCCGTTCTACAAGGTAAAGTATTGATTCAACATGATATCCAGCAAGCCCAGGCGGCGGCACAGGAGAGCTTACAATACAAGGAGAAATCCGGTGAGGATGCGTGGTGGTCGAACTCGATGTTTGGCGGGATGCCTACCTACCAGATTTCAGGATCGTATCCTTATTCGATTTCTGCCAAAATCGGTTCTTTCATTACCAATCTCCTTCCCAGCCCTGTAAATTTGCTTTTCCTACAAATGTTAGGAATGTATATTTTGCTTTGGGCAATGGGAGCCTCTCCCATTTTAGGATTCGCCGGGGCCGTTTTCTACGCCTTTGCGACCTACAATATGGTGATTATTCCAGCAGGTCATACCTCTAAAGTAATTGCTTTAGCCTATGCTCCTATCGTTTTAGCAGGTGTGAAATTAGGCTGGGGTAATCGAAAATGGCTAGGCGCTGCCCTATTCACCCTAGGAATGGCTTTGGAATTATATGCTAACCACGTTCAAATTACGTATTACTTATTCTTTATCATTGGATTCTACAAAATCTACACTTTATCACAAGCTATCATTCACAAAACAGTGATAGAGTGGCTGAAACGTGGATTATTACTAGGCTTAGGTTTAGTTTTAGCTTTAGGAACGCACTCGATGCGCCTTTGGAATAACTACGAATATGCCAAAGAAACGACGCGTGGCGCCTCCGAACTTAGTGCCAACAAATCGCGTGGAGATGGTTTAGATCAAACCTATGCTTTCGATTGGTCCTACGGTATTGCCGAAACAGGTACGTTGTTGATCCCCAATTTCATGGGTGGAGCTTCTGCCGGAGATTTAGGTGGAACGTCATCTAATACCTACCAAACGATGTCTAACGCGGGTATTCCAGACGAACAAGCTTTAGGCTTTGTCGAAAAAGGACCGGCTTATTGGGGAGATCAAAGCTATACGGCTGGACCTGCTTATGCGGGAGCCTTAGTGATATTTTTATTTTTGTTTGGTGCCTTCTACATCAAATCAGCCGAAAAATGGTGGATCATCGGATTCACAGCTTTATTCATCACCTTCTCTTGGGGTAAATATTTCTTCTTCAACGGAATTTTATTCCAATACTTCCCGTTGTTCAACAAATTCAGAGCCATAACGATGGTACTTTCTTTCGTGCAATTAGGTTTCGTAACCTTGGGAATTCTAGGATTGATTCGATTCATTCAGCAAAAATCCAGCTGGTCTGAAATCAAAAAACCGTTGTTGTATGCCGCCGGATTAAGTGGTGGACTTGCCTTGTTTTTCGGGATGGCACCCGATTTATTCTTTGACTTTAAAGGACCTAATTTTGGTGGAGCTTTGATTCAAGATACGGCGTTGAATAACCAAATCTGGCGCTCTATCCAGCTTGACCGCATCGAATTATTTCAATCTGACGCCTTCCGCAGTTTCTTTATCGTATTAATCGGGGTAGGTATTTTAGGACTTGCCAGTACCGGCAAAGTCAAAAAATCCATCTGGTTAATCGCCTTAGTGCTATTGGGTATTTTTGATTTAACCCCAGTGGCTAAACGTTATTTTGGCAAAGATTTCTTCGTCTCCAAAGCTACACTGGACGAGCAAATCTTACCTACACCTGCCGATCAAAAAATCTTACAAGACACCACCCATTACCGCGTGGTGAATGTGGCAACAAACTTTATGAGTGATGCGACCACGTCTTATTACCACCAATCTTTAGGTGGATACCACGCCGCTAAATTGCGTCGTTACCAAGAATTGATTGAAAAACAGTTCACAGGGAATCCAGGACAAATGAATATCCTGAATATGCTGAATACGAAATATATTTTGAGCCCAGACTCGACTGGCCAATTAGCACCTCAAACAAATCCGGGTGCTTTAGGGAATGCCTGGTTTGTTTCGTCGGTAAACGTAGTTCCTACAGCGGATGAAGCATTGAATGGAATCAGCAAAATCGATCCTCGATCGATTGCGTTGGTAGAACAAAAAGATGCAGCATTCGTTCCTACAAAGGAGTTCAAAACAGATGGCAGTATTCAATTAACAGAATATAAGCCTAATCATTTGACCTATACATCTGATTCAAAACAAGCGGCCTTTGCGGTGTTCTCGGAAATCTATTACCGTGGAAACAAAGACTGGAAAGCCTATATCGATGGAAAAGAAACCAATCACGTACAGGCGGATTATGTATTGCGTGGCTTAGCGATTCCTGCTGGGAAACATACGATTGAATTTAAGTTTGCTCCCTTTTCAGTGATTACGGGAAATAAAATTGACTTAGGGGCTTCCATTGCGATGCTATTGTTTATTGCATTTGCTTTTTATCAAGCGGCTAAGGCCAAAAAAGAAACCATATGATCTACTCCATGACGGGCTTTGGAAAATCCCAAAAAGAACTCCAAGACCTGCAAATCCGTGTCGAAGTTAAAAGTCTAAACTCGAAGTTTACGGATATCTTTTGCCGTGTTCCTAAATCGCTTTCAGCCAAAGAAATCGACATCCGCAATTACCTTACGCAGCAATTAGAACGCGGTAAAATGGAGCTGAATCTGCACATTCAAAAAAACAACGAGAACGTTGAACAAAGCATCCTTCCTCAAGGTCAAATAGCCACCTATTTCACAGAATTAAAGCGCTTCGCCTCTGAATTAGGCATCTCGAACATTGACGAAAATGCCTTGTATTTACAGGCTATGTCGATGCCCAGTTTGAACTCTCCGGATCATTCGCAAGACAACGAAGAGGAAATCGAAGCACTTTGGAAAGTAGTTTTTGAAGCCGTCCAAGAAGCAGTAAAAGAATGCAAGGAGTTCCGTGCCCGGGAGGGGAAAGTCGTGGAAGACAAATTCCGTGAATACATCGCTTCAATCAAATCAGGACTAGCGCAAGTGCTAGAACAAGATAAAATCAGAATGCCAGGTATCCGTGAGCGGATGCGAAATGCCCTTTTGGAACTTGGCTTGAAAGAAGATTTTGATAAAAATCGCTTCGAACAAGAGGTCGTTTATTACATCGAGAAATTTGATATCTCCGAAGAAAAAGTACGCCTAGCGACTCACCTAGATTACTTCATTGAAATTCTAGAAGAAGGCAACGGAAAAAAACTCAACTTTATGGCCCAAGAAATTGGCCGTGAGATCAATACCATCGGCTCAAAGGCAAACGATTCCACCATTCAGCGATTAGTCGTGAATATGAAAGACGAGCTGGAGAAGATTAAGGAGCAGACCGCAAACGTTTTATAATTGCGGAGCAATTTTAAAACGTTTGCCTAGTCATAGCTTCGCAATTTAGTCAGTGAGTCGCCTACGGCTTAGTCCGAAGGAAAAGCACAGAGCACAAAAAACAAAGATGGATGTTGCTTCGCAACGATGTGTGAACTATTTCATAAACTAAAAGCTTCTGGAAGAAATTAGAGTTGATTATATTGTAATACAAAAGAGAATTATTGCGCAGCACAATTCTCGTGTATTACAATATAATCAACGCAATACCAGCGCACCCCAACCCAATACCCACCCACTGCTTGTTCGTCAACTTTTCTTTGAAGAAAACTAACGCGGTCACTGCACTTAATAAAATAACCCCTAGATTATAGATAGTCAATACCACCGCACCATTTTGTTGGTACGCATCTAAGGCTTTTAGTAAGAAATAGAAGGAGAAGAAATTCGGAAGACCTAAAGGAATAGCTGCTAAAACAGATCTTAGAGACCAAGTAACCCCACCAGTGATTGACCAATAGACCAAGACAATCGCAGAAGTAGCCATCGAGCCAAGTAATAACATCAAGGTAAAGGAAATACTACCTCCCACTTGCTGTACGATCGCTGCATTCAAATAATTAAAAGCTGTATTCGTGATCCCATAGGCCACAAAGACGGCAACCAAAGCCCCAATAACTGGCTTTTGGACAGAACCTACACCAGATGGACTGCAGAAATAAATGGCTGCAAACGACAACAGAAGGCCCGCAACTACAGATAAAGTCAATTCTCCACCCGTCTTCCAAATAAAGAGATTCACCATTACCGGAATCACTAAGGAGATATTGTTCGCTAAAGAAGTGGGCGCCATTCCATTTTTCACGGTTGAATAACCAGATAATAAGAATGTAATCACGAAACCAACTCCAATGCCTAAAATACCCAATGAATACCCTGTAGAGGGCCAGTGGAAAGGAATCGCATCCATTTGATGAAAATAGCCGGTTAGAAAACAAACAGGATAGTTCAACAAAATGGCGATTCTCGTATCGATATTATACTTCGCATGCACGCGAAAATTCACCAATAATAAAACTGAAAAAACAATAGTTAAAAGTAGGGCTACCATCTTATGAGTTCTTTACAAGGTCCTCTAAAAGTGCCACATATTCCGGCGAATTATTCAAACTCTCTACTAGTTGCCAGTGCTCGCCACCCGCTTCTTCGAATAATTCTTTGTACTCCTCACCCACTTCAATCGTGGTTTCTAGACAATCCGCTACGAAAGCTGGAGAGAAGGCTAATATCTTCTTCTTACCTTCTTTTACAAGCGTTTTAATCGTTTCATCTGTGTAAGGTTGTAACCAGGGGTCTCGGCCTAAACGGCTTTGGAAGGCAGTGCCAAAAGTTCCTGGTTTTAACCCCATCTCCTTCGCAATTAAACGAGTTGTCTCATGGCATTGTGCCCGGTAACAAGTATGGTTCTTCTCTGTGATGGTTTCGCAGCAAGTGCCAAAAACACAGGTATTCTTCGTGATATCTCCTTTACGGATATGGCGTTCTGGAACACCGTGGTAGGAGAATAAATAGTAATCAAAGTCGACATCCTTTTGGTAGTTTGCGGCTTTGTCTGCAAAATATTTGGCAAAAATCGGATGCTGGTAAAAATAGCTTACCATCGAAAGAGATGGCATAATTTGCCAATCTGACATAATTTCCATTACACGCTCATAGACGGAACCTGTGGTAGCTGAAGCGTATTGTGGGAAGAAAGGAATAACAATTAATTTCTTCAGACTAGCTGCCTGCATTTCTGACATGACCGACTTCAAATCTGGGCTTTGATAACGCATGGCTAAGCGAACCATATAGCCCTCACCTAGGGTTTCCGCTAAAGACGCACAAACGTCTTCTCCATAAAACTTCAAGGGAGAACCACGTTCTTCCCATAACTCCTTATAGATTTTAGCAGACTGAGGTGCTCTAAAGGGAGCAATGATACCATTCACTAATAAGTAGCGGAATGGATACGGTATGTCAATGACACGACCATCCATCAAAAACTCCCGTAAGTACTTACGTACACTAGGGGTACCTGGATCATCTGGAGTTCCCAGATTCACTAATAAAACACCGATCATAGTTCTAATTAAAGCACAAATTTGTGCCTAAAAAACTAGAATACCCAACCTTCGGGAGTAATTTTTGTTCTAGTGGTAGATTCTATGCAAGGCGCCTTATCTTGGCAACCTACAGATCCAGGAGGACAAGCATAGGTATCACCTGGAATGATGGATATGATAGGTAATTCTCCTACAGGAATATCCTTTCTGCGGTCAATAATAAAGATCTTCTTACGTACAGAAAAGACATTAAATATTCCTAAAACACGTTCAGTAGGCTTAGTGACAGACTTAATATTTAAGCTGAAACGAGTCTCTGCCGGCACATCAAATAGGGATCCTGAAGACTGTACTTGCGAGATCAAGGATTGATAAAATGCAAATGCATTTTTAGTGATTGAACGTTGCTCTAAACGGAAATAATAAGGCGTCCAATTATCGAAAGGAATACGAGCCACTTGACGTCCTACCACACGCTGTCCATTTGTTAATACATCAGAGAATACATTCAAATCATTATTAGTGGTAATATCCCAGCAATTTCCATCACACATATAATTCAAAATGGCATCCGTTGGGAATTTAGGTTGGACACAATCCAACTTTTTGAAATCATATTTCCCACCATCCGTACAAGTTGCACAGAAACCAATTTTCTCGTAATGCTTCCAGTTCCAAAGGTAAAAATCTCCCTCTGAAGGCATATCCTTAAAATCCAAATAAACGGTAAATCCAGCACGACGCACGTCTACTTTATCATATTGCTCAAACGTTTCGAAACGAGTGATGGCATTTTCTATTTCAGGTACTGCCTTCATCGTTTCGGCCGTACTTTCATACGTTTGGCCTGTTAACATCTTTACATTCAACGTATAAGTAGACCCTACTTTTCCTACAAAACCTTTCGGTGGATAATAAGTACCTACTGGTATGCCTTCTGTGAAGCTCGTTTTAGTTCCACTTTGATCTGTGACAGTTACCACTGCTTTCGAAATAGGATACGCTAATTGGGAGGTTAAGCGATTCGAAGAACTCGTTAAACGCACCTTACTCAATTCAGGATCGTCCGATATATCCGCTTCAATGGTAGTAAATGAAGTTGCATCGATTTGGACAAAATCCTTAATAGGATTCACGCAGGCCCATGTCACTACGCCAAGCAGAAACAGGTAAAAAAGTATATTTTTAGGAGATAAAGACATATTACAAGAATTTGAAATTGTAGGTTAACGAGATAAATGGAGAGGCGAAAACGCTTAATTCATAAGCTCTCAACCCATTCTTAGTTGATTTGAAGAAGACGGAGTAAGGGTTTTGACGACCATATAAATTATAGATCGTAAATACCCAGCTACCTTCCCAGCGTTGCTTTTTCATGGATGGATTATTGATCGTCCAAGAGAAATCTAAGCGATGGTAATCTCTTACGCGGTCATTATTGCGTTCTGCAAACACGGGAAATTTCTTTCCACCAATTTCATACGATCCAGATGGAGACGAAAAAGGACGTCCCGTATTGTATGCTAACGTAAAGGAGAAACTATGGTGCGTTGTGGGTTGAATATTCAACATCATATTGAATGTGTGTGGCTTGTCGTAATTTGTCGCAAACCACTCTCCCCCATTGATTGCCTGCACTTCAGGATAATCTCCGATCATTTGATTAAAGGCTCTAGCATACGTATAAGATACCCAACCAGATACTTCCCCTTTTTTCTTCTGCATCATTAATTCCATCCCATAGGCCTTGCTTTTACCCGTAATCAATTGGGTCTCAATATTGGGATTCAACTGAAGATTAGCTCCAGAAACGAAATCCAATGTATTTCTCACGTCTCGATAATAGGTCTCAATAGAAGCCTCGTAGACATTTTCATTGAAAGTTTTAAATAAACCTAAAGACAGAAAATTACTCTGTTGTGGCTTTATAAATGTATCTGCTGTCTTCCAACGTGAAGTAGGCAAAGGCGTAGTGTTATTCGATAATAATTGGAAAAATTGCTGCTGGCGATTATAGCCAAATTTCATCGTGGTATTCTCCGCTAACGAGTATTTCATCGTCAAACGAGGCTCCAAACCACCATACGAGGCCATTACCTCTCCATCAGCATAATTTGTTTTCTTTACAATTGAATTCAACGAGGGAACTTGTCCAGGAACATATTCATTAATTGTCCCTGCTCCCATTCGGTAATATTGAGAATAGCGTAGACCAGCTTGCACCGTAAATTTCGGACTAATTGTCCATTCATCATCCGCAAATACACCTAATTCATAAGACTGCTCTAAAGGTAATTTAACGGTCGCAACCCTGGAAACAACTCCCTCATTCAAATTACCTGGGTCGATATCATAGCGAGTTCCCGTAATACCAAAATTCATTTTGTGATTTTCGCGCGGCTGGTAATCGAAACTAGCCGTCATATTGCGATATAAGATCGATGAGTTTAAGTCAATCGTATTCACCGTATCTGGTGCAAAAGTCTTGGTTGAGTAATCCGTTAGGGATCCACTCACCATCATATTTAACTTAGGTGAGAAGTAGTGATTCCAATGTAAAGCTACATTCTTGTGACCATAATTAAAGGAAGTTTGCTTCGCCACTACGTTTTCAATACTGAACAAGGAGTCTACTCGGTAGTAATCGTGGCTTAAATAGGTAGATAATGAAATCGTATTCTTTGTATTAGGACGATAATAGATCTTCGTCGCTACATCAGAGAAATTCGCACGTAGGTTTTTTAAATAATCAGGGGCAAACCATTTAAACATAAAGTCGTTAACAGAAAGACGTCCTGCCACTAAAACAGATAATTTTTCCTTAATGATGGGAATTTCAGCCATTACCCGGTTTGAAACTAAGCCGATACCGCCTTGCATTTTGAACTTATCTGTATTCGGTTCGATCATTTTAATGTCCAAAACCGAAGCGGTACGACCTCCAAAACGAGACGGAACCCCGCCTTTATACAATTCTAAATCCCGAATCGCGTCTGACGCAAAGACCGAGAACAAACCAAACATGTGGGTAGGGTTAAATATAGGAGTATCATCGATGTAAATTAGGTTTTGGTCCACATTCGAACCCCGAATATTCAAGCCATTCGCGCCCTCACCTACGGAAGAAACCCCAGGTAATGATTGTAAACTGCGTATCACATCCACCTCACCCATCATGGTAGGTAACTTCTTAATTCCTTTTAAACTTAATACGGTTACTCCCAAAGAAGGTGTCTGAATATCTCGCTTCGTCGCAGCACTCGAGACAATAACCTCCTCTAATTGCTTTGTCACGTTATTTAACTCAACGTTTAACTCTGTATTCGCTTTCACGTAAATTTTAGTTCGGTAGGGATTATAACCTACATAACTCACTTTGATCACCCATTCCCCATAGGGAACGTGCACTTTGAAGTTTCCTGAGGTATCCGTAGTTACGCCTGACTTTTTAAAATCGACTGAAATATCGGCTCCTTTTAATGGCTCGCCTGTAGAGGCATCGATTACTTTACCGAAAATGGCCGGAAGCGAGGTAGTTTGTGCAATGCTTTGATGCGAAAGGACAAATAGAAGTCCAAGGCAAAGGACTCTGGATAAGAGTTTGATCATAGAATATAGGTTAACAGACGCAATTCTGTAAATAAACAAAAAATAAAGGAGATTCCTTACATGAGTAGCGACCAAAGCGCAGATATTGCGACGAAAATCAGGGCAAAGGGGGTCAGGACTTTCCAACACAAATACATTAATTGATCAACCCTTAGACGAGGTAAGGTCCAACGAATCCACATTTGAAGAGCAATCAAAATATAGGCTTTCAACATTAACCAAACAAAACCAATCAGGGTAGCATAAATCGTTCCTGGCTTACCATTCGTCCAATCCGCTAAACGAACAGTTCCGAAATTAGGGAAGGGAGAATACCAAGATCCCCAGAATAAAATAACTCCCAATACGCTCACCAAAAGCATCATTCCATACTCTGACAAGAATAACAAAGCCCAGCGCATTCCGGCATATTCGGTATGAAAACCGCCTACTAATTCTGATTCAGCTTCTGGAATATCAAATGGCGCCCGATTCGCTTCTGCTAATGAGGCAATGAAATAAATGATGAATAAGAAGAAAAACAAAGGCATCCGCACCACATTCCAGCTTAAGAAACCGCCAGCTTGTGTCACATCAATACCCAATCCTTTTAAACCAAACAGGTATTGAGGTTCTGCTGCAAATATTCCTTGTTGCAAAGAAATGTCCTGTAAATTCAAGGAGCCAGAAATCAAAACCACACACAAAATGGTTAATCCCAACGGAATCTCATACGAAACCAATTGCGCCGCAGAACGAATCGCACCTAATAAAGAATACTTATTATTTGAAGTCCAACCCGCTAATAAAATCCCTAAACTATCTAAAGAAACAATACCCATCAAGAGCATCAATCCCATCTCGGTTTGACTGCCTTGCAAGAAAGTACCAGAACTCAACGGAATGACCGCAAAAGCGCCAAAAACGGACAAGAAAATAATCCATGGTGCAAAGAGAAACAAACGTTTTTGGGCATTTTCAGGGACGATATCCTCCTTTTGGAATAACTTCAATAGATCCGCAAAAACTTGGAGCAAACCCCATTTTCCCACTTCCATGGGCCCTAATCGATCCTGCATAAAAGCAGATAACTTCCGCTCCACATAAACGCCTATCACGACATTTACGGTCAACAAAAGCAAACAAACGATCAGAGCGATCCACATTAGCTTATTTGATTAAGGGCTTGTAAGAAATCTGCTTTTAAGTCCTCAATAGACTCTAATCCTACGGCCACGCGAACTAAACCATCCGTAATGCCTAAAGCCGCTTTCTCTTCCGCTGGTAATTTAGAATGCGTTGTAGAAGCTGGGTGCGTGATAATCGTCCGTGTATCTCCTAAATTAGGTGAGATGGAAGCGATTTTTAATAGCTTACTTAAGGTCACCACCTTTTCAAATCCACCTTTTACATCAATTGTAAGAATTCCTCCGCCGTACTTCATCTGGCGTTTCGCTAATTCATATTGCGGATGTGATTTTAAATAAGGGTATTTGACATTATTCAAGGCTTTATGTCCTTCCAAGG
The DNA here is from genome assembly GCF_019916085.1 of Aquirufa lenticrescens. Lineage (NCBI taxonomy): Bacteria > Pseudomonadati > Bacteroidota > Cytophagia > Cytophagales > Flectobacillaceae > Aquirufa > Aquirufa lenticrescens. Next base: position 2,015,257 of record NZ_CP049834.1, on the reverse strand, counting down.
CTTCCGCTAAGGCCATCGCATTTTCAGAATGCTTCTGCAATCTTAAATCCAATAATTCCAAACTCTTAGACAACACCCAAGCATTGAATGGAGACATGGAAGGACCCGTATGGCGCGCAAAGAAGCGAATCTCGTCGATATATACTTTCTTTCCACAGATAACGCCACCTAACACACGACCTTGGCCGTCAATATATTTCGTCGCTGAGTGAATCACTAAATCAGCTCCTAGATCCAATGGAGTTTGTAAGATAGGCGTCGCAAAACAGTTGTCGACGGCTAAAATCAATTCTTTTCCTTCTTTCAAAGCTGCTAATTCTTTCAAATCAATCAGCTCTAAACCTGGATTAGAAGGGGATTCACAAAATAAAAATTTCGTATTAGGCTTAATGGCCGCTTTCCAAGCATTAATATCTGCACCCGGAACAAAGGTGCATTCGATACCCCATTTCGCGGTAATCTTTGTCAAAATCTGAATGCAAGAACCAAACAAAGCATTGGACGCAACCACGTGATCGCCCGCTTTTAAAAGACCAGCCATCGATGCAAAAATCGCTGCCATTCCCGTAGAAAAGGCAATTCCATCTTCTGCATTCTCCAGCATATTCATCTTTTCTACGAACTCATCCACATTGGGATTCATATAACGTGAATAGATATTACCCGCCATTTCGTCCGCGAATATTGCTCTCCCCTGTTCCGCATCCTCAAATGTGAAGCTAGAAGTCAAGTATAATGGCACCGAATGCTCTCGGTTTTGAGATCTTTCGGCTTGAATACGAATGGCTTTAGTCTGTTTTTGCATAGTCATCTATTATTAATCTACAAAAATAATAGAATACTTAATAAATACGGCTTCCGTTTCGGACTATTTTCCTGCCCTGATTTTACCACCTAGGGAAACTAAATTATTTTAAGATAATTGAGTAAATTTCGAAGAATTAAGCCTTCTGATAAAAACTTAAAATCTACTATGAAAAAATTGATTATACCCTTTTTAAGCTTGTTTTTAGCGATAGGATCGTTTCAAGCGCAAGCTCAAAAATGGACCAACCTATTCGACGGAAAAACCTTCAAAGGTTTCAAGCAACTCAATGGACAAGCTAAATATGAAGTAAAGGATGGCGTGATGGTGGGAACCACTGTAGCGAACACACCTAATTCCTTTATGGCTACCGAACAAGAATATGGAGATTTTATCCTAGAATTCGATGTCAAAGTAGATAACAAAATGAATTCTGGCGTTCAATTCAGAAGTTTATCTATTCCAGAATACCAAAATGGCCGCGTTCACGGTTACCAAGCAGAAATCGACCCCTCTACTAGAGGCTGGTCAGGTGGTATTTATGACGAATCACGCCGTGGTTGGTTAGCTCAAAATGAACTAAAACCAGAGGCGAAGAAGGCCTTTAAATTAGGGGATGTTTGGAACCATTACCGCATCGAGGCCATCGGAAGCACGATCCGCACGTGGATTAACGATTATCCTGTGACTTATTTAGTAGATGATATGACGGCGAAAGGATTTATCGCCTTCCAAGTACACGCTATTTATGGAGAGATGAAACCGGGCATGCAAGTGATGTGGAAAAATATCCGTATCCAAACGGGAAAAGAGATGCAACCGCGTCCTTTGGACAATAGAGTAGTTGTTGAGAATTATACCTTAAACAATGTATCGCCTTTAGAGCACTCACAAGGTTTCCGTCTATTATTCAACGGAAAAGACTTAACAGGCTTCCGTTCAGCATTTAAGACAACGGCTCCTCCATCGGTTTGGACAGTAGAAGACGGTACGCTTCACGTGAATAGCTCTGGTGGCAAAGAATCAGGAAATGGCGGTGATATCTTAACGAATGATAAGTTCTCCGCTTTCGAATTAACATTTGATTTTAAACTAACAGAAGGTGCTAATTCAGGTGTGAAGTATTTCGTGAATGAATCTTATAATTCAGGCATGTCAGCGATAGGCTTAGAATACCAAGTGTTAGACGATGCAAAACACCCAGATGCGAAGTTAGGAACAGTTGGAAACCGTACTTTAGCGAGTTTATATGACATCATTCCATCGAATAAAATCGATGGCCGTTTCCAAAAGAAAATAGGAGAATGGAACCAAGGTCGCATCATTGTGTACCCAAACAACATCGTTCAACATTGGCTTAATGGTTTCAAAGTAGTGGAATACGAACGCAAGAGCAATATCTTCAAAGTGTTAGTTGCACATAGCAAGCATAAAGTGTGGGATGGTTTTGGTGCGCAAGATTCAGGTCCAATCCTTTTCCAAGAGCACGGGGATTCCGTTTTCTATAAAAACATCAAAATCAGAGAAATTAAATAAACCAACCTATGGAAAGAAGAGAATTTTTACACAAAGGTGCCCTAGCTTCTCTAGGTACTTTAGCTTTTAGCCCAAAATCGTACAGCAAGATTCTTGGCGCAAACGACCGCGTTCGCGTGGCTTGCGTAGGTTTCTCTGATCGTCACCGTGCCTCACACGTTCCTCCTTTTAAGGCTTTGGCCAAAGGAATGAACTTCGAAATGGTCGCTCTTTCAGATCTTTGGAATCGCCGCAGAGATGAAGGAAAAGCCTTTTTAGAAAAAGAATTAGGCGGATCTATCCAAACTTACAGAAACAATGAGGAATTGTATTCTGCGAAAGGGATCGATGCCGTATTCATCTCCACAGCTGACTTTCAGCACGCATTGCATACGATTGAAGCCGTAAAAGCAGGTTGCGATACCTACACAGAAAAGCCATTAGCCGAAACGATGGAAGACAACCGCGCGGTTTTAAAAGCGGTTAAAGACTCTGGCAAAATCGTTCAAATCGGTTCTCAACGTCGTTCAGGAGAAAACTACTGGGCAGCGGATGAATTCATCAAGTCAGGTAAGTTTGGCGATATTAAAATGGTAGAATTGATGTGGAACGTTAATCAACCAGGTCGCTGGAGACGCCCAGAATTAACAAGCATCTTAAAAGAATCTGATATCGACTGGAAACGCTTCTTAATGAATCGCCCAGCAGATAAATTTGATCCTCGTAAATACTTAGAATACCGCCTATTCTGGCCGTATTCATCAGGAATTCCAGGACAATGGATGTCTCACCAAATCGACACCGTACACTGGTTCTCTGGTTTATCTCACCCTAACTCAGTAGTAGCAAATGGAGGAATTTACCAATGGAATGATGGCCGTGTAAATGCGGACACCATGACTGTGGTATTTGACTATGGCAAAGGAAACAAAGGATTCCAGGTACAATTCACCTCTCGCTTCTCTAATGCAGCCGGTGGAACGAAAGAAATTTACTACTCTAACGGTGGCGAATTAAACCTAGACACGAATACCATCTCGCCTAACGGAGGTCTTCGTGAGCGCGAAGCAAAAGCAATGGGCCTTCAAGCCAACTTATTACCAACGATGAAAATCGAAGGAGCAAAAGTAGCGACGGATGCAGATACAGGCGGAGATATCTTAACTTTCAACCACGTGAAAAACTGGATGGAATGTGTTCGTTCTCGCAAAACGCCTAATGCTCCTATCGAAGCAGGTTACCAACACTCGATCGCAACCATCATGTCTAATGCAGCTTACCGCACGGGACAACGCGTTACTTTTGACGAAAAAACGCAAGAGGTAATGGCGGGTGATAAGGTGTTTAAGTACTAGACAGTAGCCAGTGGTCAGTAGTCAGTGGTCAGTAAACAAAATGGGGGCGGAAGCCCCTTTTTTGTTACGCAAAATTTAGATTAGAGAGAAGAAAGAAAATGAAGAATGGAATTGGATTAAAATGCAAGAAATTATTGCGCAGCACAATTTCTGCATTTTGAATCCAATTCTATGATGATTTTATTATCTTGCACCATATTAGATTTCTCCCTCTATGGCAATCATTTCAACTAAATCAAAAAAGGACTTCTACCTGCACGTCGCGATCTTAGTGACGTTATTCTTAGTGTTGTTTTTTGGTTTCTTTTTTGTGTATTTACCCTGGAGCACGCATCATGGGGAGACCATTAAAGTTCCTAATTTAAAAGGAATGTCGATGGATAAGATGGAGGAATCTGTCGATGCGAATAACCTAGAATACGAAATTTCGGACTGTACGTTTGTGGCAGATAAGCCACCTTTGACGATCTTATCGCAATATCCATTGCCAAATGCCTTAGTTAAATCAGGTCGTAAAATCTACATTACAATCAATTCAGAAACACCTCCTACCATCAGAATGCCTAATTTAATTGGCTTGTCAGTACGAAGTGCAGAGCAACAATTGATTATTGCTGGATTGAAAAAAGGGATTGTACATCAAGTGAATGATCCACGTTTGAAGGAGGTCATTGACATGCAAGCTTTGGGACGTAAAATAACGGCTGGAAGCAGTATTCCGAAGGGTACAGAGGTGGATTTGTATATCGGAAATGGTACTGCAGATGCGGAAATTGAATTACCCGATTTGATTGGAAAGCCTTTAGATGAGGTGTCGATTATTTTGGCAGGAATGAATTTAAAATTAGGCCACGTGACTTACGAGGCAAATAGTGATTTAACAGCAGGAACTGTATTCAAACAAACCTGTGCCACTTGCGATGGAACGAGTATTCATCCAGGTGACACGATTGATGTTTGGGTGGTAGGTGACGGAAATAACGAATAAGATGGATATTACAATTGAAGAATTAAAAGAGCGAATGGACAAGGGTGAAAAACTGAACTTGTTCGATGTGCGCGAAGAATATGAATTTGATGAATTCAACATAGGGGCGACTTTGATCCCTTTGGGTGAATTGCCTGATCGTTTAGACGAAATCGCTCACCTTAAAAATGAAGAAATTCTTATCCATTGTCGTTCAGGTGCTCGTTCTGGACGTGCTGCAGCTTATTTAACGGCAGAAGGCTACTCGAATGTACGCAACGTGTTAGGCGGAATGATGGCGTGGCAAGCGGCTGGATATTAACATGACTGCTTCAGATTTCAAGGCTGAATTAAACCAATTAAACCTCTTAGATATACGGACGCCCAGAGAATGGGATGACTTTAATTTAGGAGGTTTTCACGTTTCATTGGATACCCTTTTGGAGCGCATCGATGAAATTTCTAAAGATAAAAATTGGGTAATTATCTGTTATAATGGGACGCAGAGTTTGATTGCCATGCGTTTGTTAAAGGCCAAAGGCTTCACAAACATCGATCACCTCGAAGGTGGTCTCGAAGCCTATTTAAGCCTCTAATTGTTTCAATATTTCGACAAAGGCAGTCGACGGATGCAAATAGATAAATTCATCCTGATTTCTGAACCAAGTCATTTGTTTCTTCGCATAATGACGGTTATTGCGCTTTAACAAGCGAACCATTTCCTCCTCATCGTATTCACCCCGCAAAAACGCATAGACTTCTTTGTAACCTAAGGTTTTCAAGGCATATAAATGTTGCTTATCCTCGAATGCACGTGCTTCGGCCACTAAACCAGCCGTGAGCATCTGATCCATCCGTTGATCGATTCGCGTATATAACTCTTCACGCGAACGTTCTAGACAAATCTTAATGACTTGGAAAGGTCTGGCTGGTTTTTGAGCTAATCGAAATTCAGAATAGGGTTTCCCAGTGGAAAGGCAGACCTCAAGGGCCCGAACGACGCGCTGTGGATTTTTGGCATCTACCTGAGCGGCATAAACGGGATCTAATTGCTTCAATTCAGAGAATAAAGCCCAAAGTCCTTCTTTTTCCAAGCGTGCATTCAGCGTTTCGCGCAAGGCTAAATCCGCTTCCGGCATCACATCCAAACCCTCCATCAAGGCTTTCAAATACAATCCGGAGCCGCCAGTAGCGACTACAACATCGTGCTTTTTGAAGAGTTTCGTCAATAACTTCATCGACTCCCGCTCGAAATCGCCTGGGGAGAAATAGTCCTCAACCGAATGAGAATCCACAAAATGGTGGGTTACCCCACCCTGCTCTTCAGCCGATGGCTTTGCCGTCCCTATGGAAAGTTCGCGGTAAAATTGACGGGAATCCGCCGAAATAATGTCCGTCTGTAGGTGCTTCGCTAATTCCACACAAAGTGCGGTCTTACCCACTGCTGTGGGACCTACGATGACGAGCAGTATTTTAGCTGATTTTTTCACTTATCAATAGGTATTTTTCTTTCCGTACCATTTACGGCCAGAACTTGCCTTATCGAAAGAACGAGCTGGCTTGGCATCTTTTGCTGCAGCTGCTGGAGCACCCGTACGAGAACCACCGCCATTACGCGATTGACCTTGCGGTTTTTTAGCTGCTTTTTCTACATGCAAGACTTTCATCGGGTATTTGTGCGCTTCCACTACTGGAATCTTCTTCCCAATTAATTTCTCAATGTCTTTCAAATATGCTTTTTCCTCGATATCGCAGAATGAAATCGCGGCACCTTTTGCTCCTGCACGACCGGTACGACCGATACGGTGAACGTAGGTTTCAGCGATGTTCGATAATTCGAAGTTAACTACGTATTCTAATTCATCGATATCAATACCACGAGCGGCGATGTCGGTAGCGACAAGCACACGCGTAGTTTGGGCTTTGAAGTTTTTAAGCGCCGTTTGTCGGGCGTTTTGGGACTTATTCCCGTGAATCGCTTCTGCCTTAATACTAGCTTTCAATAGCATTTTAACCACTTTATCTGCTCCGTGTTTAGTTCGGGTGAAGACAAGGGCTGTTTTGATCGAGGTATCTTGTAAGATGTCGAGCAATAAATCGTTTTTATTGCCTTTGTCTACGAAATAAACCGATTGATTGATAATCTCAACGGTAGAGGAAACCGGTGTTACGGAAACAGAAGCCGGGTTTTTCAAAATACTTCCCGCTAGTTTCACAATTTCCGGTGGCATCGTAGCCGAGAAAAAAAGCGACTGGCGTTTGTGTGGCAAAGCCGCTAATAATTTCTTCACATCGTGAATGAAACCCATATCAAGCATGCGATCCGCCTCATCTAAGACGAAATATTCTACATCTGCGATGGATAAAAGGCGTTGGTTCATTAGGTCCAAAAGACGTCCAGGCGTCGCAATCACCACATCAGCGCCGCTGCGGATGGCTGAGACTTGGGGACTTTGGCCTACACCCCCAAAAATAACCGCATATTTCAAGTCCGTATGACGCGCATAGGCTCTGAAACTTTCACCAATTTGAATCGCTAACTCCCGCGTAGGAGTCACGATTAAGGCGCGGATTTTCTTATTTTTTGAGAACGATTTGTTCTCCTCTAAAAGTTGAATGATGGGCAACGTAAATGCTGCCGTTTTACCCGTACCCGTTTGGGCGCAACCTAATAAATCCGTGCCACGAAGGACTATAGGGATTGATTGGGCTTGAATTGGTGTAGGATTTGTATAACCCTCTTCTTTGAGCGCCTTTAAAATAGGCTCAATGAGGTGTAATGATTCAAATGACATATAACTGTATAAAGATGTGTTATGAGCAATGAAATACTAACAAACATCCTCATAATGTGGCGCAAAGGTACGCCTTTTATTTCACAGATTCGTTTAAATGACCTAATGCCGCTAAAACCTGCTTAATCTCCTCCCCTTTTTGGGTGCCAATTAAGATAGGATCTCCCTCTTTAAAATAGAGCTGCAAACCCACGTTTCCCGCCGTATTATAGACTAAACCATTTCCCTTAAAGCTGTATTTGATTCCCCAGCCACCATATTCCATCAAAGGGCTGTAAGTGCGAACGGAAGAAGATGTGATTGTATCCCAAGCGAAGAATTTCTCATTCAAATGGAATGGAAAAAAGCGCACATAGATGCCATCAGCAGTAATGCGAGTCGTTAATTTCATTTGCCAAAACAAAACAGGCAATAACATCCCTACAACAAATGATATCAAAAATGAGATGGTTGTAGCAGGTGATACAGTGGCAATGGAGTACATCATAGTTATCCAAGAGCCTATTAATATCAGCCATAACCACCACTGAGTGAAGCGTTGTGTTTCGGTATACATAAGCAAGAATTTTGGCTCAAATTTAGCAGAATTAGGCAGAAAATGATAGATTTGCTACAACCTATTTAATAATAATGACAACCAAAAAACAAAGCCTCGCCTATATTATTAGTGCGTCGTCTGTCGGTACCTTAATTGAGTGGTATGATTTCTATATTTTTGGCAGCCTAGCTACGGTTTTATCGACCAAATTCTTTCCAACTGATAATCCAACTGCAGCCTTTTTAAACACCTTAGCGACATTTGCAGCCGGTTTTGTGGTACGACCTTTTGGGGCTTTAGTATTCGGTCGATTGGGTGATTTAATTGGCCGTAAATACACCTTTATGGTCACCCTGATGCTGATGGGAGGCGCCACTTTTGCGATTGGTTTAATCCCCTCTTATGCCACTATTGGAGCTTGGGCTCCTATTTTAGTCTTAACATTACGTCTCTTACAAGGTCTTGCTTTAGGCGGTGAATATGGTGGAGCCGCAACCTATGTGGCGGAACACGCGCCCGCAGAAAGGCGTGGATTTTTCACCTCTTGGATTCAAACAACTGCCACACTAGGTCTAGTTATTTCACTAGCCGTTATTATGGCCACTAGGTCATCCATGAGCAAAGAAGCATTCGATGAATATGGCTGGAGAATTCCCTTTCTGGTTTCTATTTTGATGGTGCTCGTTTCTCTGTTAATCCGCAAAAACATGGAGGAGTCACCCATGTTTGAGAAGGCCAAAGCAGAGGGAAATATCAGCAAAAACCCCTTGAAAGAATCTTTTGGCAATAAACTAAACTTGAAATATGTACTCTTAGCGCTTTTCGGTGCGACAATGGGACAAGGTTTGGTTTGGTACACAGGTCAGTTTTATGCCCAAACTTTCCTCTTAAAAATCTGTAATCTAGATGATATTCAGACAAACATGATTTTAGTCATAGGACTATTATTGGGAACCCCTTTATTTGTGATTTTTGGCGCGTTATCGGATAAAATAGGACGCAAAGGAATTATGATGGCGGGTATGATTATAGCCGTTTTCTCCTATCGTCCCATTTTTGACCAAATGTACAAAACAGTGGATGTGACGAATAAAACGGTAGTTCCGGGTTCAGAAAAGATGATACTACAAGGTAAAACAACTACCGTGACTAAGGAATTTACAGATGGCAGTTCCTATAAAAATGTCATTACGGAAGTTTCTCTAGATAAAACGGAATCTAAGATTAGCATTAAAATAAACGAGAAAGACCAGTGGACTTTAGTCGCTTATGTGTTTTTCTTAATCTCTTTTGTGACGATGGCCTATGGTCCTATCGCCGCCTTTTTAGTAGAAATGTTTCCCACTAAAATTCGATATACCTCAATGTCCTTGCCCTATCACATTGGGAATGGCGTTTTTGGTGGATTAATGCCAGCGATCGCGACCTTCTTAGTTTCGAATGCACAAACCGCAGGAGTCGTTCAAAAACCCTATTTGGAAGGATTAAACTACCCTATCACTTTAATTAGCGTATGCGTAGTCATTGGAATTATATATATCAAATCAGCTAAAAAAGCAGCCTAATGAACCTTATCAAACGCATTTTAGGGATAGTTTGGATCGGTCTAGGAATCGGTGCAGGCATTTATTTGATTTATTTTCAAGCGGTTCCTTTATGGGCCAAAGGTGGGAACGATCTCGTCCCTGCCATTATTTACACCTTTGTATTAGCACCCCTTATTTCAATTGGAATGAGCCTTTTTGGCTTTTATTCCTTTCAGGGAGAATTTGATAACATTTAATTATGAGAATTACGAGCCTAGAAGATTACCAAAAAACGTATGAATTAAGCGTGCGAGAACCAGAGAAGTTCTGGGCAGGCATCGCAAATCAATTTGATTGGATTAAACCATTCACGAAAGTGTTAGACTGGAATTTTGATGATTATTCGGTCAAATGGTTTGAAGATGGCCAAATGAACATCACAGCCAATGCACTAGATCGCCACTTAAAAACGATTCCAGATCAAGCAGCCATCATCTATGAACCTAACGAACCTGGAGATGAAGCCATCACCTTAACTTACCGTGAATTACACGCGAGAGTGTGTAAGTTCAGTAATGTGTTGAAAAACCAAGGCGTCGTAAAAGGAGATCGTGTTTGTATTTACATGCCCATGATTCCAGAACTAGCTATCGCCGTTTTAGCTTGTGCCCGAATCGGAGCTATCCACTCGGTGGTTTTTGGCGGATTTTCAGCCCAATCCATTGCAGATCGCATCAATGATTCGGAATGTAAAGTGGTGGTCACTACGGACGGAGCTGTTCGGGGTAACAAGACCATTCCGATGAAAGAAACGGTGGACGATGCCTTAGTAACTTGTCCATCCGTAGAAAAGGTAATCGTAAAAACACGAACAAAAACACCTGTTTCCATGATAGGTGGTCGTGACCTTTGGTGGGAACAAGAAGAAAACGAGGCGGCAGCAGATTGCCCGGCTGAAGCGATGAATGCAGAAGATCCTTTGTTTATTTTATATACATCAGGTTCTACCGGAAAGCCTAAAGGCGTCGTACATACCTGCGGCGGCTATATGGTCTACACCGCCTATACTTTCGCAAATGTATTCCAATACAATCCTGGAGAAGTATTCTTCTGTACGGCTGACATTGGCTGGATTACGGGCCACTCTTACTTAGTATATGGACCTCTTTTAAATGGAGCAAAATCCGTTCTTTTCGAAGGAATTCCTACTTACCCAGATGCAGGACGCTTCTGGGATATCATCAAAAGACATTCCGTTAACATTTTCTACACAGCCCCTACAGCGATTCGTTCGTTAATGGGTTTTGGAGATGAACATATCGAAGGTAAAGACCTAAGCTCTTTACGAGTTTTAGGATCCGTAGGCGAGCCGTTGAATGAAGAGGCATGGCACTGGTATAATGACAAAGTAGGTCATGGCAACTGCCCTATCGTGGATACTTGGTGGCAAACGGAAACAGGTGGACTCATGATCTCGCCAATCGCTGGTATTACTCCATTAAAACCAGCTTTTGCCACATTACCACTACCTGGAGTTCAACCCATGTTAGTGGATGAAAATGGAAAAGAGATCACCGGAAATGGCGTTAATGGCAATTTATGTATTAAATACCCGTGGCCGTCGATTATTCGTACGACGTACGGTGATCACGAGCGTTGCAAATCGACCTACTTCTCCACCTATCCAGGTTTATACTTCACCGGAGATGGATGTATGCGTGACGAAGATGGTTACTACCGCATTACGGGACGCGTAGACGATGTGATGAATATCTCTGGACATCGTATCGGAACAGCCGAAGTGGAGAATGCTATCAATATGCACACGGGTGTGATTGAATCCGCTGTCGTAGGCTATCCGCATGATATTAAAGGCCAAGGCATTTATGCCTATGTCATCTGCGAACACCCGACCATCAATGATGATTTAACCCGCAAAGATATCTTAGCAACAGTGGCACGCGTCATCGGGCCTATCGCTAAACCAGATAAGATTCAATTTGTAACGGGTCTGCCTAAAACACGTTCAGGCAAAATCATGCGCCGTATTCTACGCAAAGTGGCGGAAGGTGACACTTCTAACTTAGGAGATACGTCTACGTTGTTAGATCCGGGAGTGGTGGATTCGATTATCAGCGGAGCCTTATAATTTGCGCGGAGCGCAAAAGATTATAGATTATAGAGTAGAGAGTATAGATTTAAAGCATAAAGAATAGAGCACAAAGCATAAAGGTGGAATCGCCTGCGGCGATGAATTCAGCAGTGTTTTGCCTGGCTACTGTCCACTGACAACTGACGACTATAAAAAAAGGGATCGAAATTCGATCCCTTTTTTTATGTAGTCGCTGCTACGCAGCTTAGTCAATGTATCAACAGAATTTTCTAGGGTAAGCGTTTACAAAATTATTTGTGCAACAAAATTTTAAAACGCTTACCATCGAAAATTACCAAAAATACGTATACAGCGCTATAATCCCCATCACAACCACAACCGTTCCTAAAATGAAAGAAGGCTCGAGTTTGAACATTTTGGCATCAATCTCTAATCCTTTAGGGTTGTTCTTGCTTTCTGGATCTGCTAATGAAATAATCACCATTGAAACCACACAGAAGATGAATACCCATCCCATACGGTCCATAAATGGAATCATATATACATCGCCATCTAAGAATGCCGTATAGAACATACAATCGTTAACGCCCGTCCAAGTAGGAATGTATTTAGACAAAATCGAGAACGTTACACCACCTATTAATGCAAATAAAGCGGCATTTGAAGTCGTTCTTTTCCAGAAGAAACCTAAGATAAACAAGGCAAAAATACCTGGAGAAACATATCCAGTGTACTCTTGAATGAATTCAAAACCACCTTTTTTGTCGATACCCATAAATGGAGCAATCGCAATTGCTAACACCATAGCAGCCACTACGGCAATACGACCAATGGAAACTAATTGTTTCTCTGTCGCATTCGTATTGATGTATTTTTTGTATATATCTAAGGTGAAGATCGTTGAAATTGAGTTTGCTTTACCTGCCATCGAGGCTACTACGGCAGCCGTTAAAGCCGCGAAAGAAAGACCTTTCAATCCAGCTGGTAATAAGTTCAATAAGACCGGATAAGCACTATCTTGATTGATAACACCATCTTTCATCATTTCTTGTTGGAACATACCATCCTTGTGTAATAGATACGCTGCAATACCAGGTAAAACCACTATGATGGGCATTAACATTTTCAAGAATGCCGCAAACAAGATACCGTTACGCGCTGTTGGAAGATCAGCACCTAAAGCACGTTGCGTGATATATTGGTTACACCCCCAGTAGTTCAAGTTGATAATCCACATACCCCCGATTAACACGGTTAGACCTGGTAGAGACGGGTAATTGGCATTATCCTTGTTTAAAATCATGTGGAAATGTTCTGGCGCTTTAGTCATCAAATGATTTAAACCGCTCATCACACCTTCTCCACCGAAGTGATCTGACACCATTTGTAGGGCCAAATACGTTGTAGCTAATCCCCCTAAAATCAAGAAGAATACTTGAATAACGTCCGTAAACCCGATTACTTTCATACCACCTAACGTGATTATCACAGCAAACACAGACATTCCGATCATACAAACGGTGAAATCAATGCCTGAAATAGTCGTTACCGCTAGGGCGCCTAAATACAAAATGGATGTCAAATTCACCGCTACATATAACATTAACCAGAAAACGGCCATGATTAAACTCACCGTAGGAGAGTAACGTTGCGATAAAAATTGAGGCATGGTGAAGATTTTATTCTTCAAATAGATCGGCATAAAGAAAATCGCCACAATTAAGAGCGTTGCTGCAGCCATCCATTCGTAGGTAGCGATGGCTAGACCTAGTCTGAAACCATTGCCGGACATCCCGATAAATTGCTCTGCTGAGATATTGGACGCGATTAATGACGCGCCGATCGCCCACCAGGTTAACGAACCTTCTGCTAAAAAGAAGTCATTCGAGTCAGATAATTCGGATTTTTTCTTGTTGTAAATCCAATAGCCGTAACCAGCTACTACCACGAAATAAAAGAGAAATACGAGGTAGTCAAGTGTTTGTAAACCGTTTGATTGCATAGAGTTTTAAAGTTAATTAAGGTCTTGAATTGACTAAATTAACCTTTTTATCGGAATTGTACTAATTCCAAAGCTCCGGCTTTACTAAAACAACCTCTTCTTCGCGGTCTACGATGACCATACCGGGCAGCAAATCCTTCGTTTTACGCACATACTTTTTAGAGGTAACAATCACGGGACAAAGGGATTCGGTCTGTCTTTTGGAGAAATAAGCCGCTAAACTTGCTGCCTTTTCGATGACGAAGGCAGGAACCGTTTTATTTTGAGGATTACGGACGATAACGTGAGACCCAGAAACGTCTCTAGCGTGCAACCAAATATCTTGTTTCTTCGCATATTTCAGCGTTAAGAGATCATTGTTCTTGGCATTTTTTCCTACCCAAATCACCCAGCCCTCAATCTCAAACTGCTTAAAGGGCAATTCTTCGGCGGATTTTTTATCTGTGGCTAAGGCTAAAAAGGGTTTCAAGCCTTTTCGTGTTTCGACCAATGCTAAGGCAATTAATTTATCTGAAATTTCAGCGATTTCCTGCTGCTTACGCGCAATATTTTCTTCCCAATGGGCTAGTTCTTTGGAGAAATTTTTACCCTTTCGGTAATAATTCTCTGCATTAGCCGCAGGACTAAGCGTTGAATTTAACTTAATCGTGATGGGCTGATTTCGGTAAAAATCCTCTAAAACAACCTTGCTTTCGCCCTCTGGAACTAGGTGTAAAAAAGCCATCAAAATATTACCTATTTCTTCGAATGGCACATTGGTCTCTCGAATCACCTTTTGCTTCTCCAGCTCTTGTAGGTAAAGTTGAGATTTCGCTAAATTTCGTTCTAAACCCTCCTGTATTTGTCTCTTCTCCCGAGTGAACTCCCCTACCGAATAATGCAGCACATAGAATTGATTCAAAGCGGCAATGGGATCCGTCGATTGGAAAAGCGGTTCTGAAGTTGGAGGAAATAAAGTAAAACCAATGCCTTTAGGTGTTGTTACCACGTAAAAAGTGCCTTCATCTAGGATTTGAAGCATCTCTTGCAACAGAGACCAGCGGTCATTTAGGTGTAGGTTTTCATATCCTTGTGCTGCAAGCCAGGCTTGCCCTTCTTTACCTAGCGTGGGAAAGAGCGGAAAATATTCTCCATCAGCTGCCTGTAAGGCTTCGAAACTTTGATCGATGGAACGTGAGATGGAATCTAGAGAAAGCTCATCGTCTTTCTTTAGTCGTTTTTGAAACTGTGAATCGTATTCTCCATCGCGGTACAAAATCAAGTTTGCCCGATTCCCAAAAAGCTTAAATACGAGCACATAATTGCCCAGAAAATGAATCCCGAAGGCGCGTTCATTTTCGTACATCTCCACTTCCTGCACTTCGGCTAACAGTAAATCAGAGAACAGGTCGATGGAATTTCGACCGGCACGGTGGAAAGAATCTGGGAATTGAAGACTAGAGAATTGAGGACCGAGGGAGCATTTGAAGTAGAAATCGTCGCCGTTTTGGCGTTCAAAACCTAAAACTAATTCATCCTTCTCCTGCGAAAAACACTGTTTCAAGCGTGCATACATCAATATCTGACGTAATTGACCTGATAAAATCCGCAGAAAATAATAGTTATTGTGCATCGCTTAGCCTAAATTTATCCTTATGTCATTGATACCCGACTCCTATCTCACGATCGCAAAACCAGCTGAAGGACTTTACAAAGATAAAGGAAGTAAATTCATCAGTTGGGCATATCCCGTGAAAGATTTGGAAGAAATCAAAAGCCATCTAGCTTCCTTGAAAGAAGCACATCCCAAAGCACGCCATATTTGTTATGCCTATCGACTCGGATTTTCTCCAGAAGAAGCGCGATCAAACGATGATGGAGAACCTTCCGGAAGTGCAGGAAAACCCATTTTGAATACGATTCTCTCTCAAAATTTGCATTATGTGTTGGTGGCAGTTGTTCGTTATTTTGGCGGCACCCTTTTAGGCGTTCCCGGACTCATTCAAGCTTATAAAGAAGGGGCGGTGGATGCGCTAGAACAAGCGGAAATTTATGAGAAAGAACCCATGAAAATCCGCAGCATACAGTTTAGCTATGCTCAGATGAATGAAGTGATGAAAATTTGCAAAAAACACCCGATTACGATAGTAAATCAGGTAATTGATAACCTTTGTACTTATGAATTGACGTATGCATCTCGCTACGCAGCAGAGATTGATACCTCACTAGACAACCTATGACAACCTATAAAATTTATTTAACCTCGGCTGGAATTCAGGTGCAGGATCAGCAAGGGCTAGTTTGCACGGTTCCTGGAAATTGGGATGACTTTATAAATCAGTCCCAGCTATTTCAGCATTGTACTTCTCTCGCTTTTCAGGAGGCCAAAATCGAAACTCCACTCTGCCCCATCGATTCGCAAGAAATTTGGGCGGCCGGAGTGACCTATTTACGCAGTAAAGTGGCGCGGATGGAAGAGTCTAAAGAATCCGGGGGAGACACCTTTTACGACAAAGTTTATGACGCAGAGCGTCCTGAGATATTCTACAAAGGCAATCGCTTACGGTCCGTAGGACCCGGCGGAAAGGTGCGTATTCGGAATGATTCTTTTTGGAATGTGCCTGAACCAGAATTGACACTTTTTGTCAATAAACATGGCGAATTAGCGGGCTACAGTATCGGTAACGATATGAGTTCAAGAGATATCGAGGGCGAAAATCCTTTGTATTTGCCTCAGGCCAAAGTCTATGACGCAGCCGCCGGTCTAGGCCCATGCTTATTAGTGACCGAAAAACCGTTGGAACCCACCACCATCATCTCGATGGAAATCGTCCGAAATGGCGAAAGCGTGTTCCAGGGCGATACTGAAATCTCCCAAATGAAGCGTTCACACGCCGAATTAGTGGATTATTTAACCCGCGAAATGTCCTTTCCATCAGGCGTCTATTTGATGACAGGCACTTGCATTGTCCCAGATCCACCCTTCACGCTACAATCTGGAGATAGCATCCACATTACGATTGAACCTATTGGAACCCTCATTCAAACTGTTGCCTAATGAATTATAAAGACGCTTCGATTGCAGAAATCGACTCAGCCGTTGCCGCTGCAAAAGCCGCATTCCCTATTTACCGTCGTATTTCCGATGTAGATCGCGCGGCATTTCTGGTAGCCATTTCCCGCGAAATAATGGCCTTAGGTGATGAATTAATCCAAAGCGCCTGCACGGAATCAAACCTCCCAGAAGCGCGCATTACGGGAGAAAGAGGTCGCACAATAGGCCAAATTCAAGCCTTCGCAGACTTCATCTCCAATCCAGCTTGGAAAAAAGAAATCCACGATCCCGCTCAACCGGACCGTGCACCATTACCTAAACCGGATTTATTTCAAACCCAAATCCCACTAGGTCCTGTGGCTGTTTTCGGGGCAAGCAACTTCCCTTTGGCCTTTTCAGTAGCAGGTGGAGATACAATTTCTGCCCTAGCTGCAGGTTGCCCTGTCGTTTTCAAAGCGCATCCAGCACATCCTAAAACGGGAGAATTAGTAGGTTCAGCGATTTCTAAAGCTGTCGCTTCTTGTGGTTTACCCGCAGGTGTTTTCGCTTTGATTCACGGTTCTTCGAATGAGGTAGGATCACAATTAGTGCAACACACTGACATTCAGGCGGTAGGTTTTACAGGATCGTACAGAGGAGGTAAAGCCTTGTATGACCTAGCTGTTCGTAGACCCCACCCGATTCCCGTTTATGCGGAAATGGGTAGCGTGAATCCCGTTATTTTATTATCGAACAAAATCGCCGAAAACCCATCAGCTCTAGCCGCTAGCCTAGCTGGTTCTGTCTGCCTGGGTGTAGGTCAGTTCTGCACGAATCCTGGTTTACTTATCCTTCAAAAGAAAGATGCTGCATTCCTTGATTTGCTGGCTGCGGAATTAGATAAATTACCATTGGGTACTTTTTTAATGCCGGGAATCGCATCAGCCTATACTTTTGGCGTTTCGAACCTAGCTAAACATTCTACCAAATTAACATCGCGCGAGCTACCTTCTCCTGCCTTATTTGTGGCAGATGCGGCTAATGCGAATCGTGCAATTTTAGAAGAAGTTTTCGGGCCTTGCACCGTGGCTATTTTGGTCGAAAATGAAGCGGAAATGTTGACATTTATAGAATCGATTGACGGGCAGTTAACCGGAACTATTCATGGCACTAAAGCCGAAATTTCAGAGGATCTAATAGATACCTTATTACAAAAAGTAGGCCGTCTATTATTCAACGGTTTCCCTACGGGAGTGGAAGTTTCTGGCGCTATGGTGCACGGAGGACCTTTCCCTGCTACTACGGATTCACGTAGTACGAGCGTAGGAACGCAGGCGATTTATCGGTTTACGAGGATGGTTTGCTTGCAAAATAGAGTATAGATTAGAGAGTAGAGAGTATAGAGTAGAGATAAAAAAGGTGAATTATCTCTACTCTATTATCTATTATCTACTATCTCCTCTCTCTACTCTTAAACCTCCACGATAATATTCTCAAAACTCAACTCCCCCTTCGCATCCAACTCCATCATCACCGCTGAATCTTTCTGAATCTTACCCGATAAAATAGCCTTTGACAATTCATTCAGAACCGCTTTTTGAAGTACGCGCTTCATCGGACGACCACCATAATTCGGGTCATATCCATCCGTAGCGAGTTTATTCAAGGCTTCTTCTGAAGCTTCCAACGTGATATTTTGTTCTGCTAAACGCTTTTGAACCTCTTTGAATTGAATCGCCAAAATTTTGCGTGCATGCTCTAAGGTCAATGGTTCGAACAGCACGACTTCATCGACACGGTTCAAGAATTCAGGACGAACAACCTGTTTCAGTAATGTCATTACTTCTTCTTTGGTTTCCTCTAAAATCAAGGCATTGTTCCAACCTTCCATCTGAGCCATTTTCTCTTGAATCAAGTGGCTACCGATGTTAGACGTCATAATGATGATCGTGTTCTTGAAGTTCGCCGTACGACCTTTATTATCGGTTAATCGACCTTCGTCTAATACTTGTAATAAGATGTTCCAAACATCCGGATGCGCCTTTTCGATCTCATCCAATAACACAACCGAGTAGGGCTTGCGACGCACCGCTTCTGTTAATTGACCGCCTTCATCATAGCCCACGTATCCCGGAGGCGCTCCCACTAAGCGGCTTACCGCATGGCGTTCTTGGTATTCTGACATATCGATGCGGATCATCGCGTTTTCGTCATTGAATAGATAAGAGGCCAAAGTCTTGGCTAATTCCGTCTTCCCCACCCCGGTCGTACCTAAGAAAATGAACGAACCAATCGGGCGTTTAGGATCCTGCAATCCAGCACGAGAGCGACGCACCGCATCCGAAACCATCTCAATGGCTTGATCCTGTCCAGCTACGCGCTTGTGCAATTCATCTTCCAAATGCAATAGCTTCTCCACTTCCGTTTGCAACATACGACTTACGGGAATTCCTGTCCACTTCGCGACAACTTCTGCCACGTTTTCGGCGGTAACCTCTTCCTGCAACATCGAGTTTTCGCCCGCTGGCTGCGCTTGCATATCTTTCAACTTCTGTTCCGACTCGACTAAACGACCGTAACGTATCTCGGCTACTTTACCGTATTCGCCTTGGCGCTCCGCTTGTTCTGCCTCTAGCTTTAAGCGATCAATCGTCTCCTTCTCGGCGCGAACTGCATCGAGCACGGATTTCTCTGCTTGCCATTTGGCCTTCAACGCATCTCGTTTCTCCGATAAATCCGCTAAATCACGGGATAATATCGTCTCTTTCTCTTTGTTATTCTCGCGACGAATCGCCTCGCGTTCGATCTCTAGCTGCATAATTTTGCGCTGAATGTCATCGATTTCCTCCGGAACGGAGTCAATTTCAAGTCGCATTTTGGCAGCCGCCTCATCCATTAAATCGATCGCCTTATCTGGTAAGAAACGATCTGAGATGTAGCGGTTCGATAATTCTACCGCAGCAATTACCGCGTCATCCTGAATACGTACACCGTGGTGCAATTCGTATTTATCCTTGATCCCGCGAAGAATGGAAATCGCATCTGCGACATCCGGCTCTTCGACTAAAACGGATTGAAAACGACGCTCAAGGGCTTTGTCTTTCTCGATGTACTTTTGGTACTCTTTCAAAGTCGTGGCACCGATCGCATGAAGTTCACCACGCGCTAAAGCAGGTTTTAACAAGTTCGCGGCATCCATCGCTCCTTCGCCTCCGCCGCCTGCACCGATCAAGGTGTGAATCTCATCGATGAACAAGACAATTTCTCCATCGGAGTCGGTTACTTCTTTGATGACCGCTTTCAAACGCTCCTCAAATTCTCCTTTGTACTTCGCTCCCGCTACTAAAAGTCCCATATCGAGCGACATGACGATCTTGGATTTCAAGTTTTCGGGTACGTCTCCAGAGACGATACGTTGGGCTAGACCTTCCACAATGGCGGTTTTACCTACACCCGGTTCTCCTAATAGGATGGGGTTATTTTTCGTTCTGCGGGATAATATCTGCAAGACCCGGCGAATTTCTTCATCGCGTCCGATGACCGGATCGATTTTTCCGGCTTTAGCTAATTCATTTAAATTCTTACCGTATTTTTCCAAAGACTGGTAAGTACCTTCTGCATGTGGATCGTTCACTTTTCTATTTCCTCTTAATTCTATGATGGATTTCTTAAAATTTGCATTGTTGATGCCCAGCGACTTTAATAAGTCTGCGATGGTATCTTTGGATTCGATTAAAGAGAGAAATAAAATCTCTACGCTGACATACGAATCGCCAAATTCAGTTTTCAAAGCCTCTGCCTTCGTCAAAACTTGCTGTAAGGCATTGCTCGCATAAGGCTGAGCGCCTGATACTTTGGGGTAAGAAGAAAGGATGGCTTGTAATTTCTCTTGAATTTGTAGAACAGACACGCCGTTCTTCTTTAAAAGAAAGGCGGATGTTTGGGTATCATCTTGCAAGATGGCTTGCAAAAGGTGCCCCGTTTCAATGGCTTGCTGGCCATTCTGGCTCGCGATTTCCATCGCGTTTTGAATAATAATTCCAGCTTGTGAAGTGTAATTATTTGGGTTCATATCGGCTAGGTTTTCCCCCTACCTAGCAAATGAATACCCAATCGATAAATTCGGAAAAAATGACATTGTATTTCGCAAAACGAAAAGAGAAAACACGCCAAAATGGCGCATATTAGACGAATTTGGCTTTAATCGCGTCTTCAAAATTCTTTAAAGCAATTTGTAGATCAACAATCTCGGTGGCAAATTGGGAGAAATCGCAAACTTTGGCCTTCAATTCGATCTTTTCACAAATCGAATGTACCTGCGCCGCACCCAAGGTTCCAGAATTTCCCTTCAACGTATGCAGTTCAGATTGAACTCCTTTGCAACTACCAGCTGAATGAACTGAGATAGCAGCCGCAATCTGTTCTTTGGCCTCCGCAATAAATTCTTCTAACATGCTTTGCACGAAAGCCGGATCTCCGCCTACCGCATCCGAAAGCGAGGCTAATACTTCTTCATCAACCACAAAATCAGTGTTCACTAAAGCCTCCTCCACCGAGCCATGTCCCTCGGATACCCAGCGAGACACCATCGCAATAATTTGCTGCGCCCGTATCGGTTTGGCCAAATAATCGTCCATTCCGGCCGCTAGGAATCGTTCGCGATCCTCCTTCATGGCATAAGCCGTCATCGCTACGATAGGTGGCAATGAGGCTAGATTCAATGCTTTCAGGCGACGTGTAGTCTCCATCCCATCCATTTCTGGCATTTGAATATCCATCAGCACTAAATCGAAATGAGCGTCTTTTTGTAATACACTAATAGCTTCCTGGCCGCTGGAGGCCATTAAAACCTCACAACCCGCCTTCATCAAAATCTGACTTGCTACCTTGCGGTTTGTGGCATTATCGTCCACTAATAAGACTCTAGCGTGTACGGAATGTAAAGTCCCTGAAATGGAAAGATTCTCGTCTTTCTTCGTTTTGGCCGCTAGAGAAGAGTCCCCTATCGCGAGTTTAATCGTAAACCAGAACGTACTTCCCTTTCCTTCCTCAGACTCCACCCCAATCTCGCCGTCCATCATCTTACAGAATTCGCGCGAAATCGCTAAACCTAATCCCGTTCCGCCATAGTTCTTGGAAGTAGAATTATCGACTTGTTGGAAGGCGTTGAATAGCTTTTCTAAATTCATCGGACTGATACCAATCCCCGTATCCGTCACCCGTACTTCTAATTCCGTCGCATCGGAAGAAACTGAAATGGGTTTCACCGAGATCTTAACGGAACCATTTTCTGTAAACTTCAGTGCATTCGATGTAAGATTCGATAGAATCTGAAGTAAACGCGTCTCATCAGCCTTCACATAAGCGGGCACTTTATCATCTAATTTGTAGGATACTTTATTCCCTTTCTGATGCGCTAATGGCGTAAATAAAGCCATTAATCGATCGAATACATCCTCTAAGAGAATATCCGTAGGATGTAAGACCATTTTGCCTGCTTCGATTTTGGCCAAATCCAAAATATCATTTAAAATATGTAGTAGCGTCTCCGACGACTTCCGTATCGTTTGTAAATAATCCCGTTGTTCTTCCTCTAGCGGGGTATCGCAAAGCAAGTCCACCATCCCAATCACCCCGTTCATAGGTGTCCGAATTTCGTGCGACATATTCGCCAAAAACTGCTCCTTCACCTTCAAGGAGTGCTCCGCCTGTTCGCGAGCTTCCACCAGTTCCGTTTGGTACTTCTTAATATCCGTAATATCCCGAGCGATACCAGAAACTTCTGAGATAATACCCTGGTCTAAAATCGGATTCAAATAAATCTCTAACCAGCGATCCGTCCCGTCTTTCTTCTTCAAACAAAGCTCAAAGTGCTGTTTCGTGCCTCTAAACGCTTGTTTATAATGCTCTTCCATCACCTTGCGTTCCGCCGGCGCCATCATCTTGAAGCCCATCGTCTCCGAGCTGAAATTCAATTGTGGCGTTATCCCAATCTCTTGCTGCAATAAGTCCGCATAGTCGTGGTTAAAGCTCATGAGCAACAATCGCTTGTTCACGGACCACATGAGGTGAGACGAACTTTCGAAGATGGAATTTAATCGAGCCGTTTCTCTCGCTAAAGCCTCTTCCGCCTGCTTCCTCGATATCGCAATCGCCACCTGACCCGAAATAAAGTCCAATAACTCTAGATCTCGGTTCTCGTATTTATTCGCGCGCTCATAGGACTTCACCCCAATGATCCCCGTCACCCGATCTCCGATGCGGAGGGGAACACAGAGCATGACTTTAGGAACCACCCCGTACAAGTAAATCTTCTTTTCCGCGGCTAATTGATGGATATCGTCATCGTGTAAAATGAGTGGCTTATTCGCCATCAACGCATATTCAGTCAAGCCATTCCCTAATCGGCGCTTCGTAAAGTGCACCCGGGAATTAAAGTACTCATCGATGTAGTAAGGAAAATAGATATAACTCTTCCCTGGATCGTATTGCGCGATGAAGAAGTTCTTCACGTCTATCACCTCGCCTAATTGCTTGTGAATGTTCACAAACAAATCATCCAGATTTGAGGAATTGATCGCTACCTGAGAGATAGAAGAGAATAATTTATTCGCTCGCTCCGCACGGACTTTCGCCGTAGAGTTATGTAGAATACAACGGTATGCCGTAGGTACCCCGCGTTCGAAACGACAAGTAGCAGATCCTGAAACATAGAGCCTACGACCATCTTTGCGTTTAAATACGGCGGTAAATTCTGGAATATCCTCCCCTTTCGCTAACATATCAAATTGAGCTTGCGTCTGATGAGCAAACTCGGGATGGAGCACATCCTGTATTTTTAAATCTTTGGCTTCCTCCTCCGTATATCCCATAGTTTCTAACCAGGCACGGTTTACGAAAAGGAAACGACCGGTCACCCCGGTGATTTGGATGAGGTCGGTCGTATTATTAATTAAGTCTTGTAATTGGGCATTGGAACGCGAAAGGGCTTCCGATACTTTCTTCTTCTCGCTGACGTCCTCCCCTATGATACTCAGGAAATTATCGCTGACCACGGTAGAAGCGACTTCTACCCACTTGATGGCCCCTGATTTCGTTTTGTAATTCCGTTCGCGTTCTTCGAAAAGGCCTCCAGTCTGGATGGCTTTGTCAAAAGCAGTGCGGCGGATTTCGCTCTCTCCGTCCGGCACAAGCGTACTAAAGAAATCCTGACCATTTAAATCTCCCGGCTTATAGCCTAGCAATTGGTGCGTGTAGGCATTCGCATGCGTAATGGTGCCATCGAGCGCCATAACGATGCCAAAAAGCTTCAGGGAATCCAATGTTTTAATCAGGGCCTGCTTGTCCTCCATGCCTTTAATCGAAAATTTTGCTTAAATGTACAAAAAAGGGCTTAATTTTACTCCTTAAACCCCAGAGACCCGGTGCAAGTAAGAGCAAAAAAGAGTTTAGGACAACATTTTTTAAATGATTTAGACGCGGCAAAGCGCATCGTTGATGGATTGCAGCCCGCTGGAGCCTATACGAAAGTATTGGAGATTGGGCCGGGGATGGGTGTGTTGACACAGTTTTTGGTCAAAAAAACGGAATACGAAACCTCCCTCATCGAAATCGATAAAGAGTCTGTGGACTACTTACGTAAGAACTATTTAGAATTTACGGGGCCGCGCTTAA
This sequence comes from Aquirufa lenticrescens, assembly GCF_019916085.1. Taxonomy (NCBI): domain Bacteria; kingdom Pseudomonadati; phylum Bacteroidota; class Cytophagia; order Cytophagales; family Flectobacillaceae; genus Aquirufa; species Aquirufa lenticrescens. The sequence continues at coordinate 1,990,954 of NZ_CP049834.1, read as the reverse complement.
TTGATGGCGATTTCTTGCGCTACCCGTTGGAGAATATTTTTGGCGAAGAGAAATTCGCCATTGTGGGCAACTTCCCTTATTTCATTTCGACGCAGATCTTCTTCCGCATTTTGGAATACAAAGACCAATGCATCGAGGTGGTAGGCATGCTCCAAAAAGAAGTAGCGGTGCGCCTCGCGGCAAAGCCGGGCAATAAGGATTACGGTATTTTAAGCGTGCTACTTCAGGCCTTTTACGATATCGAGTACTTATTCAGCTTAGGACCGGAGGTATTTACCCCTCCTCCCAAAGTCAACTCCGGCGTCATTCGCCTGGTTCGAAATTGGGACAAAAAACTAGAATGCGATCCAGCGAAATTCAAGTCTTTAGTGAAGATGGCCTTTAACCAACGTCGCAAGACTTTGCGTAATGCCCTCAGAGCCTTGCAATTACCTGAACATCCCTTACTGAGTAAACGTGCCGAACAACTAGGCGTAGCCGAGTTCACCGAGTTAACGATTTTATGGAAAGATAATGGCTACCTAGGCGCTTAATCGATCTATTTTTACTAATTTGCGCTGTTTCATCTAAAATCCCTCAAATCATGGAAGAAGTTAACCCAAATCACCTTCCGTTTGAACTAACCAAAGAGTTCATAGAGGACGTTCGCCATTTAATCGAAAATCAGGCGAATGAGGAGATTTTATTGAAGCTAGACGGCTTATTCCCTGCGGATATCACGCAAATCTTAATCGAGTTAACAACGGAAGAAGCGAAATATATCGTGTTATTAATTGACACGAAAATCGCTGCTGAAATCATCTCAACCCTAGACGCAGATGACCGCAAGAAATTCTTAAAGAACTTTACTTCCAAGGAGGTAGCGCAATACATCAACGTAATTGACTCCGATGATGCGGTGGATATCCTGAACGAGCAACCTGTCAAGGTACGCGAGGAAGTGATCGCACTCTTGAAAGACCGCGAACAGGCCCGTTTCATTATCGATTTAATGCATTACGACGAAGACTGTGCCGGTGGTCTAATGCAAAAAGAGTTAATCAAGATTAATATTTCTCAAACTGTGACCGAATGTGTCGAGGAAATCCGCAAGCAGGCAGAGGATGTGGAGAAAGTGTATTCGGTGTATGTCATCGATGATGACGGGAAGTTATTGGGCACTGTTTCTTTAAAGAAAATCATTTTAGCGAAGCGTGGTTCTAAGATCGCAGACGTCTATGAAGATGATGAAATTGTTTCGGTTCAGACCTATGCCTCCGGCGAGGAAGTAGCCGATTTAATGCAGAAATACGATTTAGAGGCCATTCCGGTGGTTAATATTCAAGGACGTTTATTAGGCCGCATTACCATCGATGACGTGGTCGATTTCATCACAGAATCCGCACAAGAGGATATTCAGGTCATGGCCGGTATCTCAGAGGATGTGGAGGAAGATGACTCCGTGTGGTTATTAGTTCGTTCTCGTTTGCCTTGGTTGATTGGTGGTATGGTGGGTAGTTTTTTAGCTGCCAAAATCATTGATCGTTTCGACGACACCATCTCCCTTTTACCAGCCATTTCTGCCTTTATTCCTTTGATTGGTTCGACCGGTGGCAATGTAGGAATTCAATCCTCCTCTTTGATTGTACAGTCTTTAGCAGACAAAAGTGGTTTAGATACTACGTTGTGGAAACGTCTTCAGAAAGTACTCTTAGTTGCTTTAATCAACGCATTAATCGCAGCGATATTCGCTTTTGGATGTTCATTATTAGTGGATTCAGGCCAAATCATGTTATCCATGACCGTTTCCATCTCTCTTTTCGCGGTGGTAATGCTGGCTAGTCTAATGGGTACCATTACCCCCTTGGTATTGAATCAATTAAAGATAAATCCAGCGGTGGCGAGTGGCCCGTTTATCACAACGACAAACGACATCCTAGGTTACGGGGTCTATTTCTTGATCGTTTACCTACTCTTGTAATATGATTGCCGTTATTCAACGCGTAAGTCAAGCAACTCTGCACATTGAGGGTGCACTGCAAGCCTCCATTCAACAGGGTTTTGTGGTTTTATTAGGCATTCACGTAGATGACACGCAGGAAGATGTGGCGTATTTAGCGAGCAAAATAGCTGGATTACGTATTTTCTCCGATGAGGAGGGAAAAATGAATGTAGATTTACAGGCCGTTAACGGTGAGCTCTTATTAGTAAGTCAGTTTACCCTGTATTCGGCGACTCGCAAGGGGAATCGCCCTAGCTTTTTGGAATCCGCACGGCCTGAACAAGCCATTCCGTTGTATGAGCTGATGATTAAAACTTTGACTGAAAAAATAGGTAAACAAATCCAAACCGGCGTCTTCGGAGCCGATATGCAAATCAACTTGACGAACGACGGACCGGTCACCATTATCATCGACTCTAAAAACCCTTAATTATGACAATTTCAAACGCGCAGCAACAAGTAGACGAGTGGATTAAGACCGTAGGGGTTCGCTATTTCAGCGAGTTAACAAATATGGCGATGCTGACCGAAGAAGTGGGGGAAGTCGCGCGTATTATTGCGCGTCGTTATGGGGAACAATCCGAGAAAGAATCCGATAAGAACAAGGACTTAGGCGATGAGATGGCTGATGTGTTATTCGTGTTGATTTGTTTGGCAAACCAAACCGGAATTAACCTAGAAGAGGCTCTGAAACAGAACCTCTTAAAGAAGACGGAACGCGATGCGGACCGCCACAAAAATAACCCTAAATTAACCTAGCGAACCGGTATTTGACTGGATTGAATCTTCTTCGCAATACCTTTCCCCTCTTCTTTCGAAGGAATGTAAGGTTTCAAAATCGTGATTTGCTCTACTACGGGATTCATTTGTTGGATAGACGGATGACGCACGTCAAACTCTGCTTCCCCAGACACTTTATTGAATTCTTCTACTGAGATATTTTGGCGTTTATTCCGGAACGAAGCCAAATGAGTTAAGGTACTATCACCGGCTAAATTACCTCCCTCCCAAGAAACGACAGAGCCACCATGTGCCCAGCCAAAACCCGAGATCGTAAAGTTTTTCGTATTCAATTTCTCTACATCTTGCAATGGCAAACCTAGATATAAGCCCGAAACCGTTTTCCAAGCAGAACTTTCACCTTGGATGCTTACGTCAGAAATTTTCCCTTCGTGAAAGAATACGTTCGCTTGCTTAGGCGTACCAGGAAAAATGATTGCTCCTTTCAGCGTATCGTCCCCGGAAACGATGGACGTATCCAGAATGACTGATTTAGCTCCGTATTTGGAGACTAAGCCTTTGGCATCAATACACGTCAAAACTTCATTTAAATTCTCTGTGGGTGCGCTCACTTCGGAGTTAGATCCACAGGATGCCAAAACAGCAACTGACAAAAGGAGAATGATTTTTTTCATGGTTACAGAATTATACCTAAAATTACCGAAGCTTCCCGACAGAAGCAAGTTAGAAATATTCCAAATTAGCCACGCAAAATAAATACAAGCTCTTAGCGTTTATCGAATTATGAGTATATTTGTTTTTGACGTTAAAAATTCCGTACCCTATGCTACGAAAAAGTTCTATCCTCCTTATCCTCTTGTTGGCTTTCAGTTCAACAACCCAAGCGCAATTTTGGAAAATTGGTAAAAAAGGAGGAACCGGTTTCAAAAGAACGACATTTAATCCACATACTTCGATTGGTTTTGGGGCAGGTAGCTCGCATTATTACAGCTTGACGGACGAATTAGGTATGTTTAATCGCCTAGTAAATGACCAAAGTCGTTTCAATGTAGGAGGCCATTTAACCCGCCACGTCAGCAAAAATTTCAGCATCAAGGGTAATTTGAATTACATCCGCTTAGCCGGAAATGATTATACATTTGACAATTCAGCGCTGCTTCCTAAGACACCCGATTTGCGTTTCCGCTTTAGAAATGACATCGTGGAGTTTGGCCTTTCTGGGCTTTTGGAATTAAATGGGAATCAACAGAATTATATGAAGCGTAATCGGTTCTCGCCTTATTTATCCGCCGGAATTGCCTTGGTTTCTACGAATCCAGAGCTTTATCAGTTAGATTCTTTAGGTGGTGCTGGTATACCTGGCGCCTCTTGGAGAAATTATGCGGATGTGATCGCTAGCGATTATCCTACAAATATGATTCGTAATTATAATGAGACTATTCCATCGATTGGATTTTCTATTCCAGTAGGAGTAGGTTTCCGGTATCGGTTGAATGACTTTATGGATTTTGGCTTTGAGGCTAGCTTACGTACGCAACTAGGTAATCTTTTTTCAGCGCCTAAAAACCAACCAGCACAAACGGAATTTACCACTAAACTCTTAATTCCATCCGAATACGCGACGAACTTAGTCGATCACTATTTTGTTACCCAATTTCAGTTAATCTTCCATTTAGATCGAAGCATTGATTGTCCACCTATCAGAAGGTAAAATAAACACACATACTTTGACATTTGAAGAACTCGGGCTTAGCCCACAAATTTTAGACGGTATCAGTTCTATGGGATATAAGACCGCGACGCCGGTACAATCCCAAGTTATCCAACCTATTTTAGCGGGCCGCGACATTTTAGCCTCAGCCCAAACCGGAACCGGCAAAACAGCTGCCTTCCTTTTGCCCATCATCCACAAATTAATTACTGAACCTCATCCCGAGGACCACATTAATGCGCTGATCATTGTTCCTACCCGTGAACTTGCTATTCAAATCGCCGGTAACATGGAAGGATTAGGCTATTTCACGAATGTGAGCTCGATAGCCATTTATGGTGGAGGGGATGGAAATTCCTTTACGACAGAGAAAACGGCTTTAACGAGTGGCGTTGATATCGTGGTTTGTACCCCAGGTCGCATGATTGCCCACTTGAATATGGGCTATGTGAACCTAAAACACTGCAGCTATTTAGTACTCGACGAAGCTGATCGCATGTTAGATATGGGATTTTCAGATGATTTGATGAAGATCATTTCGTTCTTGCCAGAAAAGCGCCAGAACCTCTTATTCTCCGCGACCTTTGCGCCTAAGATGCGGACCTTAGCCCAAAAGCTATTGCAAAATCCGGTCGAGATCAACATCGCCGTTTCGAAACCCCCAGAGCAAATCGTTCAGGAGGCTTTTGTGGTCTATGAGAAGCAAAAGAGTCCGCTGGTGAAGCATCTGCTGAAATTGCAGGACTATACTCGTGTGATTGTTTTTTGTTCCAAAAAGCAAAACGTCAAATCCCTCACAGCCGATTTAAAACGCGCACGATTCTCTGTGGAAGAGATTCACTCGGATTTAGAACAAGACGTTCGCGAGCAGGTATTGCAAGATTTTAGAAATAAGAAGACGAAGATTTTAGTGGCCACGGATATCTTAAGCCGCGGTATTGACATCGACGAAATCGAATTAGTGATTAATTACGACGTGCCCAATGACGGCGAGGATTATATCCACCGCATCGGTCGTACCGCGCGTGCACAGACGAAAGGAACGGCATATACGTTCATCACAGAATCTGAGCAACGTAAGTTTAAGACAATCGAAGATCTATTAGAGAAAGAAGTAACGAAAGCGGCGGTACCGGAGGAATTTGGGGAGACCCCTGAATACAATCCAGCTGCTCAAAAAAGCTCTTTCGGCGGCTATAAGGGCGGGGGCAAATCTGGCGGAAAACCGGGTGGCGGCAAGTCCGGTGGTAAATTCTGGAAAAAGAAGTAAATGAGAATACTCGCTTTATTATTGTTTTTTAGCCTTTCAGGCTGGGCACAAGATACTACCCAACACATCATTGCGGGTAGATCTAACGCTAAGATCCAACAAGAAAAGCCTTATGTTATTCTGATTTCTGCGGATGGATTTCGATCCGATTTTTCGCATAAATACGAAGCAAAATTACTGCAATCGAAAGAAACCTCCGGCGTAAAGGCAAGCTATATGCAACCCTCTTACCCGTCGTTAACATTCCCAAATCACTATAGCATTGCTACCGGTTTATACCCAGCGCATCACGGCTTAGTGGACAATACTTATCTAGATGTAAACTCTGGCCAAGAGTACCGGATGTCCAACAAGAAAATGGTGGGCGAAGGAAAATGGTACGGGGGAACACCGCTTTGGGTACTAGCTGAAAAACAGCAAATGATGGCCGCAAGTTTTTACTGGGTGGCGTCAGATGCGAATATTCAAGACACCTACCCCTCCTATTATTACGTATACAACGAGGTCATCGACATCAAAACACGTATCGCACAGGTCAAAAATTGGCTTTCCTTACCCGCTGATAAGCGTCCGCATTTAATCACGTTCTATTTTCCGGAGGTCGATCACGACGCACACGAATTTGGCCCAGAAGACCCGCGTGTTAAGAAATCTGTGCAATTTGTCGACCAAGCTATCGCTGATTTAGAGGCTGCGCTTGCTCCCTTAGGACTGCCCATTAACTTCGTTTTTGTCTCCGATCACGGGATGAAAGAAGTGGACAATGTGAATACGATAAGCAAACCGGCTCCATTAAATACCCCTGCATTTCAAGTACCTTGGGGCGATGCCTTGTTGCATGTGTATGCCAAAGAGCCATCGAAAATTGATTCTACCTACCAGGAATTGAAAAAGGATACGCGTTTTACGACTTTTCAGCTTGATGAGACACCTGCGCATTGGCATTACCGCAAATCAGATGATCGCTTTAACCGTTTAGGCGATCTATTATTAGTACCCAAACTCCCACAAGTATTCAACCTCTCTACCCGCAAAACCTCGAAAGGTAAACACGGTTTTGACACCGCCCTACCCGAAATGCGCGCTAGTTTCCAAGCTTGGGGACCTGCCATCAAATCTGGACTTCAACTCGAAGGTTTCGAGAATGTGAACGTCTACCCTTTTGTGGCCAAAATCCTCGGATTAAGTTATGATCCTAAGGCAATAGATGGGAACTTAAAGGTTTTACAGAAGGCACTGAAATAGTTATTTCTTATAGCTAATTCGCCAAATACTTCCATTCAAATCATCACTCACAAACAAGGAACCATCCGGTCCTTGAGCTAAGCCGCAAGGTCTGTGTTCGATGGGACCTGTGGGTTTCGCCAAATCTTGTCCAGAAAAATTATCCGCAAATATTTCCCAAGGGCCAGACGGTTTCCGATTTTTGAACGGCACAAAAGCAACGAAATAACCTTTCTTTAATTCTGCTGATTGACCGTGAAACGCAATAAAGGCGCCGTTTTTGTAGCGAGCAGGGAAGCTTGTTCCTGTATAAAATAGGATATCGTTAGGACCCATGTGTGCCGGAAAAGCCACTACAGGATCTAATGCCTTTTCTCCTCCCGTTTTCTTTCCATCCCCACCATATTCTGGAGCAACGATCTTCTTCTTTTGGAAATGATCGTAGTAAATATATGGCCAACCCGCATCATCGCCCGCCTTTTTGAATTCATACATTGCTTCTGAAGGAAGTTCCTGGCTTTGTTTTGGCGTATAATATTGAGAATAAAAATCGTGGAATTGACCGCGACCATGCGCCATTGCAAACAAAGACTTCGTCGTATTATTCCAGGTAATTCCTACCGCATTCTTCAGACCGGTCGCAAAACGCGTTCCATCAGCGAAACCTTGATTCAGTTTAGCCGCCTCAAAACGCCAAACTCCCCCCGCCGAATCCAACACCGCACAAGGATTCATCCCTTTCCCAGTCCCCGGCTCTCTGCAGGGGTCATTCCAAGATCCAATGGTCACATAGATATTTTTGCGATCCTGATCAAAGGTAAACGACTTCGCGTTATCGCGACCATGATCGGGTAAGCCATCCACAATCGTCTCGAATTTATTCCAATCAGCTACCTCACCCTTTTCATTTAATCGATAGCGAAATACGCCCTTATTCGACGAAGCATATAAATAATCATCATGAATCGCGATGCCGGTGCCCGTATAATTCCCAAACAACGTCTGTTCCTCAAACACCCCATCTTTGTCCTTGTCTTTCAACAAAACGATACCATTTCCTTCTTTTAATTTAGATAATTTAGCATAGACATTGCCCTGCTTCGAAACGGCTATATGACGCGTAGAGCCCAAGTTTTTTCCTATTTCACTCACGTGAAAGCCGGCAGGCACTTTAATTTCTTGCGCAAAAATAAGGGAGGGTGCTAGCAAGCACAGGGTAAGAATTTTCTTCATGGTTTTAAATAGGTTGCCTAAATATAGAAGAAAAAACAAAAAAGACCCGCACTTTCGTGCAGGTCTTTTTTCTGTGGTCGCGTAGGGATTCGAACCCCAAACCTTCTCATCCGTAGTGAGATGCTCTATCCAATTGAGCTACGCAACCATTGCCCTTTCGGGATTGCAAAGGTAGAATTTCTTTGGCAAAATGAAAAACTATCCTCTAAAATTTTCTAAAAATTATTTCCCTTTGAAGTGAGGAGTCCTTTTCTGCATAAAGGCCGTCACCCCTTCCGCAAAATCTTCGCTGTGCCCCAAAATCGTTTGTTCTTCCGCTTCAGAGGCTAGCGTCGCTGCTAAATCCTGATTATAAGCGCGTTGTAAACTACGTTTCATTAAGGAAATCGCTAAGGTTGCTTTTTTCGAAAAGGCTAAAGCCACCTCATGCACCTTCCCTTCCCAATCAGCTCCTGAAACGACCTCAGCCACTAGACCCATCTCTTTCGCCTCTTGCGCTCCCATCTTTCTACCGGTAGTCGCTAAATCAAAAGCTCGGTGGTATCCCACAGACTGCATTAAAAAGGCGGTAGAACCCGCGTCCATGGCTAAACCTATTTGGACAAATAACTCAGAAAAATACGCATCCTCGTGTGCAACAATATAATCACAGGCTAAGGCTAAACTACAGCCAGCACCCGCAGCGACCCCATTAATCGCTCCGATAACGGGTTTATTTAAACCACGCAATGCCGTAATCATAGGGTTATAAGTGGAACGCAACACATTACCCAAATTAGGATCACTTACACCGGACTTCAAATCTGCACCTGAACAAAAGGCTTTTCCCTCTCCCGTGATGACTAAAACACGCACCTCGTCATCAATCTGCGCCGCTTCAGCCACTTCCCTGATTTCGTGAATTAAACCTGCATTCAAGGCATTATATACCTCAGGACGATGTAATGTCAAAGTCCAGATGGGGCCGTTGCGGTGGAGTTTTAAAAAATTCATGGTAAATGGTGAATGAATTGGAAATGGTGAATGGTGAATGGTCGCTAGGTATTCAGTTTTATGTTTTGCTTTACTGTTATCAAAATTCTTGTAATGATATGCAAAATATCGTTCGCATCTTTCAATGGTAAAAATATTTGTTTTACCGAAAGATAATTCGCAGCTTCTAAAAGCTTTAGCCAATAGATTGATTCATTAATTTCTTTTTGGGCGACACTCATTTTGTGTTTAAAATCTGCCCTCGATTCTGCGTGATCAGCCTCCATCACCATGGCTCCCACAGCGGTTGAACACCGCAATAGTTGCTTAGATAAGACGTATTCCTTTTCAATTTGAAGAATTCTATAAACCGAAATAATTTGCAAAGAAAATGCAAAGGTTTTTGTTTGAATAAGATTAGTGGTCATTGTTTTTGGACTAAAAATAGAGAAATTAAGGTCCAATTCATATCAACACAATGATAAAAAACCGCCCCTTATTCACCACTTACCATTTAATATCCACCCATTTACCATTCACCATTTACCATTCACCATTTAAAGGTGTTTCCTCAACCTCGCCACCGGAATCCCCAGTTGATCGCGGTATTTAGCCACGGTTCTGCGCTTCACGACGAAGCCGCGTTCGAGTAATAATTGCTCTAAATCCTCATCTGAATGCGGTTCTGAGCTAGGTTCTTGTTCGATGATCTCGCGCAAGATGTTCTTCACTTCGCGGGTAGAGAAATCCTCACCAGATTCGTGGGTGATGCCTTCGGAGAAGAAGTATTTTAGCGGATAGATGCCAAAATCTGCTTGCACAGACTTCGCCGAGACCACCCGAGATACGGTGGAAATATCCATTTCGATCATGGCGGCGATTTCCTTCATCTTCATTGGCTTTAAAACGGACTCATCTCCCGTCAAAAAGAAATCATATTGCTTCGCAACGATACTCTCCATGGTTTTCATCAAGGTGCCTTGTCGTTGCTGAATGGCTGAAATGAACCAAGATGCGGAGTCTAATTTGTGTTTAATAAACGTAACGGCCTCTTTAATATCTTTTTGCTGCTTGTCGCCTTTGTCGTAGGTCTGCAACATTTCTTGGAAAGCACGGGAAACACGAAGCTCAGGGGCGTTTTTTCCGTTGATTTTGATCTCAATCTTGCCGTTTTGATTCGTGATAATGAAATCCGGTTGTAAATACGGGGCGATGGGTGCGTCGTCTCCCCCACCTGGTTTGGGATTCAAATGGGTGATGACTTGCATCGCCTTTTTGAGCTCCTCTTCTGTGATGGCAAGTTTAGTCAATAAAATGCTGAAGTGCTTTTTGGAAAACTCCTCGAAAAAATCATCCACTAAACGTATGGCGATTAGATGAGCCGGTGCGTCTGACTCTTTTCGGTGCAATTGCAAGGAAAGACATTCTTGCAAGGAACGAGCGGCGATACCGGCCGGATCTAAGGACTGCACTTTAAACAATACTTGCTCCACTTCATCGTAATCCGTCTCAAAGCCTTGCGTGAAGGCAAGATCGTTAACGATGCTCTCAATATTACGACGCAAATAGCCGTCCTCTTCTAAGGAACCGATGATTTGCTGGGCGAGAACTTCTTCGCGCTCGGTACGAACGACGTAACGGATTTGGTTCAATAAATATTCTTGGGTGCTTGATTCGGTGGCCAAAGGGCGTTCGCGCGTCTCCTCATTGGGATCATAGGAATCTCCGGCCATCTTGTAGCCAGCATATTCATCTTGCAGATAATCCCCCACTTCCATCTCCTCACGCTCCAGGTCATCTAGTGTTTCGCGGGGTTCTTGCTCCTCATTATGATCTAAACCTTCCTCTAATGCTGGATTATCCTCTAATTCCTCCTCGATCCTAGCCGCTAATTCAGCCGTAGGAATCTGCAACAACTTGATATATTGTATCTGTTGTGGCGAAAGGTTCTGTTGTTGATTCTGTTTTAAGGATAATCCCTGCATTGTTTAAATAATCTACACCAAAGATAAGCCGATTTTTAATTACAAATAAATAAAATAAATCGGTTTTTTATCCGTATTTTTGAGGGTTATTGCCTCTATTGAGGCCTTTTTATTAATAATGCCCGAGTCATTTATGCAAATCAAAGAAATACTAGGTTTAACTCCCACGCAGCAGAGCATCGTTGTGAAAGGTTGGGTTCGTACGAAAAGAGTTTCCTCTTCTGTCGCGTTTATTGCGATGAATGATGGGTCGACCATCCACAATATTCAAGCAGTTGTTTCCGAGGGAACTGTTTCAGAAGAAACGTTAAAATTAGTGACTACGGGATCTTGTATCGCCGTTACGGGTAAATTAATAGCATCTCAAGGACAAGGCCAAAACGTAGAGGTGGAAGTCGTTTCCATCGAGGTTTACGGAACAGCGGATCCAGAAAAATACCCTTTACAGCCTAAGAAACACTCACTAGAGTTCTTGCGCGAGATTGCACACTTACGTCCTAGGACCAATACATTCTCAGCGATATTGCGTATCCGCCACGCTTTGGCCTACGCGATTCACACCTATTTCAACAACAACGGATTCTTCTATTTACATACGCCCATCATTACGGGTTCGGATGCAGAGGGAGCTGGCGAGATGTTCCGCGTGACGACTTTGGATCCTATTAATCCTCCGTTAACAGAGGAAGGAAAAGTGGATTACAAGGAAGATTTCTTTGGAAAAGAGACGAATTTAACGGTTTCAGGACAGTTAGAGGGAGAATTAGGAGCGATGGCTTTGTCCAAAGTGTATACCTTCGGACCTACCTTCCGCGCGGAGAATTCAAACACCACCCGCCACTTAGCGGAGTTCTGGATGATCGAGCCAGAAGTAGCCTTTAATGAATTAGTAGACAACATGGATTTAGCGGAAGACTTCACTAAATTCTGTATCAAATATGCCTTAGATCACTGCGCTGACGATATTGCATTCTTAGAAAAGCGCTTAATCGAAGAGGAAAAGAACAAAAAGAAAGAAGAGCAATCGGAATTAAGTCTGTCGGAGAAATTACGTTTTGTAACAGAAAACGAATTCGAACGCTTGACCTATACAGAAGCGATTGACATCTTATTGAATTCGAAAGCGCACAAGAATGGCAAGTTCGTTTATCCAGTTGAATGGGGAATCGACCTTCAGTCAGAGCACGAGCGTTATTTAGTAGAGAAACACTTCAAAAAACCGGTTATCTTAACGAACTACCCGAAAGACATCAAAGCGTTCTATATGAAACTAGATGAGGACGGAAAAACGGTTCGTGCGATGGACGTTTTATTCCCAGGCATTGGAGAAATCATCGGTGGATCGCAGCGTGAAGATGATTATGCGAAATTATTGCAACGTACGAAAGAGGTGGGAATCGAAGAAGAATCCATCTGGTGGTATTTAGAAACCCGTCAATTCGGGTCTGCGCCACATGCTGGATTTGGACTTGGTTTCGAGCGTTTAGTACTATTTGTGACGGGTATGAGCAATATTCGTGACGTGATTCCTTTCCCACGTACTCCTAAAACAGCTGAATTCTAAGATGTTTGGTTTAAAGCACGCAATCAATGGACTAGTGGAACTTATCAAGAATGAGCGCAATGCGCGTTTTCATTTGGTGAGCACGGCTGTCGTGATTTATGTGGGCTGGAAAGTCGGGTTTGAGGCGTCGGAATGGCTTTGGATTTCCTTAGCGGTGGCCGGCGTATGGGTGGCAGAATTATTGAATACCTCTTTAGAGCGTATCACCGATTTAGTTTCGCCGGAGCAGAGTGAATTAGCGAAGAAGTCCAAAGATTATGCCGCTGGAGCAGTCTTAGTGATGGCTATTTGGGCGGTCATCGTCTTTTTACTCGTCGCCGTTCCACGCATTTTAATGAGTTTAATGCTTTAAGAGCACAGAAATATGAAAGAATACGGATCAAGTGTTCAAAAATTAGTGAATTATATTTTGACCATTGCCGATGAAGAGCAACGGACAAAATACGCGTTTTTGATGGTAGAGGTGATGAAACAAATTCACCCGAATATGAAGGATAACAGTCAAGATTATTCGAAGAAGCTTTGGGATGATTTATACATCATGTCCAATTTTGAGTTAAATGTGCAGGGGCCATTCCCTTCTCCATCACCAGAATCGCTAGGAAAAGCACCGCGTAAAGTGGCATATAACCAGCACAACTTGCGTTTCAAGCATTATGGCCGTAACGTCGAATTATTAATTCTACGTGCGATTGCTGAAGAAAAAGTAGAGGATAAAAAGATTTTAGTAGCATACATCGCCCGCTTGATGAAAGGTTTTTATGTAACCTGGAACAAAGAATCGGTGGACGATGCGGTGATTTGGCAGAACATCAAAGAGATGTCAGAAAACCTTTTAGGCACTATCGTGGATGAGCTTTCGCAAGAGGGATTAGGACACGCTAAGGTGGCAAATAACGCTAGAAACGCGTATAACGCACCGGAATATCCGAATAGCAACAACAATAACCGGAACAATAACTACCGGAAGAATAACTTCAGAAGCAACAATAACAACAACCGAAATAACAATTTCCGTAAAAATAAGTAATCATTTATGGCATCATTTAAAGTAACCGGTGGCCGCCGTTTAAAAGGAGAAATTACTCCTCAAGGAGCAAAAAACGAAGCATTACAGATCTTGTGTGCCGTGGTTTTAACAGCAGAGCCTGTAACCATCCACAATATCCCGAACATTCGCGACGTCAATCAACTAATTGATTTATTAGGCGATATGGGCGTAAGCATGCGTCGTTTATCCGAGTCCAGCATTGAATTCGATGCCTCTCAAGTGAACATTGATTACTTAGATTCAGATACCTACAAGAAAAAAGCAGCTGCGCTTCGTGGTTCGGTGATGCTTTTAGGACCTACTTTGGCTCGCTTCAAAAAAGGACGTATTCCATCCCCAGGTGGAGACAAAATCGGCCGCAGAAGATTGGATACCCACTTCTTTGGTTTCATGAAATTAGGTGCTAAGTTCAACTATAGCCCAGAAGATGGCGGAATCTACGAAGTAGATGCGTCACAATTACAAGGTGCGTACATGCTTCTAGACGAAGCGTCTGTAACAGGTACGGCAAACATTTTGATGGCTGCCGTTTTAGCCAAAGGAAAAACAACCATCTACAACGCCGCTTGCGAACCTTATTTGCAACAATTGAGCAAGATGTTGAACCGCATGGGAGCGAAAATCTCTGGTATTGGATCTAACATGTTGATCATCGAGGGTGTGGACGAATTGCATGGAACAGAGCACACGATGCTTCCAGATATGATCGAGATCGGTTCATTCATCGGTTTAGCGGTGATGACACAATCCGAAATCACGATCAAAAACTGCCAAATTCCTGAATTAGGCATCATTCCTGAGGTTTTCAAAAAACTAGGGATCAAAATGGAATTCCGTGGCGATGATATTTTCATCCCCTCTCAAGAGCATTACGAATTAGAAAACTTTATCGATGGGTCGATGTTAACGATCTCTGACCACCCGTGGCCAGGCTTCACACCGGACTTATTATCGATCATTTTAGTGACTGCGATTCAGGCCAAAGGAACGGTCCTAATCCACCAAAAAATGTTCGAATCTCGTCTATTCTTCGTAGATCGTTTGATCGAAATGGGTGCCCAAATCATCCTTTGCGATCCACACCGTGCTACGGTTGTTGGATTCGACCGCAAGCAAACGTTAAAAGGAATTCGCATGTCATCTCCTGATATCCGTGCGGGTGTTTCCCTTTTAATCGCAGCGATGTCAGCGAACGGAACTTCGATCATCGATAACATCGAACAAATCGATCGCGGTTACCAAAACATTGATACACGCCTAAATGCCATCGGCGCAGAAATCGTCCGTATCTAATGTCTCTTTTTCCTAAAATCAAACAGACCGTCCAATTGGCCTTACCTATCGTGGTAGGCGAATTGGGCGTTATGCTTATGGGCCTTGCTGATACGATTCAAGTAGGCCAAATGTCCACCGGTGCCGCCGAAAGCCTCGGTGCATCCGGTATGGCGCAGTCCATATTTTTCACTATTGCGGTTATAGGAATCATTTGCATACAAATTGTATCCCCCATGGTTTCTAAAGCCGTGGCTGAGGGTGACAAAACGGAATGTGGAAATCTATTGCGCGCAAACCTGCGAGTAGCCACCTTTTTAGGCCTTATCACTATTCTGATCACATACATCGTTAGTTTAAACTACGATTTATTTGGTCAAACAGAGGCTAACAAAGCCTTGACACTACCCTTCTTGAGTTTAATATCGGTATCCGTTTTACCTATATTCTGGTTCATCGCTTTGAAAAGCTTCATGGATGGATTGCAACGGACTACCGTGGGTATGACGATTACCATCATCGCATTGGCTTTAAATGTATTTGGTAACCATATTTTGATCAATGGATTATGGGGTTTTCCAGCCTTGGGTTTATTCGGATCTGGCATTTCTACCTTACTTTCCCGTTTATTCATGGCGGGAACATTAGCTATTTATGTATTTACAAGAGAAGAGTTCAAACCTTACCTGCGTAAAGGACATGTCCATGTGGTCAAGAATGTCCTAGAGAAAAACATTCTTCGCATCGGAATTCCTTCTGGAATGCAAGGTTTCTTTGAGATTGCGACTTTTGGCATGGCTGTAGTGATGATGGGCTGGATTTCAGTTACGGCTCAAGCAGCTCATATTGTGGCTATTAATATGGCCTCGATAACGTACATGATGGCCACCGGAATTGCCGTGGCAGGCGGAATTAATGTAGGAACGGCCATTGGCGAACGAAACCGTGCAGGTATCATCGAGTCTGGCAAAGCAGCGTTAATCCTTTCCCTCTTATTTATGGGTGCTTGTGCTCTGTTGTTTTTCTTCGGCCGCGAATATCTTGTACGAGGTTATACGCAAGAATTACCGGTGATTGCGATTGCTGTTACGTTGGTCGTTTGGGGTGCTATATTCCAACTTTTTGATGGCATTCAAGCCGTTTCACTTGGATTATTACGCGGACTACAGGATTATAAAATCCCTACAGCCATTACCGTTATATCCTATTGGGGAGTCGGAATTCCACTTTGTTATTACATAGGAATTTACGAGAAAGTAGGTGCCGTGGGCATCTGGGTGGGCTTAACGGCTAGTTTAGTTTGTTCGTCTGCCCTGCTTTCATGGCGCTTTTATGCGCGGGCGAAGAAAGTTAATTTTGAAGAATTAGAGGTAGATTAGGGATAATAGAGTAAAGAGTAGAGATATGGAATCAAAAAAGGGAGCAAATGCTCCCTTTTTTGATGACTGTAACGGTAGAACCCATCTATACTCTCTACTCTATAATCTCTAATCTAACCACTACGAATGTATCGACCTCTTCGCCGTAGCCGCTAAACAAGCCTCTTTCATCGCCTCCGTATACGTCGGGTGAGCATGAGACATGCGAACTACATCTTCAGCTGAAGCACGGTATTCCATCGCAACGACTGCTTCCGCAATCATATCGGCGGCACGAGCTCCGATGATGTGAACACCTAAGATCTCGTCAGTTGTTGCATCTGCTAACACTTTACACACGCCATCCACATCACCCGATGCAATGGCACGACCTAAGGCTTTGAATGGGAATGAACCTTCTTTGTAAGAGATGCCTGCTGCTTTTAATTCTTGTTCTGTCTTTCCCACAGAAGCCACTTCAGGCCATGTGTAGACAACACCTGGAATTAAATTGTAGTTGATGTGTGGTTTTTGACCTGCAATTACTTCCGCAACTAAGGTTCCTTCTTCCTCCGCTTTGTGTGCTAACATCGCACCACGAACGACGTCACCAATCGCATAAATGCCTGGAACCGAAGTTTGAAGGGTATGCTCATCTACGGCAACACGGCCACGCTCATCAGCAGTCAAACCAGCCGCAGCTAAGTTTAAACCATCTGTATATGGACGACGACCGATACATACTAGGCAATAGTCACCTTTGATTTCGACTTCTTTTCCAGCTGAATCTTGCGCTTTCACTGTCACTTCTTTGCCTTTAACGGCTGCGGAAGTCACTTTGTGTGAAAGATAGAAATCGGCGCCCATTTTGGCAATCGACTTCTGTAATTCTTTTCCCATCGTCTTGTCCATCGTAGGAATCATGCTATCCGCAAATTCAACGAAAGAAACTTTAGAACCTAAACGCGCATAAACTGAACCTAATTCAGCACCAATTACTCCCGCACCGATCACAATTAAGTGTTTCGGAACTTCTTTCATCTTTAAGGCCTCCGTAGATGTAATGATACGCTCTTTATCCACCGGGATAAAAGGTAAGATTGTCGGTTTAGAACCAGTTGCGATGATAATATTTTTAGCAGAAATCACTTCGGAAGAACCATCTTCTTTCGTCACTTTCACCGTTTTAGCGGAGTCAAATGAACCCAAACCATGGAAAGTGGTGATCTTATTTTTCTTCATCAAATACGATATACCTGCATTCAAATTCGAAACCACCCCCGCTTTACGCTTGATCATTTGGCCCATGTTCACCTTCGGCTTCGTGATATCGATTCCATGCTCTTCGAAGCTATGAACGGCATTGTAATAATGCTCAGACGAGTCCAAAAGCGCTTTGGAAGGAATACATCCTACATTTAAACAAGTTCCACCCATCACAGCGTATTTCTCAATGATGGCCACTTTGAAACCTAATTGAGCCGAACGGATCGCCGAAACATATCCACCAGGGCCAGAACCAATAACTACTACATCAAAATCTTGCATATAGGCGATTGAAAGCGAATAGGCCCCTAAAGGCCTATTCAATTGATTAAATATCTAATAATAAACGAGCTGGATCCTCTAAAAGTTGCTTTAAGCGAACTAAGAAGCTAACCGACTCACGACCATCGATAATACGGTGATCATATGAAAGTGCTAAATACATAATAGGACGGATGACGATTTGGCCATCTACCACTACCGGACGCTCTACGATATTGTGCATACCTAGGATCGCCACTTGTGGTGCGTTGATAATCGGAGTCGATAACATCGAACCAAATACCCCCCCATTCGTAATGGTGAATGTACCGCCACTCATTTCCTCTAAGCTCAATTTGTTCTCACGTGCCTTACCTGCTAAACGAACCACTTCTGATTCGATTCCCGCTAGAGACAAGTTTTCCGCAGAACGAATCACGGGAACTACTAAGCCTTTCGGCGCAGATACCGCAATGGAAATATCACAATAATCGTGGAAAACGATTTCGTCTCCATCGATTTTTGCATTCACAGATGGGTACTCTTTTAGAGCCACGCAAACTGCTTTTGTGAAGAACGACATAAAGCCTAAGCCTACACCGTGTTTCTCCTTGAATTTATCTTTGTATTTACCGCGAAGATCCATCACAGGCTTCATGTCGACTTCGTTAAACGTCGTCAACATCGCTGTTTCATTCTTCACTGCAACTAAACGACGAGCCACTGTCTTACGCAATGAACTCATTTTTTCGCGACGCGTACCTCCCGCTGGTGCAGCTGGTGCTGCTGGAGCAGAAGCAGCTGGAGCCGGTGCCGAAGCTGGCTTAACCGCAGATACCGCATCCTCTTTCGTGATACGTCCACCTACGCCAGAACCTGCTACCGAAGCAGCGGAGATTCCTTTTTCATCTAATATTTTTGCTGCTGCAGGAGATGGGTGACCAGCTGCATAAGTCGCATCCCCAGAAGAAGCTGGAGCTGCTGGAGCAGATGGCGCTGCTGCTGGAGCAGGAGCTGCCACAGCTACAGAACCACCTACAGTGATTCTTGCCAAAATTCCTCCAATCGGAACTACCGTTCCTGATTCAGCCACAATTTCTAATACACCCGCTGATTCAGCTGGCAATTCGAACGTCGCTTTATCTGATTCCAATTCGCAAAGTACTTCGTCTAAAGAAACGCTATCCCCTGTTTTCTTATTCCAAACAGAAACCGTCACTTCCGTGATCGACTCCCCTACCGCAGGAACTTTTACTTCTAAAACAGACGTAGGACCCGCCGCTGGTGCAGGAGCTGCTGCAGGTGCTGGTGCTGGCGTCGAGGCCTCAGCAACGGTTGCAGCTGGTGCAGCATCTGCCACTTTCACCGAAGCCGTCGCTCCACCTGCCTCAATCGTACAGATGATCGCGCCTATCGGAAGAACATCGCCTTCTTTCGCCACAATATGCAACACACCTTCCGCCTCTGCAGGCAATTCAAAGGTCGCTTTGTCCGATTCTAATTCGCACAAAACCTCGTCTAATTTCACGTGATCGCCTTCCTTCTTGTTCCAAGTAGCAACGGTCACTTCCGTAATCGACTCGCCCACAGCGGGCACTTTCATTTCTATAGCCATAATAATTCTATTATTCGAATGCTTTGTTAATTAGGTTTGCTTGCTCTACGCCGTGAACTTTCAAGAATCCAGTCGCTGGAGAAGCAGATTTTTTACGCGCGACTAAACCTTTGAATTTAGACCAGCCAAATTCACGGATCACATACGACCAGTAGCCCATGTTTTCCGGTTCTTCTTGCACGAAGAATACATCAGCTCCTTTGTATTTCGCTAATTCTGCGTCTACTTGCTTCGTAGGGAATGGGTGTAATTGTTCCAAACGAACAATTGCCACATCCTTGCGCTTATCTTTTTCTTGGCGATCCAATAGATCGAAGTAAACTTTACCTGAGCAAAGTAATACCTTCTTCACTTTGGCCTTATCTGCATAGCTATCCCCTATCACCTCTTGGAATTTACCTTTCGTAAACTCTTCGATAGGCGAAACCACTTTCGGGTGACGGAAGATCGACTTAGGCGACATTACCACTAATGGCTTACGGAAATCCCAAGTCAATTGACGACGTAAAGCGTGGAAAATATTGGCTGGCGTTGTTAAGTTCGCTACGATCATATTGTTTTCCGCAGCTAACTGCAAGAAACGTTCTGGACGCGCATTCGAGTGCTCTGGACCTTGGCCCTCATACCCGTGCGGCAATAACATCACTAAACCATTCTGCGTACCCCACTTCGATTCGTGAGACGAAACGAATTGGTCAATCATCGTTTGAGCACCATTGGCAAAGTCACCAAATTGTGCTTCCCAAATAACTAAGGCATCTGGATTCGCTAAGGCATAGCCAAACTCAAAACCTAATACGCCGTACTCAGAAAGTAAGGAATTGTAAATCTGCGCTTGCTCTTGCCCCTCTTTGATGTGGTTTAACGAATTGTAGTTCTCATTCGTGTTCGCATCGTGTAATACGACGTGACGGTGAGAGAACGTACCACGTTGCACATCTTGACCAGATAAACGAACTGGTTTGCCTTCTAAAAGAAGTGAACCATACGCTAATAATTCAGCCGTTGCCCAGTTTAATTGGCCTTTTTCGAAATATCCTTTGCGATCTGCAATTACTTTTTCGATTTGCTTTAAGGCAGTAAAACCTTTTGGCAAAGAAGTCAAGGCTTTCGCTACTGAATCAATCACTTCTTTCGAGATCGCCGTTTTAGGAGACGAATCGAAATCTGTTTCGTTGGAGAAACGAAGCGCTGACCAGCGGTTATCTAATTTCAAGGGAACATAGGGTGGGCTCACTTTTTGCTTCACCATATCTAAACGAGCCTGCAATTCTGCTTTGAAAGCAGAATCCATTTCTTCGGCTAATTTAGCCTCAATCTCACCGTTCTTGATTAATTGTTGTGTGTAAACCTCGCGTGGATTTGGATGATTCGTGATGTTCGCGTACAAAGTAGGCTGCGTAAAACGAGGCTCATCTGATTCATTGTGGCCATTACGACGGTAACAAACCATATCCACAAATACATCGCGGTTAAATTCTTGACGGTATTCTGCCGCCATACGAGACACAAATACCACTGCTTCTGGATCATCTCCATTCACGTGGAATACCGGTGCATCGATGATTTTAGCTACATCCGTGCAATAAATCGCCGAACGAGCATCTTCAAAATCAGTTGTAAAACCTACCTGGTTATTGATCACAAAGTGGATCGTTCCACCTGTCCCGTAACCCTTTAATTTCGCCATCTGAGTTACCTCATAAACGATACCTTGACCAGCTACCGCCGCATCTCCGTGAATTAAAATAGGCAATACTTTATCGTAATCTCCTTTATAATGCGCATCTGCACTCGCACGGCAGAAACCCTCAACTAAAGGATTTACCGCTTCTAAGTGCGATGGATTAGGAGCTAATTTCAACGAAATCTCGCTTCCTTTGGGAGAAATATGTTTGCTTGAATAACCTAGGTGGTATTTTACGTCACCATCTCCATGAATCTCATGAGGCACATTCCCTTCGAAACCATCAAAGATTGCTTCGTATGATTTGTGCATGATGTTTGCCAAAACGTTCAAACGACCCCTGTGCGCCATCCCGATTACCGCCTCTTTTACACCCGCATCAGCTGCCACATTGATAATCGCATCTAAACCAGCGATAGTAGATTCACCACCTTCTAAGCCGAAACGCTTTTGACCTAAATATTTTGTACCTAAGAAGTTCTCAAAAACAACGGCCTCATTCATCTTCTGAAGAATGTGCTTTTTCTCCTCAAACGTAGGCTTGAATGAAAGTGCTTCCTTCTCGATTTTATTACGCAACCACTCTTTTTGCTGCACGTCGCGGATATACGAATATTCGAAACCCACTGAACCCGCATAGATTTTATGTAAAGCTGCTTGAATTGTGCGCAAAGTCACTGCACCTAAACCCATGAAAGACCCCGCTTGGAAAACGGTATCTAAATCCGCATCAGACAAAGAATAATCCGCCAAATCTAAACGTGGCTTACGATCCTTGCGCTCACGCACCGGGTTAGTTTTAGATAATAAGTGGCCTCTTGAACGGAATGCCTTAATCAAGGAGATAACCGCCATTTCCTTCTGAACATGGCTTGAATCAGCTGAAACAGCGCCCGCAGGAGCTCCCTCGCCTAACCAGGTTTGAGAAAAATCGAAACCTTTGAAGAAATCTCTCCAAGAGCTATCTACCGAATTGGGATCTTGTTTGTACGCCTCATACAAGTCAGCTATGACTTGCGTATCGGCATTGGCTACGTAGGAAAATGGATCCATAAGTTAATTTTCTAGGCTTTAGGCCAAAGAAATGTTTCAATGTTTTGGTTTAGTACAATCTTAACAATCTATAAATGCTAAAATCTACGCAATTTACTATTTGCTCCGCAAAATACCCCTAATTTTTCGAGGGTTTTTTAGCTATAAGTGCACAAATTTCTGAGGAATTTCATCCATTATAAAAGCCCCCTAAAATTTCTTTAATAATTTCAATTTTTTCCCCTAAAATCACCAATAATTAGCCTATTGTTTTAAGGCCTAAATTGCCCCAATTTTCCCAACCCAAAATCGAGGTCATATCGGAGGAAAATTTGATGAAAACCAGACGCTTCACTAGTCGTGGTAGAACCCAGCGTTGACACATTTTTACCTAAAAAATCATAGGAGTAGCCTACCCTAAAATTCAAACCTAGCGGTGCCTCTAGTGAACCTACTAAAGCTGGATCACCAAATTCCGATCCCGTCTGCTGGTACCACAATCCTATCCCCAACTTTTCTTGGAACCAAAACACGGCATTTAAATCGACTTTTGTCTGTTGATCTTTTCGTAAAACGGTTCCCACTTTCAGTGTATGCAAATCACCCACCGGGAAATAATAGGACGCCTGCACATAAAGTGGAGCATCACCCAAACCATCAAATCGATTCGTAGGCTTCGAAATTCCGACCATAAATGCTTCTTTTCGATAGGTCACCCCTATCCCAATACTCCCTAAAAGCTCGCTCGAACCCGATTTTCCAAGAATTGGATATTGGTTAACACCTAGATTCACACCATAACTCAGTTGATTTCCTCTTCCCCAAAACTCATGCTTAGAACCGACCACAGCTAAACCTAGATTTGATGAAATCATGCCTGATGGAGTCGCATAAGATTGATCTGTATTGTATCCCAAAAACCCCAAGCCCCAGCTCCCCTTTTGCAAAGGCATATCAATGCTCATCAATTGTTGTGAGGAGGAAGCTCCACCAATGGTTTGGAAAAGAGGCTTTTTGCGAAAAACCCCTTTGGCAGAAAAAATCTTCAGCGCTCCCGCATCTGCCGGATTAATGGCTAAAGGAAGAAATGGATAGGCCATTCGCAAGGTCTCCTGCTGGGCGTTTACTGCGAAAGCTAGACACAATAAAAAGACTATTTTTTTCACAGACTAAAGAATGAGAAGATAAGTAGACCTAAGAAAATGACTAACATTAACATATTCTGTAAAAAAGCCGTGGCCATAAAATAAAGCACAGCTTTCCCACTTGTTAACCGATAAAAACGTTTAAATGCAACGAAATAATAAACAAACCAAGCAAAAACTAGCCAGGACGAAATCGAACTAATCCAATCCGTATGAAGCGCTAAAGCTGCTAAACCCAACACATCCGTCACGAAAAGAACTAAAAATAAACTAGTTGTCAAATGCAATACAAAGATTCCATGGTGCATATAATAAAAGCCCTTCCTTCTGATAAACACTAATTGCAGAATAAAAGCTAAAAGCGGCAGAGCAATAAATAAGATGGTTGACATTTTATGCAGCATCGTATCTGCCAGCGCCTTCAATAAATCCTCTGAATTAGTATATTCCTCCCCAATACTATACGCCTGTTTGACCATTTTTTGTTCTAATTCTGAGTCTCTTTTAGCAGCAGGCAATTTTGATTGAACAAGTAGATAATCTTGAAAGGTTTTAGGATTTCCCTTCTGATCCTTCATTAACTCATTTTTAAAGGAAATAACGGGGACTGACGCTTCCTTTTTCGTTGCCGGATTTTCAAGGTATTTCTCCAAAGGGTGAAACACATAAAACAGACAAATAAAGAAAAAAGCGGACGTAAATAAATAGAAACGAATCGGATGTAAATACGTCGTACGTTTTCCATTCAGGTACTCGGAAGATAAAAATCCAGGTTTGGTAAAGAGAATTTTGATAGTAGAAAATAACTTCCCGTCATAATGAAAAATATCCTCGACAAAGTGAACCAGTAATCCCCAAAATGTCTCGTAAGGCTCTTTGTTTTCTTGACCACAATGGGAGCAAAAACGAGTATGCACTTTTTGGCCACAATTGAGGCAATTATCTTCTTGACGTAATTTTGATTTTGACATAGTAATCTGACAATGTGACACCTCCCGCCGTCTTGGAATTAAAATTGCAAAAGGTAGACCAAATTTAGGATTATTAATTTTAAAAAATATGAAAGAAACAGGTAACATCTCCATTCACACCGAGAACATTTTTCCCATCATCAAGAAATTTCTCTATTCGGATCACGAGATTTTCCTTCGTGAGCTAGTTTCAAATGCCGTAGATGCGTCCCAAAAAATCAAGCGATTAAGTTCCATTGGTGAATTTAACGGCGAATTGGGAGAACTGAAGGTGAAAGTGAGTTTTGACAAAGACAAAAAGACTATCACGATTTCTGACAACGGTATCGGTATGACCGCAGAAGAAATCAAGAAATACATTAACCAAATCGCCTTCTCTGGGGCCACTGAATTCGTAGAGAAATACAAGGACCAAGGGGATGACAAAGGAATTATCGGACATTTTGGTCTAGGATTCTATTCTGCCTTCATGGTGGCAAAAGAAGTGGAGATCATTTCAAAATCATATCAAGAGGGTTCTGAAGCAGCTACTTGGAAGTGCGATGGTTCTACGGAATACACGATTGGACCAGCTAAAAAGAAGACCCGCGGAACAGACATCATCTTGCACATCGCAGAAGACTCAGAGGAGTTTTTAGAGGAGTTTAAATTAAAGTCGATCTTGGAGAAATACGGCAAGTTCTTGCCGATTGAGATTGAGTTTGGCGATAAGGTAATTAATAACCCGAACCCGATTTGGACTAAATCTCCTTCTGATTTAACAGACGAGGATTACTTGAAATTCTACGAGGAATTATATCCATTCCAAGAGAAGCCTTTGTTCTGGATTCACTTAAATGTGGACTATCCGTTTAATTTGACGGGTATTTTATATTTCCCAAAAGTAAAGAACGAGATGCAGTTGCAACGCGAAAAAATCTCCCTTTACAGCCGTCAGGTATTCATCACCGATGAGGTCAAAGACATCGTTCCTGAATTCTTGATGTTATTGCACGGGGTCATCGACTCACCAGATATTCCATTGAATGTATCTCGCTCGTTCTTACAAGCAGATTCGAACGTGAAGAAAATCAATTCGTATATCACTAAAAAAGTAGCAGATAAATTAGCTGAATTATTCAAATCGGATCGTCCTGCTTTCGAAGAGAAGTTCGCGAATATCGGTTTATTCATCAAGTACGGAATGATCTCGGATGAGAAATTCTTAGAGAAAGCAAAAGATTTTTGTCTAGTTCAAGATACGAATAACAAGTATTTCACGTTAGACGAATACAGTGAAGAGGTGCAAGCTGCCCAAACAGACAAGGACGGAAACAAGATTTTCTTGTATACCACCGACGTCGAGCAACAAGATGCCTTTATTCAATCCGCCCAAAACAAAGGTTATTCAGTCATTAAATTAGATACCCTGATCGACAGCCACTTCATTAACACGATGGAGTCTAAATTAGAAAAGACGCAATGGAAGCGTGTAGATGCTGATGCGGTCGACAAATTAATTGATACGGGGATTACATTAGAAGCGATTTTATCTGATGCGCAAAAAGAGAGCGTAAAGAAAGTCTTCGAAGAAACTCTGAATGACAAACAAAAAGTGGTAGCCGTGGAAGCGATGTCACCCGATGAATTACCCGCAATCGTAACTCAAAACGAGTTTATGCGTAGAATGAGTGACATGTCGAAGACTGGCGGTGGCGGAATGGGCATGTTTGGAGCTATGCCAAACACTTATAACATCACCATCAACGCAAACCACCCATTGATTAGTAAACTAGCTGATTTGAAAGACGAGAGCGAACAAAAAGCGCTAGCGAAACAAATCTCAGACCTAGCCTTACTATCGCAAAATCTGTTAACGGGGGCTGATTTGACAGCCTTCATTAAAAGAACGGTGGGAGGATTTTAAGACATGTCTTTAAGACAAATCAAAAGAGCCGCGAATTGAGCGGCTCTTTTTTTATTGTTTACGTACCATCAACTTCTTCGTGGCGACCGGTTTCCCATCTACAAGTAACTGGTACATGTAAAGGCCACTATTCAATTCGCGTAAAGAGATTTTAGCGTTGCGATCCTCTTTGTCCAATTCGACTTCCTTCACTACCAATCCTAAGACATTATAAATCGCAATTTTGACCTCTTGGTTATTGCCCGAATACTGGTAATCTACCAAGGCATATTCAGCAGCAGGATTGGGATATAAATGAGAAACAAAAATGCGATCACCCTGAAATAAATAGGGATCATTTTTAAATCCTACCAAAGTGGCCAGGACTAAAATTAAAGTGATATGTCGCAATACTATTTTCATTCTCAAATCGTTGAGACGAAATTAGTACAATTTCAGACCGCTCTGTCCTTTTTAAGGTTTTTTAACAAGAACTGGGTATTCGACTCTTTTCAGAATCGTTTGGAGGGATGGCTTTTCAGAGATCCGCCAGCGGAATCCATCTAATTCTTGTAGGTCGCCTTTCCATTCTTTGGGAGGTACAAACTTCGCCTCTGGCTTCGTGATAAAGGCAATTTTCTTCACCTTGTTATCCTCGAAAAACAAGTTCATTCGACTGCACTCCACCCGATTTAATCCAGTGGTTACTTTCTTATCATCGATAACATAATAAATACTCTCCCCATTCCCCTCTACATTTACTCGATTTAATTTAGAATCCTCTTTGAAATGCACCCAGACTTTCCTTCCCTTAATCTGGTTGTAGTGGTTCGCTGAATCGATAGAGATCACAAATGACTTGCCACGCAAACGCATTTCCTTTAGCTTCTGATTTCCCATAAATAAGGAAATGGAATCCGCTTGAGATTGCGAATCCTGGGTCCAAAGAATCGGTTTTTGGTAGAAATGAATAATCGAATCCTGCACATTGTAACCTAGCGAATCGCATCTGCCAGATAAATCTGACTTGTATATGAGGACATTTTTATAGGCAAATAACTTTCGAATCGAATCTTTTTTTATATTAACAGAAACGAGGGTATCCGCCGTCAAATATAGCGTGTCTTTCTCCATGATGTTCTGCATCCAGGCATGGCCATAAACCCGGGTAATTCCTGTCTTACCCGCATAACGCCCATTGTCACCTTTCAGGATTACCTTTTCTTTTTGGCTAACGAATTCAACCTTCCCTTTTGCCACCCCAATTTGGGTAGGAGAATCGTAAAATAAGGTATCTGCTGTGAGAATATATTCGTCGGTTTTTGCCGTCGAACGACCCGTAAAATTCGACACTTTCGTGATCGTATTGTAGAATCCGCGGCTTGTAATGACGGTATCCTTTTTCGTCACAATTTCCGTAGGTGCGATAAAAAAGGCTTCCTTAGAAAGCGTGTTATATTTCAATGAATCTGCTTTCACAGAACCTCCCTCTTTATCGATGACGCGGACCTTTTCTTTAAATAAAAAGTTCTTTGTGGTGGTATTGTAAAATCCTTCGCGACTGGTTAAGGTGGATTTTTTGTCGATAATCTTAGCCCCTGAATGATAGATGGCCATTTTAGAGTTTAAATCATAGTCTAATTTGGGCGTATTCAAGATAATCGTATGATCATCCAATTTCACTCTTCCACTTATATAGGCCTGGCGCATATTGCCATTATATAATGCCGTATCCCCCGTAATGGTGACCGTATCCGCTTGAATGATACGCACATGCCCATAGGCTTCTACGTTATTCGTTGTTGAATTTAAGACAGCCTGATCACAATAAAGTGTAGTCGTTCCTTGTTGCAATAATACACGACCTATGAGGGTCTTACGCACAATTAATTCTTGTTGCATCCCATTCAAACTGTCCGCTCGAATGACTTGTAAAAGCTGCCCCTGTGCTTGTGCGAAAAACGACAAACTGAGAAGAAATACCAGGAAAATCCAACCTTTGTAACGCATCTTGAAATTGAATCGCTAATTTCGTAGCTCCATTGATCACGCAATTTACCATTTTTATGCTGGAAGATTTTATCCATTTTGTCCAAAAAGAGAATTTATTCCAACCTGATCAGAAAATTTTGATCGCCGTAAGCGGAGGAATCGACTCGATTGTATTGAGTAAGCTTTTTTCTTTGGCCAAATTCAAATTTGGAATTGCCCACGTCAACTTCAGCCTTCGGGGTGAAGAATCGTTAGCGGACGAGGTTTTCGTGAAGAAATTCGCCAAAACCCTTAAAGTGCCCTATCATACCATCTGTTTCGATACTAACGCTTTCGCCGCTCAAGAAAAGATCTCTACCCAAATGGCCGCCCGTATTTTGCGCTACCAATGGTTCGAAGAAATCCGCGTAAAAGAAGGTTATGATTTTATTGCGACCGGTCACCACCAATTAGACAGTGCAGAAACGATGCTAATTAATCTCGTTCGAGGCACTGGAATCGCCGGCTTTCATGGAATTCCTATCAAATCAGGAAAATTAATACGTCCCTTATCATTTGCCAGCCAAGATGCGATTTTTGACTTTGTAGTCGCTCATAAATTGGCTTGGCGCGAAGATTCATCGAACGAATCCAATAAATACCAACGCAATTTCATTCGCCATGAAATAATGCCCAAGTTCCAAGAACTTAACGCCCATTTCGAGCAAACTCTCGCAGCCACTAGCTCAAAAATCAAAGGAATCGAGGCCTGGATGCAAGAAGAATTACAGGGTTTTATCAGCGAAAACAGCTCTACTGATACGACTGGGAATGTAACGGTCAAAATTCCTTCAATTACGCCTAAAAGTACCGTTTTACTTACTGAACTATTACTCAGCTACCATTTCAATTCAGCCTCCATCGAAGCTATCTTACAGACTGATAAAGTAGGAGCCATTTTCGAATCACCAAGCCATAGCCTAAATGTCGATAGAGGTCAATGGATTTTATCTCTCAAAAGCCAAGCGGATTATAAACCCATCGTTATCTCAGAAGATGATGAAGTGATACAAATCGGAAATCAGGAATTGCATATATTCATCGAAGAACGAACCGCAGACTGGAAAGCCATCACTGATCCGAATGTGGCTTGTTTAGATGCAGATACACTCGATTTTCCATTAGAAATCCGCAAAGTACAAGAAGGTGATTGGTTTTGCCCTTTAGGAATGAATCAGAAGAAATTAATCTCCGACTTCCTTACGGATAAGAAAGTACCCTTAGCTATCAAAAAGAATACCCAAATTCTGTTAAGCAAAGGTTCTGTTGCCTGGATTCTAGGACAGCGAATTGATAATCGAAATAAGGTGACGGATAAGACGGAATTGGTGGCGGTTTTTGAGTTGAAACCCTTATCTATAACAAAATAAGCTGAGGCATTTTAAATAACAATTTGAAAATTGTGCTGCGCAATAATTTTCTGAATTGCTTTTTAAAATACTCTCAGCCAAACAAAATTTTAGGTTCGGGAATTTCATTCAAAAAACCTCTTTTATTCTTCGGACTAATTACTAAGCCACTTGCGACTACTGTGGAATGACCACAATCAACTTGGCTACTGCTACGAAGCAGCTCGCTATTTTAATAATCTGCGATAAGCCTCCGTCCTAATCGGATCTAACGTACTCAAATACGTAAATGCTTGCTGGCGTTCTGCCGGCAGGGCTTCATCGAGAAGGGAAATAATTTCTTCTGATTTGGCATCAAAAAAGACCCGAATACTAGCCGCACCAGGACGCAATGAATTGATTTGACGAATCGATTTCAAAATCTCTAACATACCTTTTCTGGCGGCATCTGGATTCTCAGACATTTTGTCTAAATAAACTCGATGGTAATCATAATAGACATCACGCATCGGTTGAAGATTTTGATTAATCAAGTTTTCCGAGACTCCCATTCTGCTTCGCACATCGGAGATAACACCCCATCCTGAACCCGAATTTTGGGCTAGATTCGTTAGATTATTCAACTTCTGCACGAATGGTTCTCCACCACGAGGTCCAAAAGAATCGTAAGAATACGTTAATCCCAAATAGGCATAAAAGGCCATCAACGAACTCAGATTATCAGAGAAACTATTGTCATTGTAGGTGATGGGCGTGCCTAATTGGTACTTGAAATTGAAATTCTTGTCTACTAAATTTAACAATACAGTCTCATAAGAAGTGCCAAAAACAGGACGCAACACTTGCACACGCGCAGTAGCTTCAATATCACCTTGCGCTGAGGATTTTGTTAACAGTAAATTGATGTTGAGTTTGATTTTTTCTTCCGTCGCAAAATTATCTGATGACCATCTCCGGCCATTCATAAATTCCTGCATCGTTCTTTGTAATTCAGCGTAGACTTGAGAACCGCCTCGCTGCTGATCGAGCTGTAATTGCTCGGTACTGATACTAATGGAAGTTAAAAGTTCTTGAGCTTGAACAGCCCAAGAACTTAAAAGGAATATCAACAGAAATCGTATTGATTTCATGATCGATCGTTAAAATCAGTGTTGATTAGTTTTCAGTTGTACCTTCTTCGCGGTTTCTGAAATCAACTTTATCAGCTAAAAAATCATCGATAGCTAAAGCCGAAGGCTTAGGCATACGCTCGTAGTATTTTGAGATTTCGATTTGCTCACGGTTCTCAAAAATCTCTTCTAGATTATCTACAGAAGAAGCGAACTCAGATAATTTACCTGATAATTCTTCTTTCATCTTGCTAGAAATCTGACGGGCACGTTGTCCTACGATTGTAATTGATTCGTAAACGTTACCAGTTTTAGCAGCGATCTTGTCTACATCACGTGTAATGATGGATGGATTTGTTGGAGTCTTAGACATCTCTATATAATTTAAGATTGCAAATTTAACGTTAATTTTTAAGAAATACTATTGCGGGCTCGTAGCAATTTTCGAAGTATTCGACTTCTCTTTTTCCTGCAATGCTTTGTATTCAGCTTCTAATTTAGCGATACGGGTCACTTCATTTTGACTCGTCGTGTACCATTTTTCAGCCGTTTTCAGATAAGAGCTTTGTGGGTATTTATCAATGAATTCTAAATAAAACTTTAATACTTCCTCATATCGCTCTTTTTGTTTGAATTCAACTGTACTTTTTGCCAAATCAAACTGGGAAACTACCTTGAAATAGGCCATCTCCTCATTGTAGTCGGAATCAGGGAAGTCACGTTGAAAATTCGTAATCTCGATAACGGCTGACTTCAATGACGCAATATTAAATGGTGACGTCTTGTAATACAGCTTCGCCTTTTCGTAGGCTTTTTTCTCTAATTTCTTACGAAGATCCTTGATCATCAAACTACAATCTTCGCGGTATTTTGAATCCGGATAATTGTTCAAATAACTCTGCAATTCGTTAATGGCGGACAAAGTACCTGTTTGATCTAAATTGAAATTAGGTGAATCTTTATACAATGAGAAGGCAGCCATATAAATGGATTCTTCTGCAAATTCAGAACGAGAGAAAACCTCTGAAAAACGCTTGAAGTGTGTATTTGCAACGGTATAATTAGCTAATTCAAAGTCACATTTAGCCTGATAAAAAGTAGCCATTTCCTGGGTTGAATCTCCCGTCAGCAACGGCAAAACCTCATCAAAAAGGATTCCAGCCTTATCAAATTCTTTTTTCTTGTAATAATCGACAGCGGCTTTGTATTTCGTTGTTACGCTCGCGCTCTTTCTGAACTTCTCGAACTTACCACACGCACTTAAACCGATTAAGGCGATTAAACAAACTACTATTTTATTTTTCAAATTCATAAGCCCGCAAAGATACGTTTATTTTCTGAATTGTAGATGATAGAGTTGCGCATATAAACCATCCAAAGCCAATAATTCATCCTGTGTACCCCGTTCCTTAATTTCGCCTTTGTCCATCACTAAAATTTGATCTGAATTCCGAATGGTAGACAGACGATGGGCAATCACCACGGCAGTACGCCCTTTCATCAACGTAGAAATGGCTTGCTGAATCAACACTTCCGTCTCAGAATCCACGGAGGATGTAGCTTCATCTAAGACAATAATCTTCGGGTTATGGACCAAAGCACGTACAAACGAAATCAACTGCCTTTGTCCCACACTTAAGGTCGCTCCGCGCTCTTTAACCTCATAATCATAGCCACCCGGTAGTGAAAGAATGAAATCATGGACACCCACCGCTTTCGCGGCTTCTACCATTTTTTCATTCGTGATGGATTCGTCTCCTAAATGAATATTGTATGCAATTGATGAGCTAAACAAGAATACATCCTGCAAAACAACGGCGATATTTTTACGCAAAGAGCCAATTTCGTAAGAGGTTAGAGGAACGCCATCGATGTTAATTTCACCGCTTTGGCAATCATACAAACGCCCTAAAAGACCTATAATAGACGATTTACCTGCTCCTGTCGCTCCCACAATAGCACAGGTTTTGCCCGCTTCCACCGTAAAGCTCACATTTTTAACTACCCATTCAGGCTCCTGATACGCGAAAGTAACATCCGAAAATTCAATTTTACCATCGATGTGATCCGCCTCAATTGTACCGTTATTTTGGATATAATCTGTCGAATCCAAAAGGGTTAAAATGCGCTCCGTTGACACAATCCCCATTTGTAGGGTATTGAAACGATCCGCTAGCATTCGAATGGGACGGTAAAACAAGTTAATGAACATAATGAATGCAGTCAATGTCCCCACTCCCATCTCTTCTTTCACGATATAGGTAGACGCAGCCCACACTACAAGCCCCGTTCCAATTGCTGCAATAACATCAGCTACCGGAAAAAAGACCGAATAAGCCAAAATACCTCGAATATTGGCATCGCGATGCTCTTCGTTAATACGGTTGAATTTCGCTAATTCTTGCTTTTCAGCGTGGAACATTTGGACGATTAACATTCCAGAGATATGCTCCTGTACAAAGGAATTTAGATTAGCTACCGCCGTCCGAACCTCATTAAATGACTTCTTAATATATTCCTTGAACACATAGGTCGAAAAGACCATGAAAGGAACTGTCGCAATGATGATCAAGGTCAAGCGCCAATCCGCATAAAACATCACCCCTAAAATCAGAAATAATTGTAGTAAATCACCAGCAATGGAAGCTAAACCTTCTGAAAAGACATCATTCAATGTTTCAATATCTGACACCGTCCTCGTTACTAAACGCCCGATAGGCGTCGCATCAAAGAAGGCTAATCGCAGATTAACGATCTTTTCATACAATTGAATACGAATATCGCGGATGACGGTTTGGCCTAAGTAACCAGCTAAATAAGAGGTAGAAAACTGCAGACCTGTTTGTAATAAAAGTGCTCCCAGCATCCAACCGAGCATACGAACTAAATCGGAGGCGAAAGTCAAGCCTAAGTAATTATCTAAGGTATAGCGTATGAGTAAGGGCACAACGGGTGAAATCCCCGCCATACAAAGAATCAAAAATACGAGAAACCAAAAGCGAAAACGGTAGGGCTGAATAAAGCCGTATAACCGTTTAATGATCTGAAAATCGAATGTTTTACCGGAATTAGCTTCTTTCACTGTTCATTTTATCGATGGTGGAAGAAGCCGCGCAAGTTCCACAGCCTTTGGCACAGTTTCCTGCATTCTTACCCCAAAACTGATTGTATACTAGGCGAACTAAATAAACGAGCGCCGCAGCAAATACCAAAAAGATGATCCCGTTTTCCATATTAATCAAACCACTTAGACTGCAAAGTTCCTAAAAATTCCGAGAATATGGGACCTGCACCTATAATTTCACCCGTAAAAATAACGTCTTGGCCACCCGAAAAATTGGTCACCATTCCTCCTGCTTCTTCGATAATAATTTTACCTGCAGCGACATCCCAGGGCTTCAAATTAGCCTCAAAAAAACCTTCAAAACGCCCACAAGCCGTATACGCTAAATCAATGGCCGCCGCACCCATGCGTCTTAAACCGTGCGAGGAACGCATTAGTTCCTTCAATAAATCTAAATAGCGGTCTTGGTATGAGAAATCATAATAGGGAAATCCGGTAGCCAGTAAGGACTTAGCAAGCGAATTTTCAGGGGAAACTTGGATGGGTTTGCCATTCAAATGCGCTCCGTGGCCCTTTACCGCCGTAAATAATTCATCGCGATTCGGTTCATATATTAAACCTAGAATGGGCTGTTTATTCAGAATCAAACCCACCGAAACCGCAAATACGGGTAATTTGTGCAGGAAATTCGTGGTGCCATCCAAAGGATCAATTACCCAATAATAACCATCTCCTACTTCCTCATAATTGGATGAAGTTTCCTCCGCGATAAAGTCAGCCTCTGGAAAAATAGCCGAAAGACCTTGCTTTAATTTTGCTTCAGCCTGCTGGTCCACAAACGAAACTAAATCATTCGTTCCTTTGTAGATAATATCCGAACTCGTAAACTGCGATGATTGCTGCAGAATCCATCGTCCGGTCTCTCGAACCAGTTGCGAAGATTCTACCAATACATCGGTTAACGCTTTCATTATTTTTTAGCCACTGGTTTTACGCTTGCCATTGGTCCTTTCAGCCAATCCGCAATAATCTGCTGCGTCTCTTTCAAATACGTATCTTTCGCGTGCTTATCTTTTTCTTTCGACTCCGCTTTTTTGCCCTCTACATCCGTTGCTGCCTCTCCCGCCATCGCTTCCATCACTGCAGTAGTCTCATCTGGCTTTTTCTTTTGGTCGTCTAATTCCTTCTTGCGCTTATCATATTGCAAGGCAATCGAATTCGTTTCCTTTAATTTCTTCCAACGCTCTAAATCCTCTTTCAGTTTCAATAGCTCAGGTTTCGTTTTCAAACGATTTTGGAAAGCTACCTGCAACGTTTTAACCGTCGCTGGATTTACTTTTCCCGTCTTCGTAAACGTCGTAGAACGAATCATATCCCAAGGCAACGCACTTGGTTGTGAGCTTTCGCCAAATTCCTCCGCAGAGAAAGCAGATGGCAACGCGAAATCAGGGCTCACGCCTTTGTGTTGAGTAGAACTTCCAGTAATACGGTAGAATTTCTCTAACGTGATTTTCAAAACACCAGGATTTTCCTTCTCAGATCGAACGAAACGACTTAAATCTAGTACGCTTTGAACCGTTCCCTTTCCATAGGATTGCTCTCCCACGATGATACCGCGTTGGTAATCTTGAATGGCTCCAGCAAAAATTTCCGAAGCAGATGCAGAGAAACGGTTGATCAAAACTGCCATAGGGCCATCGTAAACTAATTCTGGATTCTCATCATTTTCTTGGGTAATTTGGCCCGTTGATTCTTTACGCTGAACCACTGGTCCAGACGTGATAAATAAACCGGTTAAATCAACAGCTTCAATCAAGGATCCTCCTCCATTGTTACGCAAATCAATTAACAAGGCATCAATACCTTCTTTCTTGAACTCCACTAAAAACTTGCGCACATCCGCCGAAGTTGATTTAAAACCTGCTTCATTATTACGAGCGCCTTCGAAATCACGGTAGAACATTGGGATCGTGATTAAACCGATTTTAATAGTTTTGTCGCCTTGTTTTTGAAACAAAATTTCTTTCTTAGCGGTCTGCTCTTCTAATTTAATCTTCTCACGGACGATGCGGACTTCTGTAGTCGGTGAGCCTGTCACACCAGAGGCGGGCAATATCTTTAAGCGAACCACGGTTCCTTTAGGACCACGAATTAATTTCACCGCATCATCGGTAAACCAACCGATGATATCGACAAATTTCCCATCCTCTCCTTGCGCTACACCCACGATGCGATCCTTCGGATTCACTTGCTTGCTGCGGTAGGCTGGCCCTCCTGGAACTAAATCCACAATACTCACATAATCGCCTTCTAGACGAAGCGTAGCCCCTATTCCTTCGAAACTTTGAGACATATCCTTATTGAATTCTTCCGCTGCCTTAGGAATCATGTAGGTTGTATGCGGATCAATACTCTCCGTGTAGGCATTCATAAAGACTTGGAAAACGTCTTCTGACTTCGTTTTGGCCATATACTTCTCCGTCCGCTTGTAACGCTCTTTTAATTCGCGTACCGACGTAGTGTCTGCCTTACCACCAATTTTCCAGTCTAACAATTGTCGTTTTAAATCTTTACGCCAAAAATCATCCAACTCCGCCTCCGATTTTGCCCAAGTCGCTTTCTCGCGATTTGGCTGGTAGGTTTCATCTACAGTAAAATCTGTTGGTTTATCCAATTGTGCAGTAATGAAAGCATAGCGAGCCTTCATCCTTTTTTGGTATACGTTATAAATTTGAAATGCAGGAGTTAAATCTCCTAAATTCAACGCCTCATCGATTGCAAAACGATACTTTTCTATATCATTGATATCCTCCGCTAAAAAGAACACCTTATTCGGGTCTAATTGCTTTATGTAGGAATCAAATATCTTCGAAGACAAGGAGTCATTTACCGGCACCTTGCGGTAATGGTAATTGCTCAAAATTTCGAACACTTTGCTTTCTACTTTACGCTGCAAAGCGGAAGGCTGCAAATCTCCCTCCTGGTAATTGATTTGATTCTGCAGATCAGAACCGTGCATAAACCAAACAACCAATAAGGAAAGCGGGATGAAAATAGGAAGTATCTTCTTCATAGATTTATTTTTCAATCTCTAATAATTCCACTTCAAAAACTAGAGCAGAATAGGGCTTGATCGTTTGACCACCACCACGAACACCGTAAGCTAAATATTCAGGTACAAACAATTTGAATTTAGACCCTACTGGCATCAATTGTAAGGCTTCAACCCAGCCAGGAATTACTCCAGTCACCGGAAATGAAATAGGTTCGCCACGTTGAACAGAAGAGTCAAATACCGTACCATCAATTAAAGTACCGTGGTAATGAGTCTTTACTTTATCTGTCGCTACTGGCTTAGGGCCTGTACCTAATTTGATAATTTTGTATTGTAAGCCAGAAGCAGTTACCACAATAGAATCTTTCTTTTTATTCTCTGCTAAAAACTTCTCCCCAGCCTCTTTATTTGGCAAAAATTCTTTCGATTTTTCCAAAGCAAGTGCTTCTTGATTCTTCATCATATAAGAAGAAACAACGTTTTGGCATTCTTGTTCTGTCATTTTCAAAGCGCCACCTTGGGTAGCCGCCTCAAAACCTTTGGCCACCATCGCAGGATTCAAAGTCACCTTTTGAGACTTGAAATTCTGTGCAACTAATACACCCACGGCATAAGAAACTGAATCCACTTGATTCGCAAATTCTTTCACAGGCACTTTTGTCAGTGAAATAGTTAATTTCGGTTTTGTGGTAGGCTTAGGTTTGGATTTAGTTTGTGCCAAAGTAGACAAAGACACAAGACAAGTAAGAATGGCAAGTAATTTAATTTTCATATTCCGTGTTAATTTAATGTCAAAAGAAAGCCTCGAAGATACAGAAAAAAGCCTCTCTTTCAAGAATTTTAACGGCATTTAACACGTGTAAATTATTTATCAAAATAACGTTCTTTAAAAAGTCTTATGATTAACGTCTTTTTTTGTAATAATTATGGGAATATTGAAATTTCCTAGCTAATTTTGCACCCGAAATTTGATTCAAAATAAATAGTTTAAAAATCAGTTTATAAATTAATAAACCCCTCCATTTTATATGGCATCAGTAAGACCAGATGAAGTTTCAGCAATTTTAAGGGAGCAATTATCCCAAGCTAAAACTGTCGCAGAACTAGAAGAAGTAGGTACCGTACTCCAAGTGGGTGATGGTGTGGCACGTATTTACGGCCTATCTAACGTACAAGCAGGTGAGTTGATCGTATTTGAAAACGGTCTAAAAGCTTTAGCCTTGAACTTAGAAGAGGATAATGTAGGTGCCGTATTATTAGGAGACTCTAGCTCAGTTAAGGAGGGGGATACCGTAAAAAGAACAAACTTAATTGCCTCTGTTAAAGTAGGTGACGGGATTTTAGGCCGTGTAGTGAACACGTTAGGTGAGCCTATCGACGGAAATGGTCCTATCGCAGGTGATTTATACGAGATGCCTCTAGAGCGTAAAGCACCAGGGGTTATCTTCCGTCAACCCGTAACAGAACCTTTACAATCAGGTATCAAAGCAATCGATGCGATGATCCCAGTAGGTCGCGGTCAACGTGAGCTAGTAATCGGTGACCGTCAAACAGGTAAAACGGCAGTTTGTATCGATACTATCATTAATCAAAAAGAATTTTACGATAAAGGAGAACCCGTTTTCTGTATCTATGTAGCGATTGGTCAAAAAGCTTCTACTGTGAAGCAGGTTGAGCAAACTTTACGTAAAGCAGGCGCGATGGATTATACGGTTATCGTTTCTGCAACAGCTGCAGATCCAGCACCGATGCAATTCTACGCTCCATTTACAGGTGCAGCGATTGGTGAATTCTTCCGTGATACTGGTCGTCCAGCTTTAGTCGTTTATGATGACTTATCGAAGCAAGCGGTAGCTTACCGTGAAGTTTCCTTATTATTACGTCGTCCACCAGGACGTGAGGCGTATCCAGGTGACGTTTTCTACCTTCACTCTCGTTTATTAGAGCGTGCAGCGAAAGTAAACAACTCGGATGAGATCGCGCGTAATATGAACGACTTACCAGAATCGATCAAGCACTTAGTGAAAGGTGGCGGTAGCTTAACAGCTCTTCCGATCATCGAAACTCAAGCGGGTGACGTTTCGGCTTACATTCCTACGAACGTAATTTCGATCACTGATGGTCAAATCTTCTTAGAAACAAACTTGTTTAACGCAGGTATTCGTCCAGCGATTAACGTAGGTATCTCGGTATCTCGTGTGGGTGGTAACGCGCAAATCAAGTCAATGAAGAAGGTGGCTGGTACATTAAAATTAGATCAAGCTCAATTCCGTGAATTAGAGGCCTTCTCTAAATTCGGATCTGACTTAGATGCATCGACTAAATTAACGATTGACCGTGGTCGCCGTAACTTAGAAATGTTAAAGCAACCTCAGTTCGCACCACAACGTGTAGAGGAGCAAGTTGCGATGATTTATTTAGCGACAACTGGTAACTTAGATAACGTGCCAGTAGAAAAAGTTCGTGAATTCGAACAAGATTTCATTCAAGTATTACGTGCGACAGAAAAAGCTACGTTAGAAGCTTTAGGTCAAGGGAAATACGATGACAACTTAACCGCTACCTTGAAGCGTGTAGGTAATGAAGTAGCAGCTAAGTACAAAGCATAAAATTAGAATACTATGGCTTCCTTAAAAGAAGTAAGAAATAGAATTGTATCTGTCAACTCGACGCAGCAAATCACCAAAGCCATGAAAATGGTTTCGGCAGCGAAGTTGCGTCGTGCCCAAGATGCAATACACCAAATGCGTCCTTATGCTAAGAAATTAGCGGAAATGATCGCAACCGTTTCTGCTCAAACAGAGGCAGGTGCTGAGAATCCTTTCACTGAGGTGCGTGAAATTAAGAATGCATTAATCATCGTAGTAACGTCTGATCGTGGCCTTTGCGGCGCATTCAATGCGAACGTAGGTAAAGCGACCATGGCTTTAGTACAAGAAAAATATGCTGACTTGCACGCAGCTGGCCAAGTAGAGATATTAGCTCTTGGTAAAAAAGGGGGTGAGTATTTATCACGTCGTGGGTACAAAGTGAATGAAGCTCATGCAGACATCTTCACTCGATTGAACTTCAATAACGTTCGCGAGATTGGTGAAGTGGTTTTAAATGCCTTCACAGAGAAACAATTCGATGTAGTAGAGGTTCTTTTCAACTATTCGAAAAACGTAGCGACACAAATCATTCAAACAGAGCAATTACTTCCTTTAGTAGCCTCAGAATCAGGTGAAAAGGCAAGTTCAGTGGATTACATTTTTGAACCATCTGAAGAAGAAATTATTTCTGAATTAATTCCAAAGTCAATCAAATTATCCATCTTCCGTGCCTTACTAGAATCTAATTCATCAGAACACGGTGCTCGTATGACGGCAATGGATAAAGCAACCGAGAACGCTGGGGAATTAATTAAAGCATTGAAATTAGAGTACAACCGTTCACGTCAAGCAGCCATTACGAAGGAAATCTTAGAGATCGTAGGAGGTGCAGAAGCGTTAAACGCATAAGTATAACAGCTTACCTAACAAGAAAGCCTTTCTTACCAGAAAGGCTTTTTTTAGCTAAAATGAAAAATAACGTAGTACATAGTACGGATGAGGAACAAGAAACCGCAGTTTTAGTCGCAGTTACCTCCCAAAAGCAAAACGCCGAACAAACGGCCGAATACCTCGCGGAATTAGCTTTTCTAGCCTCTACCTCGGGTGTGATAACGCTACACAGTTTTACCCAAAACTTAGCGAAACCAGACAACAAGACCTATGTAGGTAAAGGAAAATTTGAAGATATTATGGCTTACGTCATCGAAAAAGACGTGGACATGCTCATCTTTGACGACGACCTAAGTCCTTCACAGGTCCGCAACATTGAATTTAACATTCAGGAATACGGCAAAGAGGTCAAAGTTCTCGATCGCAGTTTGTTGATCTTGAATATTTTCGCCCAAAGAGCCCAAACCGTTCAAGCCCGCACCCAAGTAGAACTCGCACAATACCAATACATGTTGCCGCGACTTACCCGCATGTGGTCTCACCTTTCCAAACAACGTGGTGGCGTAGGTATGCGTGGTCCAGGTGAAAAGGAATTAGAAACGGATAGACGTATTGCAAACGACCGAATTGCCTTCTTAAAGGACAAATTAGAGGCTATTGACAAACAATCCTACACCCAGCGCAAAAACCGTGACCGAATGGTTCGGGTTTCCCTAGTTGGTTACACGAACGTAGGCAAGTCTACTTTAATGCAAAAACTAGCTAAAACAGACGTTTTCGCTGAAAATAAATTGTTTGCCACAGTAGATTCCACGGTCCGCAAAGTGGTTTGGGAGGGTATTCCCTTCTTATTAACGGATACCGTAGGTTTCATTCGCAAACTCCCTACCCTCTTGATCGAATCCTTCAAATCGACCTTAGATGAGGTACGTGAGGCGGATGTCTTATTACACGTGGTAGATATTTCCCACCCGAATTTTGAGGAACAAATCGAAGTCGTTCAAGGTATCTTAAATGAAATGGGTGTGGGTGATAAACCCACCATCTTAGTCTTCAATAAAATCGACCTTTTCCCTGTCGAAGATATTTTCTTTGAAGGAACCGAAGTAGGTATAGACGGCGAACCAGAATTGAGTAAAATGGATCGAGTAACGGCCTTTTTAAAACGTACACACTGGAAAACCAACACCCCTAAAACCGTTTTCATCTCAGCAGAACAACGCAGTAATTTAGCAGAACTTCGCGAGACGATTATGGACATGTTGAAAGATAAGCACATGCAGATTTTCCCTAACTGGCTGGAAGGTAACCACTTGATGGGGCATAGTGATGGGTATAATCCAGAGGGAGAGTAGAGATAAGAGAGTAGAGATTATAGATATTGGCGCTGTAGTTCAACGGATAGAATAGGCGTTTCCTAAACGCTAGATCCGGGTTCGATTCCCGGCGGGGCCACCCAGAGGGAAGCAGACGAGCGCCCCTTCTAAACGCTAGAGACGGCCGGGGTCGCGCTCGACTCGATTCCCGGCGGGGCCACATGACGCGAAGCGTCAGTCCGGAGGGAATGAGTCCGGAGGACAAAAATTTCATGAGATCATCCCCAGAGGGGATTCCAACTTTGAACTTTTTGCTTTGTACTTTGTGCTTTGTACTTAACGACGGAACAATTCCTATCTCCTACTTGTTACAACCTCAATAACCGATCCAATTGAGTACAATTTACACCCATCAACTTTTCACGAAAACAGCCGAATTACCCGATAACTGGGATCAGGTAGCTCAATCTTGTATTTTTTTACAGAAATGCTACTTGCAAATTTTGGAAGAATCATCACCTGAAAATATGCTAAATACATTTCTTGGCATTTTTGAAGGGGAGAAACTGATGGCTACGGCTTTAATTCAAGAAATTGACCTTGCCCTTTTACCGAGTTTTGGAGAGAGAGATCATGCGATAAAAACGGCTCTTAGAAATATTTTATTTAAACAGTTTGCCTCCAAATTATTGCTTGTTGGAAACAACATGTTAAGCGGTCAAAATGCGTATACCTGTTTACCGGATGCGGATGAATCAAAGGTGATTGAAAAGCTTCGGGAGGTTGTTGAATTTTGGCCAAAAAAAAATCACTTAACTATATTTAAAGATTTTACGGAGAGCCAAATCCAAGCGTTTCAAATCCCTGCCTTTCAAACAGACTTCCCATTCAGCTCTCAACCCAATATGGTTTTTGAAATAAAATCAATTTGGCAAAAGGAAGAAGATTATGTGGCAGACTTATCTAAAAAATACCGGGATCAATTTAAGCGCTGTCGTAAAAAAGGAGCTGAAATTAGCACGAAAGAGCTGAATTATGAGGAAATTTTGCAGGCAGAAGAAACGATTTATGATCTCTACCTGCATGTGGCAAAAAATGCCCCATTTAACACCTTTATTTTACCCAAAAAACACTTTTCTAGCTTCAAAAAACACCTAGGATCTGAATTTATATTGCGCGGATATTACCTTAAAAATCAATTAGTTGGATTCACAACTGTCATTCGGCATGGCAAAGAATTAGAAACCTATTTCCTTGGATACGATGAAAAAATACAGCGCGAAAAAATGCTGTACTTAAACATGCTTTATGACCTCATTAATTGCGGTATCATACAAGGATTTGAACGTATTATTCTGGGGAGAACTGCCCTTGAAATTAAAAGCTCCATTGGGGCAAAAGCAGTACGACTAA
Organism: Aquirufa lenticrescens; assembly: GCF_019916085.1. Lineage (NCBI taxonomy): Bacteria > Pseudomonadati > Bacteroidota > Cytophagia > Cytophagales > Flectobacillaceae > Aquirufa > Aquirufa lenticrescens. The sequence continues at coordinate 1,947,911 of NZ_CP049834.1, read as the reverse complement.
AGGGTCTAATGCGGCACCGTTTTGGCATGATACATACTAACCTATCCTGGATTTTCCCACTTCTAGAACCTGCTACCACCTGGATAGAGCGACATCCCTACAAGGATTAGACGGCCGAATTATCAATTAAGCATTCCACATTAGGGTGCATCCACAAAAAAGATGCAGGACAATCGGTTCCAATTTTGCGTTCCATAATCCGCTTTACAGCGTCTTGTTTTCCCTTTCCAGTAATCAGGAAAATGATTTTCTTCGATTGCATAATACCTTCCATTCCCACGCAAAGACCATAGGCTGGTTCATTCCCAGCTGATAAAGCTGGATCATGTGCAATAGTAGATTCCGCTAAAATAGCTTTGTGAAAATCTGGATTCAACGTTTCCGCAGGTTCATTAAATGCAATATGTCCATTTTTTCCTAGACCCAAAATACAGATATCTAAAGGACCATTCTCTTGAATAAATTTACTTATGCGTTTGCATTCTGATTCAACTACTTCAGGAGCTGTATCGAAGGAGGTGTATCGGTCATTTGATATTCCCAAAGGACCTAATAAATGCTTTTTCAAATAGGTTTCACACGAATCTGGATGACTTAGCGGGATAATTCCCCATTCATCCATTTTAATTACCTGCATCTGAGAATAAAGCGCTTTTTCCTTCGCCATTTCAGCATACATCCCCGTAGGACTTCCTCCAGTCGCTGCACAAAACAACAAGTCGGGATTTTGCTTTACTTCTGATGCAATTAAATGGGCTGCTTTTTCACTCAGAGCAGCATAATTTTCAAGGTAGGTAATTTTCATTGTGCGAGATTTAAGCAGCAAGTTACCAAATAAAAAACAGATCATTTTTAGTGTATTAAAAATAATTAATTGGAATCCTAATCGAAAAATGAGATTATCAGTTTACTGATAATTTATCAACTTAATACAATAAAAAATGCGCTAAATTTAACCCCAAATGCCTATTTTAAGGAATTACCTATTTGCAAATAATTTATGTTATAACGCATTTAAAACCTTTTATGTAGCTTGCTTTAGCCTTTGAAAAAATGCCTAACCACGAAAAAATGAATACCATTAAATACCTAACCCCTCTCTATACCTTTCTACTTATCTGTATAATTCCTATTTCAAAGCTTTCAGCTCAAGATTGGAATTATCAGATAGGTTTGAATTCCGCCAGTTTCCGATTTCAAAGTCCAGCAGGTATTGCTCAAAACTCCTTCCAACCAGACGCCGGCTTACAGCTCTCTATTCTTAGAAATGATCGCCTTGTCGATTCGGCTAAAACAAAGAGTGCATTTGTGCGTAAACTAAACTACCAAGTGGGAATTGCTATCAATCAGTTTAATTCCTTTGGAGAGACACAAAACATCCCATTTACTTATTCTTCTACCTATGTGGGAATTAAGTTAGGCTTAGGTATAAAATCACGTTTAGGCAAAGGTGTGAGTCTTTCTTACAGTGGAATAATGCAGATTAATCAATTGGTTTTAGGATCCCAAAAAATGGGAAATAAAGTATATAATCTACAAGGGAATAAGCAATTTGATCGAATTCAATGGCAATTAGGAGGCGAAATTAAGCTCGCAAAACAAATGAACGATCATACCGCCCTTTTCGCCTACTTCTCAGAGGCTTGGCAATTGAATACTATTCAAAAAGACGGTAGTCAGTTCGCGATTAATCCAGTTTCATTCGGTTTTGGTATTCAATACTCTCCCCTACGATAGCTATGAATAAACTATTCTACACAATCCTATTTATAGGGATTTCCCTCTTTTCTTTTGGCCAAAAAACGGGCATCAATTACCAAGCGGTTATTCTTGACCCGAATCCTATTCCGATGCCAGGCAACAACTACAGTGGTCAACCACTCGCGAATAAAGCCATACAATTGAGATTTAGTCTACTTTCGGGAACGCGTCTAGATTATCAAGAAATGCAAACTACTCAAACTGATGAGTATGGACTGATTAATACCATCATTGGCAAAGGAACTAAAATCACCATTAATTCATTTGATGCGGTTCTTTGGAATGATACATTAAAAACGTTACAAGTCGAGGTCAAATTCCCCTCAGCGACCGCCTTCACCGAAGTAAGTCGCTCTCTACTTCAATACAGCCCTTATGCACTATATGCTAAGTCGGTGGATTACCTTAATGTAAAAGGTGCTCCCACTAAACTATCTGACTTTCAAAACGATGCGGGCCTTTTGAACCAAACTGATTTAGCAACGATTCGGATCGAAATCAAAAATCAGATCGATAAAGTAATTTTAAATGAGGTCCCTTTAGCCTCTGAAATTTTGCCTGGAAAAATCAAATTGTCAGGGGATTTAACTGGAGATGCTACTTCACCGATTATCAAAGCGAATGCCATTACTCCTGAAAAAATCGTAAATGGGGCAATTCAAAGTTCTAAGATAAGAGATTCGAGCGTAGTGGATCAAAAGATTGCTTTTGGCATTAATCCAGCTAAAGTAGGCTTAGAGTTAGTCAACAATACAGCAGATCTAGATAAGCCCATTAGCACAGCCATGCAAACGGCGTTAGATGAGAAAGTAACAAGGAGCGATTTGGCGATAAAAGCAAACACTTCTGATTTGGATTTAAAAGCTCCCTTAGCTTCCCCCAATTTTACGGGTAGTGTATCTGGAATTACGGCATCAATGGTAGGACTTCCCAATGTCGACAATACATCAGATGTTGCGAAACCGATTAGCACAGCTACTCAAACGGCTCTTAATTTAAAAGGTAACGTAAAAAAAGTGAATGGGGTCTCTCCTGATGCTAATGGTAATGTGGTCATTACGCTAGGTAGAAATTACACCGGTTTGTACAATGGGGGTATTTTTATTACGAGTGCACCACCAGTAGATGGGGATGTATTTATTGTCTCAGCAGATCCAGATGGCGCTAATAATGGCCGAACATTCATTTACCTGAACCCAGATTGGAATGAGATAACAAATAATATCGGAACGACTGATGCAAGGTATGTACAACTAGCAGGAAGTACAATGCAAGGTGATTTACGTATCCCCTCTGGAAAAAAGGTCAGCCTCACTGATTTGCCTACCGCTGCAACTGATGCAGCTAATAAAGACTATGTAGATGCTTCTAAAACACTCGATGCGACTTCCTTAATCAACGGAAAGATCAGACTATCAGGTGATCTAACGGGAACAGCAGCTAGCCCAGAAATTGCAATTGGAGCCATCACCAATGCTAAAATAGCCTCTGGAATAAGTGCATCTAAAGTAGGTTTAGGAAATGTCGATAATACGTCCGATTTAGCGAAGCCTATTAGCACGGCCACCCAAACAGCGCTCGATTTAAAATCAAGTATTACCTCGGTCAATTTAAAAGCGAATACAACCGACCTTGCCCTAAAAGCAGACATTTCGGATGTAAACTTGAAAGCACCTATCGCTTCACCTACCTTTACAGGATCTGTGTCAGGTATTACAGCGACGATGGTTGGTCTAGCAAATGTGAACAATACTACTGATATCGCAAAACCCATAAGCACAGCCACACAAACGGCCTTAGACTTAAAAGCAACGATCACAGATTTGGCTTTAAAAGCGGATGCCACCGATCTAGCCTTAAAAGCAGACATTACCGACCTTAATCTAAAAGCACCCATTTCATCACCCACTTTCACTGGTAATGTATCAGGAATAACCTCCACGATGGTGGGTCTTGGAAACGTGAATAATACGACTGATCTAGACAAGCCCATTAGCACAGCCACCCAAACAGCCCTTGATTTAAAAGCAAACACGACAGAATTAGAGGCCGGTTTAGCGACCAAAGCGGGTACAGCTTCTCCGACTTTCACCGGAAATGTATCTGGCATCACAGCTACAATGGTGGGACTAGGCAATGTAAACAATACCTCAGATGCCAATAAACCCATTAGTACAGCAATACAAACGGCTTTAGATTTAAAAGGAACCGTAAAAAAAGTAAATGGGGTATCCCCTAACGCTGCAGGAGAAATCGCCATCTCCCTTGGTCGCAATTACACTGGAATCTATAATAATGGATCATTTACCACGAGTAGTACTCCAGTGGAAGGTGATATATTCATCGTATCTGGTGATCCTACGGGATCAAACAATGGGCGAACTTTTATTTATGTGAGTACCGTCTGGAATGAAATAACGAATAATATCGGAACTACGGATGCTCGCTATGTGCAGTTAGCGGGTAGCACTATGCAAGGCAATTTACAATTCCCCACGGGTAAAAAAATTACCTTAACTGACCTTCCTGCGCTTTCTACCGATGCGGCAAACAAGGCCTACGTAGATGCCTCCATAACGGTGGATGCAACCACGCTAGTGAATGGCAAAATTAGATTAGCTGGAGATTTAACTGGAACTGCTTCCAGTCCAACGATTGCTTCAGGAGCGATTACTGATGTAAAAATAGCCACAGGAATCAACCCCACTAAAGTAGGTTTAGGTAATGTAAACAATACGAGCGATTTACTTAAACCCATCAGCACAGCCACCCAAACTGCCCTAGATACAAAAGCGAGCACTATTTCTTTGGCTTTAAAAGCACCCATTGACGCGCCTACTTTCACAGGGACTGTCTCAGGCATTACGAAAACGATGGTAGGTCTTGGGAATGTCGATAACACAACCGACGCATTAAAACCCATTAGCACGGCAACCCAAACGGCACTGGACTTAAAGGCTACGATTACTGCGCTTAATCTAAAAGCCAATTCAACTGATCTCGCACTAAAAGCAGACATCACGGATTTGAACCTAAAAGCACCTATTGCATCTCCCACTTTTACTGGTTCTGTTTCAGGCATCACAAAAGCGATGGTCGGCTTAGCGAATGTTGACAACACAACGGATTTGTTAAAGCCCATCAGCACTGCCACACAAACCGCATTAAATTTAAAAGTAAGTCTAACCGGGATTGAGACTTTAACTAATAAAACATTAACCGCTCCTACCCTAACTTCACCTGTACTAGGAACACCAGCATCAGGCACTGCTACTAATATAACTGGCTTGCCATTAACAACGGGGGTTACTGGAACTTTGGCAGTGGGAAATGGAGGAACAGGTGCCTCAACCATTACTGGAATCCTAAAAGGAAATGGAACTTCTGCCATGACTGCTGCGGTTCAAGGCACTGATTTTAGTTTAGTTCGAGAGGTATCAGATGAATATACGGCGACTGTAGGTCAAACTGCTTTTACCTTGACACAGACTAAATCCAGCAATGCAGTAATAAAACTTTTCGTCAATGGAGTTCGTATATCTAAAACAGCATTTAGCTTATCGGGAACCACATTCACCTATATTCCAGCGAACAATGAGACCTACACCTTGGTAGCGGGAGATCGAATTCAAATTGATTATTTCTATTAACAACATGAAAAGAATCCTCTTCTTTCTTTTTATTCCGTTTTTGAGTTTTGCTCAATTAACTAAAACAGGATTTAGGCACACAAATCCAACCCTTTTCGTAGATTTTAGCGGTAAAATCGGTAGTGGCAAAGGTTTAGAGCGATTTGGCAAAAAGACCATTATGTTCGTATGCGGCAATAATTTAACGATTGTTCATACCACTGCGAATGGGGTAGCACCTGTCAACAAAACAGTCACCTATGGTACTGTCAGTTCAAACCTAAGTGGTTCTCAAAAATGCTGGATTACCCAAAATCTGGGCTCTACTAATCAAGCCATATCAGAAACAGATGCATCCGAAGCTGCTGCGGGATGGTATTGGCAATTCAATAAGAAAAAAGGCTATAAAAATAATGGAACAACTACATCCCCTGCTTTTCCTTCAACTAATAGTAATACAGAAACCGTTAATTGGGGGGCAACAAATGATCCTTGCACCTTAGAACTAGGGGCTGGCTGGAGAATTCCGACTGTTACGGAATGGACAAATGTAAACAATACGAATCTTCGATCACAGGCTTATGCAGGTGCATTAAAAATGCACGCAGCGGGTTATTTGAGCACTGGAGTAAATAGTACACTCACTAACAGAGGATCTCAGTTTTTTTATTGGAGTTCCTCTAATTCAGATGCGACCTATGCTAAAGGCCTCGTCATTTATACGACTCAGACCTATAATCAAATTTCAAATAATGATAAGGACGCTGGACTATCAGTACGTTGTATTCGGGATTAATCGAACATGAAATACGTCTTACTTTTCCTTTCTTTTTCCCTATTTGCACAACGTCCCGCGGTAATCTTTCCCGTTTATGATCAACCAAAAGCGAAGCGTATTTCGATTATTCAAGTTGTAATTCACATCAGAGAATTAAAAACAAAATCCTTCATTAAATATGGAGAAGCTGTTGATTTCTATTACAAAAAAATCGCTTCGACAGGCAAAAATCAGTGGATCGAAAAGCTGGAAGAATTCAGCCTTGATCCAGATTGCCCCGCTAATAGTCGAGCTAAAATCAACGAACAAATTCACCATATTCGAATGTTACAAATCGGAGAAAAAGTGCCGGAGATTCGATTGAAAGATTTCCTGCTTTCACAGTATTTTTCAGAAAAACCGACAATTCTACTCGTATTTTACAGCCCATCTTGCTTTCATTGTACCGAACTTTTGGTCGATTTAATCCCCTATTCTGAAAAAATAAAACTACCGGTCATTGCCATTCAAATAGATGAAGAAATGAATCCTTGGACCTTTCCTACCCACTGGAAAACGATTAAAGCGAACGAAAAGCTGCGAAAAGAGTATGGCGTTTTCTCCACCCCTAGCCTATTTCTTATCCAAAGGAACAGTTTGCGAATTAGTGCAATTCCGGAAAACATGACTGAAATCAAAGAATTCGAACATCTATTTTAGAATTAATTGATTAGCATCATTCTAATGTGTTCGATTTTTGGGTAATTTACGACTATGAAACATGTAGTCCTTTTTGCGATTGGGATCCTTCTCTTATCTTGTGGAAAGAAGCCAGAAACTAGCCTTCCCTCGGTGGGTCCCATCACTGAATCCATTTACGCCTCTGGCGTATTAAAAACAACTGACCAATACCAGGCATTTGTAACCGTAAACGGTATTGTCAATGAGGTTTTGGTTCAAGAAGGTGATTCCGTACACATTGGAAGTCCCTTGTTAACCATTACAAATGAAACGCAGCGATTTAGTGCAGAGAATGCGGCTTTAGCTGCAAATTTTAATGACCTGTCAGCGAATCAAGGCAAACTAGATGAGGCTAAATTAGTCATTGAAACAGCCAAAAATAAGTTCAGGGTTGATTCTTCTCTTTACTATCGTCAAAAAAATCTTTGGAGCCAGCAAATCGGAACGAAAGTAGATTTTGAGCTTAAAGAATTAGCCTATCAGACTTCTAAATCGAATTATTTTTCTGCCATCCAGAAATTCAAAGATTTAAAAAGAATATTGGAATTTAGCTCATCACAAGCGAAGAAGAATCTACAAATTTCAACGAACCAAGCACAGGATTTCACCTTGCGATCTAAGACAAATGGCATTGTCTATAGTTTATTTAAATCAAAAGGCGAAATCGTCACTCCCCAAACTCCGATTGCCGTGATTGGTAATTTCAGAGATTTCGTATTGGAATTACAAGTGGACGAAAATGACATTCTACGTGTTCAAAAAGGGCAAAATGTGGTAGTGACTTTGGACAGTTATAAAAAACAGGTGTTCGAAGCAAAGGTGACTAAGATCTCCGAAATAATGAACGAGCGCAGCAAAACGTTCCTAGTGGAAGCAAAATTCACGAAGGCGCCACCTAAATTATTCCCCAATATCACCTTTGAAGCAAATATCTTATTAAGCCGAAAAGATAAGGTCATCTTAGTTCCAAGAAATTTCTTGAAAAATGATTCCATCGTCACTTTGGCTTCTGGAGAAGAAAGAGTAGTCAAAATCGGATTAAAAGATTTCCAAAAAGCAGAGATTCTATCCGGCCTGAAAGCCACGGATGAAATCGTAAAGCCGTAATAATGAAATATAAACTCGTCTATCAGGTCGCTTTTTCTTTATTAATTGCGCGGTGGAAGCAAACACTTGTAGCTGCAATTGGTGTGACGATTAGTATCACAATGTTTATCACGGTGCTTAGCTTTATGTCAGGTCTTAACGATATGTTGGATGGTTTAATTACGAACCGGACGGCTCACGTAAGGATATACAAAGAGATTCAAATTTCAGAAAAGCAACCTGCCGATTTCTTGAATCCCCAAGGTCATAATTTCGTTTCTTCAATTAAACCCAAAAACGAATTATTAGGCATTAATAACAGCAAAACAATCATAGAGGCCATCAGAAAAGATGACCGTGTTTTAGGAGTTGCCCCTAAAATAAATGCCCAGGTATTTTACAATGTGGGGGCAGTGGATTTAACTGGGGCGATTTTCGGTATTGATCCAGTGGAGGAAAACCGTTTGTTCAAATTTAGTGATTATGTAACCTCTGGCAATTATATTGATTTGAAAAATATCCCCAATAGCATCGTTTTAGGCAAAGGGGTCGCGACTAAAATGATGACAAATGTAGGGGATGTCATTCAAGTGACCACCAGCAAGGGGGATCAGGTGGCACTTAGGGTCGTAGGTATATTCCAATCAGGTATACAGGATTTAGATAATGTACAAAGCTATTGCTCTCTTTCTACTACGCAAAAACTACTGGGACAACCTAGTAATTACATCACGGACATTCAAGTAAAATTAAAAGATATCCTTTGGGCTCCTGAAGTAGCCAAAGAGTATCGTAGAATTTACGAATTAAACGCAGTGGATATTCAAACGGCAAACTCTCAATTCGAAACGGGTAGCTCCGTCAGAACGCTCATCTCCTATGCAGTAGGGATTACCCTATTATTAGTGGCTGGATTCGGGATATACAACATTTTGAATATGATGATATACGAAAAAATGGATTCGATTGCCATCTTAAAGGCGGTTGGGTTTTCTGGAAATGACGTCAATAAAATCTTCCTATCCATTGCCTTGAGTATTGGGTTTTTTGGTGGATTGATGGGGCTTTTAATGGGTTTTAGTTTATCGTCGCTTATTGACCAAATCCCCTTCAACACAGAATCCCTTCCTACAGTCAAAACATACCCGATTAATTACAATCCAAAATTCTACTTTATTGGTGGAACGTTTGCCATTGTGACTACCTATTTCGCAGGCTTCTTCCCTTCTAGAAAAGCAAGTGGAATCGACCCTGTCATCATCATTAGAGGAAAATAATATGAACAAGGTTGTATTAGAGGCAAAAGAAATTACAAAATATTTTCACGACCCTGTGACCGTGAAGATATTAGACAAGGTTAGCTTCCAGCTGAAGCAAAGTGAGTTCGTTTCTGTAATCGGACGCTCAGGCTGTGGCAAATCTACCTTGCTCTATATTTTGTCCACAATGGATACAGACTATGAAGGCAATCTCTTGGTAGACGGCATATCGATGAAGGATAAAAAAGAGGGAGAACTTGCCATCGTTCGAAATGAAAAAATTGGTTTCGTATTTCAATTTCATTACCTGTTAAACGAATTTTCTGTTTTACGTAATGTCATGCTCCCAGGCCTAAAGCTAGGGCAATATTCAGAGAAGGAAATCGAACATAGAGCCTACGAAAAATTAAAAATACTAGGCATAGAAAACGAAGCTTTAAAGGATCCCAATCAATTATCCGGCGGGCAAAAACAACGCGTTGCCATCGCTCGTGCACTCATCAACGACCCGCTTCTCATTATGGGAGATGAGCCTACTGGTAATCTCGATAAAAAGAATTCTGAAATCGTATTCAACATCTTTCAAGAATTAGCGGAAGAGTATAAGCAGACTTTATTAATTGTTACTCACGATAATGAATTTGCAGCTAGAACGACCCGAATCATCGAGATGGAAGACGGGCATATCAAATAAAAAAAGGAGCAAAGGGTCATTAACCCTCGCTCCCTGCATTCATCTGTTCTATTATTATTTTTAGTGGTTAGGCGGTATCAGATTCGCTTAAACAATAGTAAGGATTAAAGTTGAGAGGAGAGAAAAAATAACAAAGTACATGTTCCATTTTCGAAAATCCGAACAAACCACCTCAAAAAACAGCTAAAATAGCCTTAATTACTATTTTTTCTTTCAGCATAAGCAGAGGGAGATTCCCCCACTAATTCTTTGAAGTTTACAAAAAAGGTGGTTCTCGATTGAAAACCAGACTCTAAACCGATGGCTTCTAAAGTAATTATCTTATCCTTTCCTGCATCTATTAATTCCTTCGCATGTCGAATACGCCAACGCATTCTTTGCTCCAAAAAATTAGACTGTTGTGTCTTCCGAAAGTAATAATTAAAATGATGCACGGGAATATCTAGCGTTGCAGATAATTGCGCAAGTGAAAAAGTGGACTTTAAAAAGGGCTTATACTCCTCTAGATACAAATCTAATTTTGTCTCAATTTCTACTAATTTCTCTGCCGACAATTCATAGTTCGGAATTTTCAATTTAGCCTCCCGCTCAGCAATAATATAAGGAGCATACAAAAATTCTGGAAAATAAAAGACACTCAAGGAGAGCACTAAATAAGAACCCAGTCCCAAGTAATTCCAAGGAGAATTCCCTTGATACGTTAATTTAAAGTGGTTACTGCCGGGCAGAATCAAAAAGAAATAAGCTAAGAAGAGGATTAATAAAATCTGAACAAATAGGAAGCCGGGAATCCAATAATGCAAAATGAAGTTTTTTTCATTTCGAGGACGATGGCGGAAATAGATTTTACAACTATAAAAAAGATAGATACTACTCAGTAACAACTTGACATAAAAATGAAAACGAGCAGAGAAGAAAAATCCCAACTGCTGTTTTACCAACTCGTGAATATCGAATTTAATTAATTCCGCTATCAGAATTTTATGTGCAAAAGACGTTAAAGAATAAGGCAGCATATCCAATAACTGAATAAAAAAGGGGATCAGATGCAGCAAATCTTTGGGGCATAATAGGGTGTTTTCTTGTACCATCCCGCGCACATAAAAATAGGCCAAAGGATAAAGCAAGTAAAAAAAAGCATCAAAATTACCGAAAAGGACTGCTACAATTTCCACATGCCATTCAACGAATAGACAATAATGAAGTAGCGTGAATAAACCGAAAATGAGAAAATAGAAAAAAAGAAATCGCTTCGGACTTTTAAAGAAAGGTCCGGAGGATTTTAACAGTAAAAGCAGGATAATGAAAAAGCTCATGAACACAGCGAGGCTGTGGCCAAACTTATAAATTTCGTGCATTAAATGGTTAGGTATGAGTGGTTACAGGTATTCTAACGAATGTACAAAAATACCCCCACAATCAATCAACCAGCCATGTATTTAATCAGGGGTATTTTCCGTAATACCCAAACGATTCCTCCCGAAATCAACAGACAAGCCAATGCAGTCAAAGGTACCGCAATACTAGGGTGAAGCATTTCTCCGTACACACCCGCTTTGGCCAAATAAAACAATACAATAATATGCACTAAATAGATACCATAACTGTGCGAACTCACCCAATCGCGAAAAGGTGACAGAATGCGAATATCAAGGTTTTGGTACCTGAAAAACAAGAATAAGCCTGCCGTAGCTAAAACAACGCTAGGGGAAAAATTAGCATACAACAAGCCGTAAAACTTTCCACTCTCGGAGGTAAAATAATAGGAGCCAACCATCGTCCAGAGCGTACCTATCAAGAAAATAACAAAAGCCTTCCCTTTGATTCTGGAAGAAAATTCCTTTGTACTCAGGTAATAACCTAGTACTAAATAGCCCACATAGCCAGTAAAAACCGTTAATGTGACTGGTAGCTTCAGATAAGGAAAATGCGGATTATTAAACAAAATTGTCAAGCCCCAAATACCCAAAAAATACTGGATATGCGATTCCGGAGCAGACCTAATCCAACGACCTATGATGGGGATAAACAAATAAATCCCAATGATCATGTAGATATACCAAAAATGGTAGGAAGCCCCATTAAAATATTGCTGTCCTAACCAGTTCAACCCTTCCTCTAGACCAAAAGATTTTCCACGCAATCGCACCTGCCAATTAAAGATTGAAAAGATCAAATTATAGAAGAGAAAAGGCAAAACGATGCGCATAAAACTCTTCTTCAAAAAAGGTCCAATCGCTTCCTCGCGCGGCAATAGTAAAGCGCCAGATAACATGACAAAAATGGGCACCACATAGCGATAACCCCCATTGTAGAGATTTGCGAACCACCAATAATCAGCTGGAACCTTCGTAAATCGAAATAATATAGTTGCCGAGGCGTGAATCAAAATCACCCCTATAGTTGCATTTACACGAAGATTATCCAGCCAGGTTATTTTCATCTAGTTGAACGGCTGTTTGTAATGGCGTTTCTTAGTCGCCGCATAAATAGCATTGGCAATCGAGCCACCGGTGGGAGGCAAAGCCGGTTCGCCTAATCCAGTAGGAGCAATTCCATTATTCACAAAATGCGCATCGATTACTGGAATTTCATTTCCGCGAATCATCCGGTAAGCATTGAAGTTGGAAGGACTGGCTACCCCTTTTTGGAAATTTAATTTAGCAAAAAGGGCGTGTCCCATTCCATCAATGATGGCTCCTTTTACCTGATTTTCAGCGCCACTCAAGTTAACAACCTCGCCACAATCGGTTACAGCCGTTACTTTCGTCACTTTTGGTTTGCCTTTTTCGACTTTGACTTCTGCGATTTGGGCCACATAGGATAAGTGAGAATAATAGACGCTAAATCCTTGGTGAACACCTGGTTTCTTCTTCCATTGCGCCTTTTCAGCTACTTGCTTGATCACTTCTTCAAAGCGAGCCGGCTCATAGGTGATTTTACCGACTGGTTTCGTTTTTACTTTTTCCAAAAGGGCTAAACGCATCTGAATTGGATCTTTTCCAGCGGCTTCTGCCACCTCATCCAAGAAGGCCTGTTCTGCATATCCTAGGAAATTCGTGATAGGTGCACGCCAAGGTCCTGTGGTTACGGCAGATTTTTGATCAATGGATTCAATCAATACATTCTCAATGGCTCCCACTGGGAAATTATCTTGACGTGTTGAATTACCCGCATTTAGGCCTACACCTCTCAAGGCAAAAGCAATAATTTCACCATTTTTATCTAACCCAGCTTTAAAACGATATCGAGCCGCCGGACGGTAGGTCCCCCCTGTCATATCATCCTCTCTAGTCCACATCACTAAAACAGGTTTCTTGATTATGCTCGACAATTCAGCCGCTTCTAGCACAAAATCATTGCTTAGACGACGGCCAAAACCTCCTCCCATTTTGGACAATTCCACTTGAATTTTATCCACCGGAATTTTCAATAAATCCGAAACGGCTTTTTGTGCTGGTTGCGGAACCTGTGTAGGACCCGCTAGTAAAACAGAATCAGCTTTAACATCTGCAAAGAAATTCATCGGTTCCATGGGTGAATGGGAGATGAAAGGGCATTCGTAGGTCGCTTCAATTACTTTAGCAGCTGAGGCGATGGCAGCAGCAAAATCGCCGTCTTTACGCATTACCTGAGCCTTATCGGATTTCATTCCTTCGTCGAACCAGTTTTGGTGGGTATCATTGCTTTCCAAAGGCACATCAGAACCATAATCACAAGTCAAGCTAGCGCGGGCTTGCAAGATGGCGTAGGTACTCTCACCTACAATGGCCACTTTGTTTTTAAACGAAACTACCTCTAAAATACCCGGCATTTTCTTTACATCCTCCGCCGAAAACGATTTCAACGTTGCCCCAAAAGGTGGACGCACGATTTGTGCAAAAACCATCCCTGGTTTACGAATGTCGATCCCAAATAAAGGCTTACCCGTTACTACATTTTTATTATCAACGCCCTTTACGCGCGTTCCAATAATTTTATACTCTTTGCGATCCTTAAACGTGACCTCAGACGGAACAGGCAATTTAGCAGCCGCTTCGGCAAGGGATCCGTAGGAGGCTTTTTGGCCTGCTGGACCTATTACAAATCCTTTCGAGGTTTTGCATTGTGCTACATCCACTTTCCACTGATCTGCTGCCGCTTGCAACATCATCTTCCGCACGGTGGCTCCAGCTTTTCTTAATCGCTCCCACGAATGTTTCAATGCGCCACTACCTCCCGTCAATTGACGTTCGAACTGTTTCGTATCTAGATTCGCTTGTTCCACTTGAACTTGCGCCCAATCCACATCTAATTCTTCTGCCACCACTACTGGGAAAGCCGTTTTTATCCCTTGTCCAATTTCTGGATTGGGTGAAAATAAGGTGATTTTGCCTAGCGTATCGATCGACAAAAAGGCATTAAATCGACTCGCACCAGCCACCACCTCCATGGAGGAAGCTTCGGCTGAAAACCAATCAAAACCTAGGGTAAAAACACCTGTAAATAAGGCGGTTTTCTGAATAAAATCTCTTCTCGATGTTTTCATTTCTTGGTCTTTTTAGAGGCTAATTTTACGGCTTCTTGAATTCGGTGATAAGTACCACAACGGCAAATATTGCCGGACATTCCATCTACAATTTCTTGATCTGTGGGATGCGGATTCTTTTTCAAAAGACCCGCAGCAGTCATAATTTGACCTGCTTGGCAATAACCACATTGAGGAACATCCAGCTCATCCCAAGCCACTTGAACCGGGTGTTTTCCGGCAGGATCCAGTCCTTCAATCGTGGTAATTTGTGCGTTTGACACGGCAGAAATAGGCAATACACAAGAACGCGTTGGTTCTCCATTCACCCAAACGGTACATGCTCCACATTGAGCAATACCACAACCATACTTTGTTCCTAAAAGGGACAAATGATCTCTAAGCGCCCATAATAAGGGGGTGTTTGGATCAATATCCAAAGAGACCTTTTTCTTGTTAACTGTGCAATTGATAGCCATATTTCTATTTTTTCTTGATCAATTCTTTAATTCTAATATTTCTAAATTTCAAAGGAGAACCATGTCCTAAAAACCCAATATGACCTGATTTGTTTAACAATCCTGGATGTTCTTTGTGATCAGCCGTACCGTCTTTTGTAGCCAGCGCGATATCCCCGTCTAGAATAACTTCTCCATTTAAAATTACTTTGATTTTATTTCCTTGAGCGATTACCTCTTCTTCGTTCCACTCTCCCACCGGTTTTAAAAAACCTTGCTTCGCCGGAATGATTCCGTAAACGGAACCGTGGTATTGATAGGGTTGAAGTTTCGCATAAATAGGCGCTGTATTGTCCAAAATCTGCAATTCCATCCCCACATAAGCCGCATCTCCCTCTAAAGGTGCGCGAATGCCTAAGCCATTATTAGCCCCAGGCGTTAATTGAAAATCGAATTTGAGATGGAAATCACCGTATTCTTTTTTGGTATACAAATTACCCTTTCCTCCACGGGTCGGATCCACCACTAATTCACCGTTAGATGGGAAATAGTCCGTCGTATTTCCGGTCCAATTAAATAAAGAGGAACCATCAAATAAGGCAGTAAAGTCTGCTTCTGGAGCCACATAGGCTGTCGATGGCTTTAATTCCTTTACATAAATATTACGGTAAACGATGTGATTCCCGTGGGCTTGCAATTCTATCGCGTCTTTGACAAAAATCGGAATTTTGCGATCCCAATAATTTTCTAAAAGTACGTCATTCACCACTAATTCGCCATTTAGGTATACCGTTACCCGCTCGCCTTTCATGATGATGCGGAAGGTATTCCATTCATTAATCGGATTATCCGCCACTTTCAAGGGATTGCGTGGATTGATTTGGTTATTGTATAAACCTCCAGAACCTACCTGCGCTCCCACATTTGTACGTGAAATGTCCCAAATCTGCACCTGAGGAGATCCCCTCAAATAAATACCGGCATCTCCGTCCTTTTCGATTTTCCAATCGACATACATTTCAAAATCTTGGTAGTCTTTCACCGAACACAAATTGTCACCATGCCCTGTAAAATGCAGCTCCTCTCCTTTCGCTTCCCATCCTGAGCGCATAACTTCATCCGCTTTTACTTGTAACAAAGCCAATGTATCAGCAGACATTGTTCTGCGCTTCACTGGATTCGCTACAAGTCCCTTCCAACCACGTAAATCTTGTCCATTGTACATCGTGTAAAATCCACGATCAGCGATTTTAAAAGCATCATTCAGTTTCTCGCGAACCGCAGGATCAGCTATTTGCCAAAACACTTCTTGCACCCACTCCTTCGTCATTTGACCTCTGAAATCTGGATTAGCCAGATAGAGAGTCGCTAAACCATCTGCTGCGTATTGGCGAACATTAGGATCTTGTAATCCGAGGTAAAGCGTACGCATCGCTGAAAGTGAATTACATTTTGCCAAACCCTTAAAAATCTGCTCCCGCGTCTCCAAGTTAGCCGTTAAATCCAACGCATTGCGGTAGTTCAAAACCTGTTGATCTACATTTTTAAACAACTTCGCATTGATCCGTGCGAAAGCACGAATAGCCTCTTCGTTTTTCGTTTTCTTAGCTTCTGCATACAACCAACCTAGGTTTTCCACTTCTTGTACGAAAGGAATCCAATTCGCTTTTTGAGTAGCCTGCAGAGCGAAGGCAGTAATTTTGCTATTTAACGTGCCATCTTGTCGAGTGATTTGAGCCATTGCCTGTTGCAACGATTTCACTTCATTAGCTAAATCAGCATTCCCTAATTTGCCCGCGATAATATCAAAATCTGCTACCGATACCCAATAAGGTAAGGCATAGAATCCAACTGCGCGAGTTACGGCATTCGACTGAACAGATCGCCAAACCAAAGGTTTCACCTCAGGCCATTGACGCGAAGATCCATACACAAACAATACTGATTTTTGAGCTAGACTGGCATTTTCATAGTTCGCTAAAGCCTTTTTGAAGAAGTCATTTGCCTTAAGATATGTACAAAAATCGGCTATTTCAAGCGTCGATTCTGTAGATGAGGCTAATAGGGCCCACACAGTCGCCAGATTATTTACGCCGCCCACTTGCAACAAAGCCAAGGCTTTTTCCTTGGTAAAACCCGAAGGCATTGCCGGAACAGCCCATGCAGCTTTATAGGTACCTACCGCTTTTACAAACGCTTGAGCGTGCGTGGCATCCCAAGATTTACTTGCCGCTTTCAAAAGCTGAAAATCGCGCGGCGCACTTAAATAGTTCTTCAAAATAAACGCCATCACCTGAGGTCTTGCTGCTGCGTAACGCTGTAACCAAACCGCTGCATCCAAATGAGCCATGGTTTTCATCTCCGCGTTTTCCGTCAAACCAATCGCCAAATAGGCCAGCAATTCCGCTCTGTTTTTCGAGATGGCTTGGATATAGGATTCCGTCACTTGCGTGGGATCATAGGCGCCTTTTAGGACATAAGCCGAGGATTTCAAGCTAGAAAAGTCGCCTTTCTCTGCTAGAGAACGGAGGCGATTTTGTTCCACGCGGCTCGCGTCTTGCGCGAACACCGTGGTACCAATCAATAAAAATAGGAATAGATATTTCATCGTTTTATAAAATATAAGGTGCGCGCATCGGTTGATCCATTAGGCGATTTGCCTCATCGTCCCCCACAATGACTTGATTGATGGGGTCAAATTTCAAGTTGCGGTGCACGCGCATCGCGATTAAACCCAGGTTAATTAAGGTGCAAGAACGGTGTCCATTTTCCTCATTCAAGGCAAATTTCTTACGATTTTTGACAGAATCAACGAAATCCGTTTGTTGCATCACGGGATCCGGGAATTCGGCTAGTTTTTTTGCCAAATCCGGAATATCCGACTGCATATTGCGGTACAATTTCCCTTTAGGGCCTTCGATGTAAGCGACTTTTTCGTCTTTGGCTTCGCCGTCTAACACGATTTGGCATCCATCTGCATACGTATAGGTAATGCGATTAAAGATACCCACGGCGTCTTTATCTTGCACAGGCGCATCCACTTCGATGTACACCGGCGACTCGTTATCTTTTCCCAGCATGTATTGTATCGGGTCCAAATAATGTTGCCCCATATCTCCTAGCGCACCTCCATCGTAATCCCAATAGCCGCGGAAGGTTTGGTGGGTACGGTGAACGTTATAAGGTTTATAGGGCGCTGGCCCTAACCAACTTTCGTAATCTAATTCCAAAGGCACCGGTTGCGGCGTCAAATCCGTTTTCCCTACCCAGTAAAATTTCCAATCAAAACCGGTATGCTTACTCACTGTAAACTTCAATGGCCAGCCCAATAGCCCAGAATCGACCACCTTTTTCATTGGTTTTACGGTTGTATTCATTCCATAGAAGTTGCCTTCAAAGCGGAACCAGGTATTAAGCCTAAAAATTCGTCCATGCTGCTGAACGGCTTCTTTGAGGCGTTTACCCTCCCCGATCGTACGTGTCATCGGTTTCTCACACCAAATATCTTTTCCTGCTCTTGCCGCATCTGCCGCCATAATTCCATGCCAATGAGGCGGAGTGGCCACGTGTACAATATCGACTTCTGGCAACTGAATCATCTCCCGGTAATCGTGAAATGATTTTACTCCTTTTTCTACTTTATCTAATCCAAGCTGTAGGTTTTTCTTGTCCACATCACATAGCGCAACTACTCGCGTTCCTGCATAAGGTATGTGCCCCCGCCCCATTCCTCCGGTCCCAATAATCGCTTTGGTTAATTGATCAGATGGGGCTAAAAAGCCCTTTCCTAATACGTGGCGTGGCACGATGCTAAATGCAGCCAAACCTAGAACAGATTGTCCTATAAATTTCCTTCTTGAAACTGACATAGATTAAACAGGTTTTGCACTAAATATAGGAATTATTTAGGAATTCCGATGCTGACTGTGTGCTGATTGACCTGATTTTGTAAAATTTCGGAGGCGGCAGATTCTCCCCAGGATTTGAATAAGGCCAAAACAAAAAGTTTAGCCTGCAACTGGTACCCTTCTTTCGTTAAATGCAATTGATCCTTCAGAAAACAACCATTTTTTACCCATTCTGCACTTGAACCAAAACCACCCATCACCTGATTCAAATCATAATAGGCTGCAGGCAAATCAGACAAGATTTGAACGACCTCTTGCTGAAATTTGGGGATGCGTTTTTGACTTCGCGTATCTGGTGGACTAGTAAATAGAAAAACGGTTCCGGGGGATTTGGACTTCACTTCTTGCATAAATTCGACAAGTGCCTGGCGGTAGGTTGCCAGATTCCAGTTTGCATTATAGGCTTCATTGGTTCCAAAGGAACAGATCAGTAGATCCGGCTTTAGGAGTTCAATTTGGTCCAAATCTACATTCCCACGAGATTTCAAATGCGTAAACTGCGCTCCAGCCACGCCTAAATCTTGGTAATCGATACTGGTTACATTGGACAAAACCTCCACCCCGTGTAGGGTAAACTCATCTTGATTTGAAGCGCTTTTTTGAAGAGCTAGGGTAAATTGACTTACAGGCGTATAGCTTTTAAAATCCCAATAGGCCACGTTTCCACTTTGCCCACGTTTATCCAAAGTAAATTCCGGTCCTACATCTGGAATCATTGCACAAGAATCTGAATTAGTCCAAACCCGAATCTGATTAAACCTAGCCAGGGAATCCTTTAAAGTAAAGGTGATTTGTGCGGTACTATCACGCGTAGAAACGGCATAACCGGCTAAACCAATATTCCAACCAGCGGATGGTTTTAGAATGGATGTTCCTTCCCAGCGACCACTCGCTTTGGACTTCAAGACTCGGCCATCAACGCTTTTAGCAAGGCTGTAAGGGAATTGAATTCCTTCCTGTTGAACACCTAACAGCCGTTTTATCTCGCTTGAAAAATGGCCAATTTGTACGTGGGAATCCCCAAGATGCAGAACTTTTAATGTTCCGGATTTCCATTTAGGTGCTAATTCAGCTACATCTGAATCCCGCCGAATGACATTGCAAGAATGGCAGACTTGGGTGGAATCCACTTTGGCAAAAAGAGGAAGCGATAACACCCAGAAAAGCAGAAATAGATGCCTCAAAATTGAAAGTAAATAAAGGGTTGCACTAAGGTGTCTCGGAATTGAATGATTAATTGTAGGGCTGCTAATAAGATGAAAAACCAAAAGAAGGATGGCACATAAAATGTTCCTTCAAATGCTTTTCGCTTCCAATCTCCAGGAATTAAAGTCCAAGCTAAAAGGGTCACGAGCAAAATAGCCAGTTCATTCCGAGAAAACCAAAAACCAACAAAATCAGCTTCCGAAGTCGCTATGGCCATTTGATTCAGCATTAACACAGCCGTATCGAAATCACGCGCTCGGAAGAAAATCCAACAGAACGTAACAAAGCTGAACGTAAAAATACCGCCCATAAAGTCCATCCATTTGCCTTCCGGAAGGTGCTTGTGAACCGCTTTGTGAAGTGCCAGCGCTAATCCGTGTGCTGCTCCCCAGCAAACAAATTGCCAACTAGCCCCATGCCAAAAACCACCTACTAACATCGTGATCAACAAAAAAAGAAAGGTATTAAATGTACCTTTTCTATTTCCACCTAACGGGATGTAGACGTAATCACGAAGCCAAGTGGAGAGTGAAATATGCCATTTGCGCCAAAATTCGGTCACATTCGAGGATCCATACGGATTTTCAAAATTCTCCTTCAAGCGATAACCTAACAGCAAAGCTAATCCAATAGCGATATCGGAATAGCCAGAAAAGTCAAAATAGATCTGGAAGCTATAGGCCAAAGCACCCAACAGATTCTCCCCTCCCGTATAAAAGGCTGGGTTTTCAAATACCATATCCACGTATTTTCCCAGGTAATCTGCAATCAATAATTTCTTGATCAGTCCAGTCACAATCCGAAACAAACTTTCTTTGTAGCGGCGAGCATCCAGGTTTTCTGGGGAATTTATTTGGCCTAAAAAATCCTTCGCCCGAACAATGGGACCCGCCACCAAGTGTGGAAAAAAGGTCATGTAAAAAGCATAATCGAGGAAGCTTTTGGAGGACCGAATCTCTCCGCGGTACACGTCCACAATATAGGAAATCGACTGAAAGGTATAAAAGGAAATCCCAATGGGAAGAAACAAATCTACTGGTTCGAAATGCGTCAATAAGAGCCAATTCGTGTTCTCTAAAAGGAAGTTAGGGTACTTAAAATATAGCAAGAAAGAAAGGCTAAACAGAACGGCGACGCTCATCCAAATTTGCTTTGAGTTGCCTTCAGCCCGTTCTATTCTACGAGCGAAAAGGAAATCAACTACGATTTGGAATACAAATAGGGCTAAAAAAGGGCCGCTCGATTTATAATAAAAGAATAAACTAAAAGCGATTAAATAGATTTTGCGCAGGGCATTTTGGGTAAAAAGGAGCGCATAGAAAAAGAGAAAAATCCCGAATGTAAATAGGAACGAAAACTCCGTAAAAAACCAGGGCTCTTTCGTGGAATACAGCAGGTATTCACGAAGGAGCTGCTCAAAGGGGATCGACCCAAACGCCTGCTTAATAACCTCTATAATCTGCTGCATTTAACACAATTGCTTTGTATTTTTTCGGATAGCCAAACCGCTCTGGCGGCATCATCCGTATCTTCCAACGACTCGATTCCTGTAACCAATTCGCCACATTTCCCATCCAAATGCGGTATCCCGACAAAGAAGGATGTCTGCCATCAGTCGCTTTAGGTAAAACTAAATGCTTAGACGAGAAAAAGGCAGCGGAATCAGCCGCCGCTTGAAAAGCATCAGAAACGACATAATCATAACCCCAATTCGTAGGTCCTATCCAAGCATACGGAAGGCCGTTCAGGCGTTTATGAAAACTTTTTGCGAGGTTTTTACGCGTTGAATAATCCTTCGCTAGGACTTCATTTAGACCGAAAAGAACGAAAACGAAAGTGGGACGGTAGCGTTTGATAATCTTGGAAATCGTATCGGATTTCGCAAAGTTCAAGGAAGTGGCTGAAGCCCATTCGACGGTGGCGACGAGTTTGTGGCCGTTGCTTTGGCAATAATCATTCAACACATTTTTCATCCCTCCGGCTTCCGAGTCCCCTATTAAAAGCACCCGATGCTGCGTGGAATCATCCACACTAGAGTCCGGCAAAATAGGCTCAGGAATGGCAGAATAGACCATTTGGGCTGTATCTGAAGGGACGACATACGTGGGAATCGTGTCAATTTTCGCTACCGTGATAATTTCCGAAACCTGCTCCACGGGTTTTTCTATCTCAAATAACTTCTTGATTTCTTGATCCGCAAGTAAATACGTGCTGGGGATATAACTGTACAAATACAGCGCAGAACACGCTAAAATAAAACAAAGAGCCGCCCAAAACAGATAAAACCTTTTCATCTAATCAATCAACGTAAAGGATTTTTTCATTAACCGAATCCAGCGTTTCGCATTCGCCGCATAACGCGCCTTCGCCATTGCTCGCGTCCACTTCATCGGATCAGGATTCCCTTTCAAATTTGTGTAGTATTTTTTGCTAGCCAAAACCTCACAAAAATCTACCATGCTATCCTCTGGCCTCGCATAATGTTTAAAACTCGACTTCTTTTTACGCACGTATTTACCGCGTAACCCAAAGTAATTATTTTGTTTAATGGATTGTTTAGACTGGCCAAAACCGGATTCACAGATCCCTACCCCAATAATTAATTTCGAAGGAATCCCGTAGACTAGAGACAAGGAATCAATGAAGGGTTTGTAGCGTTGGATTTTCTCCTGCGTGCCTTGAAAGGCTTGCGCTGACAGCTGAAAAAACAGGACAAAAAAGAAGAAAATGGGCTTCATACGAAGCAAAAATACAAAATTAAGCCCGAATTACCACGGTTAAACTCCGAGCGCCATGTGCCCCAATCACGAGCGATTGCTCAATATCCGCGGTCTTAGATGGACCGGCTAAAAATAAACCAAAACTCGAGTTTGGCATTTTTAATTCTTCATAAGCGGCGTGCATATTCGGAACTATTTTAGAAACGTTGATCACTAAATGTTGGCAAATGAACGGCGCCACGCGATGCGGCAACGCTTCTTCCGTCAACCAAATCGCCCCATTTTCCGCAACTCCAAATTCGCCATCGATTTCTAATACTTCCACTTCGGCTAAACTCAAACCATCTAAGGTTTTGTCATATCTACGCCTACTTGGAAATTCGATTTCCAATGCTTCGGCGGTCAAAACACGCGCTCCTACCACCTCCAAAGAAGCTTTGAAATCAAAATCCACAGAAGCTCCTTGAAAAATTCCCGGATGTTTCATTTCGCTTTGAGCTTGAATTTTCCCCAATATTTCTTCTCTTACGCTCATCGTTTCTTATACCATTCTTGAAAACTTTCCTTGGGTGCTTCTGGCATTTCCCGCTGTTTGTACCAAGGATTTAATCTTGTATTTAATAGGGACGCAAATCTCCGCAGTAGCGACCCTCCTATTCGATAAATCGCAGGATGGGCAAAGGTGAACGCCATCAGCTTCATGCCTATCGTTTTGCCTACTGGAGCTAATCCAGCCGCCATCAAGTCTTGACGCCAAAACCACAATTGCTCGTGGATATTAATCTTTACCGGACAAACATTCGAACAAGAACCACAAAGCGTGGAAGCAAAAGGCAAATCTGCATTGGCCTTCTTGTCAATATTTGGCGCTAAAATGGAGCCAATCGGTCCAGCCACTGGTTGATGATAACTATGTCCCCCACTTCTTCTGTATACTGGACAGGTGTTAAAGCACGCCGCGCAGCGGATGCATTTCAATGAATTCTTGTATTTCGGGTCAGCGAGCTGACGTGTGCGACCATTGTCTAACAAGACGATGTGCATCTCTTGTCCTTCGCGTGGTTTATGAAAATGGGAGGAATAGGTCGTGATCAATTGCCCTGTAGCACTTCTAGCTAGCAAACGCAAAAACACGGCTAGATCCTCTCTTTTCGGGATAATCTTTTCGATCCCCATACAAGCGATGTGGACTTTGGCTAAATGTGCCCCCATGTCCGCATTTCCTTCATTCGTGCAAACCACAAATTCACCTGTTTCTGCAATAGCGAAGTTCACTCCGGTGATGGCCACTTCAGAGGCTAGAAAATGCCCACGCAAATGTTGGCGAGCGGCCTCTGTTAGAAATTGGGGATCTTTATTGCCCTTTGGCGTTCCTAAATGCTGATGGAACGTCTCCCCTACATCCTCTTTTTTCAGATGAATCGCAGGCAAAACAATGTGACTTGGCGCTTCCTTTCTGAATTGAACAATGCGTTCACCTAAATCGGTATCTACAACTTCGATACCTTTTTTTGCCAAATAATCATTGAGGTGGCATTCCTCCGTTAGCATCGATTTACTCTTCACCAAGATTTTAGAACCTTGATCGGCAATTATCTGGTGAACAATCGCATTATGTTCTGCCGCATCTTTAGCCCAATGCACTTTAATTCCATTTGCTTGCGCTTTCGCTTCGAAGGCTTGCAAATAGCTGCCTAAATTTGCTAGGGTATGATCTTTGATTTGGGAGGCATGTTCACGAAGCGCTTCCCATTCAGGTAAAACCTTCGATGCCATATCGCGTTTTTCGCGGACAAACCACAAGGTCTCATCATGCCAGTCGGTCCGCTCAGCATCCGCAATAAATTTCTCCGAAGCTTCAGCGTGGCTACTCATGATTTAATATTTCAACTATATGTATTACCTGAACTTTGGAACCTTGGCGACGCAAAATCCCTTCCATGTGCATCAAGCATGAAGTATCCGCACCTACGATATATTCTACCGCATTCACGTCGTGTTCTTTAATTCGATCCACTCCCATTTTCACGGAAACAGCTTCTTCCGTTACGCAGAAGGTTCCACCGAAACCACAGCATTCATCTGCTCGTTCAGGTTTTAAAATTTCAACACCTTCCACGAGTCCCAGTAGATCTTCTAACTTAGAAAAGGGTTTTTCATTGCGCTCTGTCATCGAGCTTAAACGCAAACCGCGCTGTCCGTGGCAGCTTTGATGTAATCCGACCCGGTGTGGAAATTTAGCTGACAAGCTCGAGATCTTCAAAATATCCGTTAAAAACTCACAAATCTCATACACCGAATTCCGTATTTTCTCCGATGGATGATGCTCTTTCAAATGCAACACACATGAACCCGAAGGTCCTACGATGTAATCAAAACCGGCAAAATTATGTGTAAAATTCGCATCGCAACCTTCCGTCGTTGACGCAAAACCGGAATTGGCCATCGGTTGGCCACAACAAGTTTGGTCAGTAGGAACGATAACCTCGCAACCCAATTTTTCCAACAATTCCAAACTCGCCACCGCTACTTGCGGATAGAATTGGTCAATGTAACATGGAACAAACAGGGCAACGCGCATCCTAATATCGTTTCAATTGAATTAAATTTTGGGGTAATTCCCCTTCGTAAACTAGTAAAGCAGCCCCTAAAGCACTGGCTTGTGCCACTTCTGCGGCATACACTTCTATTTCGGGGAAGGCATGTGCCAACAAGCGCATATACCATTCGTTTTTACTAAAACCGCCATCGACAAGCAATTGTTTGACCGGTGCCTCTTTCAGCAACAAATTCAAACTATAGATTTGTTGGCCTACTAAATCTACCATGAATTGATCATAAGCCGAAGCCAAATCTGTAAAATCAGTTAAATTTCGCGAAGAGAAGGCACATTCGAAAACGGAAGAAGCTTTCGATTTTAATTCAAACACTTCGTCTGAAAATTTCAAATCTTTAAATGATCCGCCAAAATGCTGCTCCATCATAGCCACCTGCTCCTCATGAAAATGCCCTCCAAATAAGCGAGATGCCTTCACAGGTTTTCCATTGGGCTGCAGATAACATAAGACATCATTCGCTAATTCTTCGGCTGTCAAGGGCGATTCATTGAACGGATGCATAGCAATGCACCAAGTCCCCGTGGATAATAGTACAAATTCATCCGAAACCGTGCGCAAATAAGGTACTAAAGCTGCAGAGGAATCATGTAGGCCGAACCCGTAATTTATTCCATCCATTTCCATACTAGACTCGCTGGCTATTGGAGGTAGTTTATCTTCAATAGCTGAGACCCAAGGATGGTATTGCCCCTTGTCAAAATCCCATAAAGCGGTGTGGCAACCGATGGAGGTAATCTCAGATAAAAATCTTCCCGTAAATAGGGATGCGAGGTAATTAGGAAAATGAAAGGCTTTGAACACCTCCGACCAAAAAGGCTTTGAACGAGCCGCATACACCTGCAATCCAGAATTCAAATTCCCTAAAATGGGTGATGCCGTTTTGCGCGCAAATTCCGCCTCCCCTCCAAAATCTGCATAGGGAAAAGGCTCTGCAATAGGTTTTAGATAATTATACAAGGGCGCCACCGGCTCCCCCGTTCGATCCACATATACAAACGAAGCGCCATAGGCAGAAAAATTCAAGCCGATGAGCTCAAATTCTGGCATTTGGCAAAGTTCTGTAAACGTGGAAACAATCCATTTTTGAAGTGCCGGCAAATCCTCGCAAGGAAATCCATCCTCATCTACAATCTCTGCAAAATGCTGTTGTTTCTCAAACACAATCTGAAACGAAGTATCCCACAGAAAGACCTTTTTATTCGTCTTTCCGATGTCAAATACCGCGATGACAGGTGTTTTAACGCTCATATTACAATCCAGTCGCTACTGTTTTTGCACCGCGAGACTTGATAAGTTGTTCCCGCATTTTCTCCTGACGGAATAGGGCGATCGGATCTAATGCTCCGCCTAATTCCAAACGAGCCTGTGCCACTAATGCCCGCACATCCGTACGAAACACAGCCTGTAAAATCTCTTGGCAACGCACCACATCATTCGATTCGCGTGCTGCCTCTAAGGCCGCGCGGTCCACCAATAATGCCTGTGCATAGGCGATTTGAATTGCCTCCACCGATTGCAATAAATCTTCTAAGGGATCTTTTACGTTGTGTGAGGCGTCGATCATCCAACCTAGGTCTTTGGCATGATTCATTCCTTTTGCGTCCATCCCGTCCACTAATTCATTGAAGATTAAGAACAATTGGTATGGTTTGATTGACCCAGCCGTCAAATCATCATCGCCATATTTCGAATCGTTAAAGTGGAAACCGCCTAATTTACCCTCCATCAACAAGATCGAAACGATTTGCTCGATGTTCGCATTCGGTAAATGGTGTCCTAAATCCACCAAAGTCTTTGCTTGTGGCCCTAATTTATTCACCATTGAATACGACGCACCCCAGTCACCCACAGTCGTCGAATAGAAGTTCGGCTCGTAGGCTTTGTATTCCAAATACAAAGACCAGTCGGCAGGTAGCGCCGCATAAATCTCCCGCAAACTATCCACCGTGCGCTCATAGGCGTGACGGAAATTCAACTGACCTGGAAAACAAGATCCATCAGATAACCAAACAGTTAAGGCTTTTGAACCGAGCGAAACTCCATGCTTAATTACCTCAATATTGTGATCAATCGCCTGTTTCCGAGTCGCTGCAGAAACGTGTTGCAAGGATCCGAATTTATAGGAATGCGCTTGATCCGCTTGATCTTGAAAAGTATTGGAGTTCACGGCATCGAATGCCAAACCGTGTTGGACTGCCAGATTACGAATCGCCGCAGGATCCGTAGGGATATCCCAGGGAATGTGCAACGAAATCGCGCCGGATGACTGATTCAGGGCGTGCAATAAACCCACATCAGCGATTTTCTCTTCCAAATTACGCGGTTCGCCTCCGCCGGAGAAGCGACCAAAACGGGTTCCTCCCGTGCCTAAGGCCCAAGAGGGAATCGCGATTTGAAAATCTTTTAATTTCTGCAAAATGCCGGCTGGCAAGTTCACCTCGGATTTCAAGAAATCCAATCGGCGGGTATGCCCAGCCAATAAGGCTTCGTTATGGTTCGAAATATTCATAGTCATCATTATCTTAAAAATCCTGCGGCTACACCACCATCCACGTTTAGCGCATTTCCAGTCGACTTATTCAATAAGCCACCCACGAATGCGAAACACGCGTTTGCTATATCATCCGGCAAAATAGATTCATTTAATAAGGTTCTTTTAGCGTAATAAGCTGGCAATTCAGCCACGGTGATGCCATAGGCTTTCGCGCGACCTTCAGCCCATCCACCTGCCCAAATATTGGAATCCGCGATCACCGCATCTGGATTTACTGTATTCACCCGGATGTGATCCGGTCCTAATTCCGCGGCTAATAAACGAGTCATGTGTGCCTGCGCTGCTTTCGCACTTCCGTAACCGACGTTATTCGGACCTGCAACAAAAGCATTTTTCGAAACAATGTTCACAATATCACCACCTAATCCCTGCTTGCGCATCACGGCAATCGCCGCCTGCGAAACCAAGTATTGTCCCTTCACTAAAATGTCATATAATTTATCCCAGTCTGCCTGCGTATGTTCCAAAATCCCTTTCGAGATGGATATTCCTGCGTTATTCACAATCAGATCCACACCACCAAAATCCAAGCAAGCTTGCTTCATCGCCGCTTCAATCGACTCTTGATTCGTTACATCGGCAATCACGGTCGAAACGACATCTTTACCGAATAAACCAATAAACTCTGCTTTGGCCTCCGCCAAACGATCCGCGTTTACATCATTTAAAATCACGCAGGCACCCTCTTGAGCCATCTTTTTGGCAATCGCCTTTCCGATTCCACCACCTGATCCAGTCACAAATGCGACACGGCCAGATAAGGCTTTTGGTTTTGGCATGCGCTGCAATTTAGCTTCCTCTAATAACCAATATTCAATATCAAAAGCTTCTTGACGTGGCAAGGATGTGTACGACGAAATCGCCTCCGCACCACGCATTACATTGATGGCATTGGTATAAAACTCGGCGGCAACGCGGGCGGTTTGTTTGTCTTTGGCAAACGTAAACATTCCCACACCCGGATATAAAATCACGACCGGATTCGGGTCGCGCATCACTGGAGAATTCGCATGCTTGCAGGAATCGTAATACGATCCGTACATGATGCGATAATCCTCGAACAAGGGCGTCAAGGCCTCCACAGAAACATCAGAACCCAAGACCAATGGCGAAATTTTCGTCCGCAAGAAGTGATCCGGGCAAGAGGTTCCTAATGGTGCCAAACGATCTAAATCATTCGAATTAATGAATTGCAATACGCGCTCATCGTCAGAGAAATGTCCGACCATTTGCACGTGAGAGGAACAGAATCCACGTAATACCGGCGCTAATTCGGCTGACTTTGCAGCACGCTCCTCCGCAGAGAACGAAGACATCCGTGCACCACCGAAAACAGTGGCCGTTTTCGATTCAATGTATTCCGCACATTTTTCAATGACTTCTAATGTATTGACGTAACATTCATAAGAGGTATCACCCCAAGTAAATAAACCATGTGAGCCTAACATGATGCCGCGCAATTGCACACCACGTGAAGCAGCTTCGTCTAAACAGGCCTTTAATTGCAAGCCTAAATCGAAGCCTGGACGTTGCCAGCCTACCCAGCCAATTAATCCACCGAACAAGTCTTTGGTAATTTGCTCCCCATCTTTCGATGCCGCAATCGCAATGGCCGCATCAGGATGCAAGTGATCAATGTGCTTGAAAGGTAAAAATCCGTGTAAAGGCGTGTCGATCGAAGGCGCTTTGGACGACAAATCAAAAATGCAATGATTGAATAATTCCACCATCTCATCTTCGTGTTCCAATCCACGGTAGACATTCGTCAACGAACGTAAACGATCCACGTACAAGGCCGCGCAGCCTGACTTTTTCAAAGTACCGATATCGCCACCGGAACCTTTGATCCACATCACCTCAGTTTCAGAACCTGTTAACGGGTCTTTGTCCTGCAATTTCACCGAGGTATTTCCCCCGCCATAATTCGTGATGCGTAAATCCGCCCCTAAAATATTCGAGCGGTAGATGAATAAGTGGACTTCATTCCCTGCGAGTGCCGCTGCTTTAGCGTCGTCCCAGAGATAAGATACGTGTTTGTACATGGTTCTATTTTTTTCTTAAAACTACAGAGGTAAAAGCGGCTAACCGTCCTATCCTACCTAGGGATAGTCAATAAATTTTTTCCAGCTCTTAATGGGTATTTCTTTCCTTGCCAAACAAATCTTCCAGTTACCGTTCCCGGTAATGTAATTGAAGCGCTTCCCGGCTTGTACTGTACCTGGATTTCACCCTGCGGATGCGGCACAATACCCTCTGCTTGCGAAAGTTCACCTAAATGAGGTTCTATTTTCACCTTAGCAAAAGCTGGTGCATCTGAATCTACGCCCAAAACAATACGGAAGAATTCAATATTCGGACTTGAACCCCAGGCGTGACAATCAGAACGAGAAGTAGATATGTCAGAGGTTTCTGCCCAAGTCGTCAATCCCATGTCTATGTTTTCTTTCCAGATAGAAAGCCATTTCAAGTAGTCGTTGCCTTTCCCTGCTTTGGCCAAAGCTAAATGCAGATAATACTTAAAATAGATCGTCGCCTGAGCCATATTTTTATCAGCTAGCAATTTATCTGCCACACCGGCAGCCGGCATTCCGGCTAAAATCGCTAACGAATTAGCATGCTGCGAATATTTATCATGTAATTCGCTATCCGCATATAAACCCCGTGAGGCATCCCAATACAAGGCGCTCAAGACAGGCTTTAACGCTTTCACTTTCGCATCGTATTTAGCCGCCATCTCTGGATACCCAAAATACCTTTCTAATTCCGCCGCATTTTGCAACACCCACATATATTGAAAATCAATCACCGCCGAACGACCCGACGGTCCCACCGGAGCAATTCCCCGTGGCCACGCATTTACCCAATCCGAGAAAGTCCAATACGGAATGTTTTGCAAGGTGCCATCTTTCCCTTCAAAACGGGCAAAATAATCCAAAATACCCCGCATCCCGGCTAACTTATTCTTCAAAAATTGAGGGTCTTTTCCGTAACGCAAATAATCGTGCAACATCCCAATGTACCACAAGGAGAACGTCGGAATTTGTTGGTGCAAGTCTGTCGGATAACGACTTAATGTAATCCCTTCCGCGATACGCGAATGATCCATGTGATCAAGTGCCTGACGAACCAAGCGCTCATCGCCCGCATAGTATAGACTCACAAGCGCCTGTATCCGTGCATCACCGATGTACTGCAATTGTTCGTAATAGGGACAATCCATATAGGTTTCCATAGCACACAGACGCGCGGTGCGGAAACCTACGTCCAATAATTGAGGAATCAGGGGATTATCCGTTTTCAGAGATGCCTTTGCTTGAAAAGGAAAACCTGTAAATACACTCTTAAAATCCTGTAAAGTCAATGCCTCCGCTTCCGTCTTTACGGTCAAACGCACATAGCGAAACGTACGATAGGTCATCGATTCAAACGTATGGTCTGCGCCATCAGCAATCAAGCTATCTTTACGTCCTAACCAATATTTGTTATCGATCTCATTCCGATTGCCTTTGTGATTCCCATTCTTCGTGGTTGTACTCAAGGCTTTCTTCTCGTAAAGTCCCTCCGCATACGTAAGGCCAATTTTGGCATCCTTACCACCGCTAAAAGTTAATTGCGGATAGGCATTAGTTAAAACGCCTTGATCAATCCAAAGATCCACCGAGCTATTTGCAGGCACTACAAGCGCTTTCCCATGAATCAAATCTCCCTCTCCTTTCCGAATATTTGCAAATCTTTGTGATTTTAATTCCATAGAAGGAATCGCAGATGGATAGAGCATCCAGCCTTTAGCATCAATTGAGGCTCCTTTTGTCAATCCTGGACCTAGTGATTTCGAAGATATAAAAGGCGACCAACCTTTACTATATTCCTGTAATTCACCTGCGCCTGCCACATAATAACCTGGTACACGAACGGCCAGCGGACTAACACCTATATTTTTAGCCACCTCCCAGCGTACACTTGTGTTAAAAACGTCAAAAGCCTCCTCGTCCGCCTGCAAAATAAATCCAGTCGCGTAAGAAATTTGGGCTTCAGACTTCCCTTTCCCCTCGTTCCAAACCAAAGCCTCTATTTTATTCTCCCCCGCTTTCAAATAAGGGGCAATGTCTATAGTCTCAAAGTTCCAAAAATACAGATCACCCCTCGCAGGCCCTGCAGAAACCCAGGTCCCATTCACATATAATTTATAGCGATTATCCCCCGAAACGTGAATAATACATTTGGATGGCTTCGCTAACAATGGAACTTTGTGCTGAAAGCGATAAACCCCGTAGTCTTTCAAACCGACTAAATTATACGCGTTCGCCGAATTTTCTGCATACGTAATCCAGGAAGCCTTCCACGGTTTATTCCAAAGTTCTTGTTTTAAATTTTGCCCATAGACTGCAGAGCCTATAAGTAAAAGGAATAAGAGGATTTTTTTCATCGGTTTAGAAATTGGGGTAAAAAAAGAGACGCGACAAGCGCGTCTCTCAAAATCTATTTCTTTTTCTTCGGTTGCGCCATGTCCATATAGTCTACGACCAAACTACTCAAGGCTTTCACCCCTACTTGGAAATGACCTTCATCTAAATGAAAGTCAGGCGTGTGGTGACCAGCTACTTCATCCGCTTTCTTATTGTCTGGTCTCGCTCCTAAAAAGAAGAAGAAGCCAGGCACTTTTTGTTGGAAGAAAGAAAAATCCTCTGCCCCAGTGTGAGCAGGAATCACTCGCACTTTATCTTTCCCATTTACTCCATGCAACGTAGGTAACATTTTCTCCACTAATCCCGGATTATTATACGTCACTGGATATCCTGTACCTATGGTCACATCTGCTTTTCCACCACCACTCTCAGCGATGTTAGTTGCGATGTCCTTAATGCGTTGGTGCACTAATTCACGTTGTGCCACGCCAAACGTACGAATCGTACCGATCATATGAGAAGATTCGGGAATGATGTTTTGTCTAATACCACTATGAATCGCACCTACCGTCACGATGGCTGGATCTTCCGTGATATTAACAGAACGTGAAACGATCGTTTGTAGTCCCATCACGATTTGGGAAGAAATAACAATCGGATCTACACCCGTCCAAGGAGCTGCGCCGTGGGCTTGCTTCCCTTTCACTTTGATGTCTAGTTGATCCACACCCGCCATGGTTGCGCCGGATTTGTATTCCAAAACGCCGTTATCAGATCCAGCAGCAATATGTAAACCAAAAATTACGTCTACTTTCGGGTTTTCCAAAACGCCTTCCTTCACCATCAATTCAGCTCCTGAAAGAACCATCTCCCCTTTATCATTATAAACGCCTTCTTCAGCTGGTTGGAAAATGAATTTTACCGTACCCGCTAAATTCGCTTTTTCAGAGGCCAAAATTTCCGCCACCGCCATCAAAATAGCCACATGAGAATCATGACCACAAGCATGCATAACACCCGTTTTTTGGCCATTAAATTCTGTTACCACTTTCGACTTAAAAGGCAAATCTCCACGCTCTGTTACCGGCAAACCGTCCATATCCGCACGTAATGCTACGACAGGACCTGGCTTTCCGCCTTTCAAAACACCCACCACACCTGTGATTCCCACTTTCTCTTGCACCTCGATGCCAAGAGAGCGTAAATGTGCGGCCACAATACCTGCGGTACGCACTTCTTGGTTTCCTAGTTCAGGATGTTCGTGAAAATCACGTCGCCAAGCGATGACCTTGTCTTTCAAGCCATCAGCTTTTTGAGCAATAACAGGTTTTAAAGAAGATTGTGCATCCGCTAAAAAGGGTGCAGCTAATAGTAGACCTAAGGCAAGTTTTTTCATTTCTATTTTATTTATATCCCCATCCGCGCATGATCGCGATGTTTTCTTTCATACAATCCAATGGTTTTAATCCTTGGTACGCTTCTTGTTCGATGATAAAGTGTTTTGTCCCACCTTCCTTATCGCCTAATTTAACTAAGGCTTGTACATCGATTTGGCCAGAACCTTTCCCTAAAACAGTAGATTCGAATTTCTCATGTCCTGCCGACGAAGGCACCTCGTCCTTCACGTGCATCGAAACGAAACGACCTGGGAATTTCTTCATCACTTCTGCTGGAATACCGCCACCGTTGATCATATTACCTATGTCTAACTGTTGCGCTACTAGCGAAGGATCCGTGTTATTCAACATGATGTCGTATAATAATTCTCCCTCTAACTTCTCTGAGAACTCGAAATCGTGATTGTGGTAGCCGAATCGCATGCCAGATTTTTGGCATAATTCCCCTGACTTATTAAAGATATCCATGTACTTCAACAATAGGTTTTTATCCTTGCGAATCCCCATATCGATGGACGGGCTAATCACTAATTCCTGACCCATAACCGCGGCATCTTCTACCGTATATTTCCAAAGATCTGTAAAGTCATTTTTCGCATCATCCCAGTGCAGTTTACCCATCACCGTATGACCTGAAGGCATTTTCATTCCTAAATCATCCAGACGCTTTTTGAATTCTTTCGCCTCCCAGCCGTAAAATTTACGACCGATGTAGTTTGCGTGCTCCACATATTTATAGCCCATTTCTGCCAAAGCATTCAAGGTAGCCTGTGGATCTTTGCGCATATCATCACGCACTGAGTACAATTGTACCCCCACTAATTTCTTGTATTTAACCGCTGATAAAGCTTGCAAAGCAGGGGAAGCAAAGGCTAAAGCCCCCAGTCCCATCGCAGAATTGAGCAAAAAGGAACGTCTAGATTGATTCATATTTGATAGGTTTATTTAGAACTTCAAGCTACAAATTCTATTTCTATTTTACAAAATTCGCGTAACTTCGAAAGATGATGCAGCCTCTCGCAGAACGAATGCGCCCCACAACCCTGGATGAATACATCGGCCAAGAAAAGGTCGTGGGTCCGAACGCGCCTTTGCGAAAAGCGATTGAGGCAGGACATTTGCCGTCTTGCATCCTTTGGGGGCCTCCAGGCGTAGGAAAAACGACCCTTGCGACTTTATTATCTGGCGCCTTAAAGCGAACTATGTATTCGCTTTCTGCGGTTCAATCAGGGGTAAAAGAAGTGCGGGAGACCTTGGAGTTAGCGAAGAAGAACCGGATGTTCGAGGCGCAATCGCCCATCCTATTCATCGATGAGATTCACCGTTTTTCGAAATCCCAGCAGGATTCCCTATTAAATGCGGTGGAGAAAGGGATTGTCACCTTAGTAGGAGCAACGACAGAAAACCCCTCGTTTGAAGTTATTTCGGCCCTTTTATCGCGGTGCCAAGTGTATGTATTGGAATCGCTTTCGAATGAGCACCTGCATACGATGCTTGACAAAGCAATCGCCACAGATTCGCTTTTCAAGAATAAAAAAATTACCCTAACGGAAACCGATGCCTTATTCCATTTCTCGGGTGGTGACGGTCGTAAATTATTGAATCTTTTCGAGCTATTAATTACCACAGAAGGCGGAAATGAACTCGAGGTTACGAATGCCTTAGTTACCGAACGATTGCAAAAGAACCTAGCGCAATACGACAAAGACGGCGAGCAACATTACGATATCATTTCGGCGTTTATCAAATCGATCCGCGGATCTGATCCAGATGCGGCAGTGTATTGGTTAGCGCGGATGTTAGTAGGGGGAGAATCCTTAGAATTTATCGGTCGTAGACTGTTGATATTGGCCTCTGAAGATATTGGATTAGCGAATCCCAATGCGCTGCTATTAGCCCAATCTTGCTTCGATTCCATTCGAGTAATTGGTAATCCGGAGTCGAGAATCATTTTATCTCAGACGGTTATCTATTTAGCGACTTCACCCAAAAGCAATTCCGCCTACAATGCCATCAACAAAGCCATGGCCTATGTGGAACAAACGGGGGATTTGCCGGTTCCTTTGCATTTACGCAATGCGCCTACGCGGATGATGAAAGATTTGAATTATGGAGCTGATTATAAATACCCACACGATTTTCCGGGCAATTGGGTGGAGCAGAATTACTTTCCAGAGGTTCCTTCGAGACCGGTCTTTTACAAGCCATCAGAACAGGACAAAATTAATCGTGGCACTCCATCAAAATAAGCGCCCCGCTTTCGTACGAAATTTTTACGATCCCATCTTCGCGCGCCTCATTGCTGGAACTCGTCTGAGTTCCCAGGCGCAACTCAGGGTGGTTTAAATCGTAGACTAAACCGGATGATTTTACTTGAAATGCTTCGCCATAGGGCATAAGTGACAGCGGAGTTCCTGCTGGATACCACTTTTCAAACGTAGGAGGTAATAAATAAGACGTTGAATAATCGTCGAAGAACACAATCTTCAATTTTCGGCCATAGCGCACCAGCGAATGAAAATTATTCAGCGTGTGATCCATCCGTTTTCCAGACGCCCAAACGACATTGACAGCTGGGTAACCCTCCTCGAGTAAATATTCAAACGCTTTTTCTAAGTCTGTCAAATTTTGGTCCGGCGTATGTACTTTTTTCAAGGGATAATCACTGTAATCAGCTGCCTGAGCGTGATCGAAGTCGCCTAACCAGACGTCTACTTTGATGCCTAGCGAAATGACTCTCTCCAAAGCCCCATCCAGCACCACGACCGTAGGTGACCATTCCAATAATTGTTCCACCAAATCCAACGAGCAAGCCTCCCCATTCGCGATGATCAGCGCGGGTTCTTGTTTGTCTCGGATGATGTGGTGTGAAGACATATTAGGCTTGAAAGTCAGATTTACCGCCTGATTTCGAGATCAGTTTTGTTTCTTTGATGACGATACCTTTGGATACCGACTTACACATATCGTATACTGTCAAGGCGGCTACAGAGGCGCCTACGAGAGCTTCCATTTCAACACCTGTTTTGGCCTCCAAACGACAAATGCAAGTAATCACAATCTGATCCGCTAACACTTCCGTTTCAAACTTGCAGGAGTCCAGACCAAGTGGATGACACAAAGGAATCAAATCAGACGTCTTTTTCGCTGCCATCGTACCCGCAATCACTGCGGTTTGTAGAATACTACCTTTCTTATTTTGCCAACCGGCTGCCTCGAAATGCTGCACAATTTCAGCCCCTAAATACACAATGGATTGGGCTTTCGCTTCCCGAACCGTTTCATTTTTCGAACTCACATCCACCATTCCTGGAGTGCCATCCGATTGCAGGTGAGAAAAGTCAATTGACATAGCTGATTTGAAATTTAGAAGACAAAAATACGGGAGAATTAGCAAAAAATAGCGAAATTTAACAATTACGTAAAACAACAAACATGATCAGCCCTGTAGAAGCCATTGAACTCCTTAAAAACATCACCATTCCATTTCGCACCGAAAAATTACCTTTGGCGAAAACCTTAGGGATGAATATCGCCGAAAAAATTGTGGCCGATCGTGACTTCCCTCCTTTTGACCGGGCCATGATGGACGGCATTGCGGTTAAGGATATCGCCGCACCTACGTGGAAGATTGAGGGTATGTTATTTGCAGGTGAACCGGTGAAAGCGATCAAAAAGATGGATGGTTCATTGGAAATTATGACAGGCGCTACTGCCCCACGTGGTACAGAAGCCATCATTAAAATCGAGGACCTAAGTATCGAGAAAAAAATTGCGACTTATATCGGGAAAACACCTTTAGAAAAAGGGCAATTTATTCACCTGCAAGGCGCTGATGCACCAGCTGGTTCCGTTTTAGTGAAGAAAAGAACGAAGATTGGACCGGTGGAAATTGCGATCGCAGCGACTGTGGGTAAAGCCCATATTGAAGTAGAATCGAAGCCTCACGTACACATTTTCTCTACAGGAGACGAAATCGTAGGCTTGCACGAGACACCGAAAGATCACCAGATTCGCAGTTCGAACGTGATGATGTTGAAGTCGGTTTTATTGTCCAAAGGTTTCAAAGCAAACTCAAGTCACCTACCTGATTCAGCGGAAAAAATCAAAGCAAGCATCGATAAGGTGTTGGAATCAAATGACATTATTTTATTATCTGGCGGCGTTTCTGCTGGCAAAAAAGATTTAATTCCAAGTGTATTAGCAGAAGCTGGATTCGAAACGGTATTCCACAAAATAAGCCAAAAACCCGGCAAGCCGATGCTTGTGGCCACTCGTTCTGACGGAAAAGTTGTTTTCGCTTTCCCTGGAAATCCGATCTCAACGCTGACTTGTTTCTGGGTCTATTTCTTACCGTGGGTATCTTGCGATTGGGCTGAATACAACGTGAAAGAAATCAAATTCTTACCTAAACCCTCTGCGGAATTAGATCAATGGATCCCGGTAGAGAATGGAGAAGTATTAGCGCATAATGGATCAGGGGACTTAATTAATTGGTCTCGTGCAGATGGATTGGTTTGGCAAAAAGCGGGTGATAAAGCGAAGAAATTGCCCTATATTCCACTCAAATAAGCCCGTATGGAACTGAAACTACATACTTTCGATTTGCCTTTAAAGCACACGTTCACGATTACGCATGAATCGCGTGACGTGCAACCCACCCTGATAGTGGAGCTGAGCTGGCATGGAAAAAGTGGTTTTGGGGAAGCGACAGAGACGCCCTATTATGGCGTGACCATGGCGAAAATGAAGTCTCAGATCGAATCAATACTT
This sequence comes from Aquirufa lenticrescens, assembly GCF_019916085.1. Classification (NCBI taxonomy): domain Bacteria; kingdom Pseudomonadati; phylum Bacteroidota; class Cytophagia; order Cytophagales; family Flectobacillaceae; genus Aquirufa; species Aquirufa lenticrescens. The sequence goes on along the minus strand of NZ_CP049834.1, from coordinate 1,909,437 downwards.
GATTTATTGCCACACGATATTTTACCGCATCCGAGTGATTTTTGGGCGATGATGTCCAAAACCCTATTAGACGAACACCCTTTCGCCCTTTGTGCGCTGGATGTAGCCTATTGGGATCTTTGGGGAAAGACGCATAACAAACCGCTGTATGAGATTTGGGACCTAGACATCTCCGATAATCCCATTACGGATTACACGATCGGGATCGATACGGTAGAGAAGATGGTGGCCAAAATGCAGCAGACTCCCTTTCCTCTGTATAAAATAAAATTGGGTACGGACGACGATTTAGAAATCGTGGAAGCCTTACGAAGAGAAACAGATGCTATTTTCCGCGTCGATGCGAATACCGCTTGGACGCCCGAACAAACGATATATTTTGCCCCAGAATTAGAAAAACTGGGGGTAGAATTCATCGAACAACCCTTGAAAGCCGATAATTGGGAGGGGATGAAGCGTGTTTATCAAGAATCCACTTTACCAATTATCGCTGACGAAAGCTGTATTCTCGAGTCTGATGTAGAAAAATGTGCAGGCTATTTCCATGGCATCAACATCAAATTAATGAAATGCGGTGGCTTAACGCCTGCCCTACGCATGATCAAAAAAGCCAGAACCCTGGGATTAAAAGTCATGGTGGGATGTATGACGGAATCGACCATCGGATGCTCTGCCATCGCGCAACTACTTCCCTTACTCGATTACGTTGATATGGACGGCTGCTTATTAGTGGATGACCAAATTTCGACTGGTATTACCATCGACTACGGCGTTGTTTCTTATGCTAATTTACCAGGAACTGGAGCTTCTTTGCTATGAGTTATTCCTTAACAGAAAATCACATTCCTGGCCGAAAAATCACCTTTGAAGGTGCAGAATACCTCTGGCTTGGAGGAACGAATTACCTGAACATTGGTTCTCATCCGACCTTTCAAAAGGCCTTAACAGAAGGAATTGAACACTATTCCCAAAACTTCGGCAGCTCTCGTCGCAACAATTTACAATTCTCGATTTGGGAAGATTTTGAACGTGCACTTGCCGATTATTTTCAAGTAGAAGCTGCAGCCCTCTGTTCTTCCGGCCTAGCTGCCGCCCAAATCGCCGTACAATTCGCCCAACAAAAAGGATTCACCCTAAACCTAGCACCTCAGGCACACCCTGCCTTGTGGCGCCATCCACATACCCCATTCGCCGGAAGCTACAAAAATTGGATTTCCAGCCATCAAAAAGGTCAAATCCTTGCCTCTGACGGAATAGGATCTCCTTGGATCAACAGTTTTGATTTCTCTTTCGCCACGACGATTAACCCGAATGATTATTTGATCGTAGACGAGTCACATCGAGCTGGAGTGCAAGATATTCACATTCCCTGTTCTGGACATCTTTTGCAAACCGTTTCGCTCTCCAAAGCCTTCGGATTACCCGCTGGCGTCATTTTAGGTTCCGCTGCAGACATAGACGAGATCAAAAAGGATTCCTTTTGGGTGGGCTCATCACCCCCTAATCCTGCCTTTTGTTATGCTGGGTTGCAATCGATGGAAGCTTATAAAGAGCAGAGCACGAAAAGTAAGGCTTTAGCGGATCGCTTCGCAGACAATCTCAAGGGATTTGATGCCCCTGTGACCTATGAACCGGGTTATCCTGCTTTCTGTTCTAAAGCTCCAGGATTGTTCGAACACCTAAAATCAGCCGGCATTTTAGTGAATCATTTTGCCTACCCAGATATCACTGCACCTCCTGTCTGTCGCGCCATCTTACCTGCCTGCCTCACATTAGCAGATATTGATACCATCACAGAAGCCATCAAAAGCTATGCGTAAAATCCTTATTATTCTTTTCGTCAGCATGAGTACATTCGCTCAAAAACCCGCCAACATACTGGAGCAATTATTGCTATCTAACCCAGACAAATTCAAGAAATTGACGGACAACCCGGAGAAATACCGCCTTCAGATTCTTTATACCCAGATAGATCGCGATGCGAAGAACAAACCTAGGCTGACCACCTATTCCTATCGCTCAGATTCGAACGAATATTTCTATCCTGCTAGCACCGTGAAATTAGCGGCGAGTGTTTTGGCCTTAGAAAAATTGAATACTTTAAAAATTGATAAATCAACCGCCTTTCAAACCCTAAAAAACCGACCATCTCAACTCGAAATCAAGACGGATACCACGGCAAAATCAGGTTTACCAAGTGTGGAACACTACATTAAAAAGATTTTGTTAGTGTCTGATAATGAAGCCTATAATCGCCTTTACGAATTTTTAGGCCAACGGCCTTTCAACGAAAAGATGCGCTCGAAAGGGTTCAACGGGGTTAGACTTACCCATCGTTTACAAACTCCTCTGCCTCGTTTAGAGAATCAATACACAAACCCAATAAACTTGATGGACGCATCTGGCAAAGTTATCTACCAGCAAGCAGAGGCCTTTAACGATAAACCCTACAGCGCAGCGACACCCATATTATTAGGTAAGGGAACCATGAATGATGCAGGTGTGGTGGAAGACAAACCGTTGGACTTTAGCCTAAAAAATGCGTATCCATTGCAGGCGCAACATGATTTCCTCAAAAGATTAATGTTGCCTGATGCCTTCCCAGCAAAAGACCGATTCCAGCTGTCTAAAGAGGATTATGGGTTTCTTTACCGCTATATGTCGATGTATCCGATGGAATCGAAAGATCCAATTTACAAAGAGGAGTTCGCGACTTATTGCAAATTCTTATATTATGGATCAGAAAAAAATGCATCATTGAATCCATCCATGCGCATTTTCAATAAGGTAGGTGATGCCTATGGATTCCTATTAGACAATGCCTATGTGGTGGATTTTGACAAGAAAGTCGAATTTATGGTAACCGCAGTTTTGCTTTGTAATGAAGACGAAATCTTCAATGATGAGAAATATGATTACGATACGATCGGATTTCCCTTCTACAAAAACCTAGGTCAAGTCATTTACGATTACGAGGTAAAACGCCCCAAAAAACACCTTCCGAATTTAGATCACCTGCAATTCGATTACTCGAATTAAGCCTTTCTTTTCGCGTACAAAAGAACTCCGATACCAAACAGGACAGCCGGAATGGATAGAATTTGGCCCATATTTAAGGTCAAATTATTTTCGAATGAACTCTGATTCTCCTTTAAAAATTCATAAAAGAAGCGGAGCGTGAAAACGAAAATCATAAAAATACCTGTCAATAAACCCGCCGGTGTCTTTTCTTTTTTCAGATTCCACAAATACAGTAATATAAAAAACAATAGTAGACAAGATAAGGCCTCATACAATTGAGAGGGATGGCGAGGTACAACAAAGGCCGCTAAGCCACTCGGATTGAACTCATAATCCCGTAAAAATTTGAATCCCCAAGGCAAATCAGTAGGTTTCCCAATGATCTCAGAATTCATCAAATTCCCGAAACGGATAAAGAAACCAGCTAACGCCGCCGCAATAACAATCCGATCGGTCACATACAAATACGATTGCCCCTTATTTTTTCTAGTGTATAAATAAAAGGCAGTAAAAAGACCAATAGCAGCTCCGTGGGAAGCTAAACCAGAAAAAGGTGGCGTAATCATTTGGATAAAAAACCGAACAGGATCTGCTAAAAGCAAGGGAAATTCATAGAAGAAATAATGTCCCATTCTAGCTCCTGCTACCGTTCCTACCATCGTGTATAATAATAGTTGATCGGCTTGTTCGACAGGTCTACCCTCCTTTTTGAACATATAACTTACGACCTGAAATCCAGCCAAAAAGGCTAAAGCAAAACATAATCCGTACCAACGGATAGGGAATCCTAAAAGGTTGATAATAGTCGGATCAGCGTTCCACTCAATAAATAATAAGCTCATAGTATTCTAGTCTTTCGACCAAAATTAAACATTATTTCTTTGAGTTCTTTACAAAAACTTGGATAGTCTTTTTAATAAATTTCGCGGGATATAAGCGATGAGGGAAGCCTAAAGACATGGCTTGAAAACTACAAAAAACGAGTAATAAAAGAAGTAATTGGCGTTTTTTCATTATTGCTTGCTGAATCTTTTACAAAGATATAAAATAAAAGGTACTTTGCAATACAAGGTACTATAAATTATCAATTAACTGATAATTTAGTAGACTAGATGCGCCCGTTCGTCGATTGGTTGCTCCACTTCTTCCTTTTTTCAAAATAGAATTATATTATTGTTTCAGATTTACCGTTTGATAAACCAAATCAACTTTTAAGATCATGAAGACAAAAATTTCATTAATTGCGTTTGTATCCTTAATAGCATTAAATGCGTGTACTAAAGATCAAAATGTAGACCCGCAGAGTGCTTCAACTTTGGCTCCACAAGAGGTCCCTGTTCTAGTCACTCAAGCTGTAGCCACTGTGTATCCGAAAGTAACGGGGGTTGATTACTCCTCTCTTCAAACAAATTCTCTTTATGTGGCAAATGTTACGGCGCCTACTACGGAGGCACAAGTAGTCGTTTCTAATAAAGGAATTATCAAAGAAGTGGCTGTGAAAATTGCTAAAACAGATTTACCAGCTGCGGTGCTATCTTATTTAGAAACTAATTTTCCGGGGGCCACTTTCGAGCATGCCTCTAAAAAGACAAAAGGAGATAAATTAGGTTTCAGAGTAGAATTAATTTTCAACAAAGAACATTATTCTATATTCTTTGATCAAACTGGTGCCTTTTTAAGCCAAGTAACCGGTTTACAGGGAAAACCTGGTAAGAAAGGCCCTGCTCCAGCGGCCACAGAAATTGCCTTAGCCGACTTACCGGCTGCAGTGAAATCCACTTTAGCAGGCTATACATTTAAGCGAGCTATTTTAGTGAAAGATGCCGCTGGGATGGAAGTATACCATATCCGAATAGAAAAACTGGGAGTTCCGTATGACTTAGTTGTGGATGCAACTGGCAAAATAATAAAAACAAGAGAGGTTAATACAAAGGGACCAGATTTTACCAAAATTGAATTAAAAACACTTCCAGCAGGCTTAGCAGCCTATTTAAATACAAATGCAGCTGGATTTACGCTGGATTATGCAGTCGCTATTTTAAAAGACTCAGTCGTAGTAGAATACCATGTAGGAGTGACGATAGCCACTGTTAAAAAAGAGTTTCATTTAGATGCCTCATTCCAGTTATTACCTAATCATCCGGCAAAAGGTGGTCATAACCCTCCAGCACTAAACATAAAGGAATTAAAGTCTACAGACCTACCTAGTGCAGTAAAAACTTATTTGGATGCTAATTATGCAGGATGGGTATTTGTCAAAGGAGCAAGTGCATCAGTAGACAATGTGGTAAAAGATTACCACGTTGTGATCGAAGTAGTTACGAAGAAATACATGCTTGAGTTTGATAGAAATGGCGCATTTAAAAAGGCTGTAGCCCTGTAAATTCAATACATAACTTGTTCAAAAAAGGCTTGCAAATGCAAGCCTTTTTTATGTTCTTAGAGTATGCAAAACATTGAACCCTCTTTCCAATGGGAATCCATTTACGTTGCGGCGCGCGATAAAAAATCACCCTTCTTTGGAAGACATTATTCTGAAACGACTTACGAAAATGATATTTATGGCTACTATATTCATCCGCTTTGGGATGATATAGGCTCAGAAACACTATTTTGCAAGATTCTTTACACGGATTACGCGGCAAAATATACAATCATTGAATTGTTTGGGGAATGGAATGATACCCTCCATAATGATGTGATGCATTTGAAGCGTACGGTGGTCGATCATTTCGTTGATGCGGGGATTAAGCACTTCATTTTAGTGGGTGAAAATGTATTGAATTTTCATGGTTCTTTTGAGGATGATTATTATGCGGAATGGTTTGAGGATGTGGAAGATGGATGGATTGCGGCGATGCATTTTGCGCCATTTGTGGAGGAAGAATGGGCCAAATATAAGATTGATTATTACCTGAATTTTGGCGGAAACCTCCAAATTCCGAACTGGAGAACTCTAAAACCGGAGATGATCTTTTTTATGATTGACAAACTATTGAAAAGACGATTAAATCCGTAAATTCGTACAAACCTATTATACCTCATGAAAAAATTATTCCTTTTGACCTTGCTGTGTGCAGGTCTATTCTCTTTTACTGTAAACGCGAAAAAAGCAGATAATCGTTATTTCGAAATGCGCATCTACTATTGCCATCCAGGCAGACTAGACGCTTTAATTCAACGTTTTACGAATCACACGACTAAAATTTTCGAGAAACATGGAATGACGAACGTGGGCTATTGGATTCCTACCAACAATACAGAAAACGCTCTTTATTATATCCTAGCTTATCCATCTAAGGCTGAACGCGATTCTTCATGGAAGCATTTTAGCAGTGATCCTGAGTGGAAAACAGTCTCAAAAAAGTCTGAAGAAACGGGTAAAATCGTTGCTAAAGTGACAAGCATATTTATGAATGCCACTGATTTTAGTCCTAAAATTAAACCTTCTGGTGGCCCTGTTGACCAAGTATTTGAATTACGTACCTATTCTCAATTACCTGGTAGAAATCCGGCTATTTTGGAACGATTTAAAAATCACACGATGAAGATTTTCAAATCGCATGACATTAAAAATATTGCCTATTTTACGACCATCGAAAAGGATCCAGCTGTCCAAAGTAAATTGGTCTATCTAGTGGCACATCCATCAGAAGAGACAGCAAAAGCGAATTGGTCGGCTTTTGTAAATGATCCTAAATGGAAACAAGTATCGACTGATTCAGAAAAAGATGGCAAGATTATTGAAAAAATCGAGTCCATTTTTATGACCCCGACTTCCTTCTCTACAATTCGTTAAAACAATGAAAATCGCTAAAAACGCACCACTCCTATTCCTAGGTGGGATGATTAGCCTTGTTAGCTTAGGCATCCCTAAATTGGTTCAGCCGAAAAAAATAGTGGTTGATTCGGTTCAAACAAAGTTATCTACGCTACAGGTCCCAGAAGGACTAGAAGTAAAACCCTTCGCAGCAGAACCGATGTTGATTAATCCGACGAATATCGATGTAGATTCGAAAGGTCGGGTTTGGGTCTTAGAGGCCTATAACTACCGACCAGGAATTAATGGTAATCCGACGAATCCCGAGGGAGATCGCATCATCATTTTAGAAGACACGAATGGGGATGGCCAGGCAGATAGCCGAAAAGTGTTTTACCAATCGCCTGAGCTAAATGCGCCATTAGGTATCGCGGTCTTGGATTCAATGGTGATTGTATCCCAGAGCCCTTATATCTGGAAAATGTTTGATGATAACCGAGATGGCAAGGCGGACCGTAAGGAAGTGATGTTCTCCGGAATTGGTGGCGATCAACATGATCACGGGGCGCACGCGTTTACATTTGGGCCGGATGGAAAATTGTATTTTAATATCGGAAACGAAGGGAAACAGTTGTTGGATGCCAAAGGAAATCCGGTCTTAGATCAAGATGGAGATCCGATTGGACCGAAGAAATACCGTCAAGGAATGGTATTCCGTTGTAATTTAGATGGAAGCCAAGTAGAGGTTTTAGGGCATAATTTTAGAAATAATTACGAAGTGGCGGTGGATTCTTATGGGGCACTTTGGCAATCAGATAATGATGACGATGGGAACAAAGGGGTGCGGATTAATGCCGTTTTCGAGCACGGAAACTACGGTTATGTAGATGAAATGACGGGTGAAGGCTGGTCAGTAAATCGGACGAACATCGAAAAAGAGATTCCATTACGTCACTGGCATTTGAATGACCCGGGCGTGGTACCTAATTTATTGCAAACGGGTGCGGGTTCTCCTACTGGGATGATCATTTACGAGGGTAATTTATTGCCGTCTATCTTCCAAAATCAAATGATTCATACGGATGCGGGCCCTAACGTGGTTCGTTCTTATGCTACTACTCCTTGGGGAGCTGGTTATGAGGCAAGAATAAACAATCTGATTACTTCGCGCGACCAATGGTTTAGACCAGCGGATGTGGCGGCTGCACCAGATGGATCTCTTTTTATTGCTGACTGGTACGATCCAGGTGTAGGTGGACATCAGGCGGGTGATCAGGCCAAAGGTCGTATCTACCGAATCGCGCCTAAAGGACACGCGTATAAAAAAACAAACTTTGATTTAAGTACGCCCGAACTAGCTTTTAAAGCATTAGAGAATCCTAACTTAGAAATCCGCTTTCTAGCCTTTCAGGCTTTGAAAAAAATGGGAACTAAGGCTGAATCCGTATTGGAAAATGAATTCAATACGAATGAAAATCCGCGATTTAGAGCGCGTGCATTTTGGGTATTGAATCAAGGATCACGTTCGAATGAGTTCATTCTAAAAGCGTTCGATCAAGCAAACCCTAACCTGAAAGCAATGGCCATTCGGGCAGCGAAACAAAAACCCTTCGCGGAATGGGCTAGTCTGGCGGCTAAAGCGGCAAAAGATCAACATGCCTCTGTTAGACGCGAATTAGCGATTGCTTTGCGCCATCTTTCGGGAGAGGAAGTGAATAAATTATGGGCGAGTCTAGCGATGCGCCATAATGGCACTGACCGTTGGTATCTTGAAGCTTTAGGAATTGGAGCGGACGGAAACTGGGACGAGCGTTTTACAGCTTATGCAGCCTTAAAGCCCGAGAATTCGAAGGGATATTCGGATGTCGTTTGGAGAGCAAGAACAGAGAAAGCGCTTCCTGCTTTAATCGAATTGATTGGAAACACAAAGTCCCTAGCCTATTTCCGTGCCTTGGATTTCATGCCAGGTGAACAGAAATCTGAGGCTCTATTTGGGCTTATCAAAGGTAAGTTTGCTACCGATGTCACCGCACAATTAGAAGCATTACGACATATGAAACCGGCTTACATTACTTCAAATACGGAAGTGAAGTCGATGCTTTCTACTCTACTGAAGCAAATCAATGGAAAACCTTATCTAGAATTAGTGGATTACTACCAACTAACAGAAGAAAGCCCACGTGTGTTAGGGATGATTTTAGCCGGTACAGAAGCATCCAAATCGGGTCAGGTATTGTATAATTTGCCTGGTGGCGCTGCATTAATCCGCTCGAAATTCTTTGCGGGTAAAGAAGCGGAACAGCTTGCGTTAATCGAAACATTGCGTTGGCAAGGAAAAACGGAATCAGCACAATTATTGTATGAAGCCACATCGAATCCCAAATTGAGCAAAGCAGTTCAAATGCAAGCAGCACGCGTGATTGGAAATGCCTATCCCACGGAAGAATTTGTCTTGGACTTGCTAGAGAAAAAGAAAATCGCAACTGCATACATTCCTTTAGTGGTGGAAAGCCTTCAAAAAGCATGGAGAAAGTCCATTCGAATGAAAGCAAATAGTTATTTAGACAAACATCAAACTGAAACCAAGAAAGCGCATCCAGCAATGGCAGAATTAATCAAAATGTCAGGAGATGCAGTGAAAGGAAAAGTGGTATTTACGAATTCGTGCACGATGTGTCACGTGGTAAATAATGAAGGGATTGATTTTGGACCAAAACTAAGTGAAATAGGTACGAAATTATCGAAAGAAGGAATGTACATGTCCATTTTACACCCGAATGCGGGGATTGGTTTTGGATATGAAACCTTTGAAATAAAAACAAAATCTGGAGATACGTATCAAGGGATCATTGTCTCGAAGAACGAAACGGATATCGTGTTGCGCATTCCAGGTGGAATTGTGAAAAGCTTTAAAACGTCCGCTTTAAAATCATACAAGCAATTACCAGAGTCATTGATGCCGGAAGGATTAGCCGATGGAATGAGTACCCCAGAATTAGTAGATCTAGTCGAATATTTATCCACATTAAAGAAGAAATAAGATGAATCGCCGTGATTTTGCCTCCATCTTGGGAGCTAGTTTAATGATTCCCTCCTTTTCAAAAGGATCTACATTGGCTCTCGAAAAGCCATTTGAACTGAACTATGCCCCCCATTTTGGGATGTTCAAAAACCACGCTGGACCTAATGAACTGGATCAACTGCAGTTTATGTATGACCAAGGGTTCACAGCTTTAGAGGATAACGAACTAATGGAGAGACCGGTGGCTTTACAAGAGAAAATCGGGGAAAAATTAGCCAAGCTCAACATGAAAATGGGCGTTTTCGTCATCAAATTCGATGGCTTCTTTGATAAGCAGACCATGACAACAGGCAAAAAGGAATGGACCGATTTATTCCTGGCTTCTTGCAGAAAAGCGGTAGAAACTTCGAAGCGAGTGAATGCAAAATGGGCGACGGTGGTTCCTGGTAATTTCACTCGTGATCTTCCGATGGGAATTCAAACGGGCAATGTGATCGACAACCTGAAACGCGCGGTTGAAATCCTAGAACCTGCTGGCTTAACCATGGTTTTAGAACCATTGAGCGACAATTCAGACTTATTTTTGCGCTATTCAGATCAAACTTACAGCATTTGCCGTGCGGTGAGCTCCCCTTCCTGCAAGATCCTGTTCGATATGTACCATATGCAGCGAAATGAGGGTAATCTGATCGCCAATATGGACAAATGCTGGGATGAAATTGCCTATTTACAAATAGGCGATAATCCAGGTCGAAAAGAACCTACTACGGGAGAGGTGAATTACCAAACTATTTTCAGACACTTAAAACAAAAAGGATATTCGGGCGTTTTGGGGATGGAACACGGAAATTCTAAGCCGGGAAAGGAAGGAGAACTCGCTTTAATCGATGCATATCGCAAATCCGACGTCTAAAATTTGCATTTCTGAATATTAATTTAGACATTCGCTTAATTATCTAATTAAGATGGACGCAAAATTCAAAGCAATCAACGATCCGACCCGGAGAGAGATCTTGCAATTCTTAGTCAATGGCCCTCAGAACGCCGGACAAATTGCCAGTCAGTTTGATATGAGTAAACCGAGTATTTCGCATCATTTGGATCTATTAAAGCAGGCCAAACTGATTCAAGCGGATAAAAAGGGGCAATTCATCGAATACAAGCTAGACAAAACTGGATTTGAAGTCATTCACGCCTGGTTTAAAACGTTCTCTTCTTACTTTGAATTCCCTAAGCCTAAAATTAGAATCGAAATATAATCTGTTTTACTATGCCTCTTCACCTGCCCAGCACATTCCAATTTATACAGTCACATCTACCTGCTAACACGAAAGGCCTCGGAATTACTACGCTTTCGAAGCGTAATTTCTTCCAATCCATCGGTGATTTTTTTGCAGAGAAATCAGGCAAACAACGTGTTTCCTATGTAGCTGTGGGGGATGACTTTATCACACAATTGCATTTTCAAGGGGAGAGTTTAATCGCTGAGAAAACAATCCAATTAGCCCAATTAGATCATTTTTATGTATCAGAAGGCCAAACACAGGATGGAATCATCCACCACTTGTCTTGCGATGCAACGGTGATTGTTTCTGCCAAAAAAATGGAAGACCACCACATCAAAATTCTCCCTTGCTTATTAGGTGAAAACGCAAGCAACGTTCAAGCGATTCAAAGCATTCAGTGGGCGCAAGAATCTAAGAAGGTGTTGACAGAAATCTTGAAAGGCTGGCCAGCACAAATTGCGAAACAAAAAGAGGAAGCGAAAGCTTAGTTATTCAGAGACTTTTTCATCCACTTTTAAGTCAAACAGCTCTTTCGAGGTTATGGCGACTAGGCTAACCAAAACCATCGTCACGCCCGCTCCTATCAAAACGGAAGGAACGGTCCCAAAAACCTTGGCGGCCACGCCTGATTCAAAGGCTCCCATTTCGTTCGAGGTACTCACAAAAACGCCGTTAACAGACGAAACTCGGCCTCTCATTTCATCAGGAGTATAGAAACGTAGAACCGTTTGTCGAATCACTACTGAGATCGAATCGAAAGCGCCCGTAAAGAAAAGCGCCGTTACGGAAAGCCAAAAATTCGTGGATAAGCCAAAAACAAAAGTGGCTAATCCAAAACCAGCAATCGCTAAAATCAGATTCCTCCAAGCGTGTTTTAGTGGAGGAAAATAGACTAACGTAACCATCGTCACCACAGCTCCTACCGAAGGTGCGGCACGCAAAATCCCTAAACCCTCCGCTCCTACTTTCAAAATATCTTCAGCGAAGATGGGCAAAATGGCGATTACGCCACCGAAAAGAACCGAAAACAAATCCAATGAAATGGAATAAAGAATAATTTTCGTCTTGAATACATACGCAATTCCCTCTCGCAAACTGTGCCAAATGGATTCGTGCTGCACGGTTTTGACAGGAACAGGGCGATTTTCAATTTGAAAAATACAAAACATCACACCTAGTAATAGCGCGATCACCGTGATTAAGGATCCTGATAATCCGGCGTAAGCATATAAAAAACCTGCCACACCTGGCCCTAAAATGGAGCCCAATTGCCAGAAAGAACTATTCCAAGTGGCAGCATTGGCAAAAACTTCTTTCGGTACCAAGAAAGGGTTTAAGGAAGAGGCGGCGGGGCTGAAAAAGCCTTTGGAAAGACCTATAATGAAAATAACCGCATAGATCGAATAGATATGGAAATCTTGATCAGCAGATTGCAATTGCGTACTCGAATACAAAAGGAAGATCGAAGAGGCAATAATCAAGGATAGCGTCACCTGCATAATCGTTTTCTTATCCCGATTGTCCGCAAAATGACCCCCAAAAAGCACCAACGAAATAAATGGCACCGCTTCTGCCAAGCCAATCAAACCCAAGGCCAGCGGATTATGCGTTATCTTATAAATTTCATAAGCTAAAACTACTTCCTGAATCAACAAGGCAATCGTAAAAAGCGTATTCCCGGTTACATAAGCCCTAAATTCCGGAAAAGCTAAGGCTTTGTACGCGTCTTTATGCTGAAAAAATCCCATAGAATAAGTAGATAAGAGGACTCCAAAACGCTATATCACCCAGCAAACGCTTCTCTTCTGAAAAAGGCAAGCGGGATAATACAAACGTTATCCCAAATGTAACCAAAAAAGGCAAGACGAGGAAGATTTCCTGGGTCGCAGCATAAATACCGCTCAAGAGACCCACGAGAATCCATTCCGTTTTCCGTAATCTTTGCGCATAGAAAACACTCGATGAGTCGATTAAGTTAAAAAAACACAGGTTATGATAGGCTAAGGCGACAAGTGGTAAAACGAGAAGAACAGCTCTAGGTTCGCGTACCCACACCACTAATCCTACACCTAAAGCATATAGAAGAGCTGTAAACAACTCCTTTTCAAGCCGCAACCAGCCTTTATGCCAAGCATATCCGTACAGAATAACGAGAAGAAGTAGCGAAAATCCTGCGAATAACACTTCTAAACGAAGAAAAGGCAGCAGACAAAGAATGGACACTCCTAAGATTACCAATAGGATGCGTATCTGAGGACTTTTATCTAGATGGATTCGATGACGTTCATCTTGAACGGGCTGAAAAAGATTATCAATTTGCCTATCTAGCAAATACAAGAACCAAACGACCAAGGCTAAAATAACACCTTCTTGAACTAGCGGAAAAGTGTGAAAATATACTTGATACAGGAAGCATTGGTATAAAATCGCACCAATCACCACTTCTAAAGATAGATTCCTAATAAAACGCATCTTTCGATTGAATAACTTGGACTTCCATCCCCACCTGAATTTTCCCTACAGACATGGGAACAAATTGCTGACCAAAATAAACTTTGTGATTTAGCGTCCGGAACGAAGCCAGGGCTTTCAAGGTTACTTTATCGGATTCTCCAGTCAATGGATCCACATTTACCAGGGAACAACGGGCACAGGGTTTGGCACCTGAAAGAGAAACCTCTCCAATATTTAATTCAACCCAGGTATCTTCCACAAAGGGCTCTGGAGATGATACAATGATATTCGGCCTAAAACGTAGCTGATTTATGGGTTCTTCTACATGCGCTTGCAAAGCAGCATAAGAACCCGCACTGACTAAAAGCAATGGCAATGAATCCGCAAAAGAGGTGTTTTTTGCAATTTCGGTTTGGTATTTCGCCTTCATTACCCGCGGTTTTTCTGACGAAATCCGTACGAGCCTTACCTCTTCAGATAAAGCAGTTGAAAACCACTCAGACCAACCTTCCAATACCTCTTGAGCTGGCAATTGATCCTCCCAAATTTCAACTGGAATCCATTCTCCCAATGTAGGTTCCCAGGTCAATTCCTTCTCTAAACCAGAGGCTGTGTCTTTGACGATAAAGCCCTGAGCGGACTCGCATAAAACAAAACGTGTCAATTCTGGTCGAGTACGCTGGGTAATGAATTTACCGGTTGCATCCACTAACATAAAACGACGATCGCCACGCAATCCTTCCTTCTCCATCACTGTTTCGCTTAGTGAAACAGCGCCTAAGGACTTAATAGGGTAGATATAGAGATGCGTGACCATAAAACAAATGTAAACTTTTCTGTTCAAAAAGCCTTATGGGTGCTTATAGGCTTTGGGCTTCCTATTGTGACTTGATTTTCTTAAGTTTGTTATATTGATTGTCTGTAACCTATACCTATGAAACTATTTCGCCTAGCCTTATTCGCTCTTTTGTCCCCTATTGCGGCACAAGCTCAACAAATGTTGACGTTGGAAGACGCGATTCAACAGGGCATCACAAAGCAATATTCCATCCAAATTTCAAGACAAAGGGAGCGTATTGCAGCGAATGAAAATAGCTTAGGAAATGCAGGTTTTCTACCGACTATTACGGGATCAGCGAATAAAAACTATACGATTTCCGGAATTGACCAATCGTTTTTTGGCGGTTTGCGCCCTCCATTAGTTCAATCTGGAGTCAACTCTAATTCAGGAAATGTAGGTATGGCGATGGCCTGGACATTATATGATGGAAAAGGGATGTTCGTCTTACGTGACCGCTATAAAGAATTACAAAACTTAGGGGCAAAACAAACGGAGTCATCGATTGAGAACTTGATCGCCTTGATCTCTTCTACTTATTATGATATTATTCGCCAAAACTTACGCGTAAATAACTTCAAAAAAGGGCTAGAAATCTCCAACGACCGACTCAAATTAGCAAAGGACCGTTACGAAGTAGGTCAAGGATCTAAAGTAGATTACTATTCTGCACAGGTGGATTACAATGAAGACAAAGCACTTTTAATCGCACAAGAGCAATCTTTTACGAACACAAAAATCGGATTTAACACGCTTTTAGTGAAAGACTACAAAGCCGATTTCCAAATCGTGAACACCATCGATTTACTCCCTAAATTAAAATTGAGCGAATTGAAAATGAGCGCTTTATCACAGAACCCTACCTTAATCGGGGCAATCTTAAGTAAGAAGATTAGCGATTTAGACACCAAGAATTTACAGAGTCAACAAAAGCCTCAAATCGATTTATTAGCCGGCTATAACTTGAATAGTGTAGCGAATGGCGCGGGTTTTGGGGTGGAGAAAGGAAGTAGTGATGTGTTCAATTACGGTTTAAGAGCAACCATCAACATCTTTGATGGCTACAACCAAAAGCGTAGAATTCAGAATGCGAAAATCAACGCAGAGATTGCTGCGTTGCAAATTGAGGATTTGAAGAATGCCTTGTTATCAGCTTTAGAAAAGACCTACGTGACCTACGAGAATTCAATGAATCTGATTCAATTAGAGACGGAGAATTATACGATTGCGAAGCAAAACATCGACATTGCTTTTGATCGTTTCAAAGTAGGTATCGCTACGTCCTATGAATTACGTGAGGTGCAACGAAATGCGGTAGCAGCGGAGACGCGTTTAATTGAGGCAAAATACGCAGCGAAAGCAGCCGAAATTGAATTAATTCGATTGAGCGGAAACCTGTTGTAATTCTTCGTTGAGTTGCTGCTGGTACAGTTCGAAGTAAAGCGATTTATCCGCCATCAATTGATCGTGAGATCCACTTTCCACAATCGACCCGTCTGACAAGACAAAGATGCGATTCGCTAATCGTGCAGAAGAAACGCGGTGAGAAATAATCAGTGACGACTTTCCTACCGTCACCTGCTTTAAATTTTCCAAAATCGTATGTTCCGTATGCGTATCTACCGCAGATAAACAGTCATCTAGAATGAGCATCTTGGGGTTTTTAGCCAAAGCTCTGGCAATCGACACCCGCTGTTTTTGACCACCTGAAAGCGTGATCCCTCTCTCACCCAAAATCGTTTCGAATTGATCAGGGAACTCCATTATATTGTCATACACATCCGCTTGCTTAGCCGCGACTTCGATCGACTCTTGCGTTAAGGCATCGTTACCAAAGCGAATATTTTCAGAGATACTCGTCGAGAACAAGAACACATCCTGTGGCACAAATCCCACAAAAGAACGCACCCAAGCCATATCCCAATCCTTCAAGGAGATTCCATCCAATAAAATTTCTCCAGCACTTGGATCATAAAAGCGCGCCATCAACAAGGCGACGGTCGATTTACCGGAACCCGTTTGGCCTAAAAGTGCCACCGACTCCCCTGCCCCGATCGTCAAATTCACGTTGTTTAATACCAAGCGATCAGAACCTGGATAGGCAAAACTTACGCCTTTGAATTCCCAGTTACCAATGATCTCTTGGCGAATTTGCTTGCCAGTGGTCAATTCGGATTTGGCCTCTAAAAACTCATTAATCCGCTTCTGCGAAGCAGCCGCCCGTTGAATCTGCGAACTGGTCCAACCCAAAGCAGTCACCGGCCAGGTTAACATAAAGACATACATGATGAATTCTGTGATATTACCCACCGTCATTCTACCAGCAATCACTTCCTGCGAACCGATATAGACCACTAAAATGGTGGAAAAGCCTACTAAAAGGGCAATCAAAGGCGTAAAAAGGGAATCCACCTTGACTAAACCGAGCGATTTAGTTCGGTAGGCTGAGGACGCCTCCGTAAAAGCATCAAGCGATTTCTTCTCCCTGACAAAGGACTTCAACACCCGAATCCCCGAAAACGCCTCCTGCGCAAAAGTCGAAATTTGCGATAATGCTGCCTGAATCTCTTCTGACTTACGAATGATCACCGAATTCACATAATAGATACTAATTGACAAAATGGGCAGCGGCATTAAGACATACCACATCAATTTTTGGTTCACCTGCCACATCGAATAAATCACCAAAATAAACACCGTGATCAAATTCAATCCGTACATAATACTAGGTCCCACATACATCCGCACTTTTCCCACATCTTCCGAAATGCGGGCCATTAAATCGCCTGTATTTTGTTGGCGATAGAAGGACAAAGGCAAGGTTTGGTAGTGAGTATAAATTTCATTTTTCAATTCAAATTCGATGTGACGGGACATCACAATGAGAGTCTGACGAACTAAAAAGAGGAAAACGCCTTTTAAAATAGCCATCAGAATGATTAAACCTCCGTAGAAAAAGAGGGTAAAACCGAAGATTTCGTAGAAGGCTTTTTGGAGGCTAAATCCTTTGAAAAGGAAATAAATGTTGATGGTTTCCGTCACTAAATCGAGTGCATAACGCACTAATTGCGCGGGGAATACACCAAAAAAATTCGAAAATAAGGTAAATATAATCCCCAAAATGAGTAGCGACTTATATTTCCAGAAATACTGATTGATGTGACTTAATGCGCCCACGTAAGGAAGAATCTAAAGATTAATTGACTACAAAGATAGGACCTTTATCAATTAAAATTCTTAATTTTGGGATTCAAAACAAGACGCTCTTTTATTTCGGATGGTTAACAGGAGATTACTACGTGTCAAAGCATTTCAACAATTGTATGCTTTTTATACACAAGAACGTGCCCAATATCAATTAGCTTTTGATGGTTTAGCGACCATTTTTCAGCCTGATTTATCTTTAATGGTGGCAAAAGAGGACCAAATGCCTCGTTTAGAGGGCCTGCGACAACTTGCCGAAATTCAATTAAAAGAGTATTTCCAAGAAATTACTTCCGAAGAAACGATTCCTGCAGAAGCGCAAGATGCGGCTCAATCAGTCTATAAATTGTATCAAGCGAACGTGAAGCAAATCGCGAAGAAGCTCAAGCAAGATATGGTAACAGAGGTCGAATCGATCAATAAGCAATACCTGAAAATCTTGTATTATTTGCAGCAATTGCCCTTAATCGCGCTTTGGGATGAAAATAGACGTTTATTAGAGAACAACACGAAGACTTCTCTTTTGGCAAAAAACAAGGTATTGTATATTCTTTCCAAATGGGGTGATTTACAACGTGCCTTCGATAAGAACCACATCGGCTGGTCTGAAGATGAAGAAAATTTAATCAAGAAATTATTTATCGAAAACATCTTGACGGATGAAACCTTCTTAACTTACCTTCCTACGGCGGGCAAGAAGTTTGAAGATGATTTGGCCTTCGTCGTATATGTATTGAAAAATTTCCTTTTAAAACACGAGTCCATGACGGAGTATTTTGAGGAAAAAGATTTAAATTGGTCTTTGAATAAAGACGTGGTGAAGAGTATGGCGAACAAGACCTTTAAGATAGAGGCTTTGGAAGACCTAAGTTTACAACCACTCGCCATCCAATGGGAAGACGATAAGTTATTCTTTGAGGAATTATTCGATTATAGCGTTTCGGAAGACAAGCAATTAAGTGCTTGGATTGGGGACCAAACGAAAAACTGGGAATCAGATCGCTTAGCGGTAGCGGATTTTATCATTCTTAAAATGGCATTAGCCGAGATGGTGAAATTCTCTAGTATTCCAGTAAAAGTGAGCATTAACGAGTACATCGAACTAGCAAAAAACTATTCGACACCTAAGTCTGGCCAGTTTATAAACGGAATTTTAGACGTAGTTTCGAATCGCTTAGTTCACGAAAAAGTGATTACTAAATCAGGTCGAGGATTAATCGACATAGCTAACAAATAACATGAGCAAATCATCTAGATCTTTTTGGGCCTTCGTAGTAGGCGCTGCAGCTGGAGCTGTGGTAGGTATCTTATACGCTCCAGATAAAGGAGAAAATACCCGCAGTAAATTGTATTTCCAATTGAACAAATACCGTGATCAATTAAAGCAATTGATCAATGATATCGTTGAGGGCAAAGAGGTTATCGAAACTTCCGCGAAATCAGAAGGCAAAAAAGTGGTTCAAGACGCGAAAATCAAAGCAGAGAAATTGCTAGAGGACGTGGAAAAAATGATGACTCAGATTAAGGCCAAATAAGATGCGCACTACTCTCCTTTTATTCTGTTTCTTTGGGATATTATCCTGTACGAACCAGCAAAAAGAGGCGAACAATGCCACCGAAAATGCCATTCCGGCAGCTTTAAAACCGAGTGCAGAAAAACACCCCATCCTGAAAGTGGATAAACCCTATGTTTCCTTAGGACGCTTAGTGGAAGGAGATAGTGTTTTTCACACCTTTAATTTTAAGAATACGGGGAATTTACCTTTGAAAATCATCTCAGTGAATGCGTCTTGCGGATGCACGACCCCTAAATGGAGCACCGATGTGATTCAACCAGGTAAAAAAGGGTTCATTCGCGTGAAGTTTGATTCGAAAGGGAAAGAAGGCAAATTGCAAAAAACCATTACCGCCTATTGTAATACGCTACCCGCGGAAAACAGAATGGCATTTAAAGTAGAAGTAGTACCTAAAAAATAAACACATGTTATTATTACAAGCACAGAGTCCAGCGTACATGCAAATCATCCTTTTCGGAGGTATTTTCGTCGTATTTTATTTCTTCATGATTCGTCCACAACAAACGAAGGCAAAAGAAGCGAAGAAATTTATTGAAGAATTGAAGACAGGTGACAAAGTGGTAACCATTGGTGGTGCCCACGGAACTGTGGTGACGATTCGCGAAAAAACAATCGTTGTTGAAGTTGATTCAAGCAAAGGTGTTCGCATGGTTTTCGAAAAAACAGCAATCTCTAAAGATGCTTCATCTCGCTTAGAAGAGTAATTCAATGGATACAGGCCTGAAACCTTTCATCGGAATTACAGGCGGAATAGGATCCGGCAAATCGACCATTTGCCGGATTTTTTCATGTCTGGGAATTCCCATTTTCGAAGCGGACAAAGTGGCGCGAGAAATTTGTGAGAAGGATGAGGCGGTGAAGGAAGCTATTATCGCAGAATTTGGCCCTAAATCCTATCTTCCAGATGGATCTTACAACCGGGCTTGGATAAAAGGCCTCCTACAAAAATACCCAGGTGATGTCGCTCACCTTAATGCCATTATCCATCCCGCCGTTCGTTCACAGGCAGCAGAATGGATTACAAATACGCCTGAAGCCCCTTTTTGTCTATACGAATCCGCCCTCATCACACCGCGTACAAAACCGGAACACATCTCACAGATGATCACGGTGGATTGCCCCTTACCTGAACGCATTCAAAACGTCCAAAAAAGAAGTCGTATGAGTTATATGGAAACCATGCAAATAATCGATTTGCAACCGCAACCTAAAAACTACCTTTGGGGAGCTGATTTTGTCATTCAAAATGGGAAGAACGACCGCGTATTTCCACAGGTGATGAATATCTTAAAAGCATTCACCTGTTTTGTGCTTTTATTAGCGGGCCCAGCGGCCTCAGCGCAATTTTCTACCACCTCAGCGCAAATCAAGGCGATGACTTTCAATGTGCGATTAGACACCGAATCGGATGGCACAAACCAATGGAAATACCGCGCAAAACATTGTGGGGAATTGATTCGCTACCATCAGGCAGATATAATTGGATTACAAGAAGCATTCTTGCATCAAATTACAGATTTAGAAAAGGAATTGCCGGGTTTTGGCTGGTTTGGGAAAGGCCGGGATGATGGGAAAGCAGAAGGAGAATTTTCTGCCTTAATGTACCGCAAATCGAAATTCAAATTGCTCCAAGAGAAAACGTTTTGGTTGTCAGACTCATGTGACAAGGTAGGTTTTGGCTGGGATGCCGCTTGCCGTCGCGTGGTGACTTGGGGACAATTTCAAGAGATTAAAACTGGCAAAAAATTCTTCGTATTCAATACCCATTTCGATCATTTAGGCAAGGTGGCGCGCAGAGAAAGTGCGAAGCTCGTATTGCGTAAAATAGCTGAAATCGCGGGTAAATCTCCGGTGATATTAACAGGTGATTTCAATGCTACGCCAGATGATGAACCGATTCAAATTTTAGTGGATGCAAAAAATCCAGCGCATGTCATCGATGCGGAGAAAATTAGCCAAAATGGCCACTATGGCCCATACAGCTCCTTTAATGGCTTCACTAAAGAACAAGAAGGAAGACATATTGATTATATTTTTGTCAAAAATGGTCCTTCCGTTTTACAACATACTACCCATAGTGAGACTTGGGAAAACAACTATCCAACGGATCATTTTCCCGTAAGCGCTGTCATTAGAATCCCCTAAAGCATTTGGGAATTATCCCTTAAAAAGGTAAATTTGATTATGGAAAATTTTATTGTTTCAGCGCGTAAATACCGCCCTACCCTTTTCGATTCTGTGGTAGGCCAAAGTCACATTACCACCACCTTAAAAAATGCTATCAAGTCCAATCACCTGGCGCAAGCATTCCTTTTTTGTGGCCCGAGAGGGGTCGGTAAAACGACTTGCGCCCGTATTTTAGCCAAGACAATTAATTGCCAAGATTTAGGTGCGGATGGTGAAGCGTGTGGCAAATGTACTTCTTGTCATTCTTTCCAAGAAAATACTTCCTTAACGATTCACGAATTAGATGCCGCTTCGAATAACTCGGTAGAAGATATTCGGAACCTAATCGATCAAGTTCGCTATCCTCCTCAAAACGGTAAATACAAAATTTACATCATTGATGAGGTTCACATGCTTTCGGCAGCAGCCTTCAATGCCTTTTTAAAGACCTTAGAGGAGCCACCTTCCTATGCTATTTTTATTCTAGCGACGACGGAAAAGCACAAGATTTTGCCTACGATTCTATCGCGTTGCCAAATCTTTGACTTCAACCGCATTCAATGGAAAGATATGGCGTCTCACCTTTCTTCGATCGCGGAAAAAGAAGGGATTACAGCGGAACCGGCAGCTTTGGAATTGATTTCCATCAAAGCCGATGGTGGTCTGCGCGATGCACTTTCGATGTTTGACTTAAATGTGACTTTCTCCACGGACAATGCGCTGAGACACGCGGATGTATTGGAAAATTTACACATACTGGACAGCGATTATTACTTCCAATTAACGGATTTCTTCGTGAATCAAAACCACACAGACGCACTCGTTTTATTAGATGAGATTATGCGCAAGGGTTTTGATGGTCAGCAGTTTATTGCCGGCCTATCGGAGCATTTCCGTAATTTGTTATTTGCCAAAGATCCGAAGACGCTTGCCTTAATGGAATTAAGCGAAGAGAATCGGGCGAAATTTCAAGCGCAGTCCGCGAAAACGTCTGCCTCCTTCTTATTATCTGCTATGAACCTTTGCTCTCAATGCGAGATTCATTACAAAGCAGCGAAGAACGCCCGTTTACACGTCGAATTGACCTTATTGAAAATCAACTATTTGCCGTCGGTTTACCAACCTACCGCATCTCAACCTGCGGTGGAGGGTGGCGCCGGAAAAAAGTCTGAGCCTAAACCGATAGCTGCGGCTGCGGTTTCGGCTGCTCCAGTAGCTCCGGCTGAACCCGTTATTCAAGTAGTTTCTACCGAAGCGGCGCCAGTGGCTTCGACACCAGTTCAGGAGACTCCAGTTCAAGCGGCTCCCGTTCAGGAGATCGCTCCCGTTCAAGCAGCCCCCGTTCAAGTTGTATCTGCTGAAACATCCCCTAGACCTACGAGTCACGGATTACGTAGCGCCAAAAAAGTAGTTAGTACTGGTCAAGCCGAACATGCGGCTGAGGTAATTGCGCAGGGAAAAGTTCAAAATGAGCCGTTCACCTACGAAGAACTTCATTTTGTGTGGACTCAAATCGCACAAGGATTCAAACAGGGCAATTTCATCAACAAATATGTGATGATGAACCGTGAGATTAGTCTCATCGATTCTATCATCCATACCAAGGTAGAAGGTGAAGTCCAAATGCAACAGTTTAATGACTCGCTGAAGCTAGAATTAGTAGGCACTTTGCGTGAAAAACTGAAGAATGATACTATCGATATCAGCTTGGATTTGATAGCAGGTGAGGTTTCGGACAAAAAGATGATTTATACGCAATCAGATAAATACGATTTCTTATCTAAAAAGCACCCTATTCTAGTCGAAATGAAGCAACGAATGGGATTAGATCACGAGTTTTAGCGGATTTGGCCCTGACCGATTCCAATCCATTTTTCGGTCACTAATTTCTCTAACGCGAAGGGGCCACGCGCATGTAATTTTTGAGTAGAAATACCTATTTCAGTTCCTAATCCAAATTCTCCTCCATCCGTAAAACGCGTCGAGGCGTTCCAATAAACGGCCGCAGCATCCACGGTTGATAAGAAAAACTGCGCTTCTTTTTCATCACTTGAAACGATTGCCTCTGAGTGTCTAGATGAATAAGACGAAATATGTTCAATGGCTTCAGGCAAATCCTGCACCACCTTAATAGAGCAAGCAAAGTCTAAGAATTCACGACCAAAATCCGATTCCGTTGCCTTTTCTAAAAAGGGATAGGCCACTTCCTCTAACGTGCGATAAGCTGCTGAATCAGCATAAATCTTCACCAAGTGGGCTTTTAAAGGTTCAGCCACTAATGGAAGAAATTCAGCCGCTATCGACTGATGCACTACGATGGTGTCTAATGAATTACAAACAGAGGGACGTGAAACTTTGGCATTCACAACAATGTTAACTGCCATTGCTAGATCAGCCGAGGCTGCCACATAGGTATGGCAAACGCCAGCGCCTGTTTCAATCGTAGGCACCAAAGATTCTTTGCGAACCCGCTGAATTAAGGCTTCAGAACCTCGTGGGATAATCACGTCAATGTACTTAACCGCTGTCAAAAGAGTCGTTACGTGCACACGATCCGTGGGCATCAAATAAACCAAATCCGTCGAAAATCCGTGTTTTTCAAGCGCTAGATGAATCAATTTAACTAAAATGGTATTCGTGTGAAAAGCATCCGATCCACCCCGTAATACCACCGCATTCCCAGAGCGAATGCATAGTGAAGCCACGTCGATGGTTACATTCGGCCGTGATTCAAATATAACACCCACCACTCCAAGCGGCACCGTTATTTTAGACAAGTCAAGTCCATTCGGAAGCATTTTCTTCGATAAAACCTGACCAGTTGGATCTGGTAATTGCATCACAGAAAGGACGCTTAAAGCTAAAGCATCTAATCGATCTTGGGTTAATAGAAGTCGATCTCGCATGGGATGATCGATCGCCATTTGATCTAAATCCTGTTGATTTTCTCGTAAAATTTCCGAAGAATTCACACGAATCAACTCAGCAATACTAGCCAAAACCCTATTCCGAGATTCCCCACTAGCCATCGCTAAAGAGGACGCTGCAAAACGGGTACGTTGAAATTGAGCTAGAATAGATGACATTAACGTGAAATTTTAATTTGCTGGACGGCACTGTCTTCTGTTTTCCAAGATAACAAGTAGGTTCCGGCTTGAAATGCAGATAAATCCAAAGGTTGAATCTGCTCTCCTGACCCAAAATTAGCGTTTTTAGGGGACATAATCATCCGTCCCATCGCATCAGATATAAAATAGGTCACTAAAGAAGGTTTGTCTAAACTAAATTTCCATTGAAAGATTCCTGTCGTGGATGGATTAGGATACACGATGGCTGAGGTGTTTTCCTCGCGAACGGCCAAAATAGGACTATCAAAGACAGCCATTTGAGCATCTAACCAAACTAGACGGCCCTGTATCCAATTTTTCAACCAATTCACTTCATCACTCAAGGTTGCCCCTACATAATAATTTGGCCAGATCTTCTTACCCATTAAAGGGTATTTTTGAAAATTTCTTATCAGAGGATCCTTCAAAACAACCTGCGCCGAATCGATGGTCGCAAAAAGGGTATTCGTATTCAAAAAACTAGAGCGAACTGACTTCCAGCGCGTTGCTAAGGCTTTGCGGAAACTTGCATCTTGAATCAATTTATTCCACCAAAAAGGCACTTGCCAATAATCATTTTTACCCCCATCATTCTCCATCGCCTTGTACACAAAGCCATCTGTCTTCCAACCATTCAAATAATCTGCATTTCCTAAGGCAATATTAAAATCCCAGGCTGGACCCATCTTGATTTTTCCGCCTAAAGATTCTTTGTCTTTATATAGATAAGTACTCAAACGATATCCATCTACGTTTCTAGTGGCTTCATTTAAAATAAAATAATTCACGAAGGAGGAAACGTCCATATAGTCCCGAAAGCTTGCCTTCGGGTCATTCATATCTTCCGTCATTAATTTCTTTTCCCAATTATTAATGTAATCACGGATATAAATCAATTGCTGCTGTGTGATGATGCCGTATTGGGGATATTCAATTTGGAATTCACATTTTTGCGTAGCCGTTATACCAGAAGTATAATTACTTTTCCAAGTGGTAGACGGGGAACCGCTGGTTTTATCAATTTTAAGCAAATAACCACCAGTTACATCATCACCTGAATTTTCGGTGGGATATAAATCCGAGATAGGCACCCGATTCTTACCTTGTTTGACTTTCTCCATTAAGACATATACCCCACGGTATTCATCGTTTATGATGAGCTCCACGAATTTCGCATCACTATGTAATAAACCTAAACGACCCGCTAATTTTTGGGCAATAAAATCGCGCATAAAAGAGCGGTCATTGTAAGAGGCGTTCAATACCCAATCCGTTTCCTCCGGCATTTGAACAAGCGATAATTTCTTTGCTTTAACGCCAGTGGAATCAATCCACAATTCTATACCATAAGGCTTTTTTACTAAACCC
The DNA here is from genome assembly GCF_019916085.1 of Aquirufa lenticrescens. Taxonomy (NCBI): domain Bacteria; kingdom Pseudomonadati; phylum Bacteroidota; class Cytophagia; order Cytophagales; family Flectobacillaceae; genus Aquirufa; species Aquirufa lenticrescens. The sequence continues at coordinate 1,883,634 of NZ_CP049834.1, read as the reverse complement.
GGCAGGAAGTAGAAATCGGCTTGCGAGGTAGATCCTCGGAATTCGACCCCTGCCACAGTGGAGATAGTGGGCGTAGAAGATACTTGATTTAATTGCCCAGGACCATTGTCAAAAACCTCCATTTGAACCGGGATTTTAGGCTCATCCTGGATGACACGTGTTTTCGTATTAAATCGAACAATAGGGAGATTAGAAACGCTTAGACTTTGGCCATAAAAAAGAGAGGGCAACAATAGCAGGAAGAAAATCAGGAGTCTTTTCATCTAAAAATCGTATCCTAAAGTTAAGTAGGTAACTGGAGATTTCACTTCCTTATTTTCTAAACCAAAGGCATAATCGAATTTCACAAAATACCCAAAAACTGTCGCTCGAGCCCCAAAACCATAGCCCATTAAGAATGGATTACGAAAATCAGTAACCGTTGCTTGAAATGGATTGGTCTTACCTCCATACACATTCGTATTAAAGCCATTCGTTTTTGCAAATGGACTGGAGCCAGACCAAGCGGTTCCTATGTCCGTAAAACCCACTAACTGCACAGAATTAAGTACAGATGAGGATTCGATGGCCATTAACGATTTAACAGGCAATCTCAGTTCCATATTCAAGAGCAAATGACTATTACCGCTCAATTTATTCAAGGCAAAGCCACGCAAAGGAGCAATAAAATTACTCATGAAGACATCCCGTTGGGCTAAATTAGCTAATCCTAAAGGGGATTCCTGCGTACGCGTTTCTTGCTTATTAAATAACCAATTCTCCATCCCACCTAGCATGGAGGCTTGCGTCTGAGATCCCATTTGATGGGAGGCTGATAAACGAGTGGCAAAATAAAAGGAATTAGACAGTTTTTTATAATAGCGTGCATCTAAGCCTAATCGCACAAAATCACCCGTATTAACCACCTCTTTATGCGCTTCAGCGAGCAAACTAAACCGGAAACCTGTACGCAGATTTTCTCCAGCAGATACCGTATTATCAAACACATAATTAACCGAAGTCCCCGCATAGCCTGAATAATCTTCTGGATTAGTCAAAGAAAGCTGAGAAAATAAACGGTTTGTCGAATACATCCCCGTAACGGACAAACGGCTCAATAAATTAAAAGGATACGTCGCCGTTAGGGCAAATCGATTAAATCGAATCTTTTGGGATTCAGATTCGGTATCCTGACCTAGTACCTTGCGGTCGTAACGGAAAGTCCAATCTAACTTATTGGCTAAATAACTGTATTCACCCCAAATATCCGTGTTGCGCAAATTAGCGGTTAAAAAAGCACCCGCTTTAAACAGATGATTTTCTAATAAATCATTGGCCTTTAATTCATACCCATAACCCAAGCCCCGAATGGGATCAGATCTGAACTGCCCTTCAGAACTATTCATCACAAAGGTATTCTCATAATCTAAAGGCCCTACTAATTTACCCGGCTCCCTTTTTAAGCGAATACTTTGTTGACGCTCTAATCGAGCACGTCTCGTTTTCTTTGCTAGATCCGTTGATTCGGCGTTTACAGGTTCTACCGCATGTAGGATGACAGGATCTATGATGGTCGGTATCCAAGAAGAATTGGTCAATTCATCCAAACTTGCCCAAGTGTATCGTGCAATTTTATCCGAAAGAATATTACTCTCTTTACTTGAAATTCCCGCTGGCCCAATTTCAAAATTTTCCCAAGCCACGGATCGAACGGCCATTTGTTGAAAGGTAGAGTCACTCCATTGGAAGCGAATGAGTCGATTTCCAGTGTTTTGGGCTTGTAAAAAATAAGCAACCGAGTCCGAACGGAATTGAAAATTAAAGACTTTACCGGAGGTAGAAAACAAGCGAGATGGATTTTCCGGTTCATCTGGATTCCAAATAAATGCGGAGGTAAAAGGAGCTGCAGGAGCTGGCAAAGAATCAATGTAACGATCTGTCAAATACAAAATACGGTTATCAGGTAACCAGTGAGCCTCCGTCTCATCGAATGCATCCTTCGTCACCGGATTTAATCGATTCCGTTTTAAATCATAAATCCCCACATCCACCTGGCCTTTTTCCATGATGCGAACAAGCATTTTAGTTCCATTCGCAGCCATCTTCATGTCTAGATAAGACAGATTAGCAATCTTCTTTTTATCGTCTCCCTTTAGCTTCCCTGACTTTTCCATCGTGAAGGACTGGTACCAGGTATAGCCTTGATCAGAGAATAAGACCGCAAGCGAATTTTTACCATACCAAGAAACGAGTGGACCCTTGCCTTCGGAAATACGATTCACATCTTTCAAACCTGACTGAAGGATAATTTGGGATTTTTTAGCGCCCAACGTGTGAAAATGAACACTGTAGCGACCGGACTCATCACTCACCCACACCTCGTGTAATCCATCCGGGCTTAATCGATAGGAATTCATCGTAGGTGCAGAGGTGGTATATTCTTCCGTTGAGAATACCTTTAGCGAATTCACCTCTAGCTGCTTCGCATCGTTCAAATAATAGTCAAACCAATCCTTTAAGAACTTCGAAAAGGGCTTGCGAATGGTACTCGAAATACTCGATTGCTCACTGCGAATGATACGCGTTAAATTCAAAATATTGCCAATCGATTGCTTTCCATAGGTCGTAGCAATGTAAGCCCAGATCGATTGCCCAAGCAATTCAGCTTCTTTGCCTTTTGCCAAAGGAAGTTTTCGGATCTTGTTTTCGCTGATGATTTGATAGGTAAAGCGACGCATTTCAGGGGAATCACCTCTGGCGATATAGGCTGCCATCCCCTGCACATACCAATCGGATACATTTAATAACAAGGAACTCTGTAAAACGTCCTTCACTGAGCCTCCGTACAATAAATCATGTAAATAAATAGAGGCAACTTGCTTCGTTAATTCTTGCTTAAAGGAGGCTAAATTTTCTTTAAAAGCAATTTCAATGCGAAACTTAGACAGATTCTCCTGTTCCACCTCTTTTGCATTCGCTAAGGAAATTCCACCATTGCTTTGCAACCAGGTTTCGTGATTCGGGTAAATAAATAACTTGATTTTTTGAACAGGCGAATAGGAAATTAGTTCTGTAACGCGAACAAAATCGGATTCTAAATAGGCCAAAGTTGATTTAGCCAACGCCTCATTTTTATCTAAATAATAGACCTCGAAATTAGAGCTGCCTACGTATTTCCAAGCAAATTTCTGGTATTGAATGCGGTGATTTTCTGAAATCCATTGCGACCCTTGTGCTTTGAGCTCTATACTGCCAAAGATCAAGACAAACACTACCGCGATAAAAGAGGTAAAATTGCGCATTAGGTCAAAAGACTTTAAAACCAAATTTACAGATTTAAACGGAAAATAAATGATAAAATCGACGAATTGATGCTTCCGGATGTACAGCGGATTTTCCGAGGATTTCGTCGGTCCACTGTTTGGCAAAATAAGGGCTCAAAGAAACTCCTTTAGAACCAAATCCATTGAAAATACCTGCTTCCTCCTGCGAATGAAATCCCACAAAAGGTCTTCGATCCTGAGTGGCAGGCCTAATACCCGTTTTTTGCTGAACCAATTCAAAATTCTCCACCCCCATTAAGGCTAACTTCTTTGTCAATTCCTCCAATGCCTCCGGAGTCGTCTCGTTCGTAAACTCCTTCCAACCATAGGTGGCCCCCACCTTGAAATACCGAGAACCCAAGGGTACCACAAATCCATTTTTGTTCAAAATATACTCCTCCGATGGCTCATTCGAAGCAATTTCCATCAACTCCCCCTTCGCTGGTAAAAAAGGCAAACATGACCAGAGCGGATTTTTCTGCCCATGAAATCCCTCACAAAAGATCGCCTGACTACCCATGTATTGCGCCTCCTTAAGCAAACCCTTCGAAGCAAAATAGTCGCGAGAAATGCGTAATAATGTAGCAACATCCACCCAACCTGCTTGTTCCACCCAAACACCCTCCGACTCCCAACGTAAAAAATCATGATGTATTTGGTCTTTTCTCTCAACCAACCAGCTCTTCATTTCCTCATTGGCAAAAGGACGAAAAAGGGGCATCGGAAAGAAAAACCGCGCTCCTAGCGTAGCCTCTAATCGTGGATAAAAATCAAATAGATAAGGGAATAATTCATCCGCAAGCCACGTCTGTTCTAATTTCCGACCCGTTACTGGATTGAAAATTCCACCGGCTGCTAGAGAGGAATTAAAATGAGTGGCAGGGGAATCCCAAATCTCAAAGGAAATTCCAGCCTCCAGAAAATGGTGTGCTAAAATGGTGCCAGCTAAACCCTGACCTACAATGATGAGGGGTTTATCGTTTTTCACCTTGCACGCGACGAACGTGATCTAATACGAATTCTACTTGCTCATCCATCGTACGATATGAAGTATCTAAATCGATAGCATCAGCCGCACGCTTCAATGGGCCTTCGCTGCGATTTGAATCAATTTCATCCCGTTTGCGCAAGTTTTCTATAATCTCTTCTAAAGGAAGATCTTCGCCTTTTTGTAAAAGCTCTAATTTGCGGCGTTGAGCACGAATATGCGGCTCAGCCGTCATAAATATCTTCAATTCAGCTTGCGGAAAAACAACCGTTCCTATGTCACGACCATCCATCACAATGCCTTTCTTCTCTCCCATTCGCTGTTGTTGAGCAACCATTGCGTGTCTCACATCTGGGATAGCGGCCACTTGGCTCACTAAATCTGAAATGTACATTTTGCGAATCTCCGCTTCTACATTCTCTCCATTCAAAATCGTATCTGAAGCTTGTTTCGAAGGATTGAATTGAAAGGTGATCTCAACGTGTTTCAACGCTTCTTTTACGGCTTGTAAATTAGCTAAATCTACTTGCTGGCGATGGAAATATAGGGCCACTGCGCGGTACATCGCTCCTGTATCTAAGAAAGCGTAATGCAATGAAGCAGCGACGTGGCGTGCTGTCGTACTTTTTCCACAAGAAGAGAAGCCATCTAAGGCAATGATAATATCAGACATTCACAAATTGATTAATGGCCTCGGCAACCGCTTTTGGCGCTTCGTAAGTTCCTTGGTGACCTACGTTTGGCAAAATTACAACCGATTTCGTTACAAAACGAGTAATTGACTCTGGAGAGATCAAGGCGTCTTTTTCTCCCAAGATAAAAAGGAATGGGATACCTGTTGTTTGAACAAAAATCGTAAAATCGCTACGATCCCTCATCGCTTTAGTAGCTGCAATTAAGCCGGCTGCGGGCAAATTTCGGTATCGTTCTGCTAAAGTTGCTAGGAGATCTGGGGATGCCGAAGCAAATAAATTAGGCAAAAATGGACCTATAAAGAACCCCGTCCCCTTTTTTTCCAGCAAATCTGCTGTTCGATCTCGGTTGATTTTCTTTTCTTCCGTATCTGCCACAAAAGTGGAATGTAACATCACCACTTTCTGGATTCGCTCTGGAAATTGAGACGCCATTTCTAAGGCGATATAACCGCCCATCGAATGGCCTACTAGTATAAAATGACTATCAGAGGGCAGAGAAGAAAGTATTTTACGGGCGTAATCTGCTAACGTGGCACAATCCGTCCATTCCGCATAATCGGGACAAATAACAGGAAATGAAAAAGTATGAAAAGGCAAAAAGTCTTCCCATACTCTTTCATCTTCTCCAAAACCGTGCAAAAATACAAGCTGAGTAGCTGGCATATTAAGCGACCACTTTCATTTGATGGAATACTGTTCTTTCGAACTTGGATTTCGCGTAAGCTAAATCCACCTCAAAGGTCTTCATTTCTGTCTGAGAAGGAATCTCGTACATCGCATCCGTCATGACTGCTTCCATGATGGAACGCAAACCACGAGCCCCTAATTTGTACTGCATGGCCTGCTCGACCATGTATACCAGGGCATCAGGCTGGAAGGATAATTTAACCCCTTCCATCTCGAAAAGCTTCTCGTATTGCTTCACTAACGCATTTTTAGGCTCTGTTAAAATTGATAGCAAAGCTGTTGTATCTAACGGATTCAAATACGTCACCACTGGAAGACGACCTAATAATTCAGGGATTAAGCCAAACGATTTCAAATCTTGGGCCGTCACATACTTCATGATTTGGTCCTTCTCGAACGATTCGTGGAAGGTGTCATCGCCAGAGAAACCGATTGGACGAGAGTTCAAACGCTTCGCAATGTGGCGATCAATGCCATCAAAAGCACCACCGCAAATGAACAAGATGTTCTCGGTGTTGACGGCAATCATTTTTTGGTCCGGATGCTTACGTCCCCCTTGCGGCGGTACATTCACAATGGATCCTTCTAATAATTTTAAAAGCGCTTGCTGAACCCCTTCACCTGAAACATCACGTGTGATGGACGGATTATCTGATTTACGTGCAATTTTATCAATTTCATCGATGAAAACGATGCCACACTCCGCCTTCTCCACGTCATAGTTTGCAGCTTGCAATAGACGGGTTAAAATCGTCTCTACATCCTCTCCTACATAACCTGCTTCCGTAATAACGGTCGCATCGGCGATACAGAAAGGAACTTGTAATTTTTGGGCTAGCGTCCGAGCCAAATACGTTTTTCCCGTTCCGGTCTCCCCTACCATCAAAATATTGGACTTTTCGATCTTCACGTCATCAGTAGATGGAACTTGCATCAAACGCTTGTAGTGATTATAAACCGCTACAGACAAATGCTTTTTTGCTTCCTCTTGACCAATGATGTAGCCATCAAGGTATTCTTTTAAATCCTTCGGTTTCACTAATTCGAAGGAATGTTTTGTACCCGCTTTCGCTGCAGCAGCCACACCCATCTCCTCTTTCACCACCTCATAACCTTGCGTTAAGCAATTATTACAAATGTGGCCATCGATACCAGAAAGCAATAAACCCACCTCGTTTTTAGGACGACCGCAGAAAGAACAACTCGTTTTTTTACTAGCCACTAGACAGTTCTCGTTAAAATCTCATCAATTAAACCATATTCTTTCGCCTCTGCTGCCTTCATCCAATAATCGCGATCTGAATCACGTTCGATATCTTCGAAAGATTTACCTGAGTGTTTTGCTAAGATTTCGTATAATTCTTGGCGAATTTTCACGATTTCACGCGCTGTAATTTCGATATCACGTGATTGACCTTGCGCACCACCGGATGGTTGGTGAATCATCACACGTGCATGCTCTAAAGCAGAACGCTTTCCGGCTGCACCACCCGCTAATAAAACGGCACCCATCGAAGCTGCTAAAGAAGTACAAACTGTCGCAACTTCTGGACGGATGTAATTCATCGTATCGTAGATACCTAAACCAGCGTAAACAGATCCGCCTGGGCTATTGATATACATCACAATGTCTTTTTTGGCATCCGTAGATTCCATAAACAACAATTGTGCCACAATGATATTGGCCATATAATCATCTACCGGAACACCCATAAAGATGATACGATCCATGATTAGACGAGAGAATACATCGATTTGAGCAAAACGCATCGGGCGTTCCTCAATGATGTATTGTGTCATATCTTCGATTTGGTGCATCGGGCGACTGCCGATGTTATTCATATATTGATCAACCGCAAGACCGTTCAAACCTCTGTGGTGAACCGCGTACTTACGAAACTCTTCTGATGATAACTCCTTTGGATACATAGATTTCAATGTTTAAAAATCAAATTTAGACTTTTTTAGAATTTATACTACCTAGAACACAAATATAAGAACCTTTGTTCACAGAAAACCCCGCAATGTGCGGGGCTTCCAAAAAATAGCAGGACAATTTTAAAATTAAAGCGCTGCTGCGATTTCTTTAAACTTGTCTACGTCGATTTTCGTCACTTTGTGAGGAACATTCGCTACGATTGCAGCAGATACTTTGTCTGCGAAAGCTTGGTTGTATAAGTTCATGAAGTTGTCTGACTTCGACTTATCGCTCAAGTAACCCATCGCGATTTTCTCAATCATTTCTTCGATACCTGGCTCGTTAGACGATAAATAACCGCCAAACTGCGCACGTACCATATCTTTTGCTTTCTCTACTACCTCTGGATATTCCACTTTTACGTCGAATTTCTCAGCGATTTCGTTCTTGATTAAGTTCCAACGCATATCTTTCTTCACATTATCAAAATCTTGATCGATTTGCTCTGCTGTGAATTTTCCTTCGTTAATACGGATTAACCAAGTGCGTAAGAATTTCTCTGGTAAGTCAATCTTAACCGCGTCTAAAATAGCTTTCTCGGCGTCAATACGCAATAAGTATTCAGCCTCACGCTTGTAGTTCTCTGTAACGATTGTTTCTACTTGCTCGCGGAATGATTTCTCATCTGTCGCTTTTCCAGCCCCTAAAACTTTGTCAAAAAACGATACGTTTAATTCCGAAGGAACTTGACGTGTGATATCTTCCACTACGAATGAAACTTCACCTGTTAAGTCAGCTACTTCGTCTTCTTTCTTTCCTGTCGCTAAAGCTAAAGCTTTCGCATCTACGAATACTTTATCTATCGCAAATTTCAAGGTATCGTCTTTTTTCGCACCGATGAACACTTTCTTCGACTTATCGTTGATGGCGTGCATTGGGATCGCAGATTTCTCTACCCAGTCACCTTGAGTGAAGGTTCCGAAAACTAAATCACGGTCTTCAACAGCATCTGGATGTGTTTGATCGCCAAATTGCTTCTTCAAGTTTTCAATCGTTTCTTCGATTTCTTTCTTGTCTGCTTTGATTTCGTACGAGTTGATAGCTTTGATTTTGGCCAAATCCACCGTAAAATCTCCGTGGAAACCTAAATCATAGTGGAACGTAAATTCCGTATCTTTTTCCCAGTCGATTGCATCTGCCTCTTCTACAGCTGGCAAAGGCTCACCTACTAGGTTCAATTTATTTTCTTTGATATAATCAGAAACTGCGTGACCTAACAAATGATTGATTTCATCTACTAGCGCAGATTGACCATATAATTTCTTCACAAGCGCCGCAGGAACCATCCCCGGACGGAATCCTTTGATAGATGCTTTTTTGCGATAATCCTTCAATTTAGCCTCTACTTTTTCCGCATAGTCTGCTGGTGAAACTGCCACGGTCAAACGACCTTCTAAATCTCCTGCCTTGTTAAGTGAAATGTTCATTTGTTTTTATTTATAATTAGCCTTTAAAATAAAACCCTCAAAACCTTTTTGGTGTTGAGGGCTTGCCATTGGTACGGGTGAAGGGACTCGAACCCCCATGCCTCGCGGCGCCAGATCCTAAGTCTGGTATGTCTACCAATTCCACCACACCCGCGAATTTGGAGTGCAAAGGTAGTCAGCAATTTTAAAAATTCAAAAGCTTTTAAATATAAATATTGGATTAACTTTGGGCTAAAATAAACCTCCTATGAAATTCAGTCGCTGGTATGTCGCTTTAATGGCTTTCCTCATCGGAGTTATTGCGACATTCATTTATTTAACTGAAACCTTTAAGTAGCTATGCAAGCACTCGATTGGATCGTTTTGTTAGCTACAATTGGTGGAATTGTGGCGTATGGCAGCTGGAAAGGAAAGCAAACAAAGCATTCCTTACAGGGTTTTCTGTTAGCAGATCGAGAACTTCCCTGGTACCATATTTTACTTTCCGTGATGGCCACGCAGGCTTCAGCGATTACCTTCTTATCCGTTCCAGGCCAAGCTTACCACGATGGAATGCGTTTTGTGCAGTTCTACTTAGGTCTACCTATTGCGATGATTATCCTTTCGGTGACCTTCATCCCACATTATTTTTCCTTAAAAGTATATACGGCTTACGAATTTTTAGAGAATCGATTTGATGCCAAAACCCGGGTGCTGACTTCCCTCCTCTTCCTAATCCCGCGTGCCTTATCCACTGGTGTGACCATCGCTGCTCCATCCATTATTCTTTCTACCCTATTAGGTTGGGATTTAACTTGGACAAATGCCGTAACCGCCGCCATCGTCACTACCTATTGTATGCTGGGTGGATCTAAAGCCATTTCCTACACTCAAATGTTGCAAATGGCCGTTGTTCTCGTCGGGATGGTTTTCGTCGGCGTCTATATCATTGCTCAGCTTCCAGACGAAATCGGCGTCAAAGAATCCCTACAGATTGCGGGCAAGATGGGTAAAGTGAATTTGATCGATTGGAAATTCGATTTGAATAACCGCTATAACATTTGGTCTGGGATCATTGGTGGCTTCTTTTTACAGTTGTCGTATTTCGGTACGGACCAAAGCCAAGTAGGCCGCTACTTATCCGGCGTTTCTGCTGGCGAGATCAAAAAAGGTTTATTAATGAACGGTTTCCTCAAGATTCCGATGCAGTTCTTCATCTTGTTAGTGGGTATTTTAGTATTCACCTATTACCAATTTAATGCCCCGCCTACGTTCTTTAATAAGAATACGGAGGCCGTTTGGGCATCAGTACCGGGGCATCAGGTCATTGATCAGGAGAAAGGGGCAATTTTCGAAGCAAAAAAATCCGCCATTTTACAGAAAGATTATTCTCGCCTAAATGACTTAAACAAGCAAGCCGCGGCCACTCAAGAAAAAGCGGTAGCCCTTTTAAAAACAGCAAAACCAGAGACGGAAACCCAAGACACGAACTACATCTTCTTACATTATATTATCAATCAATTACCTATCGGGATTGTAGGTTTCCTCATTGCGATGATTTTACTCTCATCGATGGGATCGATGGCCTCTGCTTTTGGGTCCTTGACTTCTACTTCGATGGTCGATATTTATGAACGATTTATCGCGCCTGATCGTGGAAACCAACATTATTGGTGGATATCGAAACTCATCACCTTAGGCTGGGGGGCACTTTGTTTAGTCGTCGCGACTTTTGCGGTAAATATGGGAAGCCTGATAGAAGTGGTTAATATTCTAGGATCTTGGTTTTATGGTACCATTTTAGGCATTTTCTTGTGTGCCTTTTACCTTCCAAGAACGACGGGGACGCAGGTTTTCATCGCCGCATTGATTGCTGAGGCTTTTGTAATTTATGCTTGGAAAGTAGAATGGATGGCCTTTCTTTGGCTAAACGTATTAGGCTGCTTAATGGTAATGGCAATCGCCCTTCTGTTAAGTCTTATTTGGGGTCCAAAACAGACATCGAAAACCTCACCGGAATAACCGGCTTTTCATCATAAGAACGCTCCTTTTTGATGGAATCAACCACGGCCATACCTTTGGTGACTTTGCCAAAAACCACGTATTTCCGATAAAAACGACGGGCTTGTTCTGAATCTGTCACAATGAAAAACTCGGTGGGTGACGAGGATTGAAGTGGATTCCCCTCATCATATCGGGCCATCGCAATGGTTCCACGCACAGGTCGCAGCTCGTCCAGATACTCCGCCGGAACCAGGTAGTTCAAGCGATCAAAATACTCTCCTCCACCCTGAATTCCGATTTCATACACATTACGGTAGAAATAGCGATCGCTGAAATAGCCCATTTTGACGAGGCGTATAAAGTTCACAGAATGCAAGGGTGTTCGGTCATCTAACTCAAGTTCAAAGTCCCCTAAACGGGTTTCTATCTTTATCTTGCGCTCTGTGTTTTGTGCTGCCTGGGCCTGCAATTCCTCCTTGACTTTGGCAGGATCAATCCGCCAATTAGGCTTGCACGCAAAAATCAAGAAAGCGAATAAGATCAGGTAACGCATAAAAAAAGGGGGCCTTTCGAGCCCCCTAAATTAACTAAAATTCTAGACTAAGCGTGAGATGCTTTCTTTCCGAAGAAATAAAGACCTGCAAATGCCACGATTAAGATCGAAGGGAATAATACCATTTGAGCCATTGTTGCTTGACCTGCAGCTAATGCGACTGCATCACCCGTCATTGTCTTAGCAGCCTCAGCTGTATTTGCATCTAACCAAGAACCGATGATAGGTTGGAAGATTGATGTAGCAAACATACCCATACCACCCATAATCGAAAGGCCAAAAGCACCTGTTAATGGAATGTTTTCTGCTACATAACCGATCATAGTTGGCCAGAAATAGCATACACCTAAGGCGAAGATAATCGCTGAAACGTAGACCATATTACCTGTAGCTCCACTCATTAAGTAAACGCCTACTGCGGTTAAAATAGCTGAAACTAATAACACGCCGCCAGCATCTAATTTGTGAACAATAGGACCTGCGAAGTAACGACCTACGGCCATTAAACCTGTTACGATAGCCAAAATGATCATTGGACTTGCTCCCGCTTGACCCATAATTGGCCCAATCCATTGTTCCGGACCGAATTCCGAGATCGCTGTTAAAGCCATACAAGCTAACATAAACAAGTAAATAGGAGATAACATCGCTTTGAAGTTTTCACCTGTCGAAGCTCCACCTTCTACTTTCGCTACTGGGAATGCTTGACCGTAGAATAAATACGCATAAATAACCGCTGGAACTAAGATAGCTGCGATTTGCAATTGCCAGCCCATGTTGTTGTCCGTCATAAATTGAGACAATAAAGTCGCAATAACGATACCGCCTGGGAACCACATGTGGAAACGGTTTAACATTTTAGTCTTGTCCTTTCCTTCGAACATATCCGAAATCATCGGGTTACAAGCAGCTTCTACTGTACCATTACCGAATCCTACAAAGAAAGTTGATAATAATAGAGTCCAAAAACCACCTGAGAAAATCGTCATAATAAGACCAATCACGTGCGTAAAGAACGCCACCCAAATGATTTTTTTAGGTCCTAACACATTGTACAAAGGGCCACCGATGATCATCGCGATAGGAAAACCTAGGAAAGCCATTTGGTTTACATAACCTAATTGTTCGTTATCCAATTGGAAACTAACACCAAGCTGAGTTAAAACACCTGCACGGATCCCGAAGGCCATAGAAGTGGTGATGAGTGCAAAACAAGACGCCAAAAATAATCGATTGGCATTAACCGTTTGATTCATAATTGTTTGAGTTTAGATAAATAGTTTAGATTGGTAATTCTTAAAAAAATTAAATTCTTCATTGGAAAAATCGTAACAAAAAAACAAAAAGTTTTTCGGATAATGGCATCTAAAGGCAAATATTTTTAGAATTATTCTAAAAAAAGAGGGATTTAGAGGCTAGAAAACCAAATTTTGCTCTATTTTTGTAACATATCTAAATCTATAAAAATTATGATTCAAGGAGGTTCTGCTACACAGGCAAAATCACGCCAAAGTAGGAAAATCAGAATGGGAATGATTGGTGGAAGTCAAGAGGCTTTCATCGGTGCAGTTCACCGTCGCGGTTCCCAATTAGACGGAGAAATCGAATTAGTTTGCGGCGCATTTAGTTCCAGCGCAGAAAAATCAAAAGCCACTGGCGAAGCCCTTTATCTTCCAGAAAACCGCGTTTACGGTTCGTATGAGGAGATGATTTTGAAAGAAAAGGAATTACCTGAAGGCGAGCGAATGGACTTCGTTTCCATCGTAACGCCTAATCACGTGCACTTCCCTGCCGCTAAAATGGCGTTGGAGAATGGATTCCATGTCGTTTGCGATAAGCCAGCGACTTTGAATCTAGCAGAAGCGAAAGAATTGAAGAAAATCATTGAAAAATCAGGCTTGATTTTTGCTTTGACTCACAACTATACGGCTTATCCGATGGTGAAGGAGGCGAAACACTTAGTGGACTCAGGTCAGCTAGGCGAAATTCGTAAGATCATCGTAGAATATCCACAGGGTTGGTTAATCGACCTAGTAGAGGCGACAGGCCAAAAGCAAGCGGCGTGGAGAACAGATCCAGCGCGTTGCGGTGCCGCAGGTGCCATTGGTGACATTGGAACGCACTGCGAGAATTTGATAGAATACATCACTGGATTACATATTAAAGAGCTTTGCGCGGATCTGACGATCTTCGTGGAGGGCAGAATGCTGGATGACGATGGCAATATCTTAATCCATTATGATAATGGGGCCAAAGGTATTTTACATTGCTCACAAATCTGCAACGGCGAAGAAAACGACTTCAACTTCCGTATCTATGGAAGCAAGGCGGGCATTACTTGGCACCAAATGGAGCCGAATACGATGGTATTTAGGACGCGCGACGAAGGAGCGCGGATTATTCGTACGGCCGTAGGCCAGCTATCTCCTGCCGCGAATGCGCATACACGTCAGCCAGCGGGTCACCCAGAAGGCTATGTGGAGACTTTTGCGAACATCTACCGTAATTTTGCTTTTGCACTAAGAGCGAGATGGGAAGGAAAAGCGCAGGATCCTTTGTACGATTTCCCAGGAATCGACGAGGGAATCATGGGAATGGCTTTCATCGAAAATGTGGTGAGATCATCCCAAGACAATACAAACAAGTGGACAAAATTTGAACTATAATATAACCATGACGAAAATCAAAGTTGGAATCGTAGGAACCGGTTTTATCGGACCCGCACATATCGAAGCATTACGCCGTTTACCTAACATTGATGTAGCTGCGCTTTGCGAAGTGACCATCGAATTAGCAGAAGCGAAAGCAAAGCAATTAGGCATTGGCCGTTGGTATACGTTTGAAGATTTATTGAAGCAAGAGGATATTCAATGTGTGCACATTTGTACACCTAACTTCTTACACTATTCGCAGTCGAAAGCGGCCTTATTAGCCGGGAAACACGTGGTTTGCGAGAAGCCTTTGGCAAAAGACCTACACGAAGCAGAGGAATTAGTCGAATTAGCGGCTAAAACGGGCTTAGTGAATGCGGTTCACTTTAACCTTCGCTACTATCCTTTAGTTCGTCAAATGAAGACGATGCGAGAAAAAGGCGATTTAGGCGAAATCTATTCGATCATCGGTAGCTATTTGCAAGATTGGTTATTCTACAATACGGATTATAACTGGCGTTTAGAGCCGGACAAATCAGGTGATTCCCGCGCTATCGCAGATATCGGTTCTCACTTATTAGACGTCATTGAATACATCACAGGATTGAAAACAGTTGAAGTAATGGCTGATTTCAACACGGTTCACAAAGTGCGCAAGAAGCCTTTGAAGCCGGTAGAGACTTATTCAGGCAAAATGTTGCAACCAGAAGACTATGCGGATGTACACATTAATACGGAAGACCATGCGAACGTTTTATTGCGTTTTGACAATGGCAACCGTGGTTGTGTAACGGTATCTCAAGTTTCAGCGGGTCGTAAGAACCAATTGAAATTAGAGATTTCTGGTTCGAACAAGACTTTTGCGTTTAACTCAGAGTCGCCTAACGAAATGTGGATTGGTAACCGTGATCAAGCGAATCAGGTGTTGATGCGTGATCCTTCTTTGGCCTACCCAGAAGCAACTGCCTTGATGACCTTCCCTGGAGGACATAACGAAGGTTTCTCTGATACGTCGAAGCAATTATTCAAAGAAGTATATGCGGCTGTAGAAGCTGGAAAACAACCAGAAAACCCAAAATATCCTACTTTTGCTGACGGATACCGCGAATTATTAATTTGCGAGCGCATCTTAGATTCGACGCGTTCTCAAAAATGGGTAAAAATCTAAACCTTTAGAACATATGAAAACGATTCAAGGGCCAGCGATATTTTTGGCACAATTTATGGGCGACGAAGCCCCATTTAATTCCTTAGATAGTATCACAACTTGGGTAGCCTCTTTAGGTTACAAAGGGGTGCAGATTCCGTCTTGGGATTCACGTTGCATTGATTTACAAAAAGCAGCTGAGTCGAAGACTTATTGCGATGAAATCGTAGGAATGTTAGCTGCCAAAGGCTTACAAATCACCGAATTATCTACCCACCTTCAAGGTCAATTAGTGGCAGTTAACCCAGCCTACGACCTTGGTTTCGATGCATTCGCTCCAGATTCCGTGAAAGGAAATCCAAAAGCACGCACCGAATGGGCGATCCAACAATTAAAGTATGCGGCGAAAGCGTCCCAAAACTTAGGTTTAAACGCACACGCGACTTTCTCTGGCGCATTGATGTGGCACACGGTTTATCCTTGGCCACAACGTCCAGCCGGATTAGTAGAGCAAGGTTTCAAAGAATTAGGTCGCCGGTGGTTACCTATCTTGAATACCTTCGATGAATGTGGCGTTGATTTATGCTACGAGATTCACCCAGGTGAAGATTTGCACGATGGCGTGACATTCGAAATGTTCTTAGACGAAGTAAAAGGTCACAAACGCGCAAATTTATTGTATGATCCATCGCACTTTGTGTTACAGGCTTTGGACTACAAACAATACATTGACTTCTACCACGAGCGCATCAAGATGTTCCACGTAAAAGACGCTGAGTTCAACCCAACAGGCAAGCAAGGGGTGTACGGTGGCTACCAATCTTGGATTAACCGCGCAGGCCGTTTCCGTTCATTAGGTGACGGACAGGTAGATTTCAAAAGCATCTTCTCTAAATTAACCCAATACGGATACGACGGATGGGCAGTGTTAGAATGGGAATGCTGTATCAAAGATCCTGTTCAGGGAGCTACGGAGGGTGCGCCGTTCATCGCGAGCCACATCATCAAAGCAACTGAAAAGGTCTTCGATGATTTCGCAGGAACCGGAGCTGATGAAGAGTTCAACAAAAAGATCTTAGGTCTATAAGTAAAAAGCCCCTGACGAGTCAGGGGCTTTTTTTTATCCATTTATGCTTCTTCTCGAAAGACATAAATAAACCATGCCGAGGATAACACCACCACATTCTTGATAATGTATTGCCCTGTCAGGGTCAATGAGAAAAAGGATTGCCACGTATCTTCTACCAAAAACAATACCGGTAAAAAAGTCGTAAACAAATGCCCAAGCATCACCCAAAACGCAATTTTAGTCAAACGAGGAGACAACCATAACATTCCGATCGCACACTCCCCTATTCCTAAAATCAACAGAAACGTCTGTATGCCCATAAAGGGCTCTAACGTGATATTAAAAAGCTTAGTCACTAATCCTTCTGCGGGAGACGTACCTAAAACTTTCAAGAATCCAAACCAAATATACACCACCGCGATCATCGCGCGGTTTAACCAAGCTGCCGTTACGAGGGCTTGGAGACGTGATTTGCTAATAGTTACCATGTCATAAAAATTAAAAACGATGTGTCACTGTCGCTGAAATAAAATAGTCTGCAAAAGCGGCATCCCCATGCTTATTATTTACCCAATCACTTGCACTTTTGATTCGATTACGCTGTGTGGCGATAGGCAATGATACGAAAAACGTATTCTTCGCTGTGGAATAACTGATGCCTGGTTCGATCGAGAAGATATAACCTGGACGGCGGAAACCATCAGAACCTCCGATTAAATCATAAGCTGGAACACCTTCGATACGAGCACCTAGGGTAGCGCCGATACCTGCTTTGGGGGCCAAAGCATAATTTAAACCTACACGACCTGCGTATTGATCTGCCACTGACATATAGCGGACCATTTCATCTGTTACCACTTTATCTGGTGCCACATTCGCAGCATCATTCACATTCCTAGGATTCGACATATAGAATCCATTATAGTAAAGAGACGTACGACTGAACAATTGCTGGTAACCTTGAATCTCCAAGTTAATTCCCACACCGCCATCGCCTAATTGAATCGACTGATCCACTGGCTTTTCAATCGTATAGTCCGATCCATCACTGGCTCTTCTATGGAATTTATCCATCGCTTTCGAATCACCTGTAGGCAACTTCAGACCAAGACCCACAGAAAGGTTCCCTTTCATATGTTTCAACGGATCCAACAACCAGTAAGAAGCAGTCAGACGCGCATCTCCGATACCGTTCGCCATGGTACCAAAACGCTTTTGAGCGGGATTTACATTCAATGCATTACCATAGTGCTCATAAAGTGAGGTTCTGTAATTAAAGTTCAGCGGTAAATTAACCGCTAACAAAAGACGATCTGTTACTGAATACGTAACCCCTAAATCAAAACTTTGGGAATCATTAATCACATTGGTACCTGCCGCTTCACGTGCTGGCTGGTAATCAGCCCCTACATAATGTTTATAAGAATGAAGGCTTCTAAATCCTAATGAAACTTGCCATTGGCCCGGGTGCATCATCGAATTCGAGTTTGTACCCGTTCCCACTGAGCAGCTCATGTGACGAACGGCTACACAACCTTGACCTAAAGAACTAGACGTAAATACTCCTACACATAGGAGTGCTAAAAAGATTTTTTTCATTTTGCTTAATTTTTAAAATAATACACGATTTCCTGGGACAGATTTGTCCTAGGCTAAAAAGGGAATCAAAGAAAAACTAAGCGTGCCGTGGCGGCGAGAAAAAATCAGACGAGAAGTCTTTTGTTGGTAAAATAGGATGAACGGGAGCTTCGATTGAAGCAGGCCATTCCATAATATAGAGAACCCAGCCAGAAGCCTGAGCACAATATTCTTTAACAAGGGTATTAATTAATTTCGTTTTCGAAGGTGTAGAACCAGGCTCATCGGTCAGGTGTTCATTTACCTGCTCCGCTAAATCAAAGAAGTTTTCACGGGCATTACGGTCTTTCACCATCACCGTCACCAAGGTGTCATTTTCCACCTTGCGCTCCTTCATTTCGTAGAATTCATCGCCTTGACGAACAGACCCCTCTACTTCTTCTGAAGAAACCCAGTCTGTTTGATAAGGTAAATTGATTGGAATTTTAACGATTACCGTCTCTTCCGTTTCCGGATCAATCGCAACGGTGTTGCCTTCTGATAAATACTGCAACGCAAAACCGCCTGCTTGGTAAAGCAGCACAGAGAATAGCATTATGGCAAGTATTTTTTTCATTCAAGAGCAAAAATAGGCTATTTTTCGATCACAGTGCCTAATTCTTGAGAAATATTTTTTTGAATTTCCTTCAAACGGATGAATTCAAGCAAAACCTCATCCATTTCTGACGCATCAGCCTTTAATGAATCTAATTTGCTCAAGATCTCCTGCAAATGCTGATCATTATAAACCTTTCTAAGGCGCAATACATTCTTGTAGGCTAAATCCTCTAACATTTCTTCGTCTGTATTCACGCGAATCTCATGTTTATCCTTCCATTCAGAAGAAACAGAATGCTTATCAGAAGAGATATTAATCGAGAATGATTGAATCTCTTCGTCCGTATGGTGCAAGAAGAAATCAGGTTTAGGAGCACGCTGAGCAGCAAATTCCTGTTTACATAAATCAAGAATGCGCACAAATAATGGAGTTTGGAAAATGGTTCCTTCTAACTCATCTATTAAATAATGTACTACCGTTAATCCTGGAGCCTTTTCTGGATTGATTTCCAAATGCCCATAATTAATCAATAGACGCACACATTCCAATTCTTGGTAATAAGCTAAATTCTGAACTTGCGCCGGCTCGTCCTCATCAGCGAAAGTGGGCTCAATCAATTGACGCACCTCCGCATATTGCTGTGCAGATATTTGCTGAGGATCTTGGCTAGCCCCTTTCATCTTTTTCAGCTGAATCTTATTCAATTCCGCTAAAAGGACATCTTCATCCATCCGCATCATCGTCGCGGTCTTTTGAATGAAAAGACTCCGTTGAATGGCATCCGGTATCTTTGAAATGGATTGAACCATTTCCTTAATCATTTCGGCTTTCTTAAAAGGATCGTCCCCTGCTTCTTCTTTAAAGAGATTCGCTTGGAACGAAATCACATCCTTCGCTTCTTTCTTAATGTAGTCAATAAAGGCCTCAGAACCGATTTTGCGCACAAAGGAATCGGGATCATTTCCTTCCGGGAACACCACTAAATTTACTTGCAAGCCTTCTTCCAAAATCAAATCCATCCCGCGCAAGGCGGCCTTTATACCCGCTGAATCACCATCGTATAATACCGTCACATGCTGGGTAAAACGACCAATTAATTTAATCTGCTCGATAGTCAAAGACGTACCTGAAGAGGCTACCACGTTTTTAATTCCCGCTTGGTGCAAGGAAATAACATCGGTATAACCCTCAACTAAGTAACAAACGTCTTTCGTTCGGATCTCATTTTTTGCTTGTGAGATACCATATAAGGTGGCTGACTTATGGTAAACTTCCGTTTCCGGAGAGTTCAGGTACTTTGCCTGATTCTTAGCGTCGTTTCGTAGGATACGTGCACCAAAAGCGATGATTTTCCCCGACACATTGTGAATCGGGAAGATAACACGGTTACGGAATCGATCGTAGACCTTTCCGTCGTCATTCTTTTGAGTGACTAAACCTGCTTTTTCAATGATTTCCTGAGAAAAACCCTGTTTGAGGGCCGCTTTCAAGAAAGCATCCCAGGCTTCTGGGCTGTAGCCTAAATCGAATGATTGAAGCGTGGCATCGGAAAAACCGCGTTCCTTGAAATAAGGCAGGGCAATCGATTTTCCTTCGTCTGTATCGTATAATTGTTTTTTGAAGTATTCTTTCGCGTATTCGAGGATGATTAAAAGACTTTCGCGCTCGTTTTGACGAACGAGCTGGTCGTCGGTCATTTCCTCTTCTTGGATGTCGATACCGTATTTTTTGGCCAAATGACGTAAGGCCTCTCCGTAACCCAGGCCTTCCATATCCATAATGAAACGCACAGAATCACCGGCTTTTCCACAACCAAAACATTTGTAAATTCCCTTCGCTGGGGAAATAGAAAAAGACGGCGTCTTTTCTCCGTGGAAAGGACAGCAAGCCCAATAGTTCGCGCCTTTCTTCTTAATTGTCACATAATCCCCGATCACGTCTGCCACCGCAGCCGTTTGCTTTATTCGCTCGACGGTTTCGGGATCAATGCGCATATTACAATAATAAGCCGGCTAGCGTTGCTGATAAATAAGAGGCCAAAGTACCTGCGATCAAGGCTTTAAAGCCTAATTTCGCTAAATCGGAACGACGTGATGGAGCTAATTCTCCGATACCCCCGATTTGGATAGCTACCGATGAAAAGTTCGCAAAACCACACAAGGCAAAACTCGTAATCGCAATTGTTTTCGGATCTAACGTTGCTTTCAAATGCACCATATCTAAATAAGCGACGAATTCGTTCACCACCATTTTCTTACCCATCAAGGCTCCTGCCACTTCAATATCCTGCGCGGGAACGCCCATCGCAAAAGCAAATACAGAGAATACTTTTCCTAAAATCGTGTTCATCGATAATTCTGGATAGTTAATCCAAGCACCAATATGTCCTAACCCTAAATCCACTAAAGCGATCAAAGCAATAAAACCGATCAACATCGCGATCACATTCATCCCCACTTTCAAACCCTCACTCGCACCTGCCGCGATGGCATCGACTAAATTCGCGTGAGTCTTAGACAATTCTAATTTAACTTCCCCTTCCGTCTCCGACTTCTCCGTTTCTGGGAACATGATTTTAGAAATCACAAGCGCACCCGGCGCAGCCATCAAACTTGCCGCTAATAAATACGCTGCTGGAACTCCCAAGGAGATATAAACGGCCATTACACCACCCGCGATGCAGGCAAATGAACCCGTCATCGAAGCCATCAGCTCCGAATTCGTCATGTTTTTTAAATAAGGCTTGATCATAATTTGAGCCTCTACCTGGCCTACAAACGTGGATGCCACATTTGAAAGCGCCTCTGCCCCACTCACACCCATTAACCAGTGAACGCCTTTCCCGATAAAGGAAACCACCCGCTGAAGAACGCCTAAATGGTAGAACATATTCACTAAAACAGACACAAAGATGATCGTAGGAACTACTTTAAAGAAGAAGATATAATCATTTCCGGGACCAAATGCCTTAATCATCAAGTCACGATTCACTAAAGAACCGAACACGAATTGTGCTCCTTTATCCGCTTGACCTAATAAGGTATTGATGGAATCACCTAACCATTGGAAGAGGTTTTGGCCTGTCTCTGTCTTTAAAATAAACACCGCTAACAACACTTGCATTAAAAGACCTACGCCTACCGTCCGGTAATTGATCGCTTTTCGGTTATTCGACATCAAAAATGATACGCCCAAAATCAATACGATACCGAGCAATCCTGTAAATCTTTCCATGTGTTGTTTATTGGTGTAATTCGCCTATTTTGATTCTAGTTTCGTATCTAGGCTAACTGTAAATTTATCAAAAGCTAGTTCGGCAACCAAATCCTCGTCTTTGATTTCGTAAAATTTCGTATGGATATCAAAAGGTACATCGCTTTCGATTTTCCAATAGGTCCCATCCTCCTGCATCTCATACGAATTTTTCGTATCCTGAAGATTCCAGTCTAAGATAGTAATAGCCAGATTCTTCGCGCGTGTATTCACTAATTCAAATAAGGATTCAATACGTCGGTCAAAGCTGCGCACCATCACATCCGCGCTTCCCCCATAGATTTTAGGATCGCCGGCATTATGGAAATAATACAAACGCGTATGCTCTAAATACTCCCCTACAATCGATTTAATAAAGATATTCTCAGACAAACCATTGCGTTGAGGACGAATACAGCAGATACCTCTCACGATTAAAAGCACGGGCAAACCCGCTTGCGAAGCCTTATAAAGTGCTTCCATAGTCTTCAAATCCTGCAAGGAATTAATTTTCCAGCAAATACCCGCTGGCAAACCTTCTTTGTGATTTTTCACTTCATTCTCAATCATCTCGATTAAACGGTTCCGCATATCGCGTGGCGCCGTTATCAAATGCTCGTAATGCGTGGGCATGGAATGCCCTGTAATTACATTGAAGAACTCTGATATATCTTGGGTAATACGTGTATCCGTTGTTAATAGACCAATATCCGTATATAATTTAGCCGTATCCTCGTTGTAATTTCCAGAGGAAAGGTGGGCATAACTGACCACATGATTCCCTTCATTACGAATTACTTGCAATAATTTTGTATGCGTTTTCAACCCCGGAATACCGTAGATCACGAAGCAACCCGCTTTCTGCAGTTTCGTCGCCTCCTTGATATTGTTCTCCTCATCGAAGCGAGCCTTCACCTCAAACAAGACCGAAACGTGTTTCCCCTGCTCCGCTGCGCGCAATAAAGCACTTGAAATACGAGAGTTTTTAGAAATACGATATAAAGTAATCTTAATCGCTAAGACTTTCGGATCGTCTGCCGCTTGTTCCAATAATTGAATAACGGGCTCAAAATTATTGTAGGGATGATGCAGTAAAATATCACCACGTTTGATCGTATCGAAAATGTCATCAATCACCACTGATTTCAGACCTAAGGCCGGAACCACAGCAGGATTTACAGCCATTTGGGTCTTAAATTCAGTGTGTTTTAAGATTTGCCAAAAACACGTAAAATCCAAAATTGAATTCTTGACAAAGATATCTGAACGCTCTAAATTCCAACGCTTTAACATCTCTGTCAACAAGAAATCCGAATGGAATTTCTCCACCTCCACACGCGTCACACGACCCAAACGACGGTCCTTAATCTTCTTCTTCACCTCATCCACGAAATCCGTATCCGAATCCTCGTGCTCCACTAAATCGAAATCCCCGTTACGTGTGATGCGGAATAAAGTCGTCGATTCAATTTCCACATTGCGGTATAAGACCTGCAAATGATGGCGTATAATTTCTTCAATCGGGATAAACAATACTTTATCCTCTCTTTCAATCACGTAAAAACGTTTTAAATTCAACGGAATCTGAACAAAAGAGATCTTTTGCTCCCGCTCGTTTCGCGTCTTTTTCTTATCTGAAAGTCCCACCGTAACCACTCCAAAAATCAAGGTTTTAGCTAACAAACTAGGGAACGTGTGCGTATGATCGAACACCATCGGTGTTAACATCGGATAGATGGTCCGCTGGAAATAGGTCGCTACCTCTTCCTTTTCGTCTTCGTCTAAATCATCTAAACAAGCTAATAAAAGCCCGTTTTCCGGAAATAAGGGCAAGATTTCCTCCATGAAAAGGCGGTGCTTTTCTTGTGTAAATTCCTGTGCATCGTTAATAATTGCCTGCTTAAAAGGCACCTCACGCAAACCACAATAATCCGTCCTTTCTTTCCCTAAATCGATGTAATTATACAAGGAGCCCATTCGGATGGTAAAGAACTCATCCAAATTAGAGGCCGTAATCGCTAAGAATTTTAAGCGATCAAAAAGTGACTTAGACGTATCACGCGCCTGATCCAAAACCCGCTCGTCAAACTTTAACCACGACAAATCACGCGAGATGAATTTTGATTTCGCGATGGTATCGTTCGACTTTTGGGTCGACTTATCTACCTTCCGATTTTGCTCACGCGGAGCCATCAGATTAATCTTCCAGTTCGTAGGCGTAAGTAATGACAAAAGATTCCCGGCAAGGGAATCTTTTGACTCATCGTGTTTCAGTATTTTATCTAATTCACTCATATTATTCCGTAGGAACTTGATTTTTGATGGCTTGATAATCAGAACCCAAACGCCCCATTTCTGTTGCCAAGAATTTCTGAAGTTCTAAATTAAACAAGCGTTTGTCCTCCTCTATTAAGGAATTGTAAAAGTCTTTCAATTCCTGATTGATCTTTTGCTTTTCCTCCAGCGTCTCCGCGTGAATGCCACGCAAATGATACGACTTAAAATCAAAATTCATTCTAAACGTCTACTTTAGCGTATTTAGCATTCTTTTCAATAAAGTCACGGCGTGGCGCCACTTCATCTCCCATTAACATGGAGAACAATAAATCAGCTTCGATCGCAGATTCAACCGTCACTTGTTTCAAGGTACGAGACTCTGGGTTCATCGTCGTTTCCCACAATTGCTCCGCGTTCATCTCTCCTAGACCCTTATAACGTTGTACGCCTACATTGTCTTCTTTTCCGCCACCCGCTAATTCTTGAATCGCTTGGGCACGTTGATCTTCTGTCCAAACGTAACGCACCTGCTGTCCCTTTTTCACTTGGTACAACGGAGGTTGTGCGATGTAAATACAACCACGATCCACTAGTTCACGCATATAACGGAAGAAGAACGTTAAAATCAAGGTACGAATGTGACTACCGTCAACGTCCGCATCGGTCATGATGATCACCTTGTGATAACGCAATTTATCCATATTCAACGCACGCTCATCTCCATCTTTTCCAAAAGAAACGCCTAGCGCCGTAATCATATTCTTAATCTCTTCGTTTTCGTAGATACGGTATTCTTGTGCTTTCTCTACGTTCAAAATCTTACCACGTAAAGGCAAGATCGCTTGGAATGCACGGTTACGGCCTTGTTTCGCCGTACCACCCGCTGAATCCCCTTCGACAAGGTAGATTTCACATGTTTCTGGATCTGAATCCGAGCAATCGGCTAATTTACCTGGCAACGAGTTCGAACCTAAAACAGTCTTACGTTGTACCATTTCACGCGCCTTACGAGCAGCGTGACGCGCTTGAGCGGCTAAGATAACTTTAGCTACAATTTGACGAGCCTCTTTCGGATGCTCTTCTAACCAAGACTCTAACATATCAGACATCGCTGCAGAAACTGCACCAGATACCTCACCGTTACCTAATTTGGTTTTTGTTTGGCCCTCAAATTGAGGTTCCGCCACTTTCACTGAAATTACCGCTGTCAAACCTTCACGGAAGTCATCCCCAGCGATATCAATCTTTAATTTATCTAAGGCACCTGACTTATCTGCGTAGTTTTTCAACGTACGAGTCAAAGCACCACGGAAACCCGCTACGTGCGTACCACCTTCAATCGTATTGATATTATTGACATACGAAACCACATTCTCCGTGTAAGAGGTATTATACACCATCGCCACTTGAACTGGAACCCCATTCTTATCGCCTTCCATATAGATAGGCTCAGAAAGTAATGGCTCGCGCGTAGAATCCAAAAACATAACGAATTCGCGAAGACCTCCTTCAGAGAAGAATTCTTCCGTTTTCGCCACGCCATTCTCATCTAATTCACGCATATCCGTTAATTGAATACGAATACCCGCATTCAAGAAAGATAATTCACGTAAACGACCCGCCACCGTTTCGTATTTGTATTCGGTTACAGTGAAAATCGTCTCATCTGGCTTAAATAAAACCGATGTACCTGTACGATCTGTTGTCCCTACCTCTTTTACTGGGTATTGCGGAACCCCGATTTTATATTCTTGTTGGTAAATTTTACCATCACGGCTATATACTGTTACTTTTAAATCTGTCGATAAGGCATTCACACAAGAAACACCCACTCCGTGTAAACCACCAGAAACCTTGTAGGTATCTTTATCGAATTTACCACCGGCGTGAAGCACCGTCATTACTACCTCTAGGGCAGAACGCTTTTCTTTCGTGTGCATTCCTGTAGGAATACCACGACCATTATCTTCTACTAAAATGGAATTGTCCGTGTTGATCGTCACTTTGATCATATCGCAATGACCAGCTAACGCCTCATCAATTGAGTTATCAACGACCTCCCAAATCAAGTGGTGAAGACCTTTAAAACCGGTATCACCAATGTACATGGATGGACGCTTACGAACCGCCTCTAAACCCTCTAATACTTGAATATTATCTGCACCATAATTTGCCCGATCCTGAGCTGATGTATCTTGTGCTTCTGACATAATGTAATTTAATGTGTGTTAAAACGAGCTTTTTAATCGCCCGGAAATACTGTTGATTAGTAACCTTAAAAATATAAATTTTAACTGAATAATCCTAATGTTTGAAGTGACGAATTCCCGTCATGACCATGGCTAAATCGTTCGCATCGCAATAATCGATTGAATCTTGATCCTTAATCGATCCACCAGGTTGCGTAACAGCCACAATACCCGCATTTCCAGCAATTTCTACGCAGTCAGGGAATGGGAAGAACGCATCCGAAGCCATCACAGCACCGTTTAAGTCAAATCCAAATTCCTTTGCTTTATCGATTGCTTGCTTTAAGGCATCTACGCGAGAAGTTTGACCCACTCCTGAAGCCAATAGCTGTCCATCATTCGCTAAAATGATCGTATTCGACTTTGTGTGCTTACAGATCTTTAACGCAAACGCTAAAGCACGCTTTTGCTCGTCTGTAGGAACACGTTTCGTCACTGTCTTGAAATCTTCTACGCCTTCCATCACTAAGTCCTTATCTTGTTCTAAAACACCATTTAACAAGGTCTTGAACATTACTTTAGGGAAAGCAACTTGGTTACGCTTCAATAGAATACGGTTTTTCTTTGTCTTTAAGATCTCCAAAGCCTCCTCCGTAAAGTCTGGCGCAATTAAAATCTCACAGAACAAAGGATTGATCGATTCAGCCGCTGCTTTGTCCACCGTATTATTGGTGGCTAAAACACCACCAAAAGCCGAAATAGGATCGCAAGAAAGTGCCTTATCGTAGGCCTCTTTCACCGTTGTTCCCGTCGCCACACCGCACGCATTCATGTGCTTAATAATCACGAAAGCCGTTTCAGCAAATTCGTCTAATAAAGACAAACAAGCATCTACGTCTACTAAGTTATTGTAAGACAATTCCTTACCGTGTAATTTATCAAATAGCGCCGCTAAATCTCCGTAGAATTTACCTTGTTGGTGTGGATTCTCTCCATAACGTAAGCCGTGTGCTGGCAAGGTCGTGTAATTTGCCAAATCTGCAGATTGGCCCGCGAAATAACGTTGAATCGCTCCATCATAATGAGATGAAACCTGGAAAGCCTTTCCAGCAAAACGTCTACGTTCTTCTAATGTCGTCGAAGTAGAGCCATGTGCTGCAAAAATTGCCGCAACCTCCGCGTATTGATCACGAGACGAAACGATTAATACATCGTTAAAGTTCTTCGCTCCACCGCGGATTAAAGAAATACCACCAATGTCAATTTTCTCAATAATATCTTCATCAGAAGCTCCAGATGCTACAGTTTCCTCGAATGGATACAAATCCACCATTACTAAATCTAATGCAGGAATATCGTATTGTTTGGCCACCTCCACATCAGACGCTAAGTCACGACGGTGTAAGATTCCTCCAAAAACCTTCGGGTGCAACGTCTTCACACGACCACCAAAGATCGACGGATAACCCGTTAAATCTTCTACTGCAATCACGGGAATACCTAATTCTTCGATGAAAGACTGCGTCCCTCCCGTAGAATAAAGTGTCACTCCGTTTTTATGAAGTTCTTGAATGATAGGCGCTAAACCGTCCTTGTAATAAACCGAAATTAAGGCTGATTGAATTTTCTTAACTGACATAGGGCTTGATAAAAATGAAGCCTCAAAGGTACGAAATTCAGCCCAAAAAGCCGTCTATTTTTTAGCCATTTTTTGGTAGCGCAACAAGCCTTCTAAATAATAGTAATCCGCATAGATTAGGGGCACATCAATCTCCGAATTCAGCGATTTCGCTCCCACGCAATGCTTGATCAAGAAGTGATTATTTTCTCCCAAGGCCGCACGGTACGCTGGAGACGAAAGCGATTCCAACATCTTCACCGCATCTGCATAGTAACGTTTGCCTTTTTCTCCTGAATACGTACTCAATTCGAGCAAGGCAGAAGCCGCAATCGCTCCTGCAGATGCATCGCGCTCCTCTGTAGGAATGTTAGGCGCATAGAAATCCCAATACGGAATCTTGTCAGCCGGCATATTCGGGTGATTTAAATAGAAATCAGAGATTTTTTGGGCGAAGTCAAGGTATTTTTTGTCCTTCGTATTACGATACATTTCCACGTAGCCGTACATTGCCCAAGCATGTCCGCGCGTCCAGGTAGACTCGTCTTGGTAGCCTTGGTGTTGTTTTTTGGCCAAAACCTTGCCATCTACATCATAGCAAATCACGTGATAACTCGAATAATCCGGTCTAAAATGGTTCTTCATCGTGTTATCCGCGTGAATAATCGCAATCTCCTTAAAACGCGGATCCCCCGTCTCGCGCGAAGCCCAAAACAACAATTCTAGGTTCATCATGTTATCGATGATCACCGGATATTGATACCCTCCTTTGAAACCATTCCATGACTTAATCAAGCCAATCTTAGGATCGAAACGCGTCGCTAAAGACTTCGCCGATTGAATCAACACTTTCTTATATTCCGGATCCTTCGTCAGACGCAAACCATTCCCAAAAGAGTCAAACATCATGAATCCCAAATCATGCGTCCCCGTATTAAACTGCTCCTTCTTTACAGCCGCCGTCCATAAACGAGCTGCTGCTTCCCATTTCGGGTCCTTAGTTTTCTCATACAAGAACCAAAGTCCACCTGGGAAGAAACCTGAACACCACCACTTAGATGGCATATTTCGGTAGGTTCCATCTTGTTTAGCTGAGTGCACCGTCGTGCTAGTATCTGGCTGTGCCGCTAGCATCAATTGGTATTGCTGTCCAGCTAAAGCGATTTGTTTATCCACATCAATTTTCTGCGCGAAAAGGGAGGTAGAGAGTAGGGTGAGGATTAGAGTTAGTTTTTTCATAATTATTAGATAAGAGATAATAGAGTATAGAGTAGAGATAAGTGATAATAGAGTCGAGATTCATATCTCTTATCTCTACTCTATTATCTCTACACTTTTACCTTCCCATCCAGCCGCCATCAACGGTCAAAATGGTTCCGTGTACATAATTAGAGGCTTCAGAAGCTAAGAATACCACCGGACCCTTAAAGTCTTCTGGTTCCCCCCATCTTCCCGCCGGAATTCGACCTAAAATAGAAGCGCTGCGCTCTTTATCTTCGCGCAATGCCGTCGTATTATCAGTGGAAATATAACCCGGAGCAATCGCGTTCACATTTACTCCTTTCCCAGCCCACTCGTTCGCTAAAGCCATTGTTAAACGGGCGATACCGCCTTTACTGGCAGCATAACCCGGCACATTAATGCCACCTTGAAAGCTTAATAGAGAAGCAGTAAAAATAATTTTTCCACTACCTTCAGTAATCATCCGAGAACCGATTTCGCGGCTCAAAATAAACTGAGATGACAGATTGACTTCCAATACTTCGTCCCAAAACTCATCTGAATGTTCCGCTGCCGGATTACGCAAAATCGTTCCTGCGTTGTTTACTAATATATCGATGCGGGGATAGTCAGCTTTCAACTGTTTGATGAACGCATAGAGCGAATCTCGATTTGAGAAGTCAGCTTGGTAAGCTTTGAATTTGCGACCTAAAGCCTCCACAGTGGCAGAAACCTGAGAACCGGCCAATTCTAAATTAGCCGAAACTCCAATGATATCCGCACCTGCCTCCGCTAAACCGAGCGCCATCGCCATTCCGATTCCACGCTTACAACCCGTGACTAGCGCTATTTTTCCTGTTAAATCAAACGTGTTTTTCATAATTATTTCAAATGTACGGCAGAATCATTGATTTGGTAAGTGTGATGTTTCACTAAATCCATCATGGCTGCTCCAGCTAATAAAACGGGACCATAGCCGTGTGCCGCAAATGGTGAAATTGGGCGGTGATAGTAGAAAGCAGGATCCCAGGCTAAACCTGTTCCTACGCATGTCCCTTCCACCTGGCCTTTTTCATTCACTTTCGTATTCACTGCATTCCAGCCTAATATCGCTGCAGGACCATAGGTTTTAGGGTCGAGCCAGCCTTTGTTTATGCCTTTGGCAAGAACATAGGTATAAATCGCCGTGCAAGATGTCTCTAAATAGGAATCATTTTTATCCAGTAATTGATGCCAAAATCCCGTCCCATCCTGCAAAGCCATCAGCCCTTTCAAGTGATTATTCAATTGGGCCAAAATCTCCGGACGCGCCGGGTGATTCGCCGGCAAATACTCCAATAATTCGCAGTTGGTCAACAAGGCCCAGCCATTCGCACGCCCCCAATGAAATTCCGGGTGCTCCGTGGCGTCCACTAAATAACCGTGCATATAAATATTTTGGTTCGGATTGAACATCCGTTTGCGGTAGGCATTGAACTGAAAAACCGCCTCCTCATATTCCCCTAACTGCAATAAAGCCGGAATAGCCATATAGACATCGTCCAGCCACATCGTGTGGTGTAATGGTCGAATCCGCACCAAAGTGCGATCCGGTAAGCGATGCTCTTCCTTTAAAATAAAGTCAGAGGCACGTTTCGTAATGTAAGACATATCGGTCGTGAAGCCTGCTTTCTTCGCCTTGACCACGGCCATTCCCATCGCTCCGATGTCGTCTAATGCGCGAGGATGCACTAAGCCTTTCAACACATGAGATTGATCTGCGGGAATCTTTATGGCCTCTGGAACAGCCGAATTTATCAGATTGAGGCGAATAAACACATAGTTCTTGTATTTCACATCCCCGGTGACTTCTGTTAAAGCGAGCATTCCGGAATAAGTCACGCCCCATTCGTAGGAAATCGGACGAAAATCCCCCTTGCTAAATAGGGTATTTGCGTTATAGGTTTTCACTTCTGCGCCGCTCGTCTTATCCACAAAACGATCAGGCGTCGCCGTTTCTAAATAAGCGAAGACACGGTCGATGGTTTTTTGGATATTTTCAACTGTAGGCGCACCGTAAGGTGTAGGATAATCTGGTTGTAATGCATGCAGAGGCGCCGTAGCGTCCGAAGCGGTGGTGATATTTTTTTGGCCAAATAAGGAGCCAGAAATTAACAACAAAATTAAGGTATAGCGCATAAAAAAGGGGTCCTCTCTATTAAAGCAGAGAGGACCCCAGAATTACTATAATCAAAAGACTATTTTTTCATTTCAATACCCGAGATCTGCACGACGATTTGTTGCTCGGTTGCTTTCGGGTTTACCGCCACAAAATACAGATCATGAGAACCTGAAGTGGCTTGGATGGCTACTTTTTGAGCAGTTGGACCAGACATTCTTCTTTGACCCGCAGGTGCCGCTGGAGCTGCTGACGGTGCAGGGGCTGTTGTAGCTGCAGGCGCTGAAGCTGGAGCCGCAACTCCCGTTCCTAGTGGAGCACCCTTTCCTGGCGTTGCCGCTGCTGGAGGAGGTCCACCAAATCCACCTTGTGACACTTCGATCGGCGCTGTTTGACCAATGACCGTTCCGGTAGGTGAATCCAAACGAATTTCAATCACACCACCCGCTGCGTTAGAACGCGCTTGTGCTGAAGCCGAAATTTCAATTGTTGAGATTCCAGTTAAATCTAAATCTTTGTAGCCTAAGTGAGGATTTTGACCCACCATGTTCGTCGAACGACCTGGCGTGATTAACTGCAAAATGCCTTTCGTCATATCTGCTTTCTCCACGTTCAAGGCTGGGTGACGCAAGAACAACCATTTCTCCGATTGAACTGGAGCCATTTTCTTGTTTCCTTTATCTAAATATGTCGCACGAACCACGAACACCCCTTTCGAAGACGATTGATCCGCTGGCTTTTTCAAACCTAAGGTTCCTGAAGTAGCAATAGCATTACTTGCTTTGGAATCTCCTAAACTCAAGATATAGTTCACCATCGCTTTCGCATCTGCTTTCGAGATATTCGGATGAGCAGACATCGCGTGTTCTCCCCAAACGCCCATTCCACCAGCAATTACCTTGTCAGAAAGTTTCTCCACCATATCTTGACCTTTGTACTTCTCAGCCACTTCTTTGTAAGATGGCCCTACAGAGCGTACAGACATTTGGTGACAAGATTTACAATCACTCGCATTGATCAAACGAAGACCTGCCGAAGCGAATAAATCGCTATCTGCCTTGCGGTGTGACTGGGCCATCTCGATCGGGTCGTAACCTGATGCTACGTAATCAACAGTTGTAGCAACTGCCTCTTTGGCGATACCTTTACCGAGCGTTCCGTCTTCTTTATCTTCTACTTTTACTTCGTATTTCACAGGTTGACCTTCGAAATAGAACGATTTATTTCCTTCCACCGCGATGTCCACTACTGGCGCTTCGTTACCTACTAAGATTTCCAAAGAAGCCGTATTCGACAATCCTTTCGGATCGGATGCCTTTAGGATCACCTCGTATTTACCTGCGTCTCTCAGTTGCAAGGTTGGATTAGCGCCAGCTAAATTCTTCACAAATTTGCCTGCCTTTTTCACTGTCCATGTATAGGTCAACTTATCTCCGTCGAAATCTTTCGTTCCTTCTGCAGATAAAGTCGTTGTGAATGGTGCTGCTCCCGCTTTTTTAGCTGAAGAGGCTTCCACATATGGTTTGCGGTTACCACCTTGGTATTCAATCTTCACTAAGCGTGCGTTTTCATTTCCGCGGAACCAAGCCGAACCATATTCTAATACATATAAATCTCCCTCAGGGCTGAAGTCCATATCAATCGCCGAACCAAAAGTCGTAGAAGGCATAAAGCGCTCCATAGATTTATAATTCCCATTTTCATCCATGGTAACAGCCATAATCCAACCACGCATAAACTCCACGATCAACCATTTTCCTTCATAATACGATGGGAAAGCACGCTTTGCACCTGCAAAATTCGCCTTTCTAAAGACCGGACCACCCGTCGCTGAACGACCTGATGAACCCACTAATGGGAACTCATCTGAAGTACCGTATGGATACCAAATCATCGCTTTCGTTGCTGGTGGCAATTCACGTAAACCGGTGTTATTGGGAGATTCGTTCACTGGAGCAGCTGGATTGAATTTAGGTCCAATCGCCATCGTCTCAAAGTTCACATCCGCATAAGCTTGGTTGTTTCCGATGAAATAAGGCCAGCCATAATAGCCTGGACCTTTGGCCTGATTAAATTCATCATAACCGCGTGGACCTTTTTCTGAATCTACTGACGCATCCGGACCTACTTCACCCCAATATAAGAAACCCGTTTTTGAGTCAATACTAGGTCTCCAAGGATTGCGGTGACCCATCGTATAAATTTCTGGCTTCGTCTTAGGCGTACCTGGTGCAAATAAATTGCCTTTTGGAATCGTATACGTGCCATTCGCCTCTGGGTGAATGCGTAAAATCTTTCCGCGTAAATCATTCGTATTAGACGCACCACGTTGATCATCCCAATACGCTTGACCCGGACGCTCATCGATAGGCGCATAACCATCTGAATTACTGTTACTTGTATTGTTTCCCACGGTTAAGAATAAGTTTCCTGATTTGTCAAAAACCATTCCACCACCCGTATGGCAGCATTCCTCCCGCTGTGTAGGAACCTCCAAAAGCACTTTTTGTTGCTCTACCAATAACTCATCGCCACGCAATTCCATACGAGCTAGAATGTGCTTCGTCTCCGTTGGATGCGCATAATAAAGGTATAACCAGTGATTTTTACTGAAGTTAGGGTCCAAAACAATACCCATTAATCCCTCTTCTGCCACACGCTCTTGACCCAAACGGTTTTTGTATTTCGTGTTGACATTTAAGTGAGCGATCGTCTTCGTCTCTTTAGTCTTCGTATCATAAGACTTCACATCCCCTTTACGTTCTACAAATAGGATTCGTCCATCTGGCAAAAAGGTAAACTCCATAGGTTCATCCAATTTGTCCACCAAAACAGACTTCACAAAACGATTTTCATCGGGGGCCTGTGCAAGCGAAGAAAGCACAGGAAAAGCCAGTAAAATGGCTAGCGTAATTTTCTTAATCATAGGTTTAAATTAGTATTCTACAAAAATGATACAATAATTGGATTTTTAAAATTGTTGAGTGGAAAATGAGACGAAATGCCAAAATCAGTAGTCAGTGGACAGTGGCCAGTAGACAGTCGCTAGTCGAAAGTCCGGAGGGAATGAGTCCGGAGGAAGCATTTACCATTCACCATTTACCATTCTCTATTATCTTTACTCTATAATCTCTACTCTAATATGAAAACACTCCTCTACCTACTCCTATTCTTCCCCTCCCTCCTTTTCGCTCAAACAAATAAAGACGAAAACGATATCAAGTCTGTCCTGCAAACTCAGATTAAACTGTGGAACAAGGGCGATATTGAGGGTTTTATGGAATACTACGAGAAATCCCCTAATCTAAAATTCGTTGGAAAGGCTGGCGTGGTTTCAGGTTGGGATGCGACTCTTCAACGCTATTTAAAATCGTATCCTAATCGCGAGACAATGGGAACTTTGGATTTTGACATTCAAGAAGTAGATGTGACAGAAGGAAAGACTGCCTGGGTATTAGGCCGCTGGCATTTGACAAGACCGACCGTGGGTGATGTGGGTGGCTATTTTACGTTGTTGATGAAAAAAATAAACGGGAAGTGGCTGGTGGTGAGGGATCACACTTCGTAAGATTATGGAGAAGAGAGTAAAGAGAATGGTAAATGGTGAATGGTAAATGGTGAATGATTAATGTTTCCTCCGGACTATTGACTAGCGACTTCCGATGTCCGCCTCCACGTACTTCAGCTTAAGAGAGATGAAGAAAGATTTACTGTTTGCGAGCTAATTTACAGGTATTTCGCGAAAATATTTCGAAGGACATTTTCAGAAATACCTGTAAATTAACTGCAAAAGAAATCTAGATTGATACTCTCGAAAACACATAAAACATCTCTCCCGCTATCTGCCTCGATCTTGCATCGTATTGCGCAGCCTCCTCAGCGGTGTCATCAAAGGTTTTGGGATCCTCATAACGGACCGGAATGCGTGCTTCAGCGCCAGGAATGAAAGGGCAATTTTCGTCTGCGTGTGAACAGGTCATGACCGTCGCAAAATTGCCGTGCGGATTAATGACGTCATCATACAGTTTCGAAAAAAGAATGATGGGACGCGAATCCTGCGTGTGCAAGGCGAAATAGATGGGATTAGAATGCCCGTGTTTAGAGACAATGAAACCCATTCGCTCTAGCGAAGCCACGGTGCGTTCATTACAAGCCGTTACCTCTACCCCACCGGAATAACATTGGGCAGGGATTTGGAAAAAGTCAGCGGCGGTTTGGGCCCATACTTGTGAGAATTGAGAGCGGCGCGAATTGTGCGTACAGATGAAATTCAGGCGAATCGGCTGCTCTTTTTTGCGTTTGTCTTTGATGTAATCGATTAAGACTTGTAGAATTTCTCGGCGCTCGGCTGGGATGTCGAGGGAGAGAATTTGGTCCAAATTTTGGTTTAACGTATCCTTCATCTTAGCAACATCCTGAGCCTGGGGCACAAGCGTTTGCGGCTTGCACTTCGGCGATTTTTAATTTTGGTTTTTCTTCAGCCACTGCTAACGGCGGCATGCAACAAGCAGATGCATCCTGCGCAGCGTAGTGCGGGTCATTGAATTCTGCATCTTCGTGGAAATAATACACTTCCCATTGAACACCGTCGGGATCCGTTGCCCAGAATTTGTCTTGAACGGCGAAGCAGCAGGATGTCCCTATTTCCTCTTTGGAAACAATCCCTTGTTTTCTTGCCACTTCTAAACGGGCATTCATCTCTTCCGAAGTTTCTACTTGGAAACCTAGGTGGCCAAAGTTTGCCTGAACGCGTTCTGGATTTTCGATAAACGAGATAATCAAGGAGGGACTATCTAACACATATTTCGCATAGCCTGGTTTCACTTTCGTAGCTGGCTGACCGAAAAAAGTTGAGTAAAAATTCACCGATGCCGCTAAATTGCTGACATACAGGGAGACGTGCATTCTTGGAAAAGTTGACATATTAACAACAGTTAGATTTTTGTGCGACAAAATAATGTTCGAAAAACTCCCCAAAAAGCTGGCTAAATTCTGCCCACTTTTCTGGGTTAATGCAATAACAAACGGAGACTCCTTCAATCGTTCCTTGAATAAAGCCCACCTCTTTCAATTCTCTCAAATGTTGAGAAACGGTGGCTTGGGCTAGACCTAGTTCTTGGACTAAATCTCCGTTGATGCAGGTATTGGATTTCACCAAATACTGCAAAATGGCGACGCGTGCAGGATGTCCGAGTACTTTGGCCATCTGCGCAATCGCATTTTGTTCTTCTGTAAAGAGGTCTGTTTTGGTAATTCCCATTTGCTTAATTATTACATTGCAATATTACGATGAATGAAGTAAATAAAAAAGGCCGAAGCCTATTTTATTTTAATCACGGTAATTTAAAGCCGGCTTGCGATCACCTAAAAGAGCCTTGTATTTGAATTCAGCACCTTTACGTTTTGACCATTCTGCTTTAGCGGCTTCAATTAAGGCTGGGTTTTTAAATAAATCCATGGCCGTACCAGCGATAGTCTTCGCAGCCACCATCATTCCTTTTTTACCGATGCTTGTACCTCCGGCAGCCACCGCTTGCCAGCTGTGTGCCGTGGTTCCCGGAACCCATGTCGCAGTTCCTAAACCAATCGTAGGAACTACCCAGCTCACATCTCCCACATCCGTAGAGCCTCCCCCGCTTGGATCTGGACGACCCGGAACGACCGAAGAAGTGGACGCTAAATCCGTCTGCAACATCCCTGGAGTTTGCTGAATTTGTTTGGCGAAAGCCAACTCGGTTGGATTCAAGGTATATCCTCCCACCGTTTGCAAGTTTGCATTCATAAGGGCTGCTAACTTTTCGTTTGGCAAAATCTCATATACCCCACCGATTACCTCTAATTCATAACGGGTTCCAGTTCCTAAAGCCGCACCTTCTGCCGCTTTTTCCAAGCGATTCCAAACGTCCATCACAATATCGCGCTGTGGAGAACGCACATAATAATACACCTCTGCATAATCTGGGACGATATTAGGGGCTTTACCCCCATTTGTAATTACGTAGTGAATACGCGTAGAAGAGGGCACGTGTTCGCGCATCATATTGGCCATAAAGTCCATTGCCTCCACCGCATCTAAGGCAGAACGCCCTCTTTCTGGTGAAGCCGCCGCATGCGACGAAAGACCGTAAAAGCGGAATTTTCCTGTTTTGTTTGCCAAAGAAGAACCCGTCGAAACCGAATTCGCATCGCTCGGGTGCCAGTGCAACATGACATCGGCGTCATTAAATAAACCCTCCCGAACCATGTATACTTTTCCAGATCCACCTTCTTCCGCCGGACATCCGTATAATTTAATCGTTCCTTTTCCGCCGGTTTCCTTTAACCATTCTTTTACGGCAATAGCTGCCGCAGAGGAACCTGTCCCAAATAAATGGTGGCCACAGGCATGCCCAGAAGCACCTCCTAAAGAGCGTTTAGTGGGAATGGAATCTTGTGATAAACCTGGTAAAGCATCGTATTCCGCCATAATGCCGATCACCGGTTTTCCTTGTCCATACGTTGCGACAAAGGCGGTAGGAATTCCTGCTACACCTGTTTCAATCGTAAAACCAGCTTGTTTCAGGGTTTCCTGCAAGAGCGCAGAGGATTGTTTTTCTTTATATCCGACTTCGGCGAAGTTCCAGATTTTCTGTGCGATCGCACTATAATGCGATTCTTGTTGTTGAATTCTAGCTAAGACTTTCTTTTTGTCTGCGTCTTGTGCGAACGCTTGTAGACTAACTAAAGCGAATATGAGTATTTTTTTCATAATTGAGGTACAATGAACTTAAATTTAGCAGGAAGAACTTGGAAATCAAATTGGTCTGAGGTTTGAACTTCTCCATCCACTTGGGCACTGAGGACTCGACTTGTTTTAATGCTGATCTTCTTTGTTTGGGAGAATTCTACAATTGGAAGGTTAACGTGCTTTCCTGACTGAATAATGGGCATATAATACAGCCGCTTCCAAACGGGTATTGGGTCACAGTATAAAACATCAAGTAGGCCATCTTGAACGGAAGCTTTGGGGAAGAAATAAAAACCTCCACCTGCCCTAGAAGAATTGAAAACCATACAGAGGAATACCTCGCGGCCGCCTAGAATTTGATAAGTCTTGAACTTTAATAAATTAGGAATAGCGGCTAAATAATAACCCAGGCCACCTTTAAAGTAGCGAATGGAATCCATCGATTTCAGTACTTCTCCCTCGATTCCAATACCCACGCCATTCAAAAATAGTTGCCCATTGCAGTCCCCAGCATCAAATGTTTCTACGTGACCAGCTAACACCACATCCAAATGTGCACGCTTCGAACGATCTCCATATAATTTCCAATAAAAATCATTTCCTGTACCTCCTTTGAATAAGGCGATTGGTATCGTAATAGAACGGTATTTATTCACAAAATAATTAAACGTTCCATCGCCACCCATCACCCAAACTTGATCAAAATCACTTAGCTCAGAAGGCCATTCTTTGGCAAAAAGCTGAATTTCCCAATCCGATTTCTCTACCTTTACGGTCTCGATTACCCAAGAAAAATAGTTTGCAATGGCAACAGTTTTTTTTAGGGGATTGATAAGAAACGCTATTTTTTGACTCATAATCATAGAATTGTTTAAATTTAACATAAAATAAATCAATATGTCAAATTCACTTCCCACTGCCATCATTACCGGAGCCTCTCGAGGAATAGGCAGAGCCCTTGCCCTATTACTAGCAAAAAACAACTTCCAATTAAGTTTGGTGGCACGCAATAAAGGGGAATTGAAAGACCTGGCGGCAGAAATTACCGAGATAGGACATCGTCCACTTTATTTCGATGGAGATGTATCCGATGAGGCTTTTGTCTCGGATGCGGTGGAAAAAACGGTACACACCTTTGGACATATTGATTTTGTGATTAATAATGCGGGGATTGGGGCTTTTGGCCCTACCGAATCCTATTCTGCGACACAGTGGGATCAGGTGTTTGATACGAATGTAAAAGGGACTTTTTTATTTTGCCAAAAAGCCCTACCACACCTAAAATCCGCTAAAAAAGGCCACCTCATCACGATTGCCTCTGATGTAGCAAAACGCGTTTTCGATGGTGGATCGCTTTATTGTGCTTCTAAATATGCACAGCACGCGTTCACAGAAGCCCTTAGAAAAGAGGTGAGACGAGACGGCATCAAAGTAAGCACGATCTATTCTGGATTAGTAGATTCTCATTTTCATGCGGATCCTGCCGGGGATCCATCGCATGATGGCTGGTTGAGCCCAGAAGATATGGCGAATAGCATCTATTATGTGATGAATCAACCGGCGCACGTGGTGATCGATGAATTGATGATTCACCCCCTAAATCAAGAATATTAAGGTCAACAGTGTAGGACAGTTTGCAGGTCTTGAGTAGAATAATTAAATTTAATCTACTAATAAACCTATCAGACATGTCCTTACGGAAACCCTCTTTAAGTTTTAGCCAGATCGTCAACATGAACGTTGGCTTTTTTGGTATTCAATATAGTTTCGGATTGCAGCAAAGTGCAGTGAATCCTATCTACGATTTCCTAGGTGCGAGTCCTGACGAAATACCCTTATTAAACCTGGCTGGCCCAGTAACGGGTTTATTGATACAACCTTTCATCGGTGCGATGAGTGATAGCACCTGGCATCCAAAGTGGGGACGTCGCAAGCCCTATTTCTTTATAGGTGCACTTCTATGCAGCATTTGCCTTTTACTCTATCCATTCTCGTCCTCTTTGTGGATGGCTGCCAGTTTATTGTGGATCTTGGATGCGGGAAATAATACGGCGATGGAGCCTTACCGTGCTTTTGTCGCTGATAAATTAAATGACGATCAACAGCCGACAGGCTTTCAGATGCAGAGTTTTTTTACTGGTTTTGGCCAAACCTTAGCCAACCTATCCCTCTTCATCTTCCCCATGATCTTCATAGGCAAGACCGGATCTTTACCAACCTGGGTATATGCTTCTTTCTTCTTGGGGGCAGTTTGTTCGATCGGATCCATCTGGTGGAGTATGCACACAACGACGGAAATTGAACCGACAGCGGAGGAATTAGCAGAAATTCGATCGCGCAAAACGAACATATTAGAATCCATATTCGAAATCTTCCACGCGATAGGTGAAATGCCTAAAGTGATGTGGCAATTAGCGTTAGTGTACTTATTCCAGTGGTACGCCTTGTTTTGTTATTGGCAAAATTCCTCTAAAAGTATCGCGCTTTCTGTTTGGAATGCGACACCGAAGGACAATCCGGAATTGTACGAAGAAGCTGTTTCCTGGACCGGCTTAGTGAATGGTTGGTATAATATCGTTACTTTCTTATCGGCTTTAGCTTTAGCTGGTTTTGCAAAAAAATATGGTGCCAAATCCGTGCATATGATCTGCCTCATTTTAGCCGCTGCGGGTTTCCTCGCTTTCCCTCACATCGAGAATAAAAACCTTTTATTCTTCGCGATTTCCGGCTTTGGAATTGGTTGGGCAAGTATGATGGGAATCCCTTATCTACTGGTGGTTAGCGATATTCCTAAGGAACGTTACGGTGTCTATATGGGCATCATCAATATGATGATTGTAATCCCGATGATTCTACAAAATCTATCATTTGGCTTTATTTTAAAGCATTATTTAGACAACGATCCCAGAAATGCGATTACCTTTGCAGGAGCATTATTAGCCATTGCAGCCCTAGCGACTGCCTTTATTAAACCATCCCCATCTAAACAATCCGCATGAGTGTCATTTGTATAGGCGAAGCCTTGATTGATATGATTTGTACTGACAAAGGTTCTAGCCTGTCAGACGGTCAAAATTTCTTAAAGAAACCTGGAGGAGCTCCCACAAACGTAGCAGCAGCCATCGGCGCCTTGGGCGGCGAGGTGAGCTTGAGTGCGAAAGTGGGCAATGATCCTTTTGGACGCCAAATGATCTCCGTGATGCAAGATTTCAACGTGAACACAACACACGTTCACTTGGACTCGAAAACGTTCACGACTTTTGCCTTCGTCTCCTTGATGTTAGATGGAGAACGTGATTTCGTTTTTAACCGTGGCGCAGATGCAGAACTAACGGAAGCAGAAGTAGAAGCAATTGATTTAACTGGAGTTAACATCGTTCACTTCGGCTCGGCAACTGCTTTCTTATCAGGACCTTTAAATGCGGCCTATTATTCCTTGAAAGACCGGTCGAAAAAAGACGGCAAAATCATCAGTTTTGACCCGAATTACCGCCATTTATTGTTTGGCGATAAAATACCGTCCTTCATTAAGCAAAGTATGATTTTCTTGAAAGAAGCTGATTTCACCAAACTTTCGGATGAAGAAGCGATGTTAATCACGGAAACGGAATCCTTAGAAGAGGCGACTGAAGCCTTATTAGATATCTGTCCAGGTGTATTCGCGATTACCTTAGGGAAAGAGGGGACTTTATTGGGATTTGCAGGTAAAACCTACATCATACCTAGTATTCCGGTGAAGCCAGTTGATACAACCGGTGCTGGAGACGCCTTTGTAGGTGCGGTGCTTTATCAATTAGATGGATTAAACATCCAAGACCTTGATTTTGCTGCATGGAAAAAGATTGTAGAAAACGCGAATAAGGCCGGTGCGAGAACCTGTGAATACCTAGGGGCCATGGAAGCCTTCAAGAACTTAAATAATAGTATTTTTAATTAATAGACTGTGTACAATTCCGCTCTTCAAAAACAGGCGAATGCGCTTGTGAAATCACATAAAATTAAGGACGCTGG
Source organism: Aquirufa lenticrescens (assembly GCF_019916085.1). NCBI lineage: Bacteria > Pseudomonadati > Bacteroidota > Cytophagia > Cytophagales > Flectobacillaceae > Aquirufa > Aquirufa lenticrescens. Next base: position 1,841,525 of record NZ_CP049834.1, on the reverse strand, counting down.
CTTTCAAGAACGTTTGACGGCTAATCTAGATGATATCCATAACCACTTTAGAGCGATTTATGGAGACAGTCCATTATTCTCGGATTTGATCCAAACTATTTTTCAAGCCTATACGGATCGCAGTCCGGAACTGAAAAAGCGGGATGAGGCGAAAGCGAAGAAAGAGGAGAATTGGTTTTTGAGCCAAGATCTAGTGGGAATGAGTTTATATGTGGATCGCTTCGCCGGAAAGATCACCGATTTACCCGCTAAGCTTCCCTATTTAGAGAAATTAGGCGTGAATTTTCTTCACTTAATGCCCTTGTTCAAAAGCCCCGAGGGCGAGAGTGATGGCGGTTATGCGGTGGAGGATTTCCGTGTGGTGGAGGAGAAATTAGGGACGATTGAAGATTTGCGCGAGTTCCAAAAGGCCCTGCAACAAAAAGACATGTACTTGATGATCGACATCGTGTTAAACCACACGTCGCATCACCATGAGTGGGCTAAACTAGCCAAAGCTGGCATCAAAGAATACCAAGACTATTTCTACATGTACAACGACCGTCGCATCCCAGATGCCATGGAGGAAACCATGCCGGAAATTTTCCCAGAAAGCTCTCCCGGAAGTTTTACATACGACGAAAAAATGGACAAATGGGTGATGACGGTTTTCCACCATTACCAATGGGATTTGAATTATACGAATCCCAAAGTCTTCGTGGAAATGCTTGCTAATGTTTTGTACTACGCGAACCTTGGAGTAGATGTTGTCCGCATCGATGCGCCGGCTTTCATTTGGAAACAAATGGGAACTTCGTGCCAAAACCTGCCGGAGGCTCATCAATTATTGCAATTAATCAAAATGTGTGTGGAAGTCGCTACACCAGGAATGGCTATTTTAGGTGAGGCGATTGTGGCTCCAGCTCAGATTATGGAATATTTTGGCACGGGACGTTTCGCGACACACGAATGTGATTTCGCATACAATGCCACTCAAATGGCCGTCCAATGGGATGCGCTAGCTACCGGCGATATCCGAGTGATGCGCACTGCACAGAATGAATTACTGCGTAAACCGAAAGGGGCCACTTGGTTAACCTACACCCGCTGCCACGATGATATCGGATTAGGTTATGATGATTGGATGATCCAACACGCTGGTTTTAATCCCTACGATCACCGTTCCTACATTAAAAACTATTATAGCGGTGGCATCGAATCCCCAGCCATTGGAGCCTTATTTGCAGTAAACCCGAAAACACAGGATGCGCGTCTTTCAGGTTCGTTAGCCTCCTTATGTGGTTTAGAGAAAGCAATCGTCTCTAAAAATCCTGCTTCAATCCAGACTTCTATCGATAAAATCACGATAATGCAAGCTCAAAGTCTATTTGTGGGCGGCGTGCCGATGTTATTTTATGGAGATGAAGCCGCTTATACGAATGATTATACCTATTTACAAGATCCAGGCAAATCATATGATAACCGTTGGATGCACCGCCCGATCATTGATTGGAAGAAGAATGCGGCGGTAGATAAAGCGGATTCCATCGAAAATAAGGTATTCTCGAATCTACAAAAATTGATCAAGCTGCGTAAATCACTTAAAGTGGTAGCTGATTTGAAAAATATTCACTGGTTAGAGGTGCACAATAATTCGATCATCGGTTTTGAGCGCTACCTCAATGGAGAGAAAGTCTATTTCTTATTCAACTTTAGTGCGCAGCCACAAGAGGTAACCTATTATATGTTAGGTGCCTATGGAGAAAGGGCGACAGTTCTGAAAGACCTGTGGACAGGCAAAACGGTTCAGATCGGGATGGATCATGATCATTTAGCTTTCGCACCGTACCAATTTTATGTCTTAAAATAAAAAAACATCCCCTAAAAAGGGATGTTTTTCCAGAATCAAAATTCAATCATTAAACACTAAAAAACCGTTAGGCGGATTATAAAATTGCGTCCAAAGCCTTCTTACTGATGCGAAGGCTTTCGAAAGCGTCTTTCGGGAAATCGTGTTCTACAAAGAAGTGCTCTAGGCCTCCTGATTTAGCTGCATCAAAAATGCGCTTGTAGTTCACTACACCCTCTCCCACTGGGAGAATATTTTTAAATTCTGAGTCGAAATCTTTGATATGACATAAAGGGAAACGGCCAGGATGTTGTTTGAACAACTCCACTGGATCTACCCCAGCTTTCGATGCCCATCCTAAATCCAATTCAAATTTCAATAAGTCAGCTGAGATTTGAGAGGCAAATACGTCGAATGCTTTTTGGCCATCTACGACTTTAAATTCTGCATCGTGGTTATGATAACAGAACGTAAGTCCTGCTTTCTTCGCTAATTCTGCTGTTTTCTGTAAAGTCGCTACCGAGGCAGCCAATTCATCCTTCGTGTCTATTGGCGTATTCGCACACACTAAGTATTTTACACCTGCCTCCGCTACATTATCCACCGCTTGCTGCGCATCATCGCGCAAATTAATCATCTTAGGGAAACGCGACATATCCATTCCTGGACGAGGTTTCAAGGGCGCTCCCACCACGTGGTGTGAAACCCAATTCAAGCCTAAATCCTTGTTCAAGGCCATAAACTCTTTGCCTTTCATCCCATAAAAACCGGGTAACATCGAGAAAGCTGATTCAATCTCCGTGTAGCCTAGTTCCGCAATCTTCTGCAAATTCCCTTTTACATCTTGGTCAAATTTCCCAAAAAAGGTAAACAACTGAATACCCACCGGACGATTGGTAAACGATTGTGCAGACAAGAAACGAGGTGCTAAAACGCTAGCCGCCAGAAAAGCGCTAGACTGCTGAAGAAATCTTCTTCTCGAGTTCATAGTTGATAAGTTTAGAGGTAACAGAACAAAGTTAATGTATTTTAATGATACAATAAATTATTTTTTCCATTTTTCTCCAAAAATCGTCTTGAATGTCAATTCGCTGGCCTTTACTGGACTATTATTTTTATGCCAAGCAAAGTCGCCTCCATCCTTATGGCAATCCATATAATACACGCGATGGCCCCAGTTGAGCACTCGGTCACCTGACTGGTAGATAGGTGCATCCGCTATATTTCTATCAAAAGAACAGTTCAAAAGATAAAATTGTGCTTCGCGGTGGTATCGGCCTAATTTATACCCCGGATCCCCAATAAAACGACAATTTTTCAAAACGGTCTTCGCCCCTACTTCTCCTGAACCATCGTGCCAAATCGCCGCACTCGTATTATGGCACACAAAGGTGCAATTCTCAGCCAAGGCATAGCCGCGCGGACAATACAAATCTACTCCCCCTTCAATCAAACAGTCATTCAAATAATACATTCCCGCATTCACGTCCCAAGGACTTACCGTATCACCGCCACCTGATCGGATGGTACATTGTTCGAAAGACAAACGGGTGGCACCAGGCATCGTACGAACCGCAAATTGATGTCCATCCACACGGACAATCTTCTCTCCCTCTTTCTCTCCCTTTTCTCTTGGCAAAGCATATTTTTGAACTGTCGTGGTCGTCTCCTTTCCCGCCTCGTTCAAACAGGGAATCGTCACATCCTTCGTCGCCGTGAATCCATATTCATTCACAATGGTCATATTCCGGAATGACAAATCGTGCCCTTTGATATTTAAAACCCCCGCACCATAATCATCAGGATTTGAACAACGCCAAATATCCCGCGCAATCGTCTCCCGCAATACGACGCCATCCCTGCTTTCACCTACAAAAGACAAATTGTGTTTCAATGAATCGATGAATACCTTTTCTTGGTAATTGCCATTTTTAATAAAAATCTCCTGACCAGGACGAGCCACATCTACTGCGGATTGTATCGTCTTGAAATCAGTTCCCACCACTAAACGTTTGCGCATAAAACGATCCATTCGGTCCACCACCTGATTGAACCAGTGATTCATTAATACGAACGTATGATGAGAATTTTCAAATGTGTGAAACTCCGTATGTATTCCCAAACCGGCCATTTTCTGCCTAAAATCGTCACGCCCTGCGTGCATCCGCTCATCACTAGAATTTAAGAATAATACCGGCGGATCGCCTTTCGTCACATGACTCAAAGCGGAAGCCCCCTTCCAGATTGCCTCGCCCTCTACCTTATTATACCCAAAATAATGAGTCGCCGCTGAGATACGTTTGCTATCATCTCCCTCTCCTGACTCCGGGTGAATAAAGGCCAATATCCCATCGATATCAATGGCCCCGGCTAATTTGACTCCTTTTCCATAGGTATTTTCATCTTGAACGGAACCAAGGAGCGCAGCCATTTGGCCCCCAGCTGAATAACCACCCACATAGATTTCGCCTACATTTTTACGTTTCGAAACCCATTGCAAGGCTGTTTGTGCGTCTAGCATCGCCGCAGGATATAAAGCCTCCGTGGATAAACGGTATTCTACTAAAAAGACCCGGTATCCACAATCTGCTAAGGCTTTTGCTAAAGGAATATGCTGAGAACGATGACCCGTTCTCCAGCCTCCACCATGGAAAAATACGAGACTAGGCAGCTTGCGAGTGGAAGAGACCGCATATTCATCCACCACTAGTTTCCTTGATCCTATCACTTTGTACACTGAACTTTGCACTTTGACCTTTGCACTTTGATAATCCGCTAGGCGAATGGAAGGATCCTGTTTGGAAACCATCCTCAAAGCTGAATAATTCGTAAAGGACGTATCAGGTTTACCTGTGATACCTGATTTGTTTTGAGCAGAAAGTCTCAAGGAACCTAATAGCAAGAAAATAAGGATGTAGCGCATAATTTGTAAAGGCGAAGATTCGATTATTCTAATCATTCTTCCTAATTTACGAGTCTAAATCGATTAACATGAAAAATATACGCGTGCTCGTGGTGGGTTGCGGAAACATGGGAGCCTCTCATGCGAAAGCCTACCAGAATGTAGCCGGATTCGAAATCTGTGGACTTGTTTCCCCGGGAAATAGCAAAGAAGCATTAAATAAAGCATTAGGTGGGGGCCAAAAGCTTTACAGCGACTATTACACCGCCCTTGCGGACTCTAAGCCAGATGCAGTTTGCATCTCCACTTACCCAGATACCCACGAAGCCTATGCCATCGCCGCATTAGAAGCAGGTTGCCACGTTTTCTTAGAGAAACCGATAGCGGATTCGTTAGCGGGTGCTATTCGGGTAGCGGAAGCTGTAAAGAAAAGTGGCAAAAAACTCGTAGTGGGCTATATTTTACGCCATCATCCGTCTTGGATTAAGTTTATCGAGATTGCGAAGACAATGGGAAAACCGTTGGTCATGCGCATGAACTTAAATCAACAATCCCACGGCTACATGTGGGATGTGCACCGTAATTTGATGAAATCGCTAAGCCCTATCGTTGATTGTGGGGTGCACTATATAGATGTGATGTGCCAAATGACGCGATCGAAACCTATGCGTGTTTCGGCCATAGGCGCGCGAATGACAGAAGATATTCCGGCAGGCAATTATAACTACGGTCAATTACAAATTCACTTTGAAGATGGATCCGTGGGTTGGTACGAGGCAGGCTGGGGTCCGATGATCTCTCAGAATGCGTATTTTGTGAAAGATGTGTTTGGGCCCAAAGGTTCCGTTTCCATCGTCGCAAAAAATGCAGGCGGTGAGGGCAAATCCGATGATGTAGAATCACACACGAAAACAGAATCCCTTCGTGTACACCATGCAGAAATTGATTCAAAAAACGAATTTACAAAGGAAGACGAATGGGTTAACCTAACAGATGAACCAGACCACCAAGGTCTTTGCGATCGCGAGCAAGCCTATTTCCTGCAGGCTATCAACGAAAACATCGACCTGACGGATCACGTGGAGGATGCCGTAAACAGCTTACGCATCGCTTTTGCTTGTGATGAGTCGGTGAGGACTGGGGAGATGATGAGGCTGTAATCAGTAGACAGTAGTCAGTAATCAGTGGATAATTTACTGGATACTGATTACTGTATACTGGATACTGGATACTTATTTCCGCATACTGGCTACTTTAAATACTTCGCTAACCAACCTTGAATTTCCGAATAGTGGAACTTCGAGTTATCTGGATTTAGGATCCAGTGGTTTTCGCCAGGGAAGACAATTAACTTGCTTGGAATTTGAAGACGTTGATGAATGCTCCAGTTTTCCAACGTATTATTAATAGGGACACGGTAATCGTTTTCGCCTACCGTTAGTAACATCGGAGTTTTGAAGTTCGCTGCGAAGCGCATCGGATTTTGTTCCTTCCAGGTTTTAGTAGGTACCCAAGGTGCTCCTCCATTCATCAATTCTCTACCCCAAATCACATCCGAAGTTCCCCATTGCGCCTCCGAGTTCACTAAACCAGCGTGTGAGATCAAACATTTGTAATGTGAAGTAGTCGCTTGCATCCAATTGGCCAAGTGACCTCCATAGGATGCTCCGCCAGCGGCTTGTTTAGTGCCATCGATATATGAGAAGCGTTTAATGGCATCGGCCGCTGCTTCTTGGATTTCTTGTCCTGGACCTTTGAATGGGTCAAACTGAATATCTTGCGCGAATTTCTCGCCATACCCTACCGATCCTGTATAATCTGTCATCACGATTACATAGCCCGCTGATCCTAAAATATAGGGATTCCAACGGTATCCAAACACATCTTTGAACGAACTAGCTGGACCACCGTGCATTAAAACAAAGAGTGGATATTTCTTTGAAGCATCGAAACCAGTCGGCTTTAACACCACCGAACGAATCATTTTACCTCTGGACGATTTAGTCCAAATCACCTCCGGTTTATGCAAATCCAATCCTGCTAAAACAGCCTCATTTGCTTTTGAAATGGCTTTCAATGAACCATTTGCCGAGACCCAAACCTCTGGCGGAGTCGCCACGTTTTGGTATTGATACGCAAAAACACGCGTATTAGTAGACAAACTTAGACCTGCATAAGAACCCGTTTCTGCTCCTAAAACAGGTTTAACTGAACCATCGGTCACTGAAATCTCAACGATTCGATCCACCCCTTGGTCTTCGATACTAGCGAAGATGGAGGAACCAGCTATTTCCATATCATTGATGGGACGATCGAGAGTGGCGGCTAGCTCTTTTTTGGCTGACAAAGAAGACGCATCAAAGCGGTAAATTCGATTCAGGTAATACAATTTATTTCCGATGGCAGAACCCGATGCAATCAGGTATTTCCCATCCTCCGTAAATTCAGCGGTGGAGTAATCCGTCTCATCGTTCACGAGTACGACTTCTTTGCCGCCAGATAAACTCACCGAATAGATATTTGATTTTGCTGATTGATACGCAGTTGTGTTGTATTCCGTAGTCGCTGTAAACACCACTGATTTACCATCAGCACTGAAGTTATAAGAACCTAAACGGAAACCTGGAGAATTTACAAGTGATATGTTCGCCATTAAATTCAGAGGCTTTGAACCTGACTTTAGGTCCATCGTGAAGATGTGCCCTTGTTTCTCATCTAACCAAGAGTCCCAAAACCGAACCGGGAAAGATTGATAGACACGTGCTTTGGTTTTAATTTTCTTCTTTTCCTCCGCTAATTTCTTACTAGCAGAGTCCGTGAAAGCGGTAGGGAAAACGCGGCTGGAGAAAATAATGCGTGAGCCGTCTGATGAGAATTTAACGTCACTTACCCCGGTAGAAAGTGTGGTTAAACGTTGGGCCTCTCCCCCCGAAAGCGGTAAAACGTAAAGTTGAGGGGCTTCGTCGCCGTCTCGTTTAGCAATGAAATAAATCTTATCTGAAGCAGCGGACCATTGGTAATTGTCCTCGCCTCCCTTTGAATTAGTTAATTTTCTAGGCTCTGAAGATCCATCCGTAGAAGCTATCCAAAGATCAGCAGTTTGCTCATCTAGATTATAAGATGTTTCGATGCGGGAATAGATGACATGGCGGCCATCTGGGGAAATTTTAGGGGCACCTACTTTCTTCAGCTTGATCATGATCTCATGTGACATGGACTTTTGAGCGTGGATAGAGAGGCTAAATGCTAAAAAGCAGGACAGGATTAGTAACAATTTTTTCATATCGGTAGTTTAGATACAGTAAATTAATTAATTTAATGTCACATCAACCTTTTTCAAATGAAAAATAAATACTACCAATTACTTATGGCTGGTTCGCTTTTAGTCAGCGGCAGCCTATTTGCCCAAGAAAAACCGGGAAAATTTATTGACCGCGACAATATGAACCTAAGCGTAAAAGCGGGTGATGACTTCGTAGAATATTCTAATGGTCCTTGGGTTAGAAAAAACCCTATCCCAGCGAAAGAAACACGTTGGGGCGCTTTCAATCAATTGCGTGATTTCAACATCAATGCGATTAAAACCATTTTAGATGAAACCAAAGGCACGAAAGCCCCTGCTGGTTCAGTCGAAAGAAGAGTCGCTGATTTCTATGCGGCGGCTATGGACAGTATAGCTATTGAAAAATTAGGCTTCACCCCTATTCAAGCGGATTTACAACACATCGCAGGTTTGCAATTCAAGTCACAAGTAGTGACTGAAATCGCGCGTTTACGCTCTTCAGGTATTGCTTCTCCTTTATTTGGTTTCTACATCGGTCAAGACCGCAAGAATGTAGAGAAAATGGTACCGCAATTAGGCCAAGGAGGAACATCACTTCCTGATCGCGATTACTACTTAAAGAATGATGCGCGTAGCCTAAAGATTCAAGAGGCATTCAAAAAATATGTAGCGACGCTATTCACTTTGACTGGAACTCCTGAGGCTCAAGCGAAAGCGAATGCTGAAACGGTTTTCCAATTAGAGAAGAAATTAGCGGAAGCGCAAATGGCTCGTGTCGAAATGCGTGATCCGTACAAGACTTACAATAAATTTGCCTTTGCTGATTTCAATCAAAAGACACCTGCCTTTAACTGGGCATTAACTTTCCAAGACTTTGGCACATCTGCTCCAGATTCTATTCTAGTAGGTGCCCCTAAATTCTTCGAGGCAGCGAACAAATTATTGATCGAAACGCCAGTAGACACGTGGAAGACCTATTTAGCGTGGAATGTATTGCGTAATAGCGCAGGCTATTTAAGCTCTCCATTTGTGAAAGCGAGCTTTGCTTACTCTCAAGTATTATCTGGCCAAAAAGTACAAGCCCCAAGATGGCAACGCATGTCAGCGATGACGGACGGAACGTTAGGTGAATTATTAGGTCAATTGTATGTAGCTAAATACTTCAAGCCAGAAGCGAAATCCAGAATGGTTGAATTAGTGGCTAACCTACGTAAAGCTTTCGCTGTACGCATCAACAGATTAGATTGGATGAGCGCAGAGACGAAAGAAAAGGCTTTGGCAAAATTAAACGCATTTACTCCTAAAATCGGATATCCTGACAAATGGAAAAACTATGATGGTTTAGAGATTTCTGCTAACGAATACTACGGTAACATCCGTCGTGCAGGTGCTTGGGGCTTCCAAGAGAACTTAGCGCAATTAGGCAAACCAGTAGACAGAAGCAAATGGGGCATGACGCCACCAACAGTAAACGCCTACTATAGCCCAGTGATGAACGAAATCGTATTCCCAGCAGGTATCTTACAATTCCCATTCTTCGCAGCTGACGCAGATGACGCGATCAACTATGGTGGAATTGGTGCCGTAATCGGACACGAAATGTCACACGGATTCGATGATTCTGGTAGCCAATACGATAAAGACGGTACTTTACGTAACTGGTGGACGAAAGACGACTTAGCGAAGTTCAAAGCGAGAACAGAACTTTTAGGCAAGCAATTTGATGCTTACACGGTTCAAGACACGATCCACGTCAATGGTAAATTAACAATGGGCGAAAACATCGGTGACTTAGGTGGTTTGAATATGGCTTACGAAGCTTTCAAAATGACGAAGCAAGGTAAGTCAACGAAGAAAATTGATGGATTCTCACCAGACCAACGTTTCTTCTTAGCTTGGGCACAAGTTTGGAGAGGTTCCTCTCTTCCTGAGACAGAGGCGCAACAAGTATTAACAGATCCACACTCACCTGGTCAATACCGTACAATCGGTGCTCCAGTGAATATGGATGCTTGGTACAAAGCATTTGATGTGAAACCAGGCGATAAGCTGTATAAGAAGCCAGAAGATCGGATTAAGATTTGGTAATCTTTCTAGATAAGAGATTATAGAGTAGAGATAAAAAAAGAGAGGCGGCCCTGCGGGCCGCCTCTCTTTTTAAAGCATAAAGCATAAAAATGCTGCGTATACATAACAAAAGAGGGCGCCCCTGCGGGGCGCCCTCTTTTGCTTCCTTTTTTTCGCCTTACTTAACGTATTTTTCTAACCATTGAAATTGCTCCCAAAGCAAGTGTAAAACGTTTTCCTTTCCTCTGTAGCTATGCGCTTCGTAAGGTAAGTAGACAAAACGAGTCGTTCCTCCGTTTCCTTTCAAGGCAGCGTACAAACGCTCTGAGTTGATAGGGAATGTACCCGTGTTATCGTCTTGCTCACCGTGCACTAATAAAATCGGTTCTTTGATTTTATCTGCGTAGCTGAATGGACTCATTTCATAGTACAATTGCGGAGCTTGCCAGTAGGTGCGGTCTTCGTTTTGGAACCCAAAAGGAGTCAATGTACGATTATAAGCCCCACTACGTGCGATACCCGCTTTAAATAAATCGGTATGCGCTAATAAATTCGCAGTCATAAAGGCACCGTAACTGTGACCACCCACGGCCATACGCTTGCGATCGCCCACTCCTAACTGTACTAAATGGTCAATGGCCGCTGAAGCATTTAAACGTAATTGATCAACGAAGTTGTCATTCGGCTTTTTAGAAGCATCCGTCGACACAATCGGCATCTCCGCATTGTCTAAAATCGCGTATCCCTGAGTCGCATAATAAATAGGCGATGCCCAGCTAAGTGTCGTGAAACGATCCTTGCTACCGCGAATCTGCGCTGCATCTGCCGCTGAATTAAATTCACGTGGATAAGCCCAAATCAATACCGGCAATGGACCATCCTTCTCTTTATTATACCCTTTAGGCAGATATAAATCGCCCGTTAGGTCTACACCATCCGCACGCTTGTATTTGATTTTTTCCTTGGTGATACCCACTAAATTTGGATAAGGATTTTCAAATTGGGTCAAAGCCTTATCCTGAGCAGGATTTAACAAGTTCTTGATAAAATAGTTAGGCACCTCCGTTTGTGATTCCTTTCTACTTAAAACGATTAGTTTGTCTGCATCAATTACTTCCTCTACTTGTTCAAAGTAGCCTGGTTTTGCGCGCCAAATAATCTCATTCTTCTTCGTCGCTAAATCAAATTTCGAGATAAATGGAAGATCCCCTTGATCCGAAGAACCCACCGGATTGTTCATCAAAATTTTAGTCCCGTTATCTGTGAATTGAATCACCTCGCGACCTAAGGCATTTTTCGTCAACACCGGACTTCCTGGATTTTTGTAGGCATCCGTCAAATTCCGTTCGTATAATACCTCCATCGTTCCATCTGCTGGAGAATAACGACTTACTTTCGACGTTTGTCTACCACGCAACACCTCAGTCACTAAAGCCACTTTAGCATTTCCCCAAATCACCCCAGCAAAACGAGTCTTGGTCTTGAATAATTCTTTTGCCTCCTGCGTAAAGGGAGCAGACAAGGAGTAAACGGCATCATGAAAATCGACCTGCTTTTTAATAAAACCACTATCTAAAGGCATGGCATACACTAAAGAAGCAGGCTCATCATCACGCCAATCAAAGCCACGCGGCACATTTTGCACATTATCATTTCCAGCCGGAGCACTCTCCGCTGACGGTAGTTTCGCAATTTCTTTGATTGTTTTTCCGTCCAAATCTAAGACTTTCACCGTCGTAGGGAAACCATATGCCGTTACGGCATACGAGAAAGGCTTTGCTACAGAACGCGTTAAGATATACTTTCTGTCCGGTGATAATTGAAAGGAATTGAATAAAGCAGGCTCCCCTATTTTCTTATTTGCACCATTTTTATACACCACTAATTGGGCTTCTGCATAATACGAGAATAAACTCTCATCATAAGGAGATTTAATCAAATCCTGGAACGTCGGTCTTGGTGCCGCTTTTCCTACATTCTGTTGAATGGTCGGTCCTTTAGGCGTAATCGGACGTTTAGGAGCTCCGGCCGCATCATGCGTCGTGACCTTGTAAAGAATTGTTTGGTCGTCCACCCAAGTAAAGGCATTTCCCAACACTTGATTTAAAGGAGCGCTATTGATACGCGTCGCTTTTTTCGATGCCAAATCAATAACATACAAATCCACTCCATTCACCTCGGTTTGAGCAAACGCGATTTTCGTTTCCGACGGATTCCAAGCGATTGATCCGGCAGCTAGGTTTTTAGGTAAACCGGTGATTTCTACTTTCGCTCCAGTACGAATCGTTTGCAAGGTAATGCTGCTGATGGGACTTTGGCGAGACGGAGAAAAATTCAAGGGATTCAAGCGAAGACCCGCAATTTTCATTTCTGGTTGGCCTAGTTCCTCTACCGTAGGATAGGAATTACGACCTAATAATAACAAATATTCTGCCTTGGAATCAATTCGCACTAAGGGCGTGGGTTTCGCCAGCAATAAGTCCGCAATCGCTTTAGGAGGCAATTGATAGGAATCGTCCTGCGCGAACGAAGGAGATAAAGATAGGACGCTAAGCGCCGCAATAAGCCATGTTTTTTTCATAGGATAGATTTAAACAAAAAAAGGTGGCTAATAAATTAGCCACCTTTAAATTACAAAATAAATTATAATGGATTTTGTACGATCGCTGGATTTGCATTAATCTCACGACGAGGAATTAAGAATTCCCAACGTACATCACCAGGAGCCACATCAAATAATAAGGCAACCGAAGCTATGGCATTCGTTCCATTTCTGTTCAATGCCGCATTTGTACGCTTCAAGTCTAAGAAACGGTGTCCTTCACCCCAAAGCTCTACACGACGTTGAACTAAAATTTCATCAATTAAAGCAACACCAGTTTTAGTTGACTTCACATAACTAGCGTCACGTGTTTTTACTAAGTCAAACAATACTTGCGAAGCACCTGCAGCATCGTTTAAACGAGCTTTTGCTTCTGCTTCAATTAAATACATCTCAGCTGCACGCATATAAGGAACATCTCCCATAGCTGAAGTAGATGGCGTACCTGGCAATCTGAATTTTTGATTCAAGAATTTAGGACGAACACCTCCTGGAGGCACGATAGAATTAGCTGCAGTAGGAGTTTCAACCCACATTTTAGCTCTTACGTCTGTAGCTGGAATTTGCTTGTACAATAAGCTATTAATAACCTTAGGGTACGTTCTAATTACAGTAGAGTTGTAGTTACAAGAAATGTATGAGTGATATCCACCGAAATATTCCGTTTGATCTTCTAAGTGATCAAAGCCCCACATCCACTCTGAATTCGTAATATCTTGGAATCCATCTTGGTACATAGTAGCCGTCATCGGAACATATCCCGCACGTGCTTCTGCTGCAAACTTAGCTGCATTAGCCCAATCTTGTTGCACTAAAGCTACTCGTGCTTGTAAACCTTTCACCACACTTAAATTAATGTGTGATTTGTTTAAACGAGACGTTGTTAATAAAGCCGAAGCATCTGCTAAATCCTTATTGATCTGAGCATATACTTCTTCTACCGTATTACGTGGTTTTCCTTCTGTAGTAGGTTCTAAAACTAAAGGAACACCTAATTGTGCATTAGGCTTAGCTGTTGCATCGTAACGCTTACCGTACAATTGCACTAAGTTGAAATAACCAAAAGCACGTAGTGCTAAAGCTTCTCCTTTCAGAGCGTTTCTTTCAGCCGCAGGACCTACTGCCTTGTCAATATTTGCGATACCGATATTCGCATTACCAATGATACGGTAATACATTTCATACGGGAATTGCACCATTGTATTCACATCAGAACGGTGAGCTACCCAACGAGTCTCGTTTTGGTGCCAAGAAGCAGCTGTAGTTCCAATGATCATATCCTCTCCCATGTGATCTAAAATAATCATCATGGCCGGGTGACCCGAGTGCCCTTGCGAACTTAAGTAACGTACGATAAATGAACGGTAAATACCGTTAATAGCAGATGCCGCATTCTTTGTAGTAGCATAAGCTGACCCTGCATCAATACTAGCCGTAGGGGTAGTATCTAAATAAGCTTCCTCGCATGATGAAAGTAATAATGCGAATACAAGCGAAAAGTAACCTAAATATTTCTTTTTCATGATTCTATATTATAAAGAGAATGATAGACCTAATACTAATGACTTCGCTGGGCTATAAACATTACTTGTTGTTCCACCAAAGTTCTGCTGAACGTTCATCCCACTTCTACGTGATAACATTAAGAAGTTTTCCCCACTCACATACACCTGTGCGTTGTCAATTTTCAAACGATTCATCACCGACTTAGGTAAACGGTAAGATAATGTTACCGTACGAATGTTCATAAAGCTTCCATCTATTAACCAACGGTCAGATGCCGCATCAAAGTCAGCAGTACGGCCATTATCCATACGTGGCACATCTGTGATATCACCTGGATTAACCCAACGCTTCAAGATATCCACATGCTTCGCATTGTGGTAACCTGCTCCCATTAAACCTGCATAAGCAGCGTCATAAACTTTACCACCTAATTGATACACCATTAAAGCAGATAAAGAGAAGCCTTTGTAACGAAGTGAGGTATTAACTGATCCCGTTAAATCTGGAATCGAAGTACCGTTATACCAATAACGCGCATTCGCAATGTTATTAGTTAATGTATCTCCATTGGCTGTAATTCTAGAGTTAGAAGCTACATAAGAGATCGCACGGTATTCTGCTACACCCGTCTCTGGGTTAACGCCTTTGTACTCACGCAACCAATAGTCATATAAAGAGCTACCCTCTTTTAACTTCTTAGTTCCGTCGATGATTTCCTTGCTTTCCGCAGGCATCTTCGTGATCTTATTCTCTAATTTTGTCGCATTCAAATCAATATTCCAAACGAAGTCTTTCGTACGAACTAAATCCCCTGCTAACTGTAACTCGATACCACGGTTATACATCGAACCGATATTACGTGTCTCTGTACCAATACCTACTGATAAGGGAAGAGGTACTGCAAAAATCAAGTTAGTAGACTGGCGATCGAAATATTCAACCGTACCAGAGATTCTGTTTTTGAATAAACCGAATTCTAAGGCCACATCGAATGCTGTATTAGTCTCCCACTCTAATGATTTACTTCCTAAAGAGGATTGTAAAATACCTGGCTCTGTCGCATTGTTCCAACCTAAAGCATACAATGGCTGCCAAGCATAGTTGCTGATACCACCATCGTTACCTGTTTGGCCCCATGAACTTCTCAATTTCAAGTTATCGATAAAAGTCAATTCCTTAATAAAGTCCTCCTGATCTAAACGCCAAGCTGCTGAAGCTGAGTAGAATGTACCCCAACGCTTATCTTGATAGAATTTCGAAGAACCATCACGACGAGCAGAGAATGAAACAAAGTACTTTGAATCATAATCGTAGTTCAAACGAGAGAAGAAACCCTCTACACGACGAATATCATACTGAGAGGTTAAGTTCGTCGTCGTAGTGAAGTTAATCAACTCATAGTTACCATCTAAGATTTGCTGAGAACGAGAACCATCTAAGCTATTAGATACCAAATTGTAGTTTTCATGTCCTACTAGGGCATCTACATTATGCTTTCCAAAAGAGTGGTTATATGTTAACAACTGAGATAAGTTGTAATTCGTAATATTCTCAAATGTGTTCGAAGCACGACCTGCTGGAGCTCCATCACCAATTTCTGGGTTACCAAAAACGATCGAATTCGCATTCGTGATATCCACACCTACACTATTCGTAAATTTAAAATCTTTCAAGAAAGAGATTTCTCCGTATGCACGACCGCCTAATAAATTTCTACGGAAGAAGTTCTCATTCAATTCAGTTTCAGCCACTACGTGACGACCACCATATTGAGGACGGTTTGATAAACCTAAAGCACTTAAGTTACCGTAGTCGTAACGACGTCTTCCATTTTCCAAAGTCAAGAAAGAACCAGGACTAGCCGGATCATAGGCATAAACTGGATAAATAGGCGCCATACCACGTGTAAAGAAGAATGGGTTCACAAAAGAAGTTCCTCCATCGGCCGTAGACTGATTTGAAGTCGTTACGGTTGTATTCATGTTTGCACCTACTTTGAACCAATTGTTCATTTGGGAATTCACATTTAAACGAGCCGTAAAACGATCATAATCAGATTTAATCTGATATCCCTTATCATTTAAATAAGAAACAGACAAGAAGTAATCTGACTTACCATTCGATCCAGAGAAGTTTGCATTTACCTCATCACGTATACCCTGACGCATAACTGCTTTTTCCCAGTTTAAATCATCTGGATTATAAATTAATTGAGCTGACGCATTTAATTTACCATCTGTTCCTACTAATTGAGCGAATGGCACATTGTATACGTTATAACCAGTACCTACGATAGCACCTAAACCAGCAGAAGCCGTCGCATTTGCTGTCGCAATGGCTACAGGGTTCGTTGCACGGTAAGCTAAGTTATTGCGATTCGACTCCCACATTAATGGGTAATAATCCGCCGCACCTACGCGATCATATTCAGGTAGCGCACGCGTGTTAAAACCTTTAGTGTACTTAATGTTGATCGTATTTTTACCTTTTGTACCCTTTTTAGTGGTTACCATCACAACACCGTTAGCAGCACGCGCACCATAAAGTGCAGTAGAAGCCGCATCTTTCAATACCGTAATCGACTCAATATCATCATTATTTAAATTCGCGATACTAGCTGAGTAGGGCACACCATCCACTACATATAATGGGTCATTCGAAGAGGAAATCGAACCAAAACCACGAATACGCACCGCTGGAGCAGAACCTGGCTGACCAGAAGTCGACGTAGTAGTGATACCTGGTGCAATACCTTCTAAAGCTTGACCAATATTGGTAATTGGTCTAACCCCTAACTTCTCTGCACTGACTTTCGCAGATGAACCTGTAAAGGATGCTTTCTTTGCAGTACCAAACGTAGTGATAACCACTTCGTCTAAAGTTGAAGTAGCAGAAGCAAGAGAAACATTAATCACCGTTCTATTACCTACTTTAACTTCTTGTGGAGCATAACCCACTGAACTAACAATTAACACGGCATTCGAAGGCACAGTTAACTTAAAAGCACCATCCACATCTGTGTTAGTACCTTTATTAGTCCCTTTTACTGCGATGTTAACCCCTGGCAAAGAAGAACCGTCATCTCCGGTCACCTTTCCTGTGATTGATCTGTCCTGGGCAAACAATGGAACCATTGCCGTCAGCCACAAGACCATACTTAATAGTAGCGTTTTTTTCATAATGAACATTTTTAAAATGAAGGATAATGTTATGAACCTCAAATATATTGTTTAAGTTTTGGGCATAATAATTAAACAATTATATGTTTATCATAAAAAATATTTATGCAAAACAAAAAACACGCTAAATGACATATATTGGCCTAATTATTCATTAATAAAGTTTATTAGTTACCCTAACAAAAAAAGGGTGACCCTTGCGGGTCGCCCTTTTTAATTCGTTCTAAAAACTAAGAATTAGTTTTTATCCCAGAACAACTTCGTAGTTACAACGTCACCACCAACTGCAGAAGCAGCCGCTGTGTAGTTAGCACCATTTAAAGTTTGCTCGTTAGCTGGATAAGATAAACGAGTTGGGAAGCCAGACTTAGCTTTTACTGGAGCAGTAATCACCGGGAAGTCTAAACGACGCAATTCAGTCCAACCTTCGTAAGGACGGTTGTAAAGAGCGATCCATTTTTGAGTTCCGATTTTTTGCTTCCAATTACCTGCAGCTGTAGTATAAGCTACATCAGGTTGAGCTAAATAAGCATCAGCCTCTGCTTGTGTTCCACCCCAATATAAGATAGAAGCAGTGATTGCTTTGTTATAGTGAGATTCAGCAGAACCAGCTACAGCATAACCACGCTCAGCCGCCTCAGCACGTAAGAATTCTGTTTCTACTACGTCAGCAAATACATAAGGATCAGCCGCAGCGATCACTTTAGCACCTGCACGAGAGAAATCAACGAATGTATTTGATTTACCTACGATACCACCAGCATAAGCACCAGCGTTATTTTTAGAGAAATACAAACCAGTACGTGGGTCATTCCATCCTAACAATTTATCCATTAAGTCTTTCGCAGCGATATAATCTTGACGACCACCTGTTACGATATCAACATATAATGGATTTTGGTTAGGAGATGCAGATTGGTATGCAAATAAACCGTTGTTTGCAGAAGCAGCAATTGCACCAGCATCAGACGCTTCTACCGCAGACTTAGCAGCAGCAGCATTCTCGTCAGCAACAATCATACCTAACTTCATTCGTAATGTGTTAGCAAACTTTAACCAGTTTGAAACAGAACCTTTGTAAACTAAATCTTCGCCTGAAGCAAAACCAGCAGCTGAAGTGTTCAATTTAGTGATGTCTGAGTTCAAACGTGCTAATAAATCCGTGTGGATTGTCTTAGCATCATCATACTTAGGGAATAAGTTAGTCGGTTGTAATGCTTCCGTGTAAGGAACATTTCCGAAAGTATTCACTAAGATAGAATACGTATACACTTGCATGATGTCGATAATCGCTAATTTATTCGCTTTCTCGCCAGCAGTTAACGTAGCATCCGCGTTGATTAACTTAGCTGATTCATTATAATCAGCTAACACATCACGGTACATTGTTGTCCACCATCCTTGAGGGATGTTACGAGTAGAGAAATCATATTGAGCTTCATCTTGGTATACAGCCATAGCCCAGTGGCTAACTGTAAAACGGAACACGTTCGTGTTCACACTAGCAGACGCTAAAGTCCCAGCAAGGGTCTTAGTCGCATTCGAGAACAAGGTAGGAGCTGGAACAGCTGCTGGCCTTTTAGTCTCGATATTTAATTGAGAGATATCTTCTGTACAAGCCGAGAATAATAACAACAGCGGTACAAAAACTTTTAACATATTTTTCATCTTTACGAAAATTTAGGATGATTAAAATAACAATTTAACGTTAAATCCAATCGATCTTGTTGTTGGATATGCACCTGATTGATATCCTTGGATATTACCAGAAGACAAGTTTTCTTCAGGATCTGCGTAAGGAACATATTTTTTAATGATCCAAAGGTTACGTCCGAAAACAGACACATCCACACCTTTAACGCCACCTAATTTAGCAACGATAGATTTTGGCAAAGAATACGTCAAGTTAGCCTCACGTAATTTGATATAAGAAGCATCGTAAACGAAAGCAGCAGCTGGGTTATAAGCATAACCGTATGTACCATAATCATTTTCTACACGAATATCATTCGGAGTACCGTCAGCTTTCACACCTGGCATAATTACACCACCACCTTCAGCGATTGTGTTACGAGATGGGTTACCTTTATCGTTCAATGCAGCTGATTCAGCATATACCCCTGTTGCAGCACCATAGTACTGATCTAGAGAGAATACGTTACCACCTTTTTTCACATCGATCAAGAAAGAGAATGAAACGTTCTTGTATTTGAATGTATTATTCAAACCACCGATCCAATCTGGATTCATGTTACCGATGTTGTTAGTTGTTGTAGTAGAGATAGAGTAACGACCGCTAGATCCAACTAATTTTTGACCATCTTTCAAGTTCCAAGTCTTTCCTTGTAACACACCATAAGGTTGTCCAACTGTTGCGTTCAAAGAAACACCACCTTGGAAAGAACCTAATTGTAAGTTTTGTGAGTTACCATATAAGCTCAATACTAATGATTGATTCTTAGTCCAGTTAGCATTCACATTCCAAGAGAAGTCAGCTGTCTTGATAGGCGTAGCATAAAGGCTTAATTCAAAACCTTTGTTCTCGATGTTACCAGCATTCACATAAGATGAAGAGAAACCAGTAGCAGATGAAACTGCAGCAGGTAAGATTTGATCTAATGTATTTGATTGGTAATACGTTGCATCAAAACCTAAACGGTTTTGTAAGAAAGCCATTTCTAAACCGATCTCACGAGATTGAGTTTGCTCTGGCTTTAAGATCGGGTTGTTTTGTGTACTAGGTACAGAGAACAAGATCGTTGAACCAAATGGAGCTGGTTGATCGTAAACGTTTTTGATCGCACCCCAAGGAGCATCATTACCTACAGTCGCCCAGTTAGCACGTAACTTACCAGAAGTCAACCAAGGAAGATCTTGGATGTGGTGAGAGAACAACCAAGAAGCTGAACCAGAGTAGTAGTTGTATTGGTTGTTTTCAACTGGTAACGTAGAAGACTTATCACGACGAACTGTACCGTCTAATGTTAAGAAACCTTTGTATGTTACTGTTAAACCACCAAACATACCGAATACCTCACGTGGAGAATATCCTTCTGACGCTGCAGCCACTGTACCTTTTGAGTTAGCTACCGAGTATAAACCAGGAACGATCAAACCACCGTTAGTCCCAGCAGAGATCGCACGTGTATAAGACTTACGTAAGTTCAAACCAGCTAAGGCTTTCACGTTTACATCTTTAATTACATCTTTATCAAAGTTAGCCATCAAGTCATAGTTCGTTTCGTTGAACGTACGATCTAAACGAGAATATCCAGGAGTAGCTTGAGAACCTACCGCAGTACGTTCTTCTTGCAATTCATTGTATGTATCTACTGTGATACGTCCTAAGAACGCTAAGTATGAAGTTGCTTTGTAATCTAATTGAGCATTACCGAAGATACGAGTACGTGTATCTGTCTCATAGTTTTGGTAACGAGTCCAATAATAGTTATCTGTGTAGATTGGTTTTAAACCAGCTGCAGATGAAGGATCACCCCAGTTCCAAGTAACGTTTTGATTGTTGCGGAAATAAGCTTCTTTTTGCTCAACTAAGTCAACGTTAGTTTGGTACCATTGACGGAAGTTTTGATTAACGTTTTGTCCAGAATAACCTGAACCGTAACGACCTTTACCATCTACGATAGAGAAGTTAGCTACAGCAGAAGCTGTTAATTTCTCATTCACATTGTAAGAACCACCTAAGTTAACGATGTTCTTCGTTACATTAGAGTTAGGTAATGTACCACGCTCTTCGTTACGCGTAAAGCCTAATTTATAAGTACCCTTATCGTTTGCACCATCTAACATAATGTTAGTGTTGTTAGAGATAGCAGTCTCATAGAAAGTTACTGGTGTGTTTGCAGCAGCAACCCATGGCTTCATTTTCTTGTAGTTAGGACCTGCAGGATCAAAAGCATCCCAGTGGTAAACCATTAAGCTAGGGTTGAATTTCACACCGTAAGAAGCATCTTCAGCTGTAGGAACAACTAAATCATTCGTTCCGTCACCATTTGCATCAAAATACAAGAAACCATCTTTTTGGTATGGATCAGAGTAACCTGCACCGTATTGGTTTTGGTAAGTAGGGAAAGTTGACTTATCAATTGTTCCTACTGTCAAGCCAGCGTTGATTGTTAAACCTAAACCACGCTTAGCTTTCTTAGTTGTGATCATGATCACACCATTCGAAGCACGAGAACCGTAAAGAGCAGTTGCCGCAGCACCTTTCAATACCGTCATGTTTTCGATATCATCTGGGTTAATATCAGATGCAGCGTTACCGTAATCATAACCACCACGACCTGTTTGTTGGTTACCTGAGTTTTTGTTCGTGTTATCGATTGGCACACCGTCTACTACAAATAGCGCTTGGTTGTTACCAGTCAATGATTTGTTACCACGAACTACCACGTTAGTAGAACCACCGATTGCATTACCTTGGATGATTTGTAAACCCGCAACTTTACCAGATAATGCTTGAATAGCGTTACCAGTACGAACACGTGTTAGCTCTTCTCCTTTCACTTGCTGAGCAGCATAAGGTAATGAGTTCTTTGTACGAGTAAGACCCAAAGCCGTTACAACCACCTCATTTAACTCAGAAGCATCTGTCGCTAAAACTACGTTGATTGAACTTTGGCTTCCTACTGAAACCGTTTGTGGCTTGTAACCCACAAAGCTGAAAGTGATTGCAGCACCATCACCTACTGTAATTTTGTAAGTACCATCCGCTGCTGTGGTTGTACCACGAGATGAACCTTTTAGGCTGACACTAACTCCCGGAAGAGCCGCACCATCCTCTGAAGCTGTAACCTTACCGGTTACTTGCCTTGTTTGAGCCATTGATGTGCTGAATACAGCCAACACCAATACCCCAAGGAGTAATAGTTTTTTCATGTTGTTGAGTTTAATTAATGAAAAAATAATATAAAACGTCTGGCAAATTAGGAATTTTCCGATATACCGCCAAACATTTGGCACAAAAAAAGAGGCACCATCTCAGGATAGTGCCTCTTTCAATAAAAATTAAAAATTCTTATTTAGGATTTGTCGTAGGTGCAGAACCCGCGCCAGCTGGATTATTCGCTAACTCATTGTTAGGAACATCCCAATAATCTAAATAACCATATTTAATCGTTGCGTTCGTAGAGATAGATGAACCATCTTTAGAGATAACCACCGCACCTGTGCGACCGCCATCTAATACGCCCCAACGACGAGCATCGTAGAATGATAAACCACGGAAAGCTAAAGCCACACGGCGTTCTTTACGTAATTCTTCTTTTACAACAGCAGCATTTGTAGAAGTGATCGCAGCAATTCCAGCACCTTGGTACTCACGAACCGCATTAATGCTTGCAGCAGCACCTGCTACATCACCTTTCCACAATTTAGCTTCTGCTTTCATCAACTCATTTTCCTCGTAAGAACCTAATAAGAAGATTTCTGCATTTCCAGCTGTACGGTTAACATATGTATAAACACCTGCTAAACCATTACCACCATCCTTGATTGCATAACGTGTGTTAAATGCATTACCACGGTCAGAGTTACCTACCCATACGGTATAAACTTTGAAGTTTTGAGCTAAACGCTGGTCACCCGTATTGAAATCCTGAATTAAACGCTCAGAGATTTTATACGTTCCACCTGATGCGTTAGAACCTACTGCACGCGCAGCCACAGAATAGTTAGAAGAACCAAAGATATCTCCATTCGCATTCGTGTTACCAGCAAATACTGGATCAGAAGCACCTACACCTGCATTAGTCAACGTAAGAATAGCATCCCACTGAGCAGCAGTCATCGTAGCTGCAGGAGTATTTACTAAGATATTACGCGCCTTCATGGTGTTCAAGTTTTTGATCCACTGACCAGCAGTAGGAACCGCACCTTTTTCCGTTTGGAAGAAATCCGGAATTAAAGCCGTAACGATCTCCTCAAAATCTCCTGATGCACCTGAAGCATTTACAGCTGTTGCTGCTTTGTCAAAATTAGCATTTGATTCAGCAATCATCGCCTCTTTCGTTACATACGTATTGTTTGTAACCGATGGAGTGTTCACAATTAAACCCGCATAGTATAATGAACCAAGACGAGCATAAGCTAAACCTTTCCAAGTATAAGCCCATGCCTTGATTGCATTTTTCTTTGCTGTTGCATCACCTGTAAATGTAGTCTTATCCACTGCATCTAAAATAGTGTTGCAAGCATTGTTTAATTGGTACATCATCGCCCACTCATGCCAACCTGGGTTACCACCTTGTTGTGAGTTTGTATTGATTGCACGCAATAATGATTTCTGCAATGCAGGGCTATTTGGATTAGCTACTTGCGTTCCATTATCTAATGTAACCATATCTGGAGAAGACAAGTTATTCATGTAAGTGTTCGCTGCTTCAGCTGAAACAACATCACCCATTAATTCATGAATACCTACTACACCATTGTAGAAAGCTCCTACAACACCATCATAATACTTATTACCAGCAGAAGTAAATCCGTTTTTGTAAACAGATCCTTGTGCTAAAGCAACGATACCAGCCTCAGACGCAGCCGTCGCAGGAGTAGGCTGATTTGGATTTTGGATATCCAATTGATCCTTGCACGACATAACCGATCCAGCTAAAAGCAGAAAGGAAAGCGCGGTTATTTTTATGTTTTTCATTTTTTTCAAATTTAAATGATACCTTTTTCTCAATTCTGAATTAGAAACCAATGTTCAACTGTACTTGGTATGAACGTAAGTTTGGCATCGTATTGTGATCTGTTCCACGATCCCAAGCAGAGTTAACTCCACCTGAAGAGATCTCTGGATCTAAACCAGTATAGTTTGTTAACGTATACAAGTTACGTCCTGAAGCTACTAATTGTAACTTACGGAAAGATTTCAAGCCGAACGCTTTCACTAAATCAACACCTACAGAAAGGTTACGTAAACGAGCGAATGAAGCATCTTCATAGAAGTAGTTCTTCGTACCGTTACGAGAAACCTCAGCATATACACCACGGTAGAATGCAGACCAAGCACCTGTTTCACCATTGATGGTGATTGGTTGTTGGTAATCAGAGTGGATACCATCACGGTACATCCATTCTTTTGTTTGGTTGTATACGTGTGCACCTTGGATCAAATCAACTTGTAAGTTGAATGAAACGATACCTTTCCATGTTAAATCTGTAATGAATGAAGCATTGAAATCAGGATTAGGATCACCGAAGCTATATTGTCCTGAAGAGAAATAAGGAGCTTTCGTTGATTTCTTAACTACCCAACCATTGCTAGCCACTTCGTATTGAGAACGAGATGCCTCAGGAATAGCTACCGTACCATCTGGTAAAACAGCATCTAAGCTATGTATACCCATGAAACCGTATAACTGACCGATTTTCTCGCCAGCACGTAATACATAACCAGTAGAACCAGCACCTGAAAGAACAACTACCTCAGCACCACCACGAACCGCTGTGATTTCTGAAGTTTGCTTTCCAAAGTTCGTAGTGAAATTCCAAGTCCAATCTGCATCTCTGTAGATCTGAGCGTTTAAGCTAGCTTGGATACCATTTGATCCTAAAGAGAACGCGTTATCTTTTACCGTACCGATACCTGTAGAAGGCGCAGCATCTACTTCAAAGATCGCATTGTCTGTCGAACGCTTCCAGTAAGAAGCTGATAAATTCACATTGTTTAACCAAGCTGAATTTTTACCTAAGTTCAAACCGATATCTGTACCAATTTCTAATTCTTTAGAAATCTCTACGTTCAAGTTAGGATTAGATTGCGTTAATGGAAAGAAGAATGCATTTCCACCACCAATAACACCTGTATTCAACGTGATGTAACGGTCAAAAGCTCTTGGCTGAATACCTGCCTCACCATACGCTGCACGTAATTTGAAATCTTCAACCGTCGTGCTGATCGCAGAGTTCTTGAAAATTCCTAATTCAGATACACGTAAGTACGCATCACCACGAGGGAACGTTTGCGGAGTAGACGCAGCACCGAAAGCTGACGAGAAGTCCGTACGGAAACCACCTGAGATACCACCAATCGTACCATAGTCAAAACGTTGTGTTGCTAAGTAACCATACGTAATAAATGGCTCTTTGTAATCACGGTATACTTTTGTTTCAGCTGCTTGTGAAGTATTCACTGGCGTGTAGTTCGGCATACCGATACCATAAGAAACATAAGAAGTGTTCAAACGATTTCTGTAGTCAAATGCCACTTGCGTAGTAGTACGTAATGGGATGTTGATGTTGAAATCTTTTTGGAAATCTGTTTTGAAAATCGCAGAACCTAAGAAGTTTTGCAATGAACTAGCATACTCATAACGGTTCAACTCACCTGTTGCATCATTACCATTAAAGTTATAATACCAGTATTGTTGATCCATGATGTTTTTGTTACCTGTTTGGTTCAAGTACGTGTAAATCGTCTTGTCTGTTTGGTAGTTAACACCATATTTCGCGTCTAAAGACACAAACTTGTTGATCTCGTAGTTTAAGTTCAAGCTTTGAACGATATCGATACGATCTGAATTTGTCTTCGTGTAGTAGTTAACCGCGTTCGGGTTGTAACCATTCACACCTACTGCATCTCCCATATAACCTGGGTAGTTTCCGTCAGCATCTTTCCAATCATAATCCACGAATGGACGAGAGTTGAATACAGAATAGATGATCGAACGACCAGTACCATCATTAATCGTGTTCTTTGTATACACTAATTGAGTGATAGAACGCAATTTCAAACCTTTTGCTAATTCGAAACCTAAGTTAGCCGTCATGTTCGTACGATTCAAACCACCCACATTTTTGAATGGACCTGCATTATCAGAGTTTGATAAAGAGAAGTTGAAATCACTTTTCTCAGAACCACCAGAAATAGATAATGAGTTGTTGTAGTTCGTTGTAGGAGTAAAGAACATACCGAAGTGATCATAATACTTCAAGTTCTTATCGTAAGGCTTGTTGATCTGAACCGTAGGGTCAGTCGAAGCAAAGATTACGTTTTCTCCATATGAACCATAGATAGGATCTAATGCCAAAGGTTGGCCAGAACCACCGATAACTTCATTGTTTGCATTGGTTTTGAAACCGTGCTTATCTGCTTTACGCAAACCACCTACGTTTAAAGGTGTAGAGTTGATAACAGATGAAGCGAAATCAATATTCACTTTACCTGCTTTACCTTTTTTCGAGAATAATTGAATTACCCCGTTCGCACCTTGTGCACCATAGATAGTAGCAGCAGCTGCACCTTGGATAACTTCCACTTTCTCGATGATGTTTAAATCGATTGAGTTAAGGTCAGTTGAACCTACCTCAACTCCATCTAATAAGATCATTGGAGAAGTACCACGGTTAATCGTGTTAATACCACGTAAAACGATACTAACTGGTTGACCCGGCATACCGTTTCCAGAAGAAATCTGGGCACCCGCAATTTTACCTACTAAAGCCTGATCTACTGAAGCAGTAGGAACTGATGGTAAATTTTTAGCGGTGATCGCTTGTACATCGATAGCGGTTGAACGCTTATCGATTGCAGAACCTGTACCCGTTACGACAACCTCTGATAATTGACGCGTATCTGTCGCCAATTTAACATCGATAACCGATTGGTTACCTACTGCAATTGTTTTGGGGTTTAATCCTACAAAAGAGAAAACTAATGTAGCTGAACTTGGCACAGATAATGAATAGTTACCATTCACATCTGATTGAGTTCCTTTGCCTGTACCTTTAATAGCTACAGTAACACCTGGAAGACCAGAACCGTCCTCGGCCGAGGTCACCTTTCCTGAAACTTTTCTATCCTGTGCGAAAAGACTCGCTACAGATAGAATCGTAACCAGAAAAGTCATGAGTAAATTTTTTTTCATGAACATTTAAGTTAGGGTTGAAAAAAGTTGTTGATAAATAAATCAATCGCTCGAAAATTAACAAAATGTTAATAAACAAACAAAAAAAAGATCAAAAATGACGAATAATCAAGCAGCAAAATGAGAATAATCAGTCTTTTATACTGAAAAACAGCTGATTAAGCGTATAATATTTGGATAAATACAAATTATCGGCAAAGTGATAAATTTTGTATTTTTCTGATACAATAGAACAATTACAAGAATTGATTCAAGATCATCACTCCAGCTAAACCAGTAATCGACACAATAGTCTCCATGAGGGACCACGAACGCAATGTCTCTTTCACCGTTAAATTGAAGTATTCTTTAAATAACCAAAAACCTGTATCATTGACATGAGAGAACATCAAACTACCTGCGCCGATGCTTAAAACCATTAAGTTTGCATTTACTCCGCCTGAAGCCACTAATGGATAAATCATACCCGCTGCAGTCAAGCCTGCAATCGTGGCCGAACCCAAGCAAACGCGAATAATGGCTGCCATCATCCAGCCTAAAACAAGGGGGTGAATAGGTAAGCCACCTAAGTAGGACGCAATTTCTTTGCTGACTCCAGAAACCAATAGAATCTCTTTCAAGGTTCCTGCACCGGCAATAATCAATAGAATCATGGCCACGTCTTTCACTGCCTCTCCATAGACATTCATCACTTCCTCGATTTTCTTACCACGGCGAATCCCTAAGATATAAGTAGCGACTAAAATAGCCACTAACATGACCATCGCTGGATCAGCGATGAATTTCACCACCGGAGAATCAGGTAATTGCACTTCGGCGATTGTGGTACCCACTAACAGAAATACCGGAAAAAGGGCGGCAATGAAGCTAGCCGTTTTACTTGGCAGATTCGTTTCATCCACTTCGGATGCTGCGAATGATTTTAAGGGTTTGACGGGAAGATGGGCTAAGGTTTTGGCAAAAATAGGGCCCGCCAAAACAATCGCCGGAATAGCGACCATAATTCCCAACATCAACGTTTCCCCCATGTTCGCGTGAAACTGCGCCACTAAAGCCGCGGGAGACGGATGCGGCGGCAAAAAACCATGCGCCACAGACAAGGAGGCCATCATAGGTACCCCAGCCATCAGCGGTGGAATCTTGTATTGCTGTACCAAAGAGAAAATCAATGGGATCATTAAAACAAAACCCACATTGTAAAATAAAGGAATACCGATGACGAAACCTGTCAGCATCAAGCCCCAGGTGATGTTTTTCAATCCAAACAAATCAATTAAAGTCCCTGAAATCTGTTTAGCTGCACCAGAACTAGCTACTAATTTACCCAGCATCGCCCCTAGCACTAAAATAACCACCAAAGAACCGAGGGTATCCCCTAGCCCTTTTTGGATCGATTTAGCAATATCGGGCAAAGGTAAACCCAGGCAAACGCCGGCGAAAAGACTAACTAATAAGAAGGCTATAAAAGAATTGACCTTCCAGTACGTGATTAAAAGTACTAAAAGGCCAAGGCTTGCAATTACGATGAATAAAGTCATAGAGTGAATAGGTTATCACTCACAATTTACTACTATGCTTTAAAAATCGCCATATGTTTCTTCTAAATATTTCTGCATCACTAAAATATCCTCCTTAGAGGTTAAATCAGGCACATTTTCCGCTAATGGAATCGCAAAAAATCCTTTTCCCTCCCCTTCGCCAAACATCACAACAGAGGTAGGCAATTCTTTTTCATTACGTACGGCGTGGAAAGGAGTCTTAGCTAAATACGGCAAGAAAGTACTCGCCTCAAACACAAACACGTTCATACTTACGCCTAAACGACCTTGCTTCGCCATTAATTCTTCCGCCTGCTCTTTTGTAGGCTTCTCGATAATCTCCAATAAATACCCCTCAGCATCCGTGCGAATCAAGGCAAAAGCCGAAATACGCTCCTCCGGATACAATAAACTATCGCGGTGATATGAAATCAAGGCTTGCGGAACTTCAGATGCCCAAAGTGTCTTCAACGCATTCACTGAATACAAGTTATCCGAATTACACACAATCACGCGACCTGTTTGCCAGTCTGTGTGCTGAGATAAAGCCTGATATACTGCATCTGCCGTACCCGCTGGCTTTTCGCGATCCGCCGCAATTTGCTGGCGAGCGAAGACGATTTTCATTCCCCAAGTAGCATCTTTGGCCATTAAAGACTCACAATACTCCTGCGAAACGCTATCCGTCGGATGTAACAATAACATCACCTCTTCGATTCCCGCTAAATGCGCATTGTATAATTGGTAATCAATCAACGTCTTGCCGTTCTTTCCCACCTGAATCATCCCTTTGGTCACCGCGTTCGCCTGTGCCACTAATTTCGGGTCTAAATCACTGTTCTCTTCCGCTAAAGCTTTTTTCATGCGAGAGGCCATGCCACCCGCTAAAATCAATAATCTCTTTTTCATTTTATTTTCGTTGTTCCTTTATCTACTGTAATAATATAGGCCTTCCCACCCACTTTCTCTATCGCCTCGACCACTTTTTCTGGATTCTCAGGGGCATAAGCAAACATACATCCGCCACCACCTGAACCGTTTATTTTTCCTCCCAAAGCTCCTGCCTCTAACGCAGCCTGAATCATTCGATTAATCTTGGGAGTAGAAATGCGTTTGTGTTCCCGCAAATTTACTTGATGTTCATTTAATAACGAACCTAATTTTTCATCTGACCATTCGATTTTTCCTTCAAACATCGCTTTTGCCTCTAGCAGCAAATCGCGGTCACTAATATTCGATTGCAAAAGCACCCATTCATCCTCAGTTAACAAGTCGCGGTATTTTGCAGGATCTATTTCTGTCGATAAATCAAAATCTGGGTATTTTACTAGAATTTTTTTCATCCCACCTAACATCCCAAACTTCACGTGACTCAATATTCCCAAGGTATCTTTAGGCTCCATCGAATCCCCTAAAACAAAGGTACCTAACTCTCTGGCATACGTCTGGATGTTAATTTCCGGGACAGAGGCTAAATAAATCACATTACCCACCGCCGTTGAATACTGGTCCATCATCCCACCAGGCTCTGAAAACTCAAGTACCTCCGCTTCGTAGGTAATCTCACCTACTTGCTTTTGGGTATAGCCTAAATCATAGATTTCGTTCAAAAAATTTACCCAGGAAACCAGCAAAGCTGAAGAACTAGACGTTCCGGAATTGATTGGGATATTACCGCTTACTGTTAATTCCAAACCTTTGTCTAAGCGATGCCCTTTACGGTACAACACGTTCAGCACACTCTTGAAATAATCTCGCTCTTTTGTGTAGGCTAAGGGATAAATTAGCTCGAAAGATTCTTCCGCTCCTACATCCGGCAACGAAAAATGCACGATAGTATCCTCCCTGAAATCACCGTCGATTTGAATACGTTTCGATATCGCAGCTGCAATCACAGGCAATCCTAAATAATCTTGGTGTTCGCCAAAAAGACAAATACGACCCGGGGTTGATACGATCATCTTAAGCAGGGTGTTTCGTTAAATAATCCAATTTATAAGCCCACGTGGCAGCAATATTTTCTGCCTTCGTAATTGCCTCTTCCGTCTTAGGCCCTTCAAATAAATCGCGAAGTGTTTCGCGGAACATTCCTAACCATCGCTCAAAGTGAGCGGGCGTAATCGGATGAATCTGATTAATCTGCAAATGAGGTCGCATAGGAGCTCCTTGATAGGAAGTCCCCTGAAACAACAACATCTCCCAAAAATCATACATTTTAGGGAGATGCGTCGAAAAATCCACGTGCATCACTTCCATGAAAACCTTTCCCACTAAATCATCTGAGGGCATTTTAGCATAAAATGCATCCACAAATGTTTGAATGTCGGCTTTCGAAGTGATGTCGCTTTTCATTACTTTATTTTCACTTTTGCCAGCAATTGATTTGCCACTTTTGCCCCTTGAATCACACCTTGATCTAAGGCAGGACGGAAGTGAATTCCGCCATACAATCGAGAAATAGAAGCTTCATCCGCTGCTTGTTTAAACGAGGTAAATTTACGTGGTGGCAACCCATAAGGAATCTCCGTAGAATCATTAAAGGCCACATTATCACCATATAATTTTGTCAAAACCGTAGCCGCCGCACTTGAAATAGTACTATGTCCAGACGTGTATTCTGGGAAAGGAGGAGTCTGTAAAATCGGTATCCATTTCTTGTCAATGCTATTATTAATCACCGTCTCTGGACGAATTCGTATTGAACGGTATTTCTCATCCCAGCAAGAAATAAATCCATCAAAAATAGACATCGAAGTCATCACAAATGCTTCCGCCACCTGAACGTGTGTTTTCTTTAATTGACGTGAAACTTGTCCCACAATTCCCATCCAGTGTCCACCTGGTGACATCTTTTTGGTTGCAAACATAGCATGACCTGTAATATTCATTTTAAATGGATTGCAATCCCAGAAATTAGCAATGTTACGCTGTTCTTCCGTTAGATTTTTGACCGTATTATACGATTCCATCACTTCTTTGTAATAAGGTGTTCCGGGTGTCAAATCAAACTTAGATGGCACTGGAGCCTGAAATTGAGCTGACGAATCAAGTCCTACGGGACGAATTTTAGTCCAGAATGGCTCTACCGCATCCATATAGGCCGGTGGAGTGGGTGTCCAAGTTCCTGGATCATTCGTCACAGTGAAACGAAAACCGCGCGTTTGTTTGTAATTATCTTTCGCCGCATATTTAAACACAGATTCAGCAATCGAATCACCTAAAGCAATCGAACGCTCATATACGTCATCCGGAATACCCGTTGCTCTATAATCCTCCTCTAATTTCTTATCGAATTCTTCGTATAATTCTTGTGCAAATGTCAATTTCTTACCCATCGTTAAAAAAGCACGATTAGAGGCTAATGGATAACAATATTCCTTGCCTTTTTCGGGTTGAGCGACCTTTTCAAAACCATTGATTTGACCTACTAAAGATTTGTACCCTTTCTCCCCATGAATAGCCGCCTCATATCCGGCGATACTAGCGTACATGTAAATACGGGATGAAACAGGGGGAGCGAAAATGTCGTGAATGATACTTTCGGTTAACATCACTTCCGCACGAATTAAAAACTCAGGATTGGAAGCCGCTTTTTGGTAGTCTTTGTTCGAGCTAGAACAAGCTGCTACGAACAATACAGCGAAAAGGAAGATAATTTTTCTCATGTAGGGTTTGATTAACCAAACAAAGGTACGAAAATCAACCATAATTTGACTGACGAAAATCAGGATCTGTCCAAAATTTCTTCCGCCGCTTTCCTCCCTGATTGTAGCGCTCCTTGCAAGGATGGAAATTCCAAATAATCTCCTGCTAATGCGATGCCATTGGCCGCATTTTTTACAGTCTCATAGGCGTCCACTTTTTGTAAAGAATGAGGAATATCAAAACTTTCAATAAAGGTCAATTTTTGCCCCAGCAATTGCTTTTCAAGCACCTCTTTCACCTCTTTTTCTGAACTATTATAAAGACTCGTAGCAGAATATAAAGCTTTTCCCTTAGGTGCTAATTCCGGGTTCACATCCGTCAAACACGTATAATGAAGTAAATGTTGCTCTCCTACTAAGCGCAATAAGGCGGGTTCTGTTGCAGCCTTTTTTGCTGAAAAATAAAACGTTCTAGAGGCTAAGGTTTGAGGCGTTTGTAACCCAAAAAGCTTCGCAGCCACCGGCAAATCCACCGCTAAAATAACAGCATCCCCTTCTATGATTTCACCCGATTTTAGGGTAACACTGGTGGGCGAAATAGCGACAATTTCTTGATTTAATTTAAGTTTATCTGTAGGCAAATAGGAGGCCATTTGATCTGGAATAGCCTGCATTCCACCCGAAGGAATCGCCGCATTTCCATACAAAAACTGTTGCAAATAATAGAAAAATAAAGAAGCCGGTTGAGATAGTGTCTCTTGTAATAAAACTCCTTGAAAAAATGGAATCAAGAATTCGTTCTTAAAACGATCAGAAAATGTATAGGATTCGATTAACTCTTGCGTTGTTTGCTTATTCCCATCTATAGCAGGCACATCACCTTGTAATCTGAACCAGATTTTTGCTAACGAATAGGCATCCTTGAAAGTAAGGATATCAGACGAAAACAAATCAAAAGGGCGGCGAAGCGGGTTGAAAAACGTTTGATCTTTGATCTTTGCACCCGATTCAAAAAAATGTAACTGCAGTTTTGAAAGATCTAAAGAGCGCTGCACTTCCGGATAAGAAGTTTGCAGTACTTGAAAACCGCGGTCTAAAATAAATCCATCTTTTTTAATCGATGAAACTCGCCCACCTAAACTTGCTTGCTTTTCAAACAAAATGAAGTCTGTGTTGTTTTGATGTAAAATATTGGCTGCTTGCAAACCTGCAATTCCACCACCAACAATCAAGATAGGTTTCATAGATAAATTATATTTTTTAAAACACTGCAAAATTAAAATTGTTTAACATTCTTTTTATTAAATTGCAGTTTATAAATACAAAAATCCTCAATGGAGTACCTAATTAAGGAAGAAGGAGAGTACCGTTACATCGATGAAGGACAAGGTGAAACCCTTTTATTACTTCACGGATTGTTTGGCGCATTGAGCAATTGGGCTGAAGTGATTAATCACTTCAAGTCAAATTACAGAGTCATCATTCCACTGATGCCTATTCACGATATGCCTATTAAAGAGGCTGGTTGCGAAGGATTAACCGTATTTATTGAAGGGTTTGTAGACTTTAAAGGTTTGGACACCTTTAGCGTAATAGGTAATTCATTAGGTGGCCATGTCGCATTGATATATACTCTAAGTCACCCTGAAAAGATCCAACGATTGATTTTGACCGGTTCATCCGGACTATTCGAAAACTCGATGGGCGGTTCTTATCCGAAGCGCGGAAATTACGAGTTTATCAAAGAGCGTGTTGAATATACTTTTTACGACCCTAAAACGGCGAGCAAAGAATTAGTAGATGAAGTATTCGAAATTACGAATAGTATTCCTAAAGTGATGCGCATTATTGCCATTGCAAAGTCTGCACAGCGAAACAATATGGCCAAAGATATTGTACATATCAAGGCTCCTACCCTACTGATCTGGGGTTTAAATGATACCATTACTCCACCAGAAGTCGGACACGAATTCAATCAATTAATTCAGGGCTCTACCCTGCGATTCATTGATAAATGCTGTCACGCACCTATGATGGAAAGGCCTACAGAATTCAACGAAATTTTAACCGAATGGTTAAATCAGAACCCCGTCTAACATGTTAATGCTTTCACACCTAAATTATGATTTACCGGTGTTGCGCTTGACAGATTCAGTCGCGAAAGCGCTGAAGACGCTCCGCACCCAAGGTGTAAATACATTAGCGGTGGTCGAAAATAAGAATTTCATTGGACTTGTTTCCTCGGAAATTTTAAGTCAGGCTTTATCGTCTGAACAATCCCTTGCAGATCTGAGAACTCATTTTTCCACCTTTCGCATGGAAGAGGAGGAGGATGTATTAGCTAGCTTACCTTGGTTTGATGAACCAACCTTAGATGTTATTGCCATTACTAATGGGGAAGGATCATTTAGAGGTTATTTGACCAAAAATGAAGTAGGAAGCCTACTGTTGAATTCAGGTCTAGAAAATAAAAATGGCGGAATTATCCGCATCCCATTTCAAGCATCACGAGATAGCTTGAGTACGATTATTCGTATCATTGAGGAAGAAAATGGATTTGTCGTACGCAGTTTTTTCCAAGAACCGAATGTGGTTCTTCAGGTTCAAACCGAGACCTTTGGCAAGATTATTTCCAACCTAGAAAGACACGGAATTTTCATAGAAAAAGCCTTTGTTTTTGGGGAGCAATTAGAAGTAGATCAAGACCGTTTTGATCATTTAATGCGTTTTATTGACCTATAATGAGTGTACAATTAGCCATTCATGGAAAAACCTTTTCGGCTGAAACCAAGCCATTAATGGAGAAAATGTGGGCGGATATTTGTGCTAAAAACTGCCAACCCATCCTCTCCGACTTCTTCAAAAATCACCTCCTGGAACACGGTTTCTCGGTGGCGGAGGTGCCCAGTTATTCTATTGAAAAAGGGCTAGAGTCTGCGGATATGGCTTGGAGTATCGGTGGCGATGGAACACTGTTAGAAACATTGACTCAAATTGGTGCCAAAGAAATTCCCATCCTAGGTATTAATACCGGCCGATTGGGCTTTTTAGCCACCCTTTCACCCCCAGAAATTAGCGCTGCACTAGACACCGTTTTACAAGGAAATTACCGCATCGAAAATAGAAGCTTGGTTTCCGTTGAATCCGAGGTTGACTTTTTTGATGGTAAAGGTTTTGGCCTAAATGAAGTGGGTATTATGAAGACTGACACGTCTTCGATGATTACCATTAAAGCATTCGTAGACGGCAATTATTTAAACTCGTATTGGGCTGACGGACTTATCGTGTCTACAGCCACTGGATCCACTGGTTATTCATTAGCCGTGGGAGGTCCATTAGTGATCCCGAGTTCCGATATATTTATCATTGCACCTATGAGCCCGCACAATTTAAATGTGCGTCCGCTCCTCGTTTCAAGTTCAGCAGTTTTAACTTTTGAGGTGAGTTCAAGAAGTAAAAACTTCCTTATCTCGTTGGATTCCCGTTCCAAAGTAATCGATAGCCATTTCAAAATCGAAGTCAAAAAAGCCCCATTTTCGGCGAAATTAATCAAAATTCCAGGGGATGATTTCTTGCAGACGTTGAGAAGTAAGTTGAATTGGGGACTAGATGTCAGAAATTAATTTAATTCATTCAAAAACGTGCTGCGCAATGTTTTTCGAATGAATTAAATCAATTTCTCTTATTGCGATTTAGAGTTGATTGAGTTTTCTAATTCACAAAATTATTACGCAGCACAATTTTAGAATTAGAAAACTAAAGCAATCGCTTTAATTCATTCAACTTCAGCAACGCCTCAATCGGCGACAACGAATTCACATCCAATTCCTTTAATTGATCCTCGATTTTTTGAAGGCCTTCCGGAATTTCTGCGCCAAAAAGACTCATCTGGTAGTTAGCCTTCGGCATCTCTTTCAGCTTATCGATGTTATCTTCTAAGACGTGATCTTTCTCGAGGTTTTGAAGAATCTCATGTGCACGTAAAACGAGTGACGTAGGCATCCCAGCTAATTGAGCCACATGAATACCAAAACTATGGGCACTCCCACCTGGCAATAATTTGCGCAAGAAGATGATTTTATTGCCGACCTCTTTCACCGAAACGTGGAAGTTTTGGATGCGCGGGAAGTCCTGCGTTAATTCGTTTAATTCGTGGTAGTGGGTGGCAAATAAGGTTTTGGCCTTGTAAGTAGGGTGATTATGCAAGTGTTCTGCTATTGCCCAAGCCATCGAAACCCCATCATACGTGGATGTTCCACGACCGATTTCGTCCAACAACACCAGAGAACGAGACGATAAATTATTCAAAATCGCCGCTGTTTCCGTCATCTCGACCATGAAAGTGGATTCGCCTTTGGACAAATTATCAGAGGCACCCACGCGGGTGAATACCTTGTCCACTAAACCCAACATCGCGGATTCAGCTGGAACATACGATCCCATCTGAGCTAACAATACGATCAAGGCGGTTTGACGCAATAAAGCTGATTTACCAGCCATATTGGGACCGGTAATCATCATTATTTGCTGCGTTTTGTCGTCTAAATAGATGTCATTCGGGACATAATTTTCGCCGGCTGGCAACTGTTTTTCGATCACCGGGTGGCGACCACCTTTGATATCGATGATCTCTGTTTCATTTAATGCCGGACGAACATAGTTATTCTTCTTCGCAACGGTAGCAAAGGAGGCTAATACATCGAGTGTGGCAATTCCGAGTGCATTCTGCTGAATCTGAGTTATATAACCTAATGCAGTCTCCACTAATTCTTGAAATAGGCGGAATTCAATAACGGATATTTTATCCTCTGCACTCAGAATTTTCTCTTCGTAAATCTTTAATTCTTCGGTAATATAACGTTCCGCATTCACTAAAGTCTGTTTGCGAATCCACTCGGGAGGCACACGGTCTTTGTGAGCGTTTGTCACTTCTAAATAATACCCAAAAACCTTGTTATAGGAAACCTTCAAAGAAGTAATTCCCGTTCGCTCAATTTCGCGCTTTTGGATATCGGCTAAGAAGTTCTTTCCAGAGCTTGAAAGCCCGTGTAATTCATCTAATTCCGCTAAATAGCCACTATTAATCATTCCCCCTTGGTGCACTAACACGGGTGGATCTTCGCGTAAAATCGTGTCAATTTTTTCCACTAATTCTGCGCAAGTATCAAGGCTGTTCGCAAGACCCGAAAGGCTCGGTGATGTAGACGCTGATAACAAAGTTTTAATCTCTGGAATCTGTTGCAAGGCCTTCTTCAAGGCATTTAATTCACGCGGATTAATGCGGCCTGCGGCGACTTTGGAAATCATCCGCTCCACATCACCAATCGGTTTTAATAAGTCGGAAACTTGATCCAATAAGGTATCTGAGGCAAGTAAACCTGCCACACCCTCTTGGCGTTGTTCGATCGTTTTTAATTCTTTCAAAGGCAATACCAACCATTTTCGAAGTAAACGACCACCCATCGCCGTCAACGTTTGGTCGATGAGCGCAATTAAGGGAACTCCACCTTCTTGAGTCGGATGAATTAATTCTAAGTTGCGAATGGTAAAGCGATCTAACCAAACGTATTTATCTTCTTCAATGCGTTGAATTGAAGATATATGACCGATCGCGCGGTGCTCTGTTTCAGCTAAATAATGTAAAATAACCCCAGCAGAAACGATGCCGAGTGGACTATTTTCGATCCCAAATCCTTTCAGATTTTTGGTCTTAAAATGTTGTGTTAATAGCGGGTACGTGAATTCGTGAGTAAAAATCCACTCCTCCATCGTAAAGCTGTGAAATTGTTCTCCAAACGCATCGATGAAGGCATTGCGATGTTTTTTGGGATACAAGATCTCGGCCGGCAGAAAACTTTGGACTAACTTCTGAATATAGGCCAAAGGCCCCTGAGAGCACATAAATTCTCCCGTTGAAATATCAAGTAAGGCAATTCCGTAGGTGGCCGTTTTTTCCTCTAGAGAAATAGCCGCCACGTAATTATTGCGCTTATTATCTAGGACTTGATCATTAAACGAAACACCCGGCGTCACTAATTCCGTTACCCCACGCTTCACAATTCCCTTAACAGTCGCCGGGTCTTCTAATTGATCACAAATGGCTACTCGTTCGCCTGCACGCACTAATTTAGGCAAATAGGTGTCCAACGAATGGTGTGGAAAACCCGCTAATTCCGCATCGGCATTTCCATTATTACGGCGCGTCAAAACAATTCCTAAAATTTTCGAGGCTTTCACCGCATCTTGGCCAAAGGTCTCGTAAAAGTCCCCCACACGGAACAATAAAATAGCCCCCGGGTATTTCGCCTTGATTTGATTAAACTGCCTTGAAAGTGGGGTTTCCCCTTTTTTCAATGGCTCCTCTCCGTTGTCTGCTTTCCTTGCCAAATATTTCTTTTCTATTAATGACAAAAATAAACCAATTTTTCTATTTTTGATTTCTCTAAACCAGATTAACAAAATGATTAACTCTTCTATTTACATTAAATCTCAACAAGAGGTTTTTGATGTAGTGATCGTAGGTTCCGGTGCGGGTGGCGGTATGGCTGCACACACGCTGGCAAAAGCTGGAGCAAAAGTGTGCATACTAGAGGCTGGACAGCCTTTTGACCCTGCAGATCCGAAAGACATGACCCAAATGAAATGGCCGTACGAATCGCTTCGCCGTGGAGCGAGTTCTTCGCTACGTAATTTTGGCGATTTCGATGCGGCTTATGGCGGCTGGGATATCGAAGGTGAACCTTATACCCGAAAAGATGGAACGAAGTTCGACTGGTTCCGATCACGAATGGTAGGTGGCCGTACGAACCACTGGGGACGCATTTCCTTGCGTTTTGGTCCAGATGATTTTAAACGAAAAAGTATCGATGGGCTAGGCGATGACTGGCCTATCGGATATGATGATATGAAGCCCTATTACGATAAGGTGGACAAAATGATTGGGGTTTTTGGGACAAATGAAGGCCTAAGAAATGATCCAGATGGTTATTTCTTGCCTCCTCCTAAACCTCGTCTACACGAATTAATGATTAAAAAGGCGAACAAAGCCTTAGGCATCCCGACTTATCCGTCGCGAATGTCGATGTTAACGAAACCGATCAATTCTGAACGTGGATCTTGTTTCTATTGCGGCCAATGTAACCGCGGTTGCTCTGCCTACGCAGATTTCTCTTCGTCATCGGTATTAGTCAAACCAGCTGTCCAAACCGGAAATACGACTTTACTTCCCTTCGCTATGGCGAGAGAAGTAATGACGGATCCAGTTACTGGTTTAGCTACGGGTGTTTCCTATGTACACACGGGAACGATGATGGAATATTCTGTTAAAGGAAAAATTGTCGTTTTAGCGGCTTCTGCAGGTGAAACGGCTCGTTTATTATTGAATTCGAAAAGCGCGCGCTTCCCCAATGGTATCGCAAATTCGAGCGGTGTCGTAGGAAAATATATCAATGACTCCACTGGAGCCTCTCGTTCCGCGATTATTCCGTCCTTATTTGACCGGAAACGCTATAACGAAGATGGTGTTGGTGGTATGCACGTGTATACCCCTTGGTGGTTAGATAACGCAAAATTAGACTTCCCACGCGGATACCACATCGAATATGGTGGCGGTATGGGAATGCCAAACTACGGTTTCGGCTGGGGAATTGAAGGCCTAAATGGGCGGGAGAATTTCAACCGCGATGGTATTAAGAAAGCGGCCGGTGGATACGGGGCGACCTTGAAAGAGGATTACCGCCGTTTCTATGGCGCTTATGTCGGTTTTGCGGGTCGCGGAGAACCGGTTCCACGCGAAGACAACTACTGCGAAATTGATCCAAACGTTGTAGACAAATTCGGTATTCCAGTACTTCGTTTCCATTATAAATGGAGCGATTACGAAGTGAAGCAGGCCAAACACATGCAAGACACCTTCGAAGAAATTATTCACTCCATGGGTGGCGAGGCTTTAGGTAAGAAACCTGGCGCAGAAAACAATTACGGTTTAGCGGACCCTGGTCGTATCATTCACGAAGTAGGAACGGCTCGTATGGGAAATGACAAGAATACATCCGTACTTAATTCGAACTGCCAAGCGCATGACGTGAAGAACTTGTTCGTGGCAGATGCCGCTCCATTCGTATCACAAGGCGATAAAAATGCGACTTGGACGATTTTGGCCCTATCCTTACGTACATCTGAATACATTATCGATCAACGCAAAAAAGGCAACCTGTAAGATGAAAAGAAGAGACTATTTAAAAAATATGGGCTTAAGTTCACTGGGCTTAGCCGTTTTCAATCCAGATGAAAAAGCGATTGAGAATTTAAATTTGGGTAAAGTTCCAGTCAAAAGACCGAATGGTCGCACGCAAGATGAGGCAGAACAAGAGGCCGCGCTAAAAGCCGAAGTATTCTTGAACGCGCACGAGTTAGCGACGATCACGGTGTTATCTGACATTATCATTCCAGCAGATAAGAAATCTGGTAGCGCCTCACAATCAGGCGTAACTGCCTTTATCGAGTTCATCGTGAAAGACAAAACGGAATTCAAAACGCCTATGCGCGGTGGATTGCGTTGGTTAGATGTAGAATCAAATAAGCGCTTCTCGAAAAACTTCATCGATATTACGCCCAAACAGCGCATTAACATCGTGGATGATATCGCTTACCCTGGTAAAACGCCTAAGCACCTAACACAAGGAGAATCTTTCTTCACGTTGATGCGAAATTTAACGGCAACTGGCTTTTACACGTCTAAAATGGGTATTGAAGACCTAGAGTACAAAGGAAATACACCTAACCAATGGAATGGTGTTCCGGATGAAGTATTAAAACAATATGGGTTAAGTTATGACGCCTAGTCGTTTCGTTAGACCCACTATTTTTCAATCTATTCCAGGCCTCGTGGCGGGTGTTAGCACCCGCCACGGCGGCTTAAGTAAAGCGCCTTATACCTCTTTGAATTTAGGTGTCCATACCGATGATGAAACAGCAGTCATCGAACAAAATCTTTCGCTTTTTTGTGCAGATCTAGGCGTGTCCCCTGCTGATTTAGCCCGCTCCTATCAGGTGCACGGCGATAAAATTTGGGTGACTGGTAGAGCCGGATATCAATCCGGATTCGATGCAATGATTTCTATTCAGCCTGGTGTTTTTGCCGGTGTGGGGATTGCGGATTGCACGCCCATTTTACTAGCTGACCCCGTTACGCACGTTTGTGCTGCGATTCATGCCGGCTGGAAAGGCACGGTGGCGCAAATTGTCCATAAAACAGCCAAACGCATGATTGAGAACCGAGGGTCTAACCCAAAGGATATCCTAGCTTACATAGGCCCTTGCATTAGTTTTGCACATTTCGAGGTGGGAGATGAAGTAGCCGCTCAGTTTGATGAGGCCTTTAAATCGCGCAAAGGTGCTAAATGGCATGTGGACTTAAAAGCGGCGAATAAGACACAACTACAATCCCTAGGCATTCAACAAATTGAAGTGGATCCAGCTTGTACGGTGGAAAATAATGTAGACTTCTTCTCTCACAGAACAGAAAAGGGAATGACGGGGAGAATGTTAGCCTTAATTGGATTTCAAGCTACGTAAGAACATTTGGCGATTCAAATTCTCCTTGGGCAAGAACTCATAGGCCTTTTTATAATCCTTGCGTTTTAGATCCCCATTCTTTATCGATTTGATAAAATTAATCCAGGCAAATGGATTGGTTAAAGCAAGAGTAGGATCACTGAAGAAATTTTTATTGGCCTGAGACGAAATCATCATGTCAGAGAAATTTCTAAAATTTGAAGATGCTCCCATCCCAGCTTGCAAGGCAAAAACGTTTAATTTGGATTGTTCTAGGTTATTTCTGGCATTATCACGCTGTTGCGCGTCCCGCAATTGCATCGCTAAAAATGCCTTTTTAAACTCTTCTTCGCTGGAATGCGGGAATACTTTCACTTCACGTAACATCGTCGTCATCTCTTCCATCGGAATAATCACTTGATGCACTAATTCCGTATCGCGTGGCACAATGTAGTATTTCTTCTTATACCCAATGTAAGAAATCACCAAACTATCGCCGGGAAAAACATACATATCTACCTGGCCAAAATTATCACTTAACGCACCTCGTCCCGCTTGAGGATTAAATACATACGCTAAGGGAAGGAATTCAGCATTCGATGAAGCCACCACTCGGCCCTGAAATAAGACCGTTTTGTCTTGTCCTTGTGAAAAGGAAACAAGCGATACTAGACACAAAGCCAGTATACCCAAAACACGAACAGCTACTCGTTTTTTCATAAAGCCGAAATTAAGCAAAAAATGAATTCGTTGCTGTTAAAGCCTGTTAATGCTTAGAGTTTTGGAAATAATTTCAAGAAGGTGATAATAAACGGTATCGACAATAAAAGACCATCAAAACGATCTAAGAATCCGCCGTGACCAGGAATCGTATCCGCAGAGTCTTTGATATTGATGCTTCGCTTGAACAAGGATTCAACTAGGTCCCCGTATGTACCAGCCACCACGATGATAATTCCGATTCCAAACCATTGCCATGACTCGTAATTCGTGTAATAAATGGATAAAACATAGGCGACAATCATAGCGGCTATTAAACCACCAATGCTTCCCTCCCAGGATTTTTTAGGGGATACGCGTTCGAAGAGCTTCGTTTTACCAAATTTCGTGCCTGCAAAATACGCTCCAGAATCACTCGCCCATAATAAGAAAAGGCAACCCAGAATGATTTGAGGATCGTAGGTTTCGTTTTTAAGAAAGGCCAATACCGTTAATAAGGCAAAAGGCAAAGCCACATAAATAATACCTAGGAAGGTGTAGGCGATGTTTTTGAAGGGCTTTTCGTCTTTGGCATTGTATAACTTAATGAAGAAAATCAACGCCAAAAGTGGCGACAATATGTAATAATTCGAATAGGCAATCTCCCCCTTTTCAATGAAAAAAGTCAACAGATGGAGCACCACGCCACAAAAGGTACCGTAAAAGGTTAAGGGTAAATTATCGCTGATACTACCTACTAATTTATAAAATTCTAACTGCGCCGCGACACCGATTAATAGGAACAAACCTAAAAAAGTGTAATCGCTAAACAACACACAGAAAAGCAAAAACGGCACCGCAATAATAGCTGCGATCACACGCTGTTGCAAATTAGACATCTCTCTTAATCCCATCATTTATTTTTCTAATCGGTATGTATAAAGCCGACGTATATAAAACACTACTAAGGCCAAAGAAATAACCACTGACCACCAAGGCGTAATTTCTCCTAATTTCTCCGGATTTACTGCAATTTGTTTCTGCTGGTACATATACTGCATCGTCAGTGTCCAACCGTTATTGAATAGATGGGCCACAATCGGAATCCAAATATTGCGGTTCCAGACATATAAATATCCAAAAAAGGCCCCTAAAAATAAGCGCGGAAAAAAGCCAAAAAACTGAAAGTGAATAAAACTAAAAATCCCCGCAGAAACCCAAATCGCCACATGGTGATTAC
This sequence comes from Aquirufa lenticrescens, assembly GCF_019916085.1. Lineage (NCBI taxonomy): Bacteria > Pseudomonadati > Bacteroidota > Cytophagia > Cytophagales > Flectobacillaceae > Aquirufa > Aquirufa lenticrescens. The sequence continues at coordinate 1,797,595 of NZ_CP049834.1, read as the reverse complement.
CCGTATACCGCTCAAAAAGCGATTGCAAAACACCTCTAAAGAACAATTCCTCCCCTAGAGCAGCTAATCCAGCGATGACCGCTAAACCAATAGCAAAGTCCATCGGACTATGAAAATCGATTAAAAACTTCGTCAATTCGGCTAATTGCGTTTCTGAGGCACGCATCCATTTCTCTGTCTCTTCAAATCCTGCAGGCAATACTAAAGATTCATTCCACTGGATGATGTATTCTAAAAGTGGCATTCCCACTAAAATAGTGATGATTGACCATAAAAAGACTCGATAATCAGGGCTAGAATTGCTAGAAAGGGAATTTAAATCACGCTTCTCTGACCAACGCAAATAGGCCCAAGAACTAGCTACGAAAGTAAATAAAGCGGAAAACCACTGCAAAGCCATCATCGCACGGAAGGCTCCTTCATAGTTTTGGGGATGAGCCATAAAATCCAAAACCGATTTTTGGAATTGATTTACATCCTGTGTGGGAAATCCGACAATTAAAACAACCGATAATAAACCAATAAATTGACCTATGAAGCCCCCTAAAAGGAAAAATCCAAATAAAATTAGGGTTTTGGATAGTAATCCGATGTAACGTTCGGGCCCTTGAAAATTGTTATCTACCATAATGCTCGTAAATTTACGCAATTTTTAATCAGAATGGTAAAGATAGGTAACATCGAGCTCGGCTCATTCCCATTGCTTTTAGCCCCTATGGAGGACGTCTCAGATCCGCCTTTCCGCGCGGTCTGCAAGGCGAATGGCGCTGATTTGATGTATACGGAATTTATTTCCTCTGAAGGACTGATTCGCGATGCCGCAAAAAGCGTTCAAAAACTCGATATTTTTGAATACGAGCGTCCGATTGGAATTCAACTTTTTGGTAGTTCCATCGAAACAATGGCTTCTTGTGCTGAAATCGCCACGAAAGCCGGTCCAGATTTAATTGACATTAATTACGGTTGCCCAGTGAAACAAGTGGCCTGTAAAGGTGCTGGGGCCGCTTTATTACAAGATATTCCTAAAATGGTAGCGATGACCAAAGCCGTAGTCGATGCCACTCACTTACCGGTGACGGTTAAAACCCGCTTAGGCTGGGATGACTCCACGAAAAACATCGAAGATGTAGCCGAAAGACTTCAGGATATCGGGATTCAAGCCTTAACTATTCACGGAAGAACGCGTGTACAGATGTATAAAGGCGCGGCAGATTGGGAATTGATCTCGAAAGTGAAGAATAACCCAAGGATAAAAATACCTATTTTCGGCAATGGCGATATCGATTCGCCTGAGAAAGCCAAAGAATACCGTGATCGATACGAAGTGGATGGAATTATGATCGGACGCGCATCCATCGGCTATCCTTGGATTTTCAATGAGATCAAACATTATTTAGCGACAGGAGAGCATTTAGCCCCTCCTACCCTACAACAACGCTTACAAGTTTGCCTCGATCACCTCGACTTCTCGATCCGCTGGAAAGGAAATCATGGGGGAATCGTCGAAATGCGCCGTCATTACGCGAATTATTTCCGCGGAATGGATCATTTCAAACCTTTCAGAACCCGTTTAGTGACCACCTATGATTTTGAAGAAATCAAAGAAATTCTAAACGAAATCTCAGCGCATTACGCTGGAGAACCTTTACACGCCTAATGGAAAACAAGCAAAAATCCCCCGTATTACTCGTTATTTTGGCCTTTACAGCCCTTTCTTTGATCTGGGGAAGCTCATTTATTTTAGTCAAGAAAAGCTTAGTCTATTACAGTTCTCCACAAGTGGGTGCATTGCGTATTTTTGCGGCCTTCATTTTTTTTATCCCAGTCTTTTTGAAACAAAGACATGAGGTGAAAAAAGAGCACTGGAAAAGCTTTTTTTTAGCCGGTTTAACCGGAAATTTAATCCCTGCTATTCTGTTTTCTATTGCCGGAAAGCATTTGACATCGGCCTTATCTGGTATGTTAAACGCCTTCACTCCACTGTTTACCTTGATCGTGGGAATTCTTTTATTTAAACAAGGTTTTCAATGGCGTCAAATGCTCGGTATCGTTCTTGGAATTGCCGGTTGTTTTGGATTGATTGTAGGTGGAGAAGGATTCAATATTGATTTTAATTATCATGCACTTTGGGTGGTGTTAGCCACTTTCTTGTACGGTTTTAATCTGCATATCGTGAAGACCAAATTATCCGGTTTAAATCCCTTCACGTCAACTGCGGGCATCTTTATGGCGATCGGTCCGCTTTCGTTAATTCTATTAGCCTCCACTGGATTCTTTTCGCAAGCAATTGAATGGTGGCCATTTTTAGCCGCTTGTTCTTTAGGTGTTTTCGGCTCTGCGATCGCCATGGTGTTATTCAACCAACTCATCAAATGGACGAACGCGATTGTGGCCAGTTCTGTGACCTACATCATTCCAATTGTAGCCGTAGGTTGGGGCGTATTCGATGGAGAACAAGTATACCTTTCGCAAGTGATTGCGATGATCGTCTTGTTAATCGGGGTATACGAAATCAACCGATCAAAGGCTTGATTTTGACTCGATAATAGGCCCGCGTTCTCCAATACCATTCTCGTTGAAGGCTTCGATTTGGAAATAATAGGTCTTGCCACGGTCCATGGATTTGAAATAATATTCGTTCGCCCCAAAAACCTGCACCGAGGTATACATTTTATCTGGCGCAATACCTGAATAAATGACATAACCCGTCGCATTAGGCTTATGCCCCCATTTTAACCAGGCACTGCGCGAATCATGTTCGCCGCGCAAAACCAATAGATCCTTGATGACACCTGGCTTTTGGCCATGACCAAAACCGAAAGCGCGAATACCCGAAATTGCAAATTTTCCCGCCGCCATGTGGTGATTTACCAGTTTAAGGTAACGCACTTCCACTGGCTTCTTTAATTCGACATAATCGTGCGGAATGTCTGTTTTGTTTGTAGACTTATCAATAATCAACTCCCATTTCTGACCATCCTTGCTACCTAACACTTGGTACTGGTGGTAGATACCATTCATCTTCCCCAGGAAACTCGAATCCACATCTTGATCCGCATAATTCAATTGCAAGGCTTTTAACGTAGAAACCTCCCCTAAATCGGTCTCAATCCACTCCCCTTTTTTCGAAGAGGCCGCAGACCAATAGGTTTTCATTTGCTCGTCTACCGCAAAATTCGCAGAATAACCCGGCAAACTCGAAGAGACTCTCACCGGTTTATTGTAATTCAACAGCATCCAACCCGTAAATAATTCTGACGGCTTGTCTACTTTTTTCATGGGCATATAATGCGGATAATCTCCATAAGCCGTATTAGTAAACATAATTCCATCTTGATCAAAATACGTAGGCCAAAGTCCCAGACGACGCTCAAAACTATTCTTCACCGCAATGGTAATCGTAGAAACATGCCACCAATTGCCATATTGGCCCTCAAAAGTAGCCCCATGACCCGCACCGCGCGTAAATCCACCGGGCTTAAACGAAAACGGATTGTGCGCTTGGTAGGTAAACGGTCCCATCGGATGATCCGACGTGTAAACACCATCGCCATAAGCCGAAAATTCCGTTCCAGGCGCCCCATATTGTAAATAGTATTTTCCCTTGTATTTATTCATCCAAGCTCCCTCCATAAAAGGCTTCAAGAAGGTATTATCCTGGTATTCCCCAAAACGCTCCCAGCCATGTAGCTCATCATTCAGCTTGATCAAATCTTTACGCTCCCCGATGGGCTGCAAGGTCTTGCGATCCAATTCCTGCCCGTACATCGGATAAAAATTACTTGAACCGTGGTATAAATACAGCCGGTTATCGTCATCTAAAAAGAAAGCGGGATCCCAGGCACCAGCTGTAAAGGCATGAACTGCCTCTTTCCAGGTATCGGTTTCCGGTTTTTGGGAATACCAAAGCGTAAAATCCTTTGCATACGTGGAACCAATCACTAACAAACTGTCGCCTAAAGTAAGCGTCGCAGGTGCACACAATTCATCATACACTTTGTGGTAAGGTTGCAGAAATCGGCGGGATACAAAGTTCCATTTCAACATATCCTTACTCCACCAATAGCCCCATTGGTTCGTTGAAAACAAATAATACTTGTCTTTGAAATACGAAATCACCGGATCAGCAGTAGCCCTGTGACGTCCTTGTTCCGAAAAATTAGGAATGGGTGTAAATCCATAATCCAAGTTCATCGGATTGCAATAGGTGGATTGTGCTGATGATAAAGCGGTTTGCGCGCCGGCTGAAAAAGCAAAAGACAAAATAAAAAGCAACAATGCTGGAACAATTTTCATAGTTTTGAGGTCATATAGGTACCAGACATATCTGGCTGATTTTCGATGAACAAAGTAAGTAAATTTCAGGGAATTATTTGGGCTGCGGTATTGATAACGCTGTGGTGCGCGAATTTAGCCTATTGGATAGACGCTGATTTCAGCTGGTCAAATCCTTGGATCTATGTCGCGGTATTAATCCAGACCCACCTTTACACGGGTTTATTCATCACCTCACACGATGCCATTCACGGTGTTGTTTATACGGAGAACCCTCGTATAAATCACGCCATCGGACGTTTCTGTACCATCCTTTTTGCCTTTAACGATTACAGCACTTTACGTGCCAAACACCATTTGCATCATGCCCACGTTAATACGGATTCCGATCCAGACGTACACCAAGGGCCTTTCTTGTTTTGGTGGTTCCAATTCATTTGGCAATATGTCACCTGGAAACAAGTATTGGCGATGGCGATCACGTATAATATTCTGAAAATCTGGTTTCCGATGTGGAACTTGATTTTATTTTGGGAAGTACCTGCCATTTTGAGTACCCTGCAATTATTTATTTTCGGGACCTACCTGCCGCATCGGGGTGAACACGCAGCGGATAATAAGCAACAGTCGAGAAGTCAGGGAAAAAACCATATTTGGGCGTTTATTTCTTGCTACTTTTTTGGCTATCATTATGAACACCATGCGCATCCCTATTTGCCTTGGTATAAATTACCCAAAGCCAAGGACGAAAGCCTTGCCTAGACCTATATTTTTCCTAAATTTGCATCGCACAAAATCGACATAAACGAGCTCCTCATGAAAGAACCTAAATACAAACGCATTTTATTAAAACTTTCAGGCGAATCTCTTTCGACAGATGGAGAGGTCATTGACCCAACCATTCTTGGTCAATATGCCGCTGAAATTAAAAAAGTGCATGATTTAGGCGTTGAAGTAGCGATCGTTATTGGTGGAGGAAACATCTTCCGTGGTGCAAGTGCAGCAAAAGCTGGCATTGACCGCGTTCAAGGCGATTATATGGGCATGTTAGCGACCGTAATTAACGGGATGGCGGTACAAGCTTCTTTGGAAAAACAAGGTTTGTACACGCGGATGATGACAGCCATTAAAGTAGAAGCGGTTTGCGAACCATTCATTCGCCGTCGTGCGATGCGTCACTTAGAAAAAGGGCGTATTGTTATCTTTGGAGCAGGAACTGGTAACCCGTATTTCACCACTGATTCGACAGCCTCTTTACGTGCGATTGAAATCGAAGCAGATGTCGTTTTAAAAGGAACCCGTGTAGATGGTGTTTATACCGCTGACCCAGAAAAAGATGCCTCAGCAACTCGCTATACAAACTTGAGTTTCACTGAAGCGATTTCGAAAGGCTTGAAAATTATGGATACCACGGCATTCACTTTATGCCAAGAAAATAACGTTCCCATCATCGTATTCGACATGAATAAAGAAGGGAATTTAGCCGCCTTAGTATCGGGTGAGGATGTTGGAACATTAATTAGTTAATTGATAAAATGGAAGAAATCGAATTCTATATTGACGCAGCTGTCGAAACCATGGACGGTGCGATCAAGCACTTAAACATTGAATTGTCTAAAATTAGAGCAGGGAAAGCACATACTTCGATGTTAGATGGCTTAACCATCGATTATTATGGTATGCAAACGCCTATCTCGGGGGCTGCTTCTGTGACCACGCCCGATGCGCGCACGATTGCGATTAAACCATTTGAGAAAGGAATTTTCGCAGAAATCGAGAAGTCTATTCGTAATTCAAGTCTAGGTTTGAATCCAATGAATGATGGTGAAATTATTCGCTTATCGATTCCTCCATTGACAGAAGAGCGTCGCCGTGATTTAGTCAAGCGTGTGAAACAAGAAATCGAAGTGGCTAAGATTAATATCCGCAATGCACGTCAAGACGGAAATAATAGCATCAAGAAACTAAAAGGAGATGGTGTGTCTGAAGATGCCATCAAAGATGCTGAAGACAAAATCCAAAAGAAAACAGATGCCTACATCGCCAAGATCGACCAGGTCTTCGTCGAAAAGGAAAAAGACATCATGTCGGTATAATTTGAAAGCCTCGAAATTCGAGGCTTTTTTTATTCACTCATTCCACGGGCATAACCCGTTTCCAGCATCCGACGAATATCCATTTTCGTAAAACGCTGAATATCGATACTGAGAGGTTGCTTAGGTCTGATAATTGTCAACTTTACTTCGGGGCGAGACATTTTTAAATCCGCATTCAAAATCTCATTGACTGCAATATCCATCACCCGATCGACTAAGGCTAACAGATCCCCTGAGTCAAAATCCCCGCCTTCGATCATTTCCGTATGACAGGCGATCACTACTACTTCTTTGGCACCATCATTGATAGCCTTTTGCAATGGCGCCACGTCACGTAAACCTCCGTCTAGGTAGGATTTGCGCTTTTCGCCCTCAATCTTCACCACAGGCATCAAAATGGGCACAGCCGAGGATGCCATAAGGTAATCAGTGAAATTCTCAAAACTCGGGTCCACATAATGCATAGCCCCCTCCATAATATTCACTGCCCCTACTTTTAAGCCCACTGGACTAGCCTGTAAATTCCTATCCTGCAATACTTCAGTTAAAAGATCCCGTAAAGGACTCGTATCTACTAGGCCCTTAAACCGCTTCGTTAATGCCGTCCAGCCAAGCTGAAAAATGTTAAATGGTTTAGATAAGCATTCAGGACGCGTAATGCGTCGCTCCCAAAAATCCCATAAATCCTGAGCTGCCTGAGGATAGGAAATAGGAAGGCCAGTATTTGCTTGCTGACCAAACTGGTTCACTAAATAAGCCGCATTTAAACTTCCAGCTGAAACACCATAAATAGCATCCGGCTGATAACCTTTCTCAAAAAGCGCCTTGATAACGCCCGCTTGAAACGCGCCTTTTACAGAACCACCTGCTAAGACTAAAATCTGACTCATAATACCTTTATATCCACAATTCTGATTAAATTTACGCAATTTACTGATTCAAACAATCCGCATGTCCTACTCCATTTCTTCCATTCAAGCTCCCATCGACGATTCGATGAAGGCATTCGAAGGGAAGTTCAAAGCTTTCATGAAGACAAAAGTGATGTTGCTCGACACCATCATGCATTATATTGTCCAAAGAAAGGGAAAACAGATGCGCCCCATGTTCGTTTTTTTAACGGCAGGCTGTATGGGAGAGATCACGGAGAAAACATTCCGGGGAGCTGCGTTGATTGAATTATTGCACACTGCAACCTTGGTTCACGACGACGTCGTAGATGATTCAAATTATAGACGCGGATTCTTTTCCATCAATGCAATCTGGAAGAATAAGATTGCCGTTTTAGTAGGGGACTATTTACTTTCCAAAGGTCTATTGCTTTCCGTTGAACACGAAGATTTCGATCTATTAAAATCAGTTTCGACGGCCGTCCGTGAAATGTCAGAGGGAGAATTATTACAAATTGAGAAAGCGCGAAAACTAGACATCACAGAAGATGTCTATTTTGATATAATTACGAAGAAAACGGCGACGCTAATCGCCGCTTGCTGTGCGGTCGGATTTCAATCCGCTGGCGCGGATGGGGAAATGGTAGAGAAGGCACGTTTATTCGGGGAAAAAGTGGGTATCGCTTTCCAAATTAAGGATGACTTGTTTGATTACGGGGATGCAGAAATTGGGAAACCTTTGGGAATCGACATCAAAGAGAAAAAGATGACCTTGCCCCTGATTTATGCCCTTCAGAACACGGATAACTCTACTAAAAAACGCATCATTCAACTAATCAAGAAAGAGTCAGAAGATTCCAATAAAGTACGCGAGGTCATCGAATTTGTAAAATCAACGGGAGGCCTGGCCTACGCTAATCAGAAGATGAATGAAATCGCTGAGGAAGCTCGCACCATCTTAGCCACCTTTCCTGCGTCTGAATATCGCAACTCGCTGGGCGATCTGATTAGCTACACGATAGAACGCAATAAATAGCTATTCATCGCCACCACATGTGAACCCAATAAATAAAAAAAGGGAACCATTGCTGATTCCCCTTCTTCCAATTTATCTTCCGATTAACGTGGCCCGCCGAAGCCTCCGCCACCGCCTCCCATACGCATGCCTGGCATACCCATTGGTTGTTGTGGAGCTGCTGGAGCTGCATCGCCTTCGCCTTTCGTATCGTCATTATTCACTGATTTCTTTTTCTTCGTAGGACCAAAGCTCATCTTACCGATACGGTAAGAGAAGTTGATCTTAAAGTTCATGTTGCGTAATGTATTTTCACTCACCTGATTAATGGTAGGAGTCTTCGTTTCACTGCGAATAACAAAACCCTCAGGAGTAAAGAAATTTTCTGCACCGAATCCAATACTTCCCTTTTTATTCTTAAAGTCCTTCTTAAAGCTCAAACTATAAATTCCAAATCCACCTTGAGAACCTTGTAATTGAACTTGATTAACTCGGTAAAAAGAGAAAATTTGAGCTCCCCAACCATTTCCGATGTTGTAATTACCGAAAACACGGAAGTTTGTTTGCAAGCCTTCATTCTTCGCGTTCAACAACGGATCAGCCACATTGTTCGCTAATACCAAGTAAGAAAGATCACCGCCTCCACCAATCATCAACTTGTTAGAAAGGTTCACATTCAAGTTCACGTTCATACCATAGGCATCTTCATTACCAATATTTCTAGAGGTAGTTTTAACCGTATCTCCAAACACCTCTCTAATTTGATTAATCGCACCTGTCGTATTACGAACAAAGAAAGAAGTAGAAACGTATGTTTGTTTCACAAATTTGCTAAACGAAACCTCGTAGTTATTCGTGTATTCTGGTGCTAAGTTCGGGTTACCCGTTGAGATATTTAATGGGTTCGTTGCATTTACGTTTGGATTCAAATTTTGAATTCCTGGACGTTGAATACGGCGGTTATAGCTGAATCTCCAAGTACCTGACTTGAACGTTTTAGACATATTGAAACTAGGAACTAACACGCCATAAGCTGGAATCACCGTATTTTGACCTTCTTTTTTCAAGAAACTAGCTGTAATATCCGTGTATTCGTACCTCGCACCTGTCTTAATACTCCACTTATTCTTAGTGGTTAACGTATAAGAACCATAGGTGCTGTAGATGTTCTGATTGTAATCAAACACGTTGGATGGCAAAATAGCCGAATTCACCTGCGTATAAATGCCTCCTGAAGTGCCTGTAAATGATTTGTAATCTGATGTCACATTACGAAGAATTCCTTTTCCTCCAAATTCAAGTAACTGATTCTTGCCTAGTGGAGTTTGGTAATCCATTTGGAATGTAGCCTCCTCATTATAAGATGTGTTTTCATTCTTAATCGAGCTCATAATTTCGCTCATCGTAGACTTCGGATTTAGAATCAAATTGTAGAAGTCGTTTGCACGGTTATTGCGGCTGTACATCGATAAGATCGAGAACTCACGTTGTGCTTTTTCGAACGTATGCGTGTAATCAATATTCACATCCACGTTTGCCGATTCATCTAGAGAATTCGTATTACGAAGCGATGAAACTACTCCGTTTCTGATTTGTTGCAATCCATCTTGCCAGTTATTACCATTGCGAACACCGAAACGAACACTAGAAGTAATCGAATTAAACTTGTTAATATCCCAATCAAAACCTAACTGGTAATTACCAAATAAACCCTCACGACGGGATTCTGCTGTCTGAACGTTTGTAGTTTGCATGCCATTGTTAGTGGTGATCTGCGTACTTTCAAACTTCCCATTCACATTGTATTCAGAACGGCCAAAACCGCCTAAGGATAAGCCCCAATTCTTGTTTCTGAAGTTTCCGTTCAATGATAAATTAGAACCACGAACACCCGCTGAAGAATCAAATGACAAGGTTAAACCTTGTAAGGTGTTTTTCTTAGTGACAATATTAATGATACCAGCTGATCCTTCCGCATCATACTTAGCAGATGGAGACGTAATTACTTCCACCGTCTTGATCATATCGGCTGGAATTTGACGTAAGGCATCTGCAATATTAGAGGCCATAATGGTAGATGGCTTATTGTTAATCAACACCTTTACGCTGGCAGAACCACGAAGGGAAGGATTACCATCTAAATCGACTGATAACATCGGTACTTTTTTCAATACATCTGTCGCATCTCCACCACGGTTAGAGGCATCTTTTTCTGCATTATAAACCGTGCGATCTACACGTTCTTCGATTAATGCCCGTTGACCTTCCACCGTTACTTCAGAAAGCATTTTAGAGCTTTGTTGTAGTTTGATGACACCTAAATCGCGGTCGTCATTTTTTTCTGAAATGGTAACAAAAACCGTTTTACTTTCATAACCGATAAATGAGACAACAATTTTATACGATCCCACTGCGACTTTGTTCAAGGTAAATTTACCTACGCCATCTGCCACAGTACCGTCTACTGGTTTATTAGTCTTTGTATTGATTAAGGCCAAAGTGGCGAATTCCACTGGCTTTGAATCCGTCGAATCCAATAAGAATCCGATGATTTTTGCGCTTCCTTTAGACGCTGCTTGCGCAGTACCCGGAATCACTGTTTCTTTCTTAGGCGCTGCACCAAAACCACCCATCATTCCACCAGGTATCTGGGAAATAGCGGAGAATGATAAACTCATCAGTGCGAATAGCGTAATAATTTGTTTCATTGTTTGTTGTTTAAAATCGTATTTAACGAATGCAAAATTTGTACATTCTATTTAAAGGCCTTCTTTTTTGCGACCAAAAAGGGTAATTTGTAGTCCAATATGATGTTTCAACTCCATACACCTAGGCTCAGCTTAATCCCATTATCCAACCGGCATTTGCAGGAGTGGTCGCAATCGGGGCGCAAAGATCTGGAAAAAATGCTAGATCTACAGCATAACCCTTGGAATATGGAATTGTTCTATGAACAGGAAACAAGTCAGGCATTACGCGATTATTGGATTCCTCAAACCGCCAAATTCCCTATCGACTACTTTTGGTACACAAATTGGGAAATAATCCTGAAGGCCTCGTCCTGCTCTGTGGGGGGAATCGGTTTTGCGGGATTACCAGACAATGATGGCACAACAGAAATAGGGTATGCGCTGGATCAAAAATTCAGAGGAAAAGGAATTGCCACAGAAGCGGTGCAAGCATTAAGCGAGTGGGCTTTTCAAGATGCTGATTTAAGGATGATACGAGCAGAAACGCCAGTGGATAATGTGGGTTCGCAACGGGTTTTGGAGAAAAACTGCTTCCAAAAAACAGGAGAGAAAACACTGGCACTCGAAAACCCCATGCAAGTTTTCACCTGGGAACGCCTTCGATACTGATCTTTTTCAGTAATTTTACTGAATTGCCAATGTTAGACAGCTAAAAGCATGCAAAATTTCACTTCGGTTAAAGACGCTTACAATATTCAAAACTTAGTCAATGAGGCTTTGTTGATGAAGAAGACCCCCTATGCGGATAAGCATATTGGGAAAAACCGTACGCTCGGTTTATTATTCTTCAATTCCAGTCTTCGCACGCGCCTTTCCACCCAAAAAGCAGCTCAGAACCTCGGAATGGAGGTAATGATCATGAATGTGGGAGCCGATTCGTGGCAACTAGAAATGAACGAAGGCGTCATCATGAATGGCGACAAAGCGGAACACATTTCAGAGGCCGCGGCTGTCGTAGGTTCTTATTGCGATATAGTAGGGGTGCGTAGTTTTCCTGGTTTAGTGGATAGAGAGTTAGATTATAGCGAACAGGTATTGAACCAGTTCTTGAAGTATACAGGTCGTCCATTGATTAGCTTGGAGTCGGCGACACGCCATCCTTTGCAATCCTTAACGGATTTAATTACTATTAACGAGTATAAGAAGGTTGAACGCCCTAAAGTGGTGTTGACATGGGCTCCACACGTGAAAGCGTTACCTCAATGTGTGCCTAATTCCTTCGCGGAGTGGATGAATCGTGCGGACGTGGATTTCACGATTGCTCACCCAAAAGGCTATGAATTAGCGCCTGAATTCGCTGGAAATGCGAAGATTTGCTACGATCCTAAAGAAGCTTATGAGGGTGCTGATTTTATTTATGCTAAAAACTGGTCATCCTACCAGGACTACGGAAAAATACTTTCTTCGGATCCAGCTTGGATGGTGGATGCCGCGAAAATGAGCCTAACAAACAACGCGAAATTTATGCATTGTCTTCCCGTTAGACGGAATTTAGTGGTCGCAGACGAAGTCATTGATTCCCCTAATTCGATTGTGATTCAACAAGCGGGTAACCGGGTTTGGGCGGCACAAGCTGTTTTGAAAGAGATGATATTGACACTCATGAGAACCGAAAGTCCCTATTTATTCTAATGTCTGCGAAACCCACCCTTCAAGTAGTTAAAATAGGCGGAAATGTAATCGACAATCCATCTGCCCTAGCTAGCTTTTTGCAGGACTTTGCGTCATTAACTGGCCCTAAATTGCTTGTTCATGGAGGTGGCAAGATTGCCACTCAAATGGCGGCATCGATGGGCATTGAGAGTCAAATGATTGAGGGTAGACGTGTAACAGACGAGGAAAGCCTTCGTATTGTGACGATGGTCTATGCGGGTTGGATTAATAAATCGATTGTGGCTGAATTACAAGGTCTTTCCTGTAATGCCTTGGGATTAACAGGACCCGATGGCAGAATCGTGCTATCAAAGAAAAGAGCTATAACACCTATTGATTATGGTTTTGTAGGCGATATTGTTTCGGTGAATGCTGCTTCCTTGTCAGGGTTAATTGAGGCAGGATTCTCTCCCATCTTTGCACCGATTACGGCAGATGCTGCAGGTCAACTATTGAATACGAATGCGGATACGATGGCACAGGCTTTGGCCATAGCCCTCAGCTCAACATACGACGTTACTCTAACGTATTGTTTTGAAAAGAAAGGCGTTTTAATGGACCCTACTGACGATGATTCGGTTATCAGCTCCATCAATCCAGCCTCATTTATAGACTTAAAAGAAAAAGGAATCGTCTCTGCGGGGATGATCCCGAAATTAGAGAATGCCTTGAAGGCCATCTCTGCCGGTGTTTCTGTGGTCAGATTATGCCATGCAGATAACCTGCAGAAAACGGACATCGGAACAAAAATTAGTGCCTAATATGTACCAAGAAAGTCAATTTATAGCCGCAAAAGACCTATTAGCACAGCTAATAGCCTGCCCATCCATGAGTAAGGAAGAGCAAGGGACAGCGCAGATTTTGGTGGACTTTTTCACGGCTCAAGGCATTCCGTCAAATCGTTTAGGCAATAATGTGTGGGCTACAAATTTGCATTTTGATGCGTCTAAGCCTACGATTCTATTGAATTCCCACCACGATACGGTGAAAGCAAATGCGTCATGGACCTTTGATCCCTTCCTAGCGACGGAGCAAGAGGGAAAACTGATCGGCTTAGGTTCCAATGATGCAGGCGCGAGTTTGGTTTGCTTGATCGCGACTTTCGTTTCATTTTACTCTGTTAAAAACCTGAGCTTCAACCTTTTATTAGCGGCTACCGCGGAGGAAGAAATATCGGGAACGGGTGGAATTGAAGCTCTTTTAAAATCAGGCGATTTACCTCGTATCGATTTTGCGATCGTGGGCGAACCCACGGATTGCGCCATGGCGATCGCAGAAAAAGGCCTGATGGTCGTAGATGCGAAAGTAAAAGGGATTGCAGGACACGCGGCGAGAAATGAGGGAGTGAATGCCATTTACTTGGCTTTGGAAGATATACAACATATTCAAAACCATTCTTTCGAGAAGGTTTCGGATTTATTAGGACCGGTAAAAACGACGGTAACGGTTATCAACGCCGGCAAGCAACATAATGTAGTTCCTGATACCTGTGATTACGTGATTGATTGCCGGGTGAACGAATGTTATTCACTAGAGGAAGTTTTAGTAGAATTAAAAACCATTGTTCAGGCTGAATTAACACCCAGATCGATGCGATTAAACTCCAGCAGAATGGAGGAAACACATCCGCTAGTGCAAGCGGCAAAAGCTTTAGGGATCTCTTTGTTCGGTTCTCCTACCCTTTCCGATCAAGCTCTATTAACGATACCATCAGTCAAAATCGGTCCCGGGCACTCCGGCAGATCACATACGGCAGACGAATATATTCTCTTGGATGAACTAAAGCAAGGCATCCAAACCTATCAAAATCTCCTTATCACCCTAAGCATTTAAGATTGTGGCAAAACTTTGGCAAAAAGAAAATCAGACGACAGACGCTAAAATCGAGAAATTCACGATTGGGAACGACCCCGTGTACGACTTGCAATTAGCGCGCTATGATGTGCTGGGTTCCCTAGCTCACATCACGATGTTAGAGAAAGTAGGTTTGCTGGGCGCGGACGAATTAGGCCCTTTGTGCGCTGAATTGAAGGCAATTTATACCCAAATCGAAGCCGGCGATTTCACTATCGAAGACGGAATGGAAGATGTGCATTCCCAAATCGAATACTTATTAACGCAGAAATTAGGCGATCAAGGAAAGAAAATTCACGCCGGACGTTCTAGAAACGACCAGGTTTTAGTGGATTTGAAGTTATTCATGCGGGCTGAAATCCAACACATTGCAGATGCGGTGGAGCGGTTATTTGACTTATTGATCGCCAAAAGCGAAGCCCATAAAAACGATTTATTACCTGGCTACACGCACTTACAGATTGCGATGCCTTCGTCTTTCGGACTATGGTTCGGAGCGTACGCTGAAAGCCTAGTAGAAGATATTGAGTTATTAGAAGCGGCCTTCCGCTTAGCTAATAAGAACCCGCTAGGTTCAGGCGCGGGATATGGATCGTCGTTTCCTTTGGACAGAAAATACACCACGGAATTATTAGGCTTCGAATCGCCGCACGTGAACGTCGTGAACGCGCAATTATCGCGTGGAAAGACCGAATTATTTGTCTTAACTGCCATCGCACAGATAGCTACGACGTTAAGCAAATTAGCGATGGATGTGTGCTTGTACAATTCCCAAAACTTCGGTTTCATCGAACTCCCTAGCTCCTTAACGACCGGAAGTTCCATCATGCCACATAAAAAGAATCCAGACGTAGCTGAATTATTGCGTGGTAAAGCCAACAAGTTAAAGGCATTACCGAATCAACTGCAATTATTAACGAGCAACTTACCATCAGGATACCACCGCGAATTCCAATTAACGAAAGAATTGTTGATGCCGGCGATTGAAGAGATATTGGACGGATTAGAGATCACGCACTATATGGTCAGCCATATGAAAGTGAAGAAAGACCTGTTAGTGGATTCGAAATACGATTTATTGTTCTCGGTAGAAGAGGTGAATAAATTAGTCGTGCAAGGGGTTCCGTTCAGAGAAGCTTACCAAATCGTAGGTAAGAAAATCGAGGAAGGCGCTTTTGATGGCAGCACACGCGAGATTAATCACTCCCACTTAGGAAGTATTGGTAATTTAGGTTTGGCAGAAATTCAAGGCCAAAAAGAAATCGCCTGGAAGCGTTTTGGCTTTGATAAAGTCAATAAGGCTATCGATGCATTAATTTCTTAATATACTTTCCTAGAATATCGAATTCTAAGTTCACTCGATCACCTACGCTAAGTTGATGAAAAACGGTGTGTTCGTAGGTATATGGAATGATGCAAACGGTAAAAGAATCATCCTGTGAATCTACCACCGTAAGACTAGTACCATTCACACAAATCGAACCTTTTTCAACCGTGACGTGACCGCTACTTTTCGAATAGCTAAAGCGGTATTCCCAGCTTCCATTCTGATCCGTTATTTCCGTACAAACACCCGTTAAATCCACGTGGCCTTGTACAATATGCCCATCAAAACGCGCATTGGCGGCCATGCAACGTTCTAGGTTTACTTTTTGGCCTAGCTTCAAATCCCCTAAATTCGTCTTCTGCAAGGTCTCATCAATCGCCGTTACACGGTATTGCTCCCCTTGAATTTCCACGACAGTCAGACAGACCCCATTATGCGCAAGCGATTGATCCACGTTCAATTCCTGTGTGAACGGACACGTGAACCAAAATTCCACATTCGTCCCTTTTGCTTCTGTCCTTACCAGCGATCCCATCGCCTCCACAATACCTGTAAACATCTGATTTATTTGCTAATTTTACGTACCCAAAATTACACCCATTCCTATGAAATTCAATAAATGGTTCCTCTTTCTGATTCCTATCATCGCCATCCTCGCTTATTTTAGTATTCCTACGGCGAAACCGGTCGAAGAAACCGGTGCAGATGTGCTGAAAATTCGTCGCAATAAAGATGAAGCCTTTAAAAGTGGAGAGGAATCCCCCATCAAAGATAAAGCCTCCTTCAAAGGCCTCAAATACTTCAAATTCAACAAGGATTACATCGTAGACTTCGTCTTAGAAAAAGCCGAAAAAGCGAAAACCGTAGAATTAAAAATGACAGATGGGACAACAGAGAAGTTAATTTTATTTGGAAATATTAAAGGAGAGATAGGTGGGTTTACCGTTTCACTCGTATTATATCAACACGAGGACGGAAATTTCTTCCTACCGTTTAAAGACAAAACCGCCCCCACAGAAACCTATGGAGGCGGACGTTTTTTAGATTTACCCCTAACAAATGTAAAAAACAATCGATTGCGGGTGGACTTTAATCTAGCTTATAATCCCTATTGTGCATACAACGAAGAATTCGCTTGTCCCATTCCTCCCGCGGAAAACACCCTCCCTATTCGCATCGAGGCAGGTGAAAAACTTTTTAATTAACCTGGTGTAGCGAAGCTGCACCGGAAAGGTCTTTGTTGATTATTGGACTCCCCTTGTATTTCACATGGGAAGCGCCAGAAGCATCCACTTGCAAAGATTTTTGAACATGTACCTGAGCACTACTAGCGCCTGAAGCTTCTACATCCACATGGCGAGATAAGAATTCCAAAGCTTTTAAGTGACTCGCACCAGAGGCTTCTATCTTCAAGTAATCTGATTGTCCAGTGATTCTGCAATCAGATGCACCACTTAATTCAATCTTCAATTTATCTGTTCTAAGGCCTTCTGCTAACCCTTTTGCAGCTCCTGAAAACAATAAGCGCATTTCCTCCTCATTTGTAAATCCTTGCAAATCCACTTTACAAGCACCGGTAAACTCACCACTATCAAGGCGAGGCAAGGTGATGTTAACGACTACTTTTGAACGGCTGTTGTTCCAACTCCAAGTCCAATTAGTCCCATATCCAATTTCCAATTTACCAGCGGATGTGGTAACCTCTAAATCCTCAATATCTTTTTCCCGTCCAGTGACAGAAACGGCATAGACATTTCCTTTGTGAACGTGTACCTCGAAAGCACTCCCTAACTCGATGGATTTGAAATTAGCTACTTTGAATTTTTTAGTCACCACTACAGGATCTGCGAATGAACTAAAAACAACTACTAAGGCGGCGAATAAAGACAAGATTTTTTTCATAGAATTTTTAATTTGTTGTTAGATGCTAACGTTTAAAAAAAGGTTGCATCCTATTTTACTACATTCCATTTGTAACTTACTCCACTGCTCATTTTGTTCGAAAATTTCGAACTTTCATATTTCTTTCCTTGCACCATTTTAGATACATTTGCTTCTATTTTGGCATATTTATCGATAGAAACAAAGGCTTTTTCTACGACGAAATCTGCCGCATTTAATTCTGCTGAATCAAAAACTCCCGCATTCAATTGATCTCCACCACCCTTCAAGGTTAACGAGTGAAATCCGCGTAAAATCACATCTAACTTAGGTGAAGTGAAACCTTCGATTTCCGTGCTGGCATTGCCACCTAACTCCACCTTTTTTAATTCAGGTACCACAATCTCTACCTGAATCCCTGGCTGAATTTTATCCAATAATAACACGTAGTTCTCTACGTGAGCTGAACTCTCTAAAGTTTGATTCCCGCGGTAAGTAATCTTAGGAAGATCACCTCTGGTGATTTTTATCTGAGAAGACTCAGTGTTCAATCCTGAAATAGAGCTGAAATTTTCTAGGTCCTTCGTGATCGTAAAACCTACCTTTTCATCTGAAAAGTCCTCATTACTCGATTCATCCTCATTGTGAGGTGTTCTGTTAAGACAAATCAAACCCTTGTCTGCAGAGAATGTCCAAAGCGATCCGATAAACAAATCCTGACCTTCTTCGTGGAAATAACCAGACTCTAGTACATTGTCCATGTAATAAGCAAAATCACGTGTCATGCTAAACGATTTACCATACGGAATCATAATCTTCACCTTAAGGCGTTGTGCACGGAATTTAGAATTCTGTAAGCCAAAGTGGGTATCAAAACGAAGATCTTTACCCTTTTGAAGGTAATTGTACTGAATCATTTTGGCATTCGTCTCCGCCTCTTTACGCGTCAAACCTTGCGATTTTGCGTACGTAATTACCTGAATCGTTTTACCATCATAGCCTTCAATCTCGATATTCGTACGATTAAATCGCTCCTCATTATAATCGTGGTTATCCTCATCTTCATCATCAAAATGCAAAGCATACTCTTCAACTTTTTCCCCCAACATCATTTGCCAAATCGTCTCGTTGTCTTTTTTGTCGATATCTAACACATAGGTCGTCGAATCGGAAACCGCGATTTCCTTTACCTGATTGTAAGACGCTGAACGTTGGAAGTTACGCCCCACAAATGGAACCGCAGCAAATAAACCTATCCAACCCACAATAATCATCGTGGTAGAAACAATTTTATACGTCTTATTATAAAATTTACGATTGGCTAACAAAGAAACACCTGCGATGACAATTGAAACAAACATGGGTAAGAAGGCCAAAACCAAAGCCGGCACTGTCCAGAACGGTAAGTCTTTCGCAATTAAATACAACGGCAACGGACCCATATGCACCAGTTGACCTTGGTCAATTCCAGTAAATCCTACCGTACATAAAGCACCTATTGCGATAATAAACGCAATCCCTAAGATCAATAAGATAACCCCTAGTAATATTTGAATAAACCAGCGAATGACATTTAAAGGTCCTTTCAAAGCAGAGAATACCGTAGCAAAAATGCGAAAAGGGAATAGCA
Source organism: Aquirufa lenticrescens (assembly GCF_019916085.1). Lineage (NCBI taxonomy): Bacteria > Pseudomonadati > Bacteroidota > Cytophagia > Cytophagales > Flectobacillaceae > Aquirufa > Aquirufa lenticrescens. The sequence continues at coordinate 1,778,224 of NZ_CP049834.1, read as the reverse complement.
ATACTTTCGTCAATGCTTTCTCTTCCGTTTCATCTGGCTGAATGCTCTTCTTAATATTGTTCTCAATGTTTTCCAACGTGATAGGCTCGCCCGTCATCTCCATCTTATCCTTCATTGTTTTAGCTTCCGGCGTAATCGCTAAAATCACAATATAAGCAACAACGCCAGAGCCAAATAGACCCACTGACAAAACCGCTAAAACGCGCAATAATCCTACATCCCAACCCGTATAAGCGGCAATACCGGCCATCACACCACCAATCACTTTTTTCTCCGGATCACGGTAAAACTTGCGGTAGGATTTATCATCATCTGGATTCATTTCACCTGGAATAGCTGCCCAAATAATAATATAGGCCCAGAAAACAATGTTTCCTAAATGGAATAAAGGGAAACTCGCACTTAATAAGGCTAATAATACCAAGCGAACCCAGATAGGATCTACCTCAAAATAACGAGCAATCCCTGCCGCTACTCCACCTAATTTCTTACGAGTGATGTCGCGACGGAAAATTTTAGGCGCACCCTCTGTTTTAGGAGCAGTATAGCCTTCTTTCTTATCTTCCTCTTCTTCCACTTGCTTGAAATCAGCAATGGTTCCTAAAGAAGCGATTAAGGCATCCACATGAGCTTGTGAAATAGCTTCTGTTTTTTCAGTTTCTCTAATGTTCCAAAATTTCTCCGCAATGCTCGATTCGATATCGGCGATAATTTCTTTCGATCCTTCGAAAGAGGCGAAATATGCATGGATGGATTTTAAATAAGCATCTAAGGTAGCAAAAGCGTCCTCTTCGATGTGGAAGACAAATCCAGCGATATTAATTGATAAAGTCTTTTTCATTTGGGGTAAGGTTAAGCCTGCGGAGAAGCGTTTGAAATTTGGTTAACGGATGCTTGTAATTCATCCCAAGTCGAGGACATTTCTGTTAAGAACTCCTGTCCTTTGTCTGTTAATAAATAATATTTTCTAGGCGGCCCTGACGCTGATTCTACCCAGCGGTAGTCTAAAAATCCGGCATTTTTCAGGCGAGTTAATAAAGGATACAAAGTCCCTTCCACGACCATAATTTTAGCGGAGGTTAATTCTGATAACATAGTAGAGGCATAGACCTCCCCTTTTGAGATAATTTTGAGAATACAGAATTCTAAAATCCCTTTCCTCATTTGTACCTTGGCATTTTCAATATCCATGGGTTCTTTGTTTTATTTGACAATGCAAATATAGACAAGGTACTTTGTATTGCATAGTACCTTATAAAATTTATTTGGGAAATTGGATAAACGGTAGGTAATTTGTGATGAACGTACCCTTTTGAGGGTAATAATTATTATGATCTTTAAATACTTCTCCATCCCATTAGCCTTTTACAACCGAGATACTTGGTTGAAAGTAGCTTTTTTTGCAGTTAGCGTGGTGATGGCGGGCTTCTCCTTGTACTTTACTGACGGTCTTGTCAATAAACTGGAAGAACGTGAAAAACAACAAATTGAATTGTATGCGGAAACCATTCGCTATGCGTTAACGAGTGATAATAACGCAGATATCAATTTCTTTTTCGAGCGAATTAAGAAGATTAATGAGAATAATACGATTCCCGTGATTTGGAAAGATGGTTCCGGGCACCTAAACTCCATCAATATACCCTTACCGGAAACACTTAGTACGGAGAAAAAGCAAGAAATTTTACAGCAAAAGCTACTTGAGATTATTGCTGAAAAAAATAAACCCATCGAAATGGATATGGGTTTCCAGAAAGAATACATCTATTATGGGAATTCTCAGCTGTTGAAATTATTGCGCTACTATCCCTTATCGCAACTATTAGTGGTTCTCATTATCGGCTTTTTAGGCTACATTTTTCTTTCGTATTCGCGAAGGGCTGAGCAGAATCGAGTTTGGGTGGGATTAGCCAAAGAAACGGCGCATCAATTAGGGACACCCCTTTCTTCTTTGACGGCTTGGGTAGAATTGTTACGAAATGAGCCTCACATTAATCCAGATATTGTGGTCGAATTATCGAAAGATATTCAACGATTGGAAACGATTACGACCCGTTTCTCGAATATTGGGTCCACGCCTGTCTTAAAATTAGAGGACATCGAAGCAGTTATTCAAAGCTTTATCAGCTATCTAAAAATTCGTATTTCGTCCAAAGTCACCATCGAAATACATTCCTCTTTGGCCGCTAATCAAACGGCTAATTTGAATAAATACCTATTTGAATGGGTCATTGAGAATATCTGCAAGAATGGCGTGGATGCGATGGGGGGCCACGGACAATTGCGAATTGAGTTAAAAGAAGGCAAAAATAATGTCATACTAATTGATATCTCAGATACGGGAAAAGGGATTTTGCCTAGCAATACGTCCAAAATATTCTCGCCCGGATTCTCTACTAAGAAACGTGGCTGGGGTTTAGGATTAACGTTAGCGAAACGGATTATCGAAAATTACCACCAAGGAAAATTGGTCTTGAAATCGACAGAAATCAATAAAGGGTCCACTTTTCGCATTACACTTCCAAAGCCTGAATAGATGACCGATCCTAATATCGTATTTGGTTCTGCACTTTGCATTATTGCAATCGGTTACGCATTGAAAAGTGCCGGGTTTATTCAGGAACATGATGGGAAGTCTTTGTCCAAATTTCTAATGCATACTACTTTCCCAGCCTTGGTATTTTCGACCATGATTCGGGTGAACATAACCTGGGACTTGATCTACCTTCCATTGATTGCGATGTTTTTTGGGATGTTCTTGTCCTTTACAGCGTTTCATTTATTCAAAAATACAGAAGCGGAGAATCGAGGCGTAATGACCATTGGGAGTGCGGGATTTAACTTAGGGATATTTGCTTATCCACTGATTGAAGGAATTTTTGGGATACAGGGATTGACCTATGCGATTATGTTCGACCTAGGTAATTCCGTGGTCAACTTCTTTGTGAATTACGGGATGGGCAATTATTTCAGTCGAGGACCTAAAAAAGACAACATTGCCTCTCATATTTTCAAACGGATTATTTCCCTACCTCCACTGCAAGCCATGGTTCTAGGTGTTTTAGTCAACGTGCTACAGTTGAAATTTCCCGTCTTTGCGCTGGATCTTATTGCTACCATCGCCTCAGGTAATAAACCAATCGTGTTGTTATTAATGGGCATTTATTTCAGCGTACGCCTTTCTAAAAAATCGTATTTCCGGGTTTTTCAGGTGTTAAGTTTACGCTATGTAATGGGTTTTTTAGTAGGTGGAATTTGTTTTTATTTGCTGCCCTTTGACCTAGGTTTTCGTAACCTATTACTTCTTTGCCTCATTCTGCCCGTTGGTATGACAGTCATCACCTATTCGGACGAATTGAATTTAAATACCCCGCTTGCCGCCTCCTTAGTGAACATTTCACTCGTCATCAGCTTCGCCATCATGTGGATCATGGTGAGTGTTTTCCACATGAGCGCGATTTAAACGATTTTTTTTGGTAATTTTATGAAACATTGACTTACTGAACTGGTTTAGTTCGTAATCAATTCGCAAAAATTATGGTAGTCCCTTATAAGAATCAGTCCAAAGGAAAAAAAGAACAAGTCGCTGACATGTTCAATTCCATCTCCCACAAATATGATTTTCTGAATCATTTATTGAGTGGTGGGATTGATATTATTTGGCGTAAAAAAGCCATCAAATTATTGCAAAACAAGGGTATCAAGTCCGTATTAGATATCGCTACAGGGACGGGGGATTTCGCCATAGAGGCCTTAAAAATCAAGCCAGAAAAGATTGTAGGAATCGATATCTCGGAGGGTATGTTAGCCTTTGGGGTAGAGAAAATCAAGAAATTAGGCTTAGATAACATCATTACCTTACAAAAAGGGGATTCAGAAAAAATACCCTTTTCGGACAATAGTTTCGATGCAATCACCGTTAGTTTTGGGGTGAGAAACTACGAAACATTGGATAAAGGTTTGAAAGAAATGCACCGCGTGTTAAAGCCGGGTGGCCATTGCTTGATATTAGAGTTCTCGAATCCGAAAAGCTTCCCTATGAAGCAATTATACACTTTCTATTCGAAATTTTGTCTGCCAGTTTTAGGAAAATTAATTTCCAAAGACCCAGCCGCCTACACCTACCTTCCTGAATCTGTCCAAGCTTTTCCTGACGGCAAAGATTTCTTGAAAATTTACGAGGAATGTGGATTTATACATACCCAATGGATCCCGATGACGGGAGGCATTTGCTCCATTTATTTAGGACATAAAAAAGCTAAAAACGCGTGAAAAAAGGTCACTTAATTGGTTTTGCTATCGCATTCTTGCTTGGCTTTAACGCCTTAGGACAAGGAAAGAAATACATTCAGCTGCACGATGAGTTTTACGACGAGAAACCGCTGCACTTTGGTTTTATGTTTGGCTTAACGTCTAGCAATTACTACGCGAATGGATTTCCAAGCGTTTTAGTAAACGATGTGACTGGTGAACCACTTTCGCTTACTTCGCCTCGCACCTTTGGATTTCAAATAGGTGGAATCGTTAATTACGCCCTTAGCAAACACGTAGAAGTCAAATCGGGTTTAAACATCGCCTTGTACGATCGCCAAATTCAATTCGCGAATGAAGATCTGATCTCGAGAGAGTCCACTTGGTTAGAGATCCCTATGTTATTGAAGTTCCGTTCTGTACGTCGCCAAAACCACCGTATGTATTTGATCTCAGGCTTAAAATTAGGATTAGAGGCGAACGTCAAGAAAAAGAATACGGCTGTAACGGCGAATACCTCTGAATTATCCTTAGAATACGGAATCGGTTTTGAACGCTTTTACCGGTTCTTTAAATTCTCTCCTGAGATTCGTATTTCACACGGTTTAAACAACCTTTTTGTGCCTCCTGGAACGGTCAATAGTTATTCTAAATTAAGCCAATTGAATTCACATACGATTAGCTTAATTTTCAATTTCGAGTAATTACTTCAATCCAGTTCTCGCCTTTTTCGGATCTACCACCGTTTCAAGTGAACTCACGGCTGAAACCCCAAACCATCCTGTACCCTGTAGTTTAGAAGCAGGATTTGTGTTCTTAACATTGGTTGGAATGTTTGCGGCTGGCCTTGAAAACAAACCGGCATTATTCAGTTCTAGACGCGCTTGAGAATAAAAGTTAAACTGATCTTCCGAAATCGACCAAATCTCCACTCGAATCTTATCATTTTCCACGTAAAGGGATGGAGAAATCGAACGACGAATAGGTAAAATAAACATCAGGCCATCGGTCATTGCCCCTTTTTGGAACCCGGCATCGTAGACCAAGGTTAAATTGATGGGGTCATTAAACAACACGCCATTGCGATACGTCTTCACCCGGTAGCAATCGCCTGACCCACGTATATCGCGTGCATAAAACTGCGCATCATACCCATTCTTAGGACTATCATTCGCTCCTTGACGGCCGGTTGCTTCGTCATATTGGTACAAAATAGAATCGATGGGTGGCACTCGGTTCATTTTAGCTTTAGCGGTAAGCATTTCATTTTGCCATTTCACATTCAAAGTAAAGGTAGTTCCTGCCTTTCCTATCGTAGGTTGTTGAGCCGTAGGTTCCCACACATAGATCCCGCTTTGAGCCACTTTCTCCACAAAACTAAATTGATTCCCTAAGGTATCTGACACCGTAACCTGAGCTCCTGCTATTTTAGGAGCACTACTCTGATCAAAATAGTCCTGAGAGCGCGAAAGTATAATCTGTTGCGCCTTATTCTGATTCGTCAGATTTGCTTCCACCACCAAGTAATGATCAGAAGCTGGACTTGGCAAGGTTACAACCTCTTCACAAGACGTTAACGCTACAAAAAGGAGAAATAAGTAGATCGGCTTCATCTTAAAACGAGAAATTATAGGTGACGGCTGGAACGAATGAACCGATGATAGATAATTGGACGGCCTCAGTTTGAACCGAATTATCTTCGTTCGGTCGCGTATAGATAGAGAATGGATTTTTTCGATTATAGAGATTATACACCGAGAATACCCATTCCGAACTACCTTTACCAAACAAGGCTTTCTTGTTTTTCTTCGTAGCCGAAATATCTAAACGATGGTAATCTGGCACTCGGATATTACCACGCGTTCCAGGTATCGTCTGTGGATAGGCGATACCATCAAAAACATACTTCTGCGCAGGAACGGTATACGGCACACCTGTAATATACGCGAAATTAGCCCCGAATGACCATTTTTCTGACAAGGCATATTGACCTACTAAATTCAAAGTATGCGTACGATCATAGCGATTAGCATACCATTCATTCTTATTTAAACCTTCAATTTTACGTTCTGTCCTCGCTAAGGTATAACTCGCCCAACCCGTTAATTTCCCTACATTCTTCTTTAGGAAAAACTCGATTCCATACGCACGTCCTTTTCCAAAAAGCAAATCCTTTTCAAAATAAGGATTCAGGAAAAGATTCGCTCGATCCGCATAATCGATTTGATTTTGCATATCCTTATAATAGACTTCAATTGACGATTCATAATTATTACCATCTGCCCCAAAATTCTTAAATAGACCCAAAGCCAATTGATCCACTATTTGTGGTTTGATATTATTTGTAGAAGACGTCCACACATCTAAAGGAGTAGACGCAGCTGTGTTCGACATTAAATGGATATACTGAGCCAAGCGATTATAGCTTAATTTCAGGGAAGAGGATTCGTTACCCGTCACATTCAAAGCAAAACGGGGTTCCCAATTACCATAGGATGCCACAATCGCATCAGGATCTGTTTGGTTAATTTTCAACACATAGCCTGACGGATTTTCCGTGCTAGCTGCCACCGGAATTCGATCATAATATTCTCCATTCAAACTCTTGTAATCATAGTGCGAATAACGAATACCATATTGAATGGTCAAACGCGAACTAAGTTTCCAATCGTGACCCACATAGGCGGATGCCTCCACCCCTCGTTTATTCGCTTGACCAAATTCCCTTTTCTCCCCATTTGAAGTCGCATTCGCTTTACCGGGAGTGAAGTCATAGGATAGTAGTTGACCTCCAAAAGTGATGGTATTATCTGGTCTCCAATAATAGGTAAAATCAGGCTTAATACTTAAATTTTCAATGTTCGAAGTCCATTTGAAAGCGTCATTGGGTCGTTTGTTTTCAATATCAGAATCCAACATGTAATCGTAATTACTGTAAAAAGCCGTCGCATTCAAAAACAATTTATTCGAGAAAACGTGATTCCACCGCGTGGTTAAGGTCGTATTTCCCCAGTCAAACCCAAAACCTGTACCGAACACATCCCGACCAAAATACCCCGACATAAAGACGGTGTTTTTGGTATTGATGGTGTAATTGACTTTGGCCGTCAAATCATAAAAACTAAATTTAGAATTAGCGTTATTCCCTGTTAAAAAAGGCTTAGCTAGCACGTCAATATACGAACGTCGGGCCGCCACGATAAATGAAGCTTTATCTTTCACAATAGGAGCTTCAATGGATAAGCGAGAGAAAATCACACCAATACCGCCATTGACCTCCAGCTTCTTCGCATTCCCTTCCTTCATTTTCACATCCAAAATCGATGAAGCACGTCCACCATACATGGAAGGAATACCCCCTTTAAATAATTTAACATCTTTAACCGCATCTGGATTAAAGACAGAGAAGAAACCGAATAAATGAGATGAATTATAAACTGGGGCATCATCTAAAAGAACTAAATTTTGATCGACACCACCTCCACGAACGTTAAACCCAGAAGCGCCCTCACCTACCGTAGAAACTCCTGGTAGTAATTGAATGGCGCGGACTAAATCAACCTCTCCTAATAAGGCAGGAATTTTACGAATCGTTTTGATATCCACTTTATTGACAGACATCTCAATACCTCTGACATTCTCATCGTTTGCTCGTGCTTTTACGATGACCTCAGCTAGTTCTTGTGAGTCTGTTGATAATTCAACTGAAATTTCTTGTGCTTTGGCTGATACTAGAATCTCTTGCTCTTTCTTTTTAAAACCTGAAGAGGAAAAAACAAGCGTATACTTGCCTAAAGGGAGCGTTAAACTGTAGAAACCATAGGTATTGGTCACATTACCTGTCTTTAATTCTTTTACATAGACACTTGCTCCAATGAGACCTTCCCCGCTAGCTGCCTCTTTTACATAGCCACTAACGGTTGATTTTTGGGCATGTAATAACCCAGATAAAAGCAGGAAAATAAGGAATAATAGTTTGCGCATCATTATAAAAACCCAAAGATACGGGAATTGTTTTTTCGAGTATGTTAAAATATGATAAACGGGAAATGATGATAATTTATGCATCATAAGTAACATAATTCCGATTTGTATTTTATATTATAATTTTCTTTACATTTGTCAAAAACCTAGCAACAATGGATTTAGTAGTATTCGGGCAAATCGTAAGAGAAAAAAGAAATGCCATCGGATTAAAACAAGAAGAACTCAGTCAAAAAAGTGGCGTTGCCATTAAAACGATTCACAGTATCGAATTAGGCAAAGGAAATCCTGCCATCAAAACCATTCTACGCATCTTTGATGCTCTTTCACTCGACCTTTTGATTGTAGCGGCTAAAAACGCAAAAAAATAAGACTATGGAACAAGAAATCAGCTTTGAACGCATTCCAACTCACATTTTTTCAGACTCCGATGCTGCATCTAAGTCTGTTGCGACAGAAATTGCGGAACTTATTCGCAAAAACAACCAAGCCAGCAAGCCCACTATTCTAGGACTTGCGACTGGATCTTCGCCTAAAAAAGTCTACCAAGAACTGATTCGAATTCACCGAGAAGAGGGCTTAAGTTTCAAAGATGTCATCACGTTTAACCTCGATGAATACCATCCCATGGAACCTGATTCCATCCAGAGTTATGTTCGATTTATGAAAGAACAACTCTTTGACCATATTGATATACCGGTAACAAATTACCATTTACCAGATGGAACATTAGCTTTAGACAAAATTCCCGAGTTTTGCCGAGATTATGAAGCAAAGATTGAACGCTTGGGCGGATTCGATTATTACCTATTGGGGATTGGACGTAATGGGCATATTGGATTCAACGAACCAGGATCAACAATCAACTCCAAAACGCGTTTGATGACGTTGGATATTGCGACGAAGATTGATGCGTCCCCTGATTTTGGAGGATTGCAAAAAGTCCCTAAAAAAGCCATCACGCTCGGCATCGACAGTATTATGAAGTCGAAGAAGATCGTATTACTTGCTTGGGGAGAACACAAAGCGAATAGTGTCGCTAAAGCCGTGGAAGGAACCGTGACCTCAGACATTCCAGCCTCTTACCTGCAATTACATCCCAATGCCACTTTCATTTTAGATGAAACGGCAGCATCGATGTTAACGCGCATTAAAACCCCTTGGATAGTTGACACAGTGAATTGGGACCGCAATATGATAAAGAAAGCGGTAACTCATCTTTCCTTGACATTACATAAACCGGTATTAAAACTTACCTCTAAAGACTATAACGAAAACGGCCTTTCTGATCTATTATCCCTATATGGACAGGCCTACGAGATCAATATCGAGGTTTTCAACTACCTACAACATACTATCACGGGCTGGCCAGGTGGTAAACCAAACGCTGACGATACGCATCGTCCAGAACGAGCTTTCCCAGCCAAGAAGAAAGTATTAATCTTCAGCCCACACCCAGATGACGATATCATCTCAATGGGGGGAACTTTCCAACGTCTACACGACCAAGGACACGATGTGCACGTTGCTTACCAAACAACGGGTAATATTGCGGTAGCAGACGATGAAGCCCTTCGTTTCGCCGAATTTGTCGTAGACTTCAACGAAAAGTTCGAAAGCCCTAACGCGAAGGCAAACCGCATTTACAAAGAAGCCATTAAGTTCCTTAAAAATAAACCTGACTCCGAAATTGATATTCAAGCGGTTCGAGAGATCAAAGGTTTAATCCGCAAAGGGGAAGCCAAGAATACTTGCCGCTTCGTAGGCATCAAAAAAGAGAACGCCCATTTCTTAGAATTACCCTTTTACGAAACGGGAACCATTCGCAAGAAACCCATTGGCGAAAAAGACATTCAAATCGTGATGGACCTCATCGAAGAGATTCAACCGCACCAGATTTATGCGGCTGGGGATTTAGCCGATCCACACGGGACACACAAAGTTTGTTTAGACGCCATCATGGAGGCCGTGACGCGATTGAAGCACCGAGAATTCATGAAGAACTGCTGGGTATGGCTTTACAAGGGAGCCTGGGCAGAATGGGATATTGACCAAATCGAAATGGCCGTACCGATGTCTCCAGACCAAGTATTCAAAAAGAGAATGGGTATTTTCAAGCACCAGTCTCAAAAAGATGGGGTCGTATTCCAGGGAGACGATTCAAGGGAGTTTTGGCAACGCGCTGAAGAAAGAAACCGCGCAACGGCTTCTATCTACAACGCCCTAGGCCTAGCCGAATACGAAGCCATGGAAGCTTTCGTACGCTGGAAATTCTAATCTTACTTTAAAGCAGCAAAAAGGATCTCAGCGGCATGCTTAGCATGTCGCTTGGTTCCATCATGGATTTGATGACGACAACTCGTTCCTGAAGCCACAATATCCACCTCTTCCGGCTGAGCACGCACCGTAGGGAACAAGACTAATTCCCCTATTTGCATCGACAGATCATAATGCTCTTTTTCATAGCCAAAAGAACCCGCCATTCCACAACATCCAGAAGGGATTAATTGCACTTCAAAGTTCTCCGGTAAAGAAAGGGCCTTTTTCGCCGCTACTAGAGAGGAGATCGCCTTCTGTTGGCAATGACCATGTAATTTCAGTAGCTTCTTCTCGGAGCTAAATGCTGCAGATGTGATGCGTTTTGCATCTGCTTCCCGAGCGATAAATTCTTCCAACAACAAGGTGTTTTTCGCTAAATCCTGCGCCTTCACTACCCATTCATCCGATACTAAATCCGGATATTCATCGCGGAAGGTTAAGATGGCAGAAGGTTCAATACCCACCAATGGCGTATTTTCAGAGATTAAAGATGACCAAAGACGTACGTTTTGCATCGCTAATACGCGTGCCTCATCCAGCATTCCTTTGGACAAATACGCTCTTCCAGAAATCGGGTGTGGTATTGTCTTCACCTCATAGCCCAAACGCTCCAGCAATAAAACAGCCGTGCGACCTATTTCAGCATCATTAAAATTCGTAAACTCATCAACGAACAGGTAAACCGATTTCGATTGAACCGGGCTAGTGCGTCCCTTTAACCAAGACCATAAAGTCTGTTTTGCCATGAGAGGCATCGTGCGATCCGGGTGGAAACCTACGAGGGCGTTTGAAATACGTCGAATCGCTGGCGTACCCATCACCACATTGTACAGGGAAGGCACATAAGAAGCTATGTTAGATAGCTTCGCAAAGTTGCCCACTAACCAAGAACGCAAAGGAAGACCCTTTTCTTTTTGGTACTGGTACAAGAACTCCATCTTCAATTTCGCCACATCCACATTCGATGGACACTCAGCCTTACAACCCTTACAAGCCAAACAAAGATCCATTACCTCTTTAATCTCCTCATGAGCGAAGCGATTAGGCTGTTCTGAGCGTGTTAAAAACTCGCGAAGTATGTTCGCGCGAGCACGAGTCGTTTCTTTTTCATTTCTGGTCGCCATAAAGGATGGACACATCGTCCCCCCTGAAATAGGCGTTTTACGGCAATCACCGGATCCGTTGCACTGCTCCGCATGTTGCAATACATCTTGATCCTTGAAACGGAATGCCGTTTTAAATTCAGGTGTTTGTTGACCCGCCTCATAGCGTAGGAACGTGTCCATTGGAGGCGTATCCACAATCTTATTAGGATTAAATATCCCCTTAGGATCCCACCAAGACTTCAATTCCCGCATTAATTGGTAATTCTCCTCTCCCACCATCCAAGGGATAAACTCTCCTCTTAAACGGCCATCTCCGTGTTCCCCCGATAGAGAACCTTTAAATTTCTTAACTAAACGAGCAATCTCTTCCGCAATATGGCGGAATTGCTGATGCCCTTCTTTGGTCTTCAGATTAATAATCGGACGCAAATGCAATTCACCTGATCCTGCGTGCGCATAATGCACGCAATACAGGTTATTCGCTTGTAAAATTTCGTTGAATTCAGCGATGAACGCTGGCAAATCATTCACGTCTACCGCTGTATCTTCGATTACGGCAACTGCTTTTTCGTCTCCAGGTAAATTAGAAAGTAGGCCTAAACCTGCTTTTCTCAAGTCCCAAACCTTCTTCACATCGCCTCCAGTTACAAACGGAAAATGGTAACCTAATCCAGCCTTACGCATCGCAGCTTCGCAAGCCTGCGCTTGAGAGGCTAAATCTTCCGCTGAATCAGAACGTAATTCCACAACCAGTATAGCTCCTGGATCACCTTCCACAAAGAAACGATTCAGGCGCTGTTCTGGATTCGCTTTCGTACATTCTAAAATATAATGATCCATCAACTCGGAGGCAGATGGATTAAATTCTAAAGCAATTAAATTCGCTCTTAAAGCTTCGTCTATGGTATTAAAGTGTCCACAAACCAGCCCCAGGTGTGCGGGCGGCAATGGGTCAACATGCAATTTAATTCGAGTAGCAAAGCACAAAGTACCCTCAGACCCACTGATTAGTGAACAGAAATTAAAGGGCGCCTCCGTTTTTTCAAACGCTTTCGTGTTCAACAGCATATCCACAGCATAGCCTGTATTTCGACGATGTATGCTCGGCTTTGGAAATTCTTCAATAATATTTTTCTGGTTTTGCGGATCTGATAAGGACGCTAGGGTCTTGTCATAAATTCCATGCAGACGAGAACCTTTTTCTAGTGATTTAATCGTCTCAAAGGGATCTTCTGCGGTAAAGTGAACCGGTGTTCCATCCGATAAATATCCTTCAACCTCTAAGACATGATCCCTTGTGGAACCATATACCACTGAATTAGAACCACAGGAGTTATTTCCTACCATTCCACCGATCATCGCCCGATTCGCAGTCGATGTTTCTGGACCAAAGAACAAACCATGCTTCTTCAACTCCACATTCAATACATCACGCACCACACCCGGCTCTACCCACACATAGGATTCGGCCACATTCACTTCTAATATACGATTGAAAAATTTGGAAACATCCACCACCAAAGCTTTACCTACTACCTGCCCGGCTAAAGAGGTTCCCGCAGTTCGAGGGATCAGGGGAATCGAATTTTGGTCTGCAAATCGAATGATTTTCTCTAAATCATCTTTTGTCTCTGGAATCACCACCCCTAAAGGCATCTCCCGATAGGCCGATGCATCCGTCGCATATAAAGTCTTCATCACGGTGTCCGTGTGAAGCGACCCTTGCAAGGTGCTGCCTAAAGTAGATAGAAGAGATTCAGTGATTTGCGTCGCCATGGTTTATTTCTTAAGCTGCAATTTACACAAAGCGCTGATTAGTAGCAATTGAGCCACAATATAAGTACTCATTACCACGGTAGATATCCCCGGAAAAGAATAATAAAACTTTCCAAAAGCCAAAACACTATCCGAAACCACAAAGAAAAATGCCCCCAAAACAATGGTCTGATTCTTAAGGCGAATCGCAAAGTACAGCATCGAACCAAGCGCAAACGCGTATAGGGTCACCGGAATCTTCATCCCTCCTGCTAAATAGGGGTTTAAAAAAGCTAAAAATGAGAATACATAAATAAGTGCGCCTGCTAAAGGTGATCGTGCGTATGCCGGTATCCAAGCCTCCTCTGAAGCTTGTTTAGCAAAAAGGCAAATGTAGCTCACCTGCATGATCAAAAAGGCCCCTAATCCAAGCTGAAAAAAGAGCGGACTATCACCTGGAAGCATCAAAAACACATCGCCTAACAGAGCGAAAATCGCCGTGATGAAAAGCGCTGGTTTAGGGTTTTCTTGCGCAATGTGACCCATTAAGAGGATCATCAGTAAGGGCTTTGTTACATATCTAATCTCCGGGAAATTCGAAAATAAGATAGGGGACAATAATTCTAGGATGGCATCTAGCCAGAATAATTTCAAAAATACATTTTTCATACTAATTCGAATGTTTCGCAAAAAAAAATCACTCAACGCAAACGGTTAAGTGATTCTTTTTTATTTCAGCTTAGGGTTGGGGATCAAGATCCGCAAGCCTCACATGCCTCTGGATTATCCAAAGAACAAGTCATATCCGCTTTATTTTGTTCTACACTGTTATCAAAACTAGCTGCCGCCGCTTTCGCTGCTGCTTCTGAGTACACTAATTCAGTTTCGTTTACTAAATTCGTTTGCTCAATCGCTGGCTCTGCTTGTTTCTCCACAGTGAACTTAATCGCATCCGTTGCCGCTTTCGTACGTAGGTAATACATACCTGTTTTCAAGCCTAGCTTCCACGCGTGGAAGTGCATCGATGTTAATTTACCAAAGTTCACATCTTGGATGTGGATATTTAAACTTTGAGATTGGCAAATGTAGGCTCCACGATCAGCAGCCATTTCTAAGATGGTCTTTTGCTTGATCTCCCAAACCGTTTTGTATAAATCCTTCAAGTTTTGAGGAATTTCCGGAATGTTTTGAACGGATCCATTCGCAATGATCAATTTATTCTTCATGGAATCATTCCACAAGTTTAATTTGATCAAATCTTTTAATAAGTGCTTGTTAACGATCGCAAATTCACCTGATAATACACGACGTGCGTAGATATTAGATGTGTATGGCTCGAAACATTCGTTGTTACCAAGGATCTGACTGGTAGAAGCCGTAGGCATTGGAGCAACTAATAGTGAGTTACGCACACCATTCTCTACTACTTTCGTACGTAGATCTTCCCAATCCCAGTTTCCTGAAGATGGTGTTACATTCCACATATCGAATTGGAATACCCCTTTCGAAATAGGTGAACCTTCCCAAGTAGAGTAAGGACCTTCTACTTTCGCTAATTCCATCGATGTTTCCATCGCTGCGAAATAAATTGTTTCGAAGATATCTTTGTTCAATTGTTGCGCTTCTGCTGACTCGAATGGCATACGTAACAAAATAAACACATCAGCTAAACCTTGAACTCCTAAACCGATAGGACGGTGGCGTAAGTTCGAGTTTTCAGCCTCTTTTACTGGGTAATAGTTTACATCGATGATCTTGTTCAAATTGCGTGTCGCAATCTTCGTCACCTCATATAATTTCTTGTGATCGAAACGTAAAACACCGTTTTCGTCCGCATTCACATATTTAGGCAAGGCTAATGAAGCTAAGTTACAAACCGCTACTTCATCTTTCGCTGTATACTCAATGATCTCCGTACACAAGTTCGAAGACTTGATTGTTCCTAAGTTCTTTTGGTTTGATTTGTTGTTCGCATGATCTTTAAACAACATATAAGGCGTACCCGTCTCTGTTTGAGATTCTAACACCTTGAACCACAATTCTTGTGCTTTAACAACCGTACGTGCTTTACCAGCCAATTCGTATTTCTCATACAAGGCTTCGAATTCAGCTCCGTGTGTATCCGCTAAACCTGGACACTCGTGAGGACAGAATAGAGACCACTCTTCGTTATTCTCTACACGCTTCATGAATAAATCTGGAATCCAAAGGGCATAGAATAAATCACGCGCGCGCATTTCTTCTTTACCGTGGTTCTTTTTCAATTCTAAGAATTCAAACACATCTGCGTGCCATGGTTCTAAGTAAATCGCAAAGCTACCTTTACGTTTTCCACCCCCTTGATCCACGTAACGAGCTGTATCGTTAAATACGCGCAACATTGGGATAATACCATTCGAAGTACCATTCGTTCCCTTGATATAAGAGCCTGTAGCACGGATGTTATGGATGCTTAATCCGATACCTCCAGCAGACTGTGAAATCTTAGCCGTTTGCTTCAATGTATCGTAGATTCCTTCGATCGAATCATCCTGCATTGTTAACAAGAAACAAGACGATAATTGAGGCTTCGGAGTACCTGCATTAAATAGGGTCGGAGTCGCATGAGTGAACCAACGCTCAGACAATAAATTATAGGTCTCAATCGCTGCTGCAATATCTTCCTTGTGGATACCTACCGCTACACGCATTAACATGTGCTGAGGACGTTCCGCGATTTGACCATCTAGCTTTAATAGATACGATTTCTCTAGGGTCTTGAATCCGAAATAATCATAACCAAAGTCACGGTCATAGATGATTGCCTCATCTAATTCAACGGCATTGTTTTTGATGATATCATACACCTCTTTAGAAAGAAGTGCAGCGTTCTGACCTGTCTTAGGATCGATGTACGTAAACAAACGCTTCATCGTAGCCGAGAAGGACTTCAATGTGTTCTTATGCAAGTTAGAAACTGCGATACGAGCTGCTAGAACTGCATAATCAGGGTGCTTTGTCGTCAAAGAGGCCGCTGTTTCAGCCGCTAAATTATCAAGTTCAGTTGTTTTAACGCCATCAAACAAACCAGTGATCACTTTTCTAGCAACCTCTAAAGGCTGAACAAAAAATGGATCTAAGCTGTAACTCAGCTTTTCAATTCTGGCGGTGATTTTGTCAAACTTTACTGATTCGCGACGACCGTCTCTTTTTACTACGTACATGTGTATCTATCTATTATAATTTAAAACTTCTAATTCCATATAAATGCGAAAACCAAACCCCTAAAAGTAGACAATAGATTCCCTGTGTTAAGAGAATTTTTTTCTTAGCTTTTGGACTCTTTTTGCGTTAACAAATTGAGTGTGTGGCGGTTTTGTTTTTATGCTTTCCTAAACCAAAAATTGAAGCATCTTTGGCTGATTGTGCTCTTGGTAAAATTAGAAAAAAAGCAGGCTCCGTGCAAACAATTTTTTGGCCAAAAAAAATATAAAAAAGAGTCGTATTTGAAATACCACATGCAAACCCCCGCAACTCAATTCATTAGCCGTATCGCTTCTTAGAAAAGTGCTATAAAATTATTTTTAAAAATTTTATGACGGAAAAATCGCGTGGAATTATCTAAAATTTTGTTAAGGTAAATAGTTGGAAAATAAAATACATTCTGTAATTTTGCATCCCTTATTGTAAGGTCCAAATATCCCCTTTGGAAAACATTATATAAACAGGACGGCAGGGAATCGTCTATTATCCATTATCATGAAAAAAGATATCCACCCAGAATACAAAGAAGTTGTATTTCACGATTTATCAGCTGATTACAAGTTTTTAACTCGTTCATGTGTTGCCACTACAGAGACAACAGAATTTGAAGGAGCAACTTACCCAGTATACAAATTAGAGGTTTCATCTCAATCTCACCCATTCTATACAGGTAAGAACGTATTGTTAGATACAACAGGACGTGTGGACAAATTCAACAAGCGTTACGCGAAGTAATTTTCCGACCGCCTATACAAAAAGCCTTCTTCCATTTTTTGGGGGAAGGCTTTTTTTATCCTAGATTTGTCCTATGCAGCTCAAGGTCTATTTATTCGAGGATTTGGCGTTAAAAAGCGCGCTACAACCCCTGACTCAGCACCGTACTGTGGCTGAATTATGGGCAGGTACAAGTACCTTAGAAAGCAAATGGCCTACACGTGTTTCAAACGCTAATCAGGCGGATATTCAGGTACTCAGCGCTATCCTACCGTTGCCTTCTACTTTTCAACTTTTAGACCAGCTCCCGGCAGATAGTTCCTACGTTTATGAAGGTCGTGTTTTAGCCCAAAGAGGACAAGGCACAAATCACCTAGAACAACACCTCCCTTTCCTGCAGCATCCTGAAGATTTGCTGGCCTACCAAGCCGAGTTCTTAAGGGCTGAAATCAAGGGAAACAATCCTGATCCAGGAAATAACACATTAATCGCTCCGGAAAACATCTACATTCATCCATCAGCACAGGTGCAGGGAAGCATTTTAGATGCCAGCAAAGGACCTATTTATATAGGAGAGGAAGTTAATCTACAAATAGGGACGTTGATTCAGGGCCCAGCGGCGCTTCTAACGGGCGCAACAACGAATATAGGTGCAAAGATTCGCCCGAACACGACAATCGGCCCAGGCTGCAAGGTAGGCGGCGAAATTAACCACTGTATTTTCTTCCCTTTTAGCAATAAGGCACATGAAGGTTATTTAGGCAACTCGATCATAGGATCCTTTTCGAATTTAGGGGCACTTACGAACGGTTCTAACCTACGTAATGATATTCAAACTGTTTCCTTGTACGATTATGCGTTAAAAGAACCTCGAAATACTGGTTTAAAGTCTTTAGGCCAAATCATCGGCGACTTTGTCACTACCGGTGTAGGGACGAATCTGAATACCGGGACCGTCATTGGGAGTCATTGCAACCTTTCAAGTATCGGATTTCCGCCGCGTTACCTACCGTCCTTTAGTTATGGCGAGTATCCATCGCTGAAGCTATTTGATTTTGAAAAAGCCTTTGCTTCCGCCTGCGCCTGGATGCAATTGAAAAACCAGGAAATCCCCGAAAATCTACGCCAAAGCATGGAAGAAATTTGGAAAGCGGACACATCTTTCCGAAATTAGTTCTTTCTTTTACAAAAGCCCTATTCATGCGATTTCAAGACATTCCAGGTCTTCAGAAAACCAAGAAAACATTGTCGCAAGCGGTGCAAAATCAACACATCGCTCACGCACAATTATTCGTTGGTCCTCCGGGAGGAGCTCAGCTCGCGATGGCGCATGCTTTTGTTACCTATTTATTCTGCACGAATAGAACAGATACGGATTCTTGTGGTGTTTGCCCTAGTTGCCAAAAATTGCAGCGTGGCGTTCACCCAGATTTAGTCTATGTGTACCCTACCGTCATCACGAAAAAAATCAAGGATGCGGAATCGGATGCATTCTTACCCGACTGGCGGAAGTTTATTCAAGAATCCTACTTTAGAACCTTGCCCGAATGGCTGGGTTATATGGGAGCCGAAGGGAATCGCCAGGGAAATATTCCCGTGGAAGAGACCCGAAAATTAGTACAAAAAATTAGCTTAAAACCGTTTGAGGCGCCATTTAAGGTGGTGATGCTTTGGAATCCAGAGACGCTAAATGCCTCAGCTGGAAATGCCTTGTTGAAGACCCTGGAGGAGCCGCCTAGTTCGACCTTATTCATCTTAGTTTGCGCTGAACCAGACAAATTATTAACGACGATTATCTCTAGAACTCAGCGTGTCAGTGTAGGCGCTGTAGATGTAGAAGATTTAGCTGATTACTTAGTCCAAAAAGCGGAAATAGATGCCGAAAAAGCGCATCAAATCGCCGTAAATTGCGAGGGAAATATCTCTGAGGCTTTGGAGAAATCGAACTCAGATAATCTGAGTACAACTACCTGGTTTGCCGAGTGGATGCGCGCCATTTATGCCCGTAATCTGTCCAAATTAGTGCAATTAGCAGACCAATTCGACGGTTTAGCGAAGGAAAATCAAAAAGGCATTTTAAGTTATAGCCTCCATATTTTCAGACAATGTTTGTACCAAATTTCGGATGCGAGCAGCCTGATCAAGTCATTAGAAAAAGAAAAGGCCTTTGTTGATAATTTCTCCAAGACCTTGAGTACGGATAAGATTGCGGCAATGACGGAGAAAATCTCCGAGGTACACTACCACTTGGAACGCAATGCGCGAGCCAAAATGGTACACCTCGACCTCTCCCTTTACTTATTACGCGTTTTCCACGCGAAAAACTCCTAATATGAAAACGATTCGCATAGGTACTCGGAATTCGGCTTTGGCACTTTGGCAGGCACACCACGTGGGTGTTTTGCTAGCCACGCAGGGTTTAGGCTATGAGATCGTGGCAATTACGACAAAGGGGGATCAGATTTTGGATCGCTCGTTGTCTAAAATCGGATCAAAAGGTGTTTTCACGGAGGAATTAGAAGCTATGTTGTGTGCAGGCGAAATCGATATCGCACAACATTCCGCGAAGGATTTACCTTCGCATTTACCTACAGAACTAGAATTAATCGCTTTCACGGAGCGGGAGGCAGCGCAAGACGTCGTATTAAGCTTAGATCCAGCGAAAACCTTAGCCTCTAGCGAACCTTTGCGCATAGGCACATCGTCTACGCGAAGACGCGCCTTTTTAAGCCATTTCTACCCACAACATACCGCAGTGGAAATGCGAGGCAATCTGCAGACGCGTTTGGAGAAATTAAAAAACGGGGATTGCGATGCGATGCTATTGGCTTTTGCCGGCGTCCACCGAATGGAGATGGAATCCTATATCACACAACACTTAAGTTTAGATCAATTTGTACCGGCGGTAGGGCAAGGGTCGGTGGCCATTCAATGTGCTGTTTCTTTAGACTCCAGCATGAAAGCTTTAGTACGCAAAGCTTGCAACCACGCCTCAACGGAAGCTGCATTATTAGCAGAACGCCATTTATTAGCGCACTTAGAAGGCGGTTGCAGCGTTCCAGTGTATGGGCACGCGGTCGTTAAAGACAATCAATTAGCTTTGCATGCCGGCGTTCTTAGCTTGGATGGCATAGAAAATATCTATCATTCTTCGGAAGGCTCAGATCCAGCAATCCTAGGTAAAGAAGTCGCGATGGAGCTCATTCATTTGGGCGCACATCAATTATTACGCAAAATCAGACAGCAATTAGGTTCATGAAAAAACGCATATTAATCACGGGTTCTAATGGTTTATTAGGCCAAAAACTGGTCGAACTATTACGCACACAAGCGAATGTCGATTTAATAGCCACCGCCCGTGGAGCAAATCGTTTGCCAGTAACAGAGGGTTATACTTATGCGTCTTTAGATATTACTGTTCAGGAAGAGGTTAATGCAGTCTTCGATCAATTCAAACCTGAAGTTTTGATTCACACCGCTGCGATGACGAATGTGGATACCTGTGAAACGGATCGTGTCGGTTGTGATTTGTTAAACGTGGATGCGGTGGCCTTTTTAATTAAAGCTTGCGAAAAGCACAACAGTTATTTATGCCATCTATCGACGGACTTCATCTTTGATGGAGCAGCTGGACCTTATACGGAAGAGGGTGTCGCCAATCCCATCTCCTATTACGGAGAAAGTAAGTTGAAAGCGGAACAATTATTGTTTGATTCAACCATTCGTTGGAGCATTGCGCGCACGGTGTTAGTCTATGGCATTGTGCCGGATATGAGCCGTTCGAATATCGTCCTTTGGGTGAAAAAGTCCTTAGAAGACGGTAAAACAATCCAAGTCGTAACCGATCAGTTCCGCACGCCTACCCTCGCAGAGGATTTAGCGATGGGCTGCTGGTTACTTTCAAAAGATGAAGTGGAAGGTATTTTCAATATCTCTGGCTCTGATTTCTTAACTCCCTATGAAATGGCAGTCATGACAGCAGATTATTATGGTTTGGATAAATCTTTATTGCAAAAAGCAGATTCATCTACCTTCCAGCAGACGGCAAAAAGACCAGCTCGCACAGGCTTTGTGCTCGATAAAGCAAAAAAAGTCCTAGGTTATGCACCTAGAACTTTTCAAGAAGGTATCGCCCTAATGGCGCAGCAAGTAGCTGATTTAGTCTAAAGCTTCAGGATCTTCCATCATTTCGTCCGCCATTGGATTAACCACCGGCAGATCTAAAAGAGCGGGTGCCTCCTTTATCTTTCCAAAATCTTTGTTTTCGTCTAACAAGGTCGTCCAAAGCAAGTCCTTCAATTCTTGAATTCCTTCTTGAGTCACCGATGAAATCAATAAAACGGGGATATCTTTAGGCAAACTTTCGCGCATCTCCTCTTCCATTTCTGGAATCGAAAGGTCCATTTTAGAGACCACGATCACGCGACGTTTTCCCAATAATTCTGGATTATATTTCTCTAATTCTCCCGTTAAAATTTGGTATTCTTCGCCCCAATTTTCAGCGTCAGATGGAATCAAGAAACATAGAATCGAGTTACGTTCAATATGACGTAAGAATCTCAACCCCAAACCTTTACCTTCGGAAGCACCCTCGATAATTCCTGGAATATCGGCTACCACAAAGGACTTTTCATCCCGGTATTCGACTACCCCTAATTGAGGAACTAATGTGGTAAATGGATAATCCGCAATTTCTGGAGTAGCGGCTGAAAGAACAGACAAAAGGGTTGACTTTCCTGCATTGGGGAAACCTACTAAACCTACATCCGCTAATACTTTTAATTCCATCACCACCCAAACATCTAAACCAGGTTCTCCCGGTTGCGCATGACGTGGCGATTGATTAGTGGATGACTTAAAATTATGATTCCCTAAACCACCACGGCCACCTGGAAGTACTAAAATCTTTTGACCTTCTTCGGTTACTTCAGCAATAAACTCATTCGTTTCTGCATTTTTAACAATCGTTCCTAAAGGTACTTGAATGAAAACATCCTCACCCTCGGCACCAGAACGACGTCCACCTTCTCCACCATTTCCACTATCAGCAATAATATGCTTCTGGTATTTCAAGTGAATCAATGTCCAAAGTTGTGTACTTCCAACCAAGTATATGTGACCTCCACGACCGCCATCACCGCCATCTGGACCACCTTTAGGCACGTGTTTTTCCCTCCGAAAGTGGGATGAACCGCTTCCTCCTCGGCCGGAACGCAGATTGATTTTGACGTAGTCAATGAAGTTAGATGTCATTCTATTTTATTAATTATGCTTCGATAATAGCAATGATTTGAGAGAAAATCTCCTCAATTTCGCCAATACCATTAATTCCTGAGAATTTGTTTTGTGCAGCGTAATATCCAGCTACTGGAGCTGTTTTTTCGCCGTATTCTTGCACGCGTTTACGAATTAATTCTTCATTTTGATCATCTGGACGGCCTGAAGTCTTACCGCGCTCTAATAAGCGTTGCGTTAATTCTTCTTCGTTCACCTCTAACGCAATCATGTGATTGATCGCTAATTGATGACCAGCTAATAAGTTGTCCAAAGCTTGAGCTTGCGCCTCCGTTCTAGGAAAACCATCAAAAATAAAACCCGCTGCCTCTTTATTCTCGTTCAATTTATTCTCGATCATTCCGATTACGACTGCATCTGGAACCAAGATTCCTTGATCCATCAATTTCTTCGCTTCCAAGCCTAAAGTAGTACCTGCAGTAATTTCTGCACGCAATAAATCACCTGTAGACAAATGGATTAAACCGTATTTCGCAATTAATTTTGCGGACTGAGTGCCTTTGCCTGCCCCTGGAGGCCCAAATAAAACAAGATTAAGCATATAAATGTGGGTTAATTATTTCGAACCACAAAGGTAATCAAATCAGAGGCAAAAGCAGGGATTTTCTGCTATATTTGACATAAAAAAAGAGAGATGCTTTCAACCCAATTCGAAGAGATAATTCAGAAAAGACGTTCCAATAGGCGCTATGACCCCACGGTAAAAGTGGATGATGCCGTCATCGAACGAAGCTTACATCGTTCCATTTTATCGCCTAATAGCAGCAATATGCAGTTGTGGGAGTTTTATTGGATCAAAAGTGAAGAAGAAAAGAGAGCATTCCACCAGCTTTGCCTAGGACAATCTGCGGCAAAAGATACGGCGCACTTAGTGGTTTTCGTCACTCGCCAGGATCTTTGGAAGCAAAGAGCAGCTTGGAATTTGAAATTAGTGCAAGATTCTATCGAAGGCGAACCGACTAAAATGCAAAAAAGAGGCCTAGAATATTATGGCAAACTTATTCCACTTTTATACCGCAATGATATCTTTGGTATTTCTACCTTCATTCGCTGGAACATTTGTTTCTGGATGGGCTTGAGAAAACCGATGATGCGTTTTGGCGGAAAGGCAGATCAACGAGTTATGGTACATAAATCCTGTGCTTTAGCAGCGCAAACCTTTATGTTATCTATCGCAGCTGAAGGATTCGAATCTTGCCCTATGGAAGGATTTGATGCTCTGCGTGTAAAGAAACACTTAAATCTACCTGCTGGAGCAGAAATTAATATGATCATCTCAGTGGGTAAGGGAACGGAAGAAGGAGTATGGGGTCCCCGCTTTAGAGTTCCTTATGAAGAAGTGGTACACGTCCGCTAATTGCAATCTACGTCTACAATAATTTGAACGCCTTTGAAAACTGGCTTCGTGCTGAGGGTATCTAATTCCTCCCGAAGCTGCTTTTTGAAGGCGGCCAATGCCACACCTTTCTCCAGCTTGATCAGAATTTCCATCGCATATTGATTCCGAATGCGTTCGATCAAAGGCTTTTCAGGTCCTAGGACGCGCCCATTGCCAAATTTGGCCTTTAACAATTGCCCTAAATCCTTCGCCGCCGTTTCTACATTGCGTGCTTCGTAATGGCGCATGACTAACTTAATCAAACGGGTAAACGGAGGATAATGGTAGCCCTCCCGCTCGATCATTTCATCCGCATACAATTGCTCGTAATTTCCCTCCTGAATGTAGGTAAAAAGGCGATGCGTGGGTTGATTCGTTTGAATGTACACTTGTCCTTGCACCTCGCGGCGACCGGCACGGCCCGCCACTTGGGTGATTAATTGAAAGCCTCGTTCGTGGGCTCTGAAATCCGGAAAGTTAATAATCTTATCTGCATCAAAGATGGCTACCAAAGATAGTCCATCGAAATCGAGGCCTTTGGCGACCATTTGAGTGCCTACTAAAACGTCTACTTGACCTTTCTGAATTTCTGTGATTAAACTCGTGAAGGCGGTCTTCGAACGCGTTGTATCTAAATCCATCCGGGCTACACGCGCATCAGGAAGGTGTAATTGCAATTCTTCTTCTAGTTTTTCGGTACCGTAACCCATCGTTTTCAGCTGGGCCGAACCACAGGCGCCGCAACGATGTAATAGTGATTCATGGTGACCACAATAATGGCACCGTAATTCTTGCTCGCGGGCGTGGTAGGTAAGCGAAACGTCACATTGGTGACACGTCGCAATCCAATCGCAGTCCTGACATTGAAGGTAGGGGGAATAGCCGCGGCGGTTTTGGAACAATAAACTCTGCTTACCTTGCTTCAAATTCTCCGCCAACACCTCAATCAAATCCACCGAAAATCCGCCCTTCATCTGCTTCATCCGATTCGCATATTTCGTATCGATCAAATGCATCGCGGGCAACTGAGCTGCCCCAAAACGTTCTTTTAAGACCACGAGACCATACTTATCTTGTTTGGCCTGGTAATAGGTCTCCATCGAGGGAGTCGCAGAACCGAGTAAGACTTTCGCCTTTTGCTGATGCGCTAAGACAATCGCCACATCCCGTGCATGATAGCGAGGAGCTGGATCTGCCTGCTTAAAGGAAGTTTCGTGTTCCTCGTCGATAATGATCAATCCCAAATTCTTGAAGGGTAGAAACACGGAGGAACGCACACCCACCACGAAGGGATATTTCCCTTCCACAATGGATTTCCATACTTCCACCCGCTCATTATCCGAGAATTTAGAATGATAAATCCCTACCTGCTCCCCAAAAATCCGTTTCAATCGAACCACAATCTGGGTCGTCAAAGCAATCTCCGGCAACAAATACAAAACCTGATCTCCATTAGCCAAGGCCTCCTGAATCAGCTTAATGTAAATTTCTGTCTTTCCAGAGCCCGTAATACCGTGAAGTAGAACGACATCCTTCTCTTGAAACTGATTCAAAATAGATTGGTAGGCCTTTTCCTGTGGGGCGTTCAAGGTAAAGCTCGAAGGCACGAAGTTTTCATCCGCTTCATCGAAGCGTGAAACCACGACATCGAAAATTTCAAAGACCTGGTTCTTGACTAAGGTCTGCAATGAACTCTCTGATAACCCGGCTTGACTAAAACTATTCTTTGCTAGACCTTTTTGATTCGTTTCCGGGCTTCTTAGGACCGGGATATATTGCAAATAATGCAATAATATCGCCATCTGCTTTGGTTTCTCCTCCAGTGATTGGATCAGATCCGTCAATACTAATTTATCTTCAAATGGAGTCGCTAAACGGACTTTTCGCTGCACTTTAGGCGTGTATCGGTCTTTTAGTTCATCAAAAATAATCACCGCATCCTTGCCCACTAAGGCTTTAATGAGATGATAGGGGCTTTTGACTTCGGCAAATTTGGCAAGTTCATCATAGGTCAATGCGCCTTTATCGCGTATCTCGACATAGATAGCTAACTCTTTATCCGTCAGCGTTTCAGGACATGAAAATTCCGGGTTCGCTTGCACCTTCGATTGGCTTGAAATCTTCAAACCCGCCGGTAAAGCAACTTGAAAAACCTCGCCAGGATAGCACATATAATAATCTGCCACCCATTGAAAAAGGGCGATTTGAGAAGAGGTCACTAGCGGAACATCATCCAAAATCTCCAATAAATACTTCGCTTGGTATTGCTTCGGCGGGTTATGATGAACTGTAACGATCACACCCGTAAGGACTTTCTTCGTCCCAAAAGGTACCACCACCCGCAATCCAGCTTGCACAAATTCTGCCCATTCCCGAGGCACCCGGTATGTAAAATACCGAGGAATGGGAAGTGGAAGCAAAGCATCCACAAAAAATGTTCTTTCCTCCCCTATTTCCATCGCAAAGTCTGAATCAGGTGAATCGCATCTTGTTTTAGATACCGAATAACGGGGGCCAATGAATCATTTTTTGTTGCCGTGTTTAAATAGACCGCTCCGCGTAGAAAATGCGTCGTACTGTCCGTGGCAAAAAACTGAAAAGGAGTAGCCACTTCACCCTCTAATTCGATCACAGTCGCTTTGCGGCCGTCGCGTGTGGTCAAAATCGCATCTTCTATACGGTTCGCCTTCATTTGGTGCTTAGAGGCTAAAACATAGGAGTCTCGGATCATCTTATCTAAACGTTTCCGATCTCCTTCCACCGATTTATAAGTCAACTGGATAAATGCATCCCAGCGTGGATAATAGATGTACATCCAGTGGGGCTCAGCCAAAGCAAACGTATCTTTTTTCACAACGGCTTGCTTAGATAATTCAAAGCTGAACGGATGCCCTTTTTCTAAAGCCTGGTACTGATGCGGCGGAATATCCATCGCAGGAAACCCTTTAGGTCGCGGCATAGCCGTATTCTCCTCCTCTGAGGCCGTTCCACAAGAAAACAAGGTCAAGATAAAACCCAGGAGAAAAAGACGCATATTCGCTTATTTTAAACCGTAATACGCTAAGATAGGATTTTGTATGGATTCAAACACTTTTTCCCGTAAAACAGGTAAATCTTCCATCGTCAAACCCTTCGTGTCAAAGGGCGGATGAATCTCCACGTGCAAGGTTCCTGGACGCATCATCAGGGTATCTTCGTCCATGATTTGATGATTATTATGAAAGCTCATGGGAACAATAGGAACCTGCTGTTGAATGGCCATAATAAATGCACCATCCTTCAAAGGATTTGCCATATAAGGAAAGTTCTTCGAAATGATCCCACCTTCCGGAAATATAATGATACTTCTGCCTGACTGTAAAGCCCGAATCGAACGACTCAAAGAGTTTGCTCTACTATTCTTATCGCTTCGATCCACTAGGATATTCAAACGGGCATAGAGATAACCAAAAAGCGGAATCTTCTTCATCGCATTCTTTCCCACAAAAGAGAAATAATGGCGAATAATCACGACCACCACTGCAATGTCTACATAAGAAAAGTGGTTCGCACAGAACACATAGGTCTGTTTCGGATCCGGCTTAAAGTGATGCGTCACTTTGATGCGAATTCCCGCAAAAAGAAAAAAGAGTTGCCCCCACAGCCCGACAAGCCGATGAGCAACTCTTTTCCAAGATCGTCTTTGCAAAAAGACAAAGATCAATGGGTATAATAATAAAAAGATCAGTACAAAAACCAATCCTGCCCAGAAAGTGTATAGCCCTTTTAAAAGTGATGAAAGCAAAGAACTTTTGTTTTTCATAATCTAAACGAGCCCCTAATAATAGGATTTACTCTACTACACCTAATTGAACTGTATTTGTTTTCTTGTCTTGATTCGCTGGAACAGACAAGGTAGTCACGAAGATATCTCCTTTAGACAACAAGTTATCTTGCTTTAATTTATCGACCATCGCAGCTACTGTTTTCTCTGCGTTACCTGTACCTGGATCGTAGAAAAACACGCGCGCTCCCCACAATAGGCCCATCGTAGACATTAATTCCTTATTCGATGTAAACACGAATAAATCGGCCTTAGGACGGTGAGCTGATAAACGGAACGCTGTATAACCTGAATTCGTGATACATAAAATCGCTTTTGCTTTTGAGTCACGCGCTAAACGACATGCACCAGCGATTAAACGATCTTGCAAAGCTACATTTTCAGAAGTCGATGCACTTAACGAGTGATTCTTAAAGTAGATCGCCGCTTCGTTACCTTGTACGATTTCAATTTCATTTTGTTGTTGCTCGACTACTTCGTGGATGTGTGCCATTGTTTCCACCGCTTTCACTGGATAAGCACCGGAAGCAGATTCACCACTTAACATCGTCGCCGAAGCACCTTGCAATACCGCGTTCGCCACGTCAGACGTTTCTGCACGCGTAGGAACAGGATTAGTGATCATCGACTCTAACATCTGTGTAGCCACGATAACAGGCTTACCTGCCGCCGTACACTTCTCTACCATCACTTTTTGTAAGTAAGGTACTACCGCACCATCCATCTCCACACCTAGATCACCACGAGCCACCATAATAGCGTCTGTTGCTGCGATAATCTCATCTAAATTATCAATAGCTTCTGGCTTTTCAATTTTCGCGATTACACGCGTATTTTTACCGTATGCTTTAATCTTTTCTTTAATATCCCAAATATCGCTCGCCTTACGAACGAAAGATAAGGCAACCCAATCTACTCCGTGATCAAGGCCAAAATACAAATCAGCCTCATCCTTAGGTGTCAAACAAGGTAATGAAACCTTCGTACCTGGAAGGTTAATCCCTTTTTTAGACTTCAAAATACCACCATAGATAACCTCTGTCACCACTTCTTTCTTCACTTTATCTACTGCAAGTACTTTCACTTCCAGGTTACCATCATCCATCAAGATGCGCTCACCTGGATTCACATCTAAGTACATCGATGTATAGGTAGTACCTACTTTTTCTGATGTACCTAATAAGTTTTCGTCCATCGCAAAGATCAATTGTTGACCCGCAACTAAAGGAACCCCATTATTCTCCACTAGTTGTGTACGAATTTTAGGACCTTGCAAATCCTGAAGGATTGTTAAGTTCAAACCCATCTCTTCTGAGATAGAACGAATCGTCTTTAAACGCTCTAAATGATCCTCATGGGTTCCATGGGAAAAGTTTAAGCGGAAAACGTTTACGCCTGCCTGAGCTAATTGGATTAATGCTTCTCTTGATTCTGATGTGGGACCTACTGTGGCTACAATTTTTGTCTTGCGTTGATACGACATAATATGGATTAGATTCTATTAACATTGCAAGTTACATCTATTACACAAAAAAAACCACCAAAAGGTGGTTTAAATTGTATTAAAATAAGATTATGGGCATTAATTCTCCCACATTTCAGCCTCTTTATCTTGTAGCTGTTGCTCTAATTTTTGTGATTTTTTCAAGGCTTCTTTTCCATCCCCAAATTGATCGAAAATATCTTTATTAGCCGCATTTCCTTTTTTGATAATGCGAGCGCTGAAAAAGCGTAAATCAAAAGCATCTGCCATATTACGATGTTGCATTTCATTCGTAGAATTAAACCAAATACAATTGGGGTTACTCTTAAAGTACTTATACACATCTTTAAAGCGGAAAGAAGCCACAATATCTTCTAAACCAGCATCAGATTGTGATGCCGGAATTTTCAACGTAATCGCCTGAATATCAAAATACAAACGGGAACGCTTGCGATCAATAATCGCATCTTCTTTGATTTCTAAAATTGATAATTGCTTCGGGATGTAGTATTCAACTCCAGCCACTACTGGGCCTTTATCAAAATCATCTACCACTGGCTTTTCCGCCTTAGAGGTTTCTGTTTTTTTTGTACCACCCCAGCCATCATCTGCTCCACCACCTGAGGCAGGTACCGCAGCAGGCTTAGTGTCACCTCCGAAACCAGCCGCAATTTCCTCGGCCGTTAATCCGCCGTTCTCTAATTTACCTTTCAATTTCAAGCGGTCCAAAAACTGCTCAAGACTTAATTTCGTATTGAGTGAATCATTCGAATAAGGAGTCAATAGTCCCGCCTTCACTCCGTCTATAAGGAACTTAGAGATTTGGTTATTCTCTGCAAAGAAAGGTTGGTTAATCTTCTCATTCAAATCCATTCTACGCCAAATTTGCGCACGGTATTGAATATCAGCTTCATCAATCGGATGTGCCGAATTGGGATTAGGATTAACCGACGTTTCCTGTGCCCAAGCACCGAAAGACACCAGACAAATCACTACCCATAAACTATATTTCAACTTCATAAATCAATACGGTTAATTCAATGGAATCACTTTGACGAATGAAAAAGGTATCGTCTCTACCGTTCCTTTGAAATTCTTACGTTGTACCCCTTTCACTTCAATACGGTAGCGATCTCCTGCTTGCGCTTGACCAGCTAACGAAGAAATCGATCCTCCACCTGGCAAAGTAATCGATGCTACACGTTTCGTTCCACGTGCTAAGGCTACCTCGATTTCAGAGACACGGTAATTTGCATCCTCCGGATTCGTGGCAGCAAATGACTCATCTGCAATCGCTTTAGCATTCACAAAACGTAAACTTGCAGAATTCTCACCACTTTTATCATTCAATTCTGCACCAGAGGAACCAACGATCTTAATTTCAGGTCTTGGTACACGACGAACTCTAAATGTCTCCTTACCTAATAAAGTCCCTGCATTGTTTACGTTCAATGTTACAGTGGCTGCAGTAGGAACAATCGTCACTTTCCCCTTATTAGAACCAGCAATCGCCTCTCCACCTTCCGCTGTAAAGCTTGGGTTCCAAAGCGCACCTAAACCAGCACTCGCCACGCTCAAACGGTTAGCACAGCCTAAATATAGCGCTGGCAACGTTCCCGTTTCGATATTATACGTAGGTTTCAAGACAAAATATTCTTTCGTAATCGATTCCGTCTTAGGACCCGCAGGGCTCATATATGAAACTGACGCCGTGTAGGTCTTTTTCGCTAAACCATTCGCATCGTATCCACCACCTGAAGTTTTGAATTTGATTTGTCCACGTCCATCCACCACTTGTAAAGGTGAACCATTATAGCTCATGCGTGGAGTAAAACCACTAGAAGTAGCTGCAATAAATACTTCTGCTTGGTATTCCATACCCGCAACGACAGTATTAGCATTCGCTGATACTTGGGCAAAAACCTTGTCGAACTTAATCTCTTTCGCTCCTACTTTTCCCGCTAATTGATTCAACACCTCTGATTCGTAACGACGAATTTCTGACTGTTTTTGAGATAGGGTTGCTAAAGCCGCGGCCACTGGCGTGTGCTCAAAATTCAATTCTGCAAAATCCTTATTCGCTTGATTTGCATCTTTGCTGGCGATCGGATCTTCTTTAGCAGATAAAGCTAAGGAGGGGAATTTAGTCCCTGGATCAGCTGCAAGCGTTAAATCCTTCAGGTATTTGTCAAACATCGGAACAAGCTTATACGCCTCTCCTTGTTTTGTTCCTCCCACCATGATTTCATAAATCTTTTCCTCCTCTTTCGGATTCTTGATATTACCAGTTTCTGGATCAATACCACCCGCTGCTTCTAATACTTTGCCTTTGATATTCTCAATATGACCTACTAGAGCATCAGTAATACGACGCACTTCATTTGCTTTTTTCAATACATCCGCATAGGCCGCAGGATTAGGGAGATCTTTAATTCGCTCCTCAATTCCTTGCACCATACCTTTACTTTTGTTCAGGGATGATTGATTTGCCATTTCCAAACTACTATTCAAAAGGGCAAATTTCTGTAATAAGGCATCACTAACTTGCAAAGCGAGCAAGGCAGTTAATACCAAATACATCATCCCGATCATTTTCTGCCGGGGGGTCTCTTTTAAACTTGCCATAATTAGCCTTTCATAGCTGTTAACATACTACCATATACTTGGTTCAAGGATTGAATGTTCGCGTTTAATTTCGCTAATTCTGCCTTGAATAATTCTGCATCTTTTTGAGTCGCTGCAATATGCTCAACGCTCGCATTCACATTACCGTAGAATCCGTTGATTGCTTTCATGTGCTTGCTCGCTTCTTGGATTTCCGCTTCGTATACGGCGTTTAATTTTTCCAAAGATTCTCCAGCCTTCGCATAATTTTGCGTGTATTTAGCTGCTTCAGATGAAGAAGCTGAAATAGTAGCTAACGATTGAGAAGCCTCAGAAACTGACTTGTTCAAGCCACCTAATGATTCTGCAGAAGAGTTCAATGATTTAACAAAATCTTGAGTCGCACCAGTTGCCTTAGAAATCTCAGACAAGCTGTTCGCTGTATCCGTTAATGACTTCAAGCTTTTCGTCAAATGAGCCACCGCCTCTGCATCTAAGCCTGGAACATCACCCGTGTGACGCGCCGCAGCAGGACGTGGAGCTTCTCCCATTAATTCTGGATACACCTTTTCCCAGTCATAGTGTTTTTCCTCTTTCGATTTCAAATAAAGAACGCCAAACAAAATAAAGATAGCGGCCTCCGTAAACATCCCCACCATTAACATCTCATTCGCACCGGACCAGTGTAAAATCTTAAATAGCGCTCCTACAATTACGATAGCGGCACCAAAACTGGCAATTACATTAATCGACTTTTCCATTTTGTTAATTCTTAATAATAGATTTCGGTTTAAATTATCTAGATGCTGGACGGCCTAAGTAACGCATCACACATCTGAACCCTACATAGGATCTTTTGTTTTTCTCAAATTCAAAGGTACGTGTACCCGTTTCTAAATAGTAACCAATGTCCTTCCAAGAACCACCTCGAACCACTTTACGTGGATTATTCGCATCCCGGTTTATGGAGTTCAAATCCCAAGTCACAGCAGAAGCATTTTCTTCAAATGCATCTTCGCACCACTCCGCTACATTACCGGCCATATTGTACAAGCCATAATCATTGGGACTGTAGGCATTCGCTGGAGCCGTATATTCGTATCCATCCGCATCATAATTTCCGCGGTGAGGTTTGAAATTCGCTAACAAACAGCCTTTTGCATTCGATAAATACGGATTACCCCAAGGGTATTTCGCTGAAGCACGTCCACCGCGAGCCG
Organism: Aquirufa lenticrescens; assembly: GCF_019916085.1. Classification (NCBI taxonomy): domain Bacteria; kingdom Pseudomonadati; phylum Bacteroidota; class Cytophagia; order Cytophagales; family Flectobacillaceae; genus Aquirufa; species Aquirufa lenticrescens. The sequence goes on along the minus strand of NZ_CP049834.1, from coordinate 1,745,049 downwards.
CCCACTCCCACTCTGATTCCGTAGGTAAGGTGAAACGAGGAAGATTAGCTAAACCTTGTGTTCTACGGTAGCTATTCATCAATTTAGAACGCCAATCACAGAAATACTTCGCAGCAGACCAATTAACGCCCACCACTGGGTACATATCAAAAGCAGGGCTAGAAAAATAGTTCTCCGTCATTGGATCACCATAGGTAAAATCACGCGTCTGATAACCTGGCATTTTCAAATCTTCAGCCCAACGCGTTGTATCAGGGTAGTAATCCGACATGATTTTAGTCTCTCCTAAAACGGATAATGAATCACGCAACAGAGATTCCACAAATTGACGGTATTCATAATTCGTGATTTCTGTATCATCCATAAAAAAGGCTGAAACAGTCACACGACGCGGAAAATTGATAGCAGAACGAGATGGATCTTCATCCCCTTGACCCATCAAATAACTTCCTGAAGGCACTAGGACCATACCAAATGGTGTAGGCTGAGACCACCCTTTGCGGTTTACTGCAACGATTTCTCCATTAAATACACCGGGATCTTCTGTAGCAGGTTTGAAGAACAAACCTTTTAAACCCTTCGATTTAGATGACTTAGACGTACTTTTAGAAGAACTCAACGTCTTTCCACCTGTATTGCTTTTAGAACCGCAGCTGGCTAACACGCTGGTTAGGACAACCAGGGACAAAAGCCAGACTACTTTCTTATTCAGATTATGAAAATTCATATACCTTTTTAAATTTCTGTTTTTCTAAACGTTATGGCACATTAAAAATTGCCTTTAATCAAAAATAATCCCCTCACAGAATTAACAAATTCCTCAAATTTAAAGGAATATTCTAACAATTGGATAGGTTTCAACATAATTTTCCTTGGCCCTACTATAAAATCCTAAACCTAGGTGTTCGAATAGGTGCAGGCTTCTGCCGAATGGTTCTTTCGGGTATTCTAAACCTTAAAAATACTTCGTGAGACAAGGGCTTCTTATTCAATGTGTTAGAAGTAGTAATATCCATAGAATAACCGATATCTAACTTATTTTGAAGAATCGACACACCCACTAAACCGATCGCAGCATCCCCATTTCGATAGGCCGCTCCAGCATAAATTAGTTTATTGTAGTAAACTCTGGCGCCTCCTTCGGGCACTATTTGGCCTGAATAATAGCGAACGAGTGCATAAGGCAATAAATCAAAGTAATCACTCAGAGGAATTTCCGCGCTACCATGTAAGGCAAAAACACGGTCCAATGGCATAGATGCTGTGCCTCCATCAAAATCAAAACGAGGGGCCGTTAAGTGATCTGCTGTGAGTCCAAGCTGCCAAGTATCGGTAGAATAAACGGCACCCAGACCAAAATCAGGATGGGTTTGGCTAACGGCGGATCCAGAAACTAAATTAGCCACGGGGTCATTCGGATCTCGCACTCGGAAGGCACGACCATCAAAGGCTTTGGTTTGTAATCCAAGCGATAGACCAAAGGACCAAAGTCCATTGCCCTTCGTTAAATGATAGGATCCTTGAAATTGAATCAATTGTTGAGAAACTCCAGATGGTGTTTTGTCTGAATAAAACTGAACACCTAAACCTCCTTTTGGGCTAATACCAAATGAACCTGAAAGCCACGTGGTTCCTAATCTTCCTGACCCATCGTTCGAAGTAGTATAACCGGACCATTGATCTCTGATTTGAAGAGCGACGTAATTATTCGTCTTCCAACCGGAAAATGCTGGATTCACAATATTCGAATTCGCCGAAAAAATGCTGAATTGTGGACTTTGCTGAGCAAATGAGGCGGTTGCTATGAAAAGCAAAAATATCCCTACAGGTAGGGAAAAGCACCAATTAACTAGGCTTGTTTTACGCGTCATTCGTTGGATGAAAAATAGGTAGGCTAAAAATAATAAAAAAGCCTCAACGAAAGAGGCTTTTTTATTATTTATTTACTTGCTTGATGTAATGCTCGAGGGCACCGGTCATCGAAGGCGCATTAGGCATAGGCGCCTGAATGTCAACAATCAACCCCGCATCGACTACAGCTTGTGCTGTAGTAGGACCAAAAGCAGCTAAACGAGTATTGTTTTGCTTGAAGTCTGGGAAGTTATGGAAAAGGGAAGTGATTCCTGATGGGCTAAAGAAAGCGATCACATCGTAGAAAACTTCTTCTAAATCAGATAAGTCTGCTGATACAGTTTCATACATCACCGCTTCCGTTAATTGGAAGTCATTTGTACCCATGTAGTCTGGAAGGTCTTTTTGGCGCTTATTTGAACAAGGGAACAAGAATTTCTCGGTCTTATGTTTCTTAATGATTTCCAATAGATCTAAGGCTGTCTTCGTTCCGGTAAATACTTTACGTTTACGGATAACGATATATTTTTGTAGGTAATTCGCCGTTTGCTCTGTGATACAGAAGTATTTCATATCCGTAGGCACCTCGATTTTCGCCTCCTTACACATACGGAAGAAGTGGTCAATCGCGTGACGACTCGTGAAAATAATAGCTGTGTGTTGAAGGATTTCGATCTTTTGCTTTCTAAAATCCTTAAAAGCAATACCTTGTACTTCGATGAAAGGTCTAAAATCAACCTTCACATTGTACTTTTTTTCGATCTCAAAGTAGGGTGATTTAGCATCTGCAGGCGCAGATTGTGTCACTAAAATACTCTTTACTTTCTTTAAACGACTCGTTTCTTCGGTTGCAGTTTTACTCATAATCAATCAATTTGGACCGGAAAAACACCAGCCTTAAAATTCAGAGTGCAAATATACGACATTTTTTCACAGAAGATTATACTGCACTAAATGTTAACCTGGAAAAATTAATTCCCTGATACCAAACAAGATAATCTGTCCTTCTATCAAAACGAGGTAGGTAAATAAGAACAGTTGATTGTAGGAAAAACTCCGACGGAAAGATTGGAAAAAATAGAAAAAACGAATAATGAAATAAGCGTCAACGATATAACTAAAAACACTGAAATCAATCGTGGTGGCTGGACCTAGGTAAACCGAATACAAACAAAGTACCGCAAACAAGATCACGAAAAATTGCAAGTTCGTCTGAAGCGATTTAAAATAATGGACATTCGCTAAACCTTTTAACTTGAAAAGATCCGTAAAAAGGTAGTACACAAAGAAGCGTGAAATGAAGAGGAGGAAGGAAAGACCTAATTTGGAGAATATGAAAAACAGGCTTGGCCAAATTTTGACAAAATTCTCCGGATTACTAAAGAACTCCTCTTTTACACCCGTTTTCATCCCGGTTAAAAATGCCAAACAACTTATCAGCAAACTAAGCGTAAATAAAACTAAGAGATTAGGCAAGGCAAAAGGGCGTCTCATCCAAACCTCATCTTTTACCTCCCACCTGATCCAATCCGAATAGCGGAAAAAAGAGGCGAAAACGCGAGGATAAGCAGCAAACAAGACTCCTAAACAGAAAATCAACGACACAATACTCAGTAAGAAAAAATTAGAATACACCGAGCCTGAACGCGTTTCTAAGGAGAAAAAATCCGCTTGGGCCTTTGTAGTTACTAATTCGTCGCGTTCGATAACAAAATCACCTGGCAACCCTTCCAGATTTTCAGCGTAAACCGTTAAAATAACCTTGCTCTTCAAGCTATCCAAAGGCATTCGAAAGGTTTCCCCCTTCTTAACCGCCTTGAACAAGGTGCCTTGCAAGAAAAGATGGTAATTTTCTTTCGGGTGAATGGCCAGATAGGCTTTGGGGAAATCCTCCGGATGTAATTCCAAGGACTTCGAATGGTAATTGTAATGCTTCGAGGAGACATAAGGCAAGAAACTTTTCCAAGCTTCCTGGTATACTAACCAATCTCGATCAAAAGAATAGACCTTTTTCCAAGCGGCCTGACTGGTTCCCGCTAAGAGTAATAAAGCCCATAAAAAAAATCTGCTCATCGTTTTCCGCGAAGGAATCAAATGAGCAGATTTTAAAAAGAAAGGAATCATTCCTTGAAATTAATTCAAATTATTTCGCAGCTAATGCTTTGATCATCGTCTCGCCAATATCCGCTGGAGAGTAAACCACGTGGATTCCACACTCTTGCATGATCTTCATCTTCGCTTCTGCTGTGTCATCAGCACCACCAATGATTGCACCTGCGTGACCCATACGACGTCCTTTCGGAGCTGTTTGGCCAGCAATGAAACCAACCACTGGCTTGCGGTTACCATCTGCTTTAATCCAACGAGCCGCTTCCGCTTCCATACCGCCACCGATCTCACCGATCATCACGATACCTTCTGTTTCTGGGTCGTTCATTAATAATTCAACCGCTTCTTTCGTTGTTGTCCCGATGATAGGGTCACCACCGATACCGATCGCCGTTGTTTGGCCTAAACCTGCTTTTGTTAACTGATCTACTGCTTCGTACGTTAACGTTCCTGATTTAGAAACGATACCTACACGACCTTTTTGGAAGATAAAGCCTGGCATGATACCTACTTTACATTCGTCAGCAGTCATAACGCCTGGGCAGTTAGGTCCGATCAAACGAGTCTCGAAGTTCGAGATATATTCTTTCGCCACGATCATATCTTTCGTAGGGATACCCTCCGTGATACAAATAATGACTTTAATTCCTGCATCCGCAGCTTCCATAATCGCATCCGCAGCAAATGCTGGTGGAACGAAAATGATTGATGTATCAGCTCCTGTAGAAGCAACTGCATCTGCTACTGTATTAAAAATAGGGCGATCTAAGTGCTTAGCGCCACCTTTTCCGGGTGTAACACCACCTACCACTTGGGTTCCGTAAGCGATCATTTGCTCCGCGTGGAAAGATCCTTCAGTTCCGGTGAAACCTTGAACAATAATTTTTGAATTCTTATTTACTAAAACACTCATTTCGTAGGGGTTATAATAACGTAGGCGAAAAATTTTTCCAAAGGTACAAAATATTGATAAAAATTATCAAAATCCTGATTGATAGACGAAATAAAAATGCGAACAATTTTTTTTGCGTAAATTCGAACTTTGATGCCTTTCCTATGTTGAAGCACCTTCATATCCAAAACTACTCGTTGATCGAACAGCTCGACCTGCATTTGACAGGTGGATTGACGGTGATTACCGGGGAAACAGGTGCTGGGAAATCCATCTTATTAGGGGCAATCTCCTTACTATTAGGCCAAAGAGCAGACAGCAAAAGCCTCTTTGATACCTCCAAAAAATGCATCATTGAGGGCCAATTTTCACTCGTGAATTTTCCGAATTTACAATCGGTTTTCGAAGAAGAGGAAATCGATTTCGAAGAGCCCTGCCTCATTCGCAGAGAAATCAACCCACAAGGAAAATCGCGCAGTTTCGTGAATGACACCCCAGTTACCCTCGAAACATTAAAACGAATCGGAAACGAATTAGTGGATATTCACTCCCAACAAGATACGTGGTGGATGTCTCATCCCGATTTTACGCTGGATATGGTGGATGCTTATGCGCAGAACGAAGCCTTAAGAAAAAAGTATATTTCAGCATTTTCCGCCTGGTCATCTAGTGTTTCCGCGCTACGTATATTAGAACAAGAATCCACTAAAGGAACCCAGGAACTAGATTTCATTCAATTTCAATTTGATGAATTAAGCAAAGCCCAGTTAAAAGAGGGCGAGTACGAAGCTTTAGATACAGCGGTACAAAAACTGCAAAACGCCGAACAAATTCAGGAGAAATTGGCCATTTTAGCGCAAGCGCTAAGTGTTTCCGAGGTTTCTGCATTACACCAAAGTCGCATCGCCCTGCAACAAGCCACTGCATTAAGTAAATGGGGTGAAAATTTTTCAGACTGGAAAACACGCATCGAATCGATTTGGATTGAATTAAAAGACTTAGGTGCAGAAGTCGAAGGTGAGGCGGAAGATTTCGTTTACGATCCTTTAGAATTAGAACAAAAACAAAAGCGATTAGACTTATTGAATCGCTTATTGCAAAAATACCAAGCGTCTAACGTTTCAGAATTAATGTCGCTGGTCGAATCGCTTGATGTAAGACTTTCTCAATATTCATCGATGGATACCTTGTTAGTCGAAGCTCGGGAACGAGTAGAAGCCGATTTTAAACTTGCCACTTCTGCAGCTGCGGACTTATCTTCGTCTCGCTCTGCCGTTTTAGATGCGATATCCACGGCTCTTGTCATTTCTTTGCAGTCCTTAGGTATTCCGAATGCGAATTTAGCTTGGGAGATGACGGCCAAAGATTTAGCTGCCAATGGCTCAGATAAAATTCAGCTACTTTTCTCTGCCAACAAAGGTTTAGCCCCTAAACCGTTCAAGCAAATCGCTTCTGGCGGTGAGATGAGTCGCTTGATGCTATCGATTAAGCATTTATTAGCGAAGAAAAGAGCCTTACCTACTTTAATTTTAGATGAGATTGACACGGGTGTTTCCGGAGAAATCGCCATCAAAATGGGCCAAATGCTCAGCCAAATGAGTCAAGGACACCAAATCATCGCCATTACTCACCTTCCGCAAATCGCAGCGGCAGGATCCAAACACTGGTTTGTCTACAAAGATCACGCGGGATCGAAAACTGTTTCTAACCTTCGTGAGTTAAAAGAAGACGAACGCGTAGAAGAAATCGCCAAAATGATCGGTGGACAACAAGGTTATAAAGATTTACTCGATAATGTTCGGAATTTAATCCAATCCCACGAATGAAAAAATGGATCGCACTCAGCCTACTTTTTGTAGGATGCTCTCAGGCAGAAGAAAAACTTAGCGAAGAATTACAAGCGAAAGTCCTCGGATTACACGATGTATTAATGCCCAAAACGGAACAAATCGTTTCCCTGAAATCAAAATTAGACAGCCTTTCAACAGGCGCAGACTCCACGCATGTGCGCACGCTGATTCGTTCATTAGACAAGGCAGACCAATCGATGATGGATTGGATGCACCAGTTCTCGATTGATAGTTTGGGAAAAATGGATGTAAATACCAAGGTGATTTACCTGAAGAACCAATACACGCAATTAACTGAACTTCAAAAATTAACAGATTCGACTCTAGATGCGGCACAAAAATATCGTCCTTAGTATTGCTTTAGCTGTTGTGGTTTTCTCCTGTTCACAAGAGAAAAAATTGCCTTTTATGGGCCCTAAAAAGGTAAATGCAAAAGGCGACACGGTATATCACCAAATACCTGCTTTTCAGTTTTTAAACCAAGATTCTGTTTTTGTTACAGAGAAAGACGTGGAAGGCAAAGTATATGTGGCCGATTTTTTCTTCACCACTTGCCCCACCATTTGCCCTAAAATGAAAACGCAAATGTTGCGCATTTATGAGCGTTATAAAGAACGTGACGAGGTACGAATCATTTCACACAGCATAGATCCGGATTTTGATAACACCTCCGTTCTCAAAGATTATGCGACGCGATTAAAAGTGCAAGCCCCTAAATGGAATTTGTTGACGGGAGATAAGGCTGCAATTTATAAATTAGGCCAAAAAAGCTACATGGTATCTGCGCAAGAAGACCCAAACGAGGCTGGTGGATTTGTCCACAGCGGTGCTTTTATATTAGTTGATAAAAACAGACACGTCCGAGGTATTTATGATGGGACCGTGGAAACGGAGGTTAATCATTTGTTGGAGGATATGGAAGTGCTTTTAAAAGAGCAGTAAAATCCCTTGAGGATTTTACTGCTCTTTTAAAATAGATTAGAGAGTATAGAGTAGAGAGTATTTTTTATCTCTGCTCTATACTCTCCTCTCTATAATCTTAAAAAAATATGAAATACTTACTTCTTCTAATCACCCCATTTGTTTTCTCTTGCCAAAGCAAAGAAGAAATCACCCAACAACAGTATTCCGTTGAGGGGATGGCACTTTACAAGGCGAATTGCGAGAATTGCCACCAAGCAGATGGATCAGGATTGCGTGATTTGTATCCGTCTATTCAACAAACGAAATTGAGTCCTGAGGCTTTGGCCTGCTTATTAAAGAATGGCAAAAAGGGAAATGGTTTTATGCCGGCTAATCCGAAACTACAAGCATTAGATATCGCAGAGCTCGTGACCTACATGCGCGAAAAATGGGGAGGTAAAAAACAAATTTATCCTGCTGACAGCGTAAAGTTAGCCTTGCAAAACTGCCGCTAGTTTGTAGGCATCCCTTCTACTGCTACGACTGAATTTCGGACTTTGCGTAAGGAATAAGAAGAGAAATCTTGTGCAGCATCAAGCCCTACCCCATTCACTAATTCTGTGCGTGTTCTTAATTGAATCGCCTTGTCTGTGAAGATTCGTTTTTCGACAGGCAACCAATTGAATTCATCTGTCTTTAAAGTTTCTTCCTTTTCTATGTTGTGGATAACCACGTGGCCGATGAGTTTGTAGGTGTTTTTTTGGCGATAGAAATGAGCTGAATCACCACGCACTTCCGAGGTGATTTTTCCTGTTTTATCATAGAACCAAAGCTTCATCTCTTTCGGGTAAACCCGATCTTCCGAAGCCAAAGTCAATTGTTCCTCCGTAACCATTCGAACTACTTTTCTGGCCGAATCAGAATACACCATATCAATACCAAACAATTCTGACTTAGGGCCTAAATAAACTGCTTTCGAATCGTCCGCTTTTTCGCGACAAGAAAAAATAGTGCTAATTATGAAGAGCAAAAAGAGGAAGCTCGAATTGCGCATTGGAGAAAATTAGTTGATTTTCTGCTTTTGGAACCATAAATCACTGAAGGTCAAACCTAAAGTCAATCGGTGGTATTGTTCTTCCATCCCGTTATCAGTGATCAAACCACGGCGCCCCACTTGGTAGGCGATATTCAAGAAGGAAAGATTGCGAAGCGGTAAAGCAACACCAAAACTTAGGTTCTTATCTACTGCATACTTTCCATTCCCCAAAAAGTCATAGGCCGTTTTTTCATAGGAAGCTCCTAATCTGTAGGTTGTACGTTTGATATAACTAGAAACAGATTCAATATCTGGTGTATATTCACCACCCACAGACACCTTGTGCGAAGCTGGTAACGCAGCTGTGCGGCCTAAATTATTATTTACCTTACTCCAATCAGTATAGCTATAATCGATCCCAGCCATCCATTTAGCTGCTTTTTCGATGCTTAAGCCAAAACGTTTCGCCACTGGTATCTGCTGAACAAATTTCGAAGACTTTTCAAGTGTGTCTGCATTGATCACTGTAAGACCCGAAAGATCCATGGTCGCAAATCGCTTCACCTGATTTGCATTCAGAGTTGAATTTAGATCCAACGTGGCCCCTGCGTTGATAAACATATCATTCTTCAATTTCAGACGATAGGCAAATCCCGCCTTAAATTGAACGTCAGAGTAAGAAGTTAGATCCTCTAATTGAACTTTATAATATTGGCCATCAGACATGTTTTGGGTTGCCACATTACGGTTTACTTGACCAAATAAATAATCCATTTGTAGTCCTACATAAAACTCTTTAAACAGGCGTACACCGTTTGAAATAGATACTTTGCTAACACCTCCACTACCTTTATAACTATAAATCAAACTATCCACTCCTAGTAAATTAAGGCGACGATAAGATCTGGTTTCATATTCTACAGCCGAATGCGGGCGAATACCAACAGACATAGTCCAACGACTAGTCACAGGTAAAGTCAAATTCAAAGATTGGTAATTACCTCCAAAAACCTTTTGCTGTTGACGATAATCCTGCAAAGTTTTGTATTCTGTATTAATACCTACTTCTAAATTAGTCCAACGATTTCTCGCTAATAAGGCTGGATTAACCACATTCGTATAGATTCCATTTGAATTAGAAACGCCGATTCCACCCATCATCATTTGGGTCACATTGTCTCCTGTTTGAATTTCACCCATACCTAAATAGGAATAAGGCGAATTCAAGATCGTCTGCGCCCAAAGTGCGGGGCTAACCGACAAAAACAATACGATTAATAGAGAACGAAGTGTTTTCGGAAGGGCTGTAGGCTGATTCAAAGAAATAAAATTCATAAAATTAAAATCCTCCCTTTTGGGAATACTAGTGTGTAAAGGTCGTAATTTTATTTCACATTCGACTAAGTTATTAGCTATATTTGAACTCAAAATTAATAAAGTGAACGATGGAGGAATTAAAAAACGGAATCTATTTAGATAATTCAGCATGGGATTTACTCCTTTTCGGAGGGATTATTTTAATCAGTTTTATCTTAAGACGTTTTTTCTCTAATTCCTTTTCAAAGATTGTATACCGATTTCTGCCAGATGAATCTATTTCGATTCAAGATTGCGTGCAACTCATTCGCAAACCATTTGAATTACTGATCTTTTGGATCTTCTTGTATTTTGCGGTCCAAAACCTCCACGTCCCATCTGCCTGGAATATTCAACCAATGGAGAATTTCGGCTTACTCTACCTCATTGAAAAAGCCTTTGAATCAGCCGTAATTTTCACCATCACTTGGGTTATTGTGCGCCTAATGAAAGTCATTATTTTAGTTGCTCAAGAAAAGTGGAATGGCGCAGATCAAAAATCGAAACAACAATTCATTCCCTTCCTGAACGATTTGTCAATGGTCTTTATTATCACGGCCGCTGGATTTGTTTTCCTAGGTCGCGTTTTCGAAGTGGATGTGGTAGCCCTAATTACTGGACTAGGAATTGGAGGTTTAGCCTTAGCTTTAGCTGCTCGCGAAACATTGGAAAACTTATTTGCCTCTTTCACCATTTTCCTTGACCTCCCATTTGTCGTAGGTGATAATATCCAAATAGGATCCATCAGCGGAGATATAGAAAAAATTGGATTTAGAAGCACCCGAATCCGAGGAGCAGATGGCAATTTAATTTTAGTCCCTAATCGCCTATTAACATCACAATCGCTCGAAAACATGAGCGAACGCGATTATAGACGTGCAAAATATACCATCCAATGCGAATTGAATACTAAGCCAACACAAATCGAAGCAGCTATCGCAGCGATTGAAGTATTCATCCAAGAAGAACCTTTATGTAAGAAAAAAGCACCTAAGGTTATTTTCGAAGGTTTTGGAGCCTATTCCATTGATATTTCCGTGACATATTTCGTCCAAACCAAAGACTTCGCTAAGTTTCAGGCAACAAAACAGGCCATTAATTTAGGTATATTAAAGGTGTTAGAGAAAGAGAAGATCGTGATGGCGAGGTCGTAGCGGCGGGAGGAAATGAGTCCGGAGGGAATGAGTCCGTAGGAAAGCACAAAGAATAAAGCATAAAGGTGGCATAAAAAAAAGGGAACAGTAGTTCCCTTTTTTAGCGATAGAGTCCGAAGGAATCTAGTAGTGATTATATTGGTGTTTAAAACTAGAAATCATTGCGCAGCACGATTTCTGTTTTAAATAACAAATAATCAACCTACTAATTCACGTAGATCCTCATCATGAATCATCTTTCTCTCATCCGCCATCAACAAGAAGCGTGTGTAGATCTTATCTAATTCTGGTTTTTCGAAATCGAATCCTAGTAAAGTCAAGCGATGGCGTAAGGCGGCACGGCCTGAACGAGAGGTCAATAAAATCGCAGACGAGGAAACTCCCACGTCTTCCGGATTCATAATCTCATAGTTTTGAGCGTGCTTCAAGAAACCATCTTGGTGAATACCGGATGAGTGAGCGAAAGCGTTTGCACCTACGATGGCCTTGTTTGGCTGTACGTGCATGCCCATTAAGTTAGAAACTAATGTGCTGGTAGGGTAAAGATATTTTGGCTTGATGCCTGTTGTAAATCCTAAATCTTTGTGCACGTTTAGAATCATCGCAATTTCTTCCAAAGAGGTATTTCCGGCGCGTTCTCCAATTCCATTTATCGTTACTTCGACTTGACGAGCACCTGCTTGAATACCGGCGATGGTATTTGCAGTAGCAAGACCTAAATCGTTGTGATTGTGCATTGAAATCGTAGCCTGGTGAATGTTATCTACGTTTTCGTATAAATATTTGATACGCTCGTGCATGACGTGCGGCAATAAATAACCCGTTGTATCTGGTAAGTTGACGACTGTTGCACCGGCTTTGATTACTTCGTGTGTTAATTGTGCCAAAAAAGCTAAGTCAGCCCTGCCTGCGTCTTCAGCGAAGAACTCGACGTCTTCCACAAAGGATTTGGCATACTTTACCGCCCAAACGCCACGCTCGATAATTTCCTCGCGTGTCGAATTAAATTTATGTTTGATATGTACGTCTGAAGAACCAATTCCTGTATGAATACGAGGTTTGCGAGCCGTTTTTAAGGCAGCAACAGCTGCGTCGATATCTTCTTTTTTAGCACGAGTCAAGGCGCAAACTGTGGGCTCCTTTACGGCATCACATATGGCTTGAACAGAGGCAAAATCACCGGGAGATGAGATCGGAAAACCGGCTTCAATGATATCTACACCTAGTAACTCGAGTTGTAAAGCAACTTCTACTTTTTCCTCTCGGTTTAATTGACAGCCGGGAACTTGTTCGCCATCACGTAAGGTGGTATCAAAAATCTGAATGCGGTTACTCATCTTATTTAAGGTGTTTTATTTCGTTGTGAAATTACACCTAATTCAGTTTGCAAGCAAGGAGATGAGAGATTAGAGAGTACAGAGTATAGATTAAAAATCTTAAAAATTAAGGTAAATAAGATTATTTAACTACTAATAATCTTTTATAATCTATTTAATAAGACAATTAATCTAAAATACAAAAAGACGTCAGAATATAAAATTTTGGATTTTTTTAAGCCGAGGCTAGAGATTTAATCTCTGGAAAGCGTTTTGGATCGAAATTTCCGCCAGAGATGACACAAACTACCGTTTTCCCCTTGATTTCCTCTGCCATTTCTTCAAGACCAGCCACACTTAAAGCACCAGCTGGCTCTACGATCATGCTACGCAATGCATAGAGATCAAGCATGGTTTGACAAAGAGCTTTTTTAGATACGGTTAACATGCGAGCTAAGCCTTTGGCACAAATAGCAAAGGTCTTCAAACCTACCTGCTTCACAGAGGCTCCATCCACAAAACGATCAATCTCATCCAGCACCACCACTTCTGAAGCGGCCAAACTCTGCTGCATCGACGGTGCACCCGCCGGTTCCACTCCTATCAACTTAGTAGAAGAGGGCAATACTAATGAAGCCCCGGCCGCTAATCCGCCACCGCCTATAGCTAAAAACAAAAAATCAGGTGCCACTGGCAAGGCATCCAAAATCTCCAAAGTAACCGTGGCTTGACCCGCAATAATGTCAAAATCATCAAACGGAGGAATATAAATGGCGCCGTTCGACTCGCAGAATTTCCGTGATGCTGCGAAGGCCTCATCATAAGTCTCTCCCACCAAGTAAATACGCACCTTTTCCTTTCCGAAAAAACGGACCGCCTCCACCTTCTGCAAAGGTGTCGACTTAGGCATAAAAATGTGAGCTTGAATTCCGAGTAACGCACAGGCTAAAGCAACTCCTTGCGCATGGTTACCTGCAGACGCAGCCACCACCCCTTTCGATCTTAACTCCGAGGGAATGTTAGTGATTTTGTGGTAGGCTCCCCTAATTTTGTAGGAGCGAACGACCTGCAAATCTTCGCGCTTTAAATAGATATTTGCCCCATAGCGCGCAGAAAGAGAGGCCGAGAATTCTAAAGGCGTCTCTGAGATGACCCCTTTTAGCTGCTCCGCTACTTGTTTTATTTCTGTGACGCTAGGAACGTGTTGTAGTTTGTTAAATTCCATGCGCCCCAAAATTAACAAAAAAAGGGTAGACAATTGCTTGTCTACCCTTTTTCAAACACTAGAAAAAACTAGTTATTCTCTGGACGTAGGCTACGTACTGCAGCACCAGCTCTCCACATTTCCATATCTGCCATTTCTTTCAATTCAGCATCTAATTTCACACGGTAATCCGGTTGAGAATTCAAAGTAATAGAACGCTCAGCTTCCGCTTGAGTTTTCACTGAGTTGTATAATTGCTCGAATACAGGCTTAGTTGCATCACGGAATGGCTTCCACCAATCCAATGCACCACGTTGTGCCGTAGTTGAGCAATTTGCATACATCCAATCCATTCCGTTCTCAGCCACTAATGGCATTAACGATTGTGTTAATTCTTCCACAGTTTCATTGAAAGCTTCTGATGGAGAGTGACCGTTCGCGCGTAATACGTCGTATTGTGCAGCGAAGATACCTTGGATAGCTCCCATTAATGTTCCACGCTCACCTGTTAAGTCAGACGTTACTTCTTTGTAGAAATCAGTTTCGAATAAATAGCCTGAACCTACACCAATCGCCATTGCGATACATTTTTCACGTGCTTTTCCTGATGCATCTTGGTAAACAGCGAACGAAGAGTTCAAACCTTTACCGGCTACAAATAAACGACGTAATGAAGTTCCTGAACCTTTAGGTGCAGCTAAGAATACGTCCACATCTGCTGGAGGAACAATTCCTGTTTTTTCTTTGTAGGTGATACCAAAACCGTGAGAGAAATAAAGAGACTTTCCAGCCGTTAAATATTTCTTTACTGTAGGCCATAACTCGATTTGAGCGGCATCTGAAAGTAAGTAACAAATGATCGTTCCTTTTTCTAACGCTTCTTCGATTTCAAATAAAGTTACACCCGGAACCCAACCGTCAGCGACAGCTTTGTCATAAGTTTTACCTTTACGTTGACCTACGATTACATTTAGACCATTGTCTTTCATGTTTAACGCTTGTCCTGGACCTTGAACTCCATATCCGATCACGGCGATCGTTTGGTCTGCTAATACTTGTCTAGCTTTCTCTAATGGAAACTCTTCTCTTGTTACGATGTCTTCAACAACTCCACCGAAATTAATCTTTGCCATTTTTTTGTTATTTAATTTATATTCTTTGTTCGATTATACAATTTCCCAATTGCCTTCTTCCGGCAAAAACTCCACTAAGCCTTTCTCTGTTTTACCTACGGCAACACGACCCGACTTAACGTACTCTAAAATTTCCCATTTCTTTAAATAGGCATAAAACTCTTGAATTTCTTCTTCAGAGCCATTCTTTTCCACGACTACATAATCAAGGCCAAAATGCACAATCTTCGCATTCCAATCTAAATTAATCGTCTTTACATCCACCGGAGTACCTCCTAGCGGAGTGGCAATCTTAAATAAGCCGATTTCGTTAAATACGATTTCGTCATCTAGGTAACCAAACACCGCGAGAACGTCGGTTACTTTACGGATTTGGCGAACTAATTTCTCAACGAATTCTCGATTTTCGTGCTTAATCACAATCGTAAAACGTGATACGCCTCTACGCTCTGTCTCAGAAACCGTCAAACTCTCGATATTTACTCGACGACGCGTGAAAATAATCGTGATGCGATTTAATAAACCGACCGTATTGGTGGTAAAAACAGAAATAGTGTAATTCGTTAACATAATTATTCTAGCCTCACACTGGTTACACAGCCACCTGCAGGTACCATGGGGAATACATTTTCCTCTTTTTCACAAACGATTTCTAACAGATAAGGCTTATCTGAATTCAATAAAGTATCTAATGAATCACTCAATTCCGCTCGATTCGAAACGGTATGACCCGCAATGCCAAAACCTTTCGCAATCGTAATGAAATCTGGATTCTGCAATTCAACGAATGAATAACGGTTATCAAAGAACAGTTGCTGCCATTGGCGCACCATGCCTAAGAAGTTATTATTCAAGATGATTATTTTCACTGGCAAACCGCTTTGTGCGATGGTACCTAGTTCTTGCAATGTCATTTGGAAACCACCATCACCGATGACCGCTACAACCTCGCGCTGAGGCACCGCTACCTTCGCACCAAACGCAGCCGGCAAGGCAAAGCCCATGGTTCCTGCGCCTCCCGAAGTAACGATCGAATTGCGTTTTTTGAATCGGTAATAGCGATTCGTAATCATTTGGTGTTGCCCTACGTCTGTTACGACTACGGCTTCTCCTTTTGTCTTATTCGACAACAGATTGACGGCCTCACCCATTTTGATCTTATCCCCTTCGTGGAACAAGTCTTTCTTCGTGATCTTTTCGTACTCTTCGTCGTCGTATTTCTTGAATTCAGCTCTCCATTCGCTGTGGTCCGCCTTGTTCACTAAAGGCAACAACGCCTGAAGTGCAGCCTTCGCATCCCCTACAACTGGAGCATCTGCCTTCACATTTTTATCTACTTCACTCGGGTCGATTTCAATGTGAACCACTTTCGCCTGCTTCGCGTAAGTCGCTAAATCTCCCGTAATTCGGTCATCAAAACGCATCCCGATTGCGATTAAAACATCGCAAGAATTCGTCAATACGTTCGCACCATAATTTCCGTGCATACCCGGCCAGCCCACATAAAGCGGGTGATCCGCATCCATAGAAGACATTCCTAATAAGGTTGTCGCCACCGGAATGCCCGTTTTATCCACGAAATCATTCAATTCTTTTTCAGCACCAGAAATAATAATACCGTGACCGGCTAAAATATAAGGGCGTTTTGCACCATTGATTAATTTCGCTGCAGCCTCCACATGCTCTGCCTTAGGCTCTACGCGTGGTTTGTAGGAAATAATCGACTTGCAAGGTTTGTATTCGAAAGACACAGTCATGATATCTGTCTGAGCCGTACGTGTAATATCAATTAAAACGGGACCAGGACGCCCTGTTTCTGCGATGTAGAAGGCTTTCGCCATGATTTCTGGGATCTCATTCGCATCTACAACTTGGTAGTTCCACTTCGTCACAGGCATGGAGATACCAATCAAATCGCATTCTTGGAACGCATCCGTTCCTAATAAATTTCCTTTTACTTGACCTACGATACACACCAAAGGCGTAGAATCCAACATCGCATCCGCGATAGGCGTGATTAAGTTCGTAGCTCCAGGACCAGAAGTCACCATGCAGACCCCCGCCTTATTTAACATGCGAGCATAACCTTGAGCGGCATGTCCTGCACCTTGTTCGTGACGAACTAAAATATGTTTTAAGCGATCTTGGTAATCGTAAAGCGCATCATAGGTAGGCATAATGGCCCCACCAGGGTAACCAAAAATCGTGTCCACACCCTGCTCTACCAATGATTGCATGATAGCTTGGGCGCCTGACAAAAATTTCTTTTGGCCAGGTTGATTAGCTGCTTCGGTTTGAGTTAGGGTTTGTCCCATGGTTAACAATTTTCAAAAATTCTGTCTCAATGTAATAGAAAGCCCAATTTAAGCCTTCTGGATAGATAAAAAAATTATTTTCTTATAAATCCGTCACACATCCCTGACTAGCAGAGGATACGTTTTTAATATATTTGCGAAGAACGCCTTGCTTAAAGGGAGACTCAATAGGCTTCCAATTTTTCTTGCGTTCTGCTAATTCTTCATCCGATACGTGCAATACCAAGGTATTGTTCACCGCATCAATCGTGATTTTATCCCCGTCTTTTACCAGGCCGATTGGACCACCTTCTTGTGCTTCTGGTGTTACGTGTCCTACCACGAAACCATGTGTTCCTCCAGAGAAGCGACCATCGGTGATCATCGCCACCGAGTTTCCTAAACCAGCACCGATTACGGCCGAAGTAGGCTTTAACATTTCTGGCATCCCTGGACCACCTTTAGGACCTTCGTTGCGAATCACGATGACGTGACCTGCTTTAATTTCGCCTTTCGAGATGTATTCGATGACCTCTTCTTCGCGCTCACACACTTTAGCAATACCCTCAAAACGCTCACCTTCCTTACCAGTAATCTTCGCCACGGCACCGCCTGGAGCTAAATTACCATACAAGATCTGCAAGTGACCTGTTGGTTTCAAAGGTTGAGTGATAGGGAAAATAATTTTTTGTGTGTCAAAATTCAAGTCAGGAGCCTCCGCAAGGTTCTCCGCCATCGTCTTTCCTGTCACCGTCAAACAATCTCCGTGTAACAAGCCCACACTGTGTAAATATTTCAAAATCGCTGGCATTCCACCGATCGCTAATACATCTTCCATGTAGTATTTACCACTTGGCTTTAAGTCTGCGATCAAAGGCGTGCGATCTGAAATATCTTGGATATCTTTCAAGGTAAACGTGATTCCAGCAGCGTGTGCAATCGCTAAATAGTGAAGCACCGCGTTTGTAGAACCTCCTAAGGCCATCACCACCGTCATCGCATTCTCGAATGCCTTACGCGTCATGATGTCACGTGTACAGATGTTTTTTTCTAATAACACTTTCATCGCCGCGCCTATCGCTAAGCACTCCTCTTTCTTGCCTTCGTGCGTGGCTGGATACGTCGATGAATTAGGTAGTACTAAGCCCATCGCTTCCATCGAAGAAGCCATCGTATTCGCTGTGTACATACCGCCGCAGGCTCCTGCTCCCGGGATTGAATTGCGAATAACGCCTTCATAATCCTCGTCAGATATGGTTCCTGCATATTTTTTTCCCAAAGCTTCGAAGGCCGAAACGATGTCTAATTTTTCTCCTTTGTAAGAACCGCTGCGAATCGTTCCGCCATATACCAGCATCCCTGGGCGATTCAAACGCGCCATCGCCATCATAGCGCCAGGCATATTCTTATCACAACCTACGACCGCGATGACGCCGTCATACCATTGTGCGCCTACTACATTTTCAATCGAATCTGCGATGATATCACGCGATGGCAAAGAATAGCTCATCCCGTCATTTCCATTGGTCATTCCGTCTGAAACCCCGATCGTGTGGAAGATCAAACCGACCATTCCATTCTCTTGGATCCCTTTTTTCACGTGAACAGATAAGCCATTCAAGTGCATATTACAGGTATTGCCTTCGTAACCTGTACTTGCGATACCGATTTGGGCTTTGTTCATATCCTCGCTTGTTAAGCCGATACCGTAGAGCATCGCTTTCGCAGCGGGATTAGATACTTCCTGAGTTAATGTCCGTGAATACTTATTTAATGACATAGGGTTTAAGAAATTTTTTCAAACAACAAATATACGCAATTCGATTTGTAGACAGGTTAATTATGCCAAAGAATCTTTGGCAATTATAGAAAAAGCAAAATTAATTATTTGTTTTCTCCTACCTGCTGTCTCCACATCGCAAAATACAATCCTTTGCTCGCCACTAAATCGTCGTGCGAGCCCTGTTCTACAATCTGTCCTTTCTCTAGCACATAGATCCGCGTCGCGTGCATCACTGTGGATAAACGGTGGGCAATTAAGATCGTAAGGTGCTCCGTATCAACGGATAAAGAACGAATGGTTTCGGATATTTCTTCTTCTGTCAAAGAATCCAACGCTGAAGTCGCCTCATCAAAAACCAATAAATTAGGGTCACGCAACAAAGCGCGCGCGATACTCAAGCGCTGCTTCTCGCCTCCGGACACTTTCACTCCACCTTCACCGATCAAGGAATCTAATCCTTTGTCGGCTCTGGCTAGTAAAGTTTGGCAAGCAGCCTTTTCTAACACGGCCATACATTGTGCGTCCGTCGCGTTCGGGTTAACGAACAACAAGTTCTCGCGGATCGAACCGGAAAACAATTGTGTGTCTTGGGTTACAAAACCGATCTTCTTGCGCAACTCATCGAAATCAATCGCGTCACTTGGTTCGCCGTTGTAGTATACCTGACCTTTTTTGGGACGGTATAAACCTACTAGTAGCTTAACTAAAGTCGACTTTCCGGCGCCTGAAGGCCCCACGAAAGCTATCGTCTCGCCGCCTTTAACGGAGAACGTGATTCCGTCCAACGCTTCCGTCGTAGCAGATTGGTGTTTGAATGAAACGTGATCGAACTTCAATTCCTGAATAGAAGAAATCGCCTTCGGGTTAGCAGGCTTCTTCTCCGAAGGAATACTTAATACCTGCTCGAAATTTTGGAGAGACACCTCTGCCTCGCGGTAGGTATTCACCACATTACCAATCTCTTGCAAGGGGTTAAATAAGAAGAACGAATAGATGTTTAACGAATAAAATTGGCCGATCGTGATCTTTCCTTCGTAGATCAAGTAGATTAACACGACCACCATCAGCATGCGTAACAAGTTCACGCAGGTTCCTTGGACAAAGGCCATCGAACGTACATAGCGCACTTTCTTTAACTCTAATTTCAGAATTTTCTCCGTTGTCGCATTTAAGTGTGCGATCTCTTGCTCTGCTAAACCCAAAGATTTCACCAGCTCGATATTGCGCAAGGATTCCGTCGTTGATCCTGCTAGCCCAGTCGATTCCTTCACGATTTCGATCTGAATCACTTTGATCTTCTTACTTAATACAGACGATACATAACCGATTAGTGGCCCTGTGATTAAGAAAAGGGGCATCACCATCCAATGCACCGAGAAGGCATAGACCGAGATGAAAATCAAGGCAATGATGGATTGGAATAGAATGTTGATTCCAAGGGTGATCAGCTTTTCGACGTCGGTACGAACTTTTTGGAGCTTGCCTAGGGTTTCGCCTGATCTTTGGTCCTCAAACGTCTCGTAAGGTAATTCTAAAGAGTGGCGGATGCCGTCTGAATAGAGGTTTGCACCTACTTTTTGGGTAACCGTATTAATGAAATAATCCTGAAAGTTTTTCGCTACCCGGCTCACGAAAGCCACGCCCACGGACGCTAAGGCTAAAGGCCAAATCGCCGCCACGAACTGGTCCATCGTGTGGGTATCCGAGCGGTACACCGCCGCCACATCGTCGATGATCTTCCTAAAAATATAGGGATCCATCAAGGAGAAGATCTGGTTCGTGGCTGCCAGGGCTAAGGCCCCCACCACGCGCCAGCGGTATACTTTTAAATAATTCAGTAATAATTTCATATTTGTTGATTAGAATCTACTTAAGGCCATTTCCGCCACCGTCTTACCGATAGATAAGGACGAGGTCGCCGCCGGACTAGGCGCATTCAATACATTGATCACTTTCGCATCTTCTACGATCGAGAAATCATCTAATAATCCCCCATTTCTGTCGCAAGCCTGAGCTCTCACACCCGCGCCGCCTTCGACTAAATCGGTGATTTGAATCTCTGGAATTAAGACCTGTAAAGCTTTCGTAAAGGCCTCTTTTGAGAAGCTGCGGTACATTTCGCCCAAACCAGTTTCCCAGTATTTCACCGCTACTTTTTGGAATCCAGGCCAGGTTAAGGTGTCCCAAAGCTCCTTCACATCAATCCCTAATTTCTTGTAACCCTCTTTCTTAAAGGCCAAAACCGCATTCGGTCCTGCCTCCACGCCACCTTTCATCATGCGGGTGAAGTGAACCCCTAAGAACGGGAAGTTCGGATCTGGCACCGGATAAATCAGGTTCTTCACTAGGTATTCTTTGTCTTTTCTCAGCTTAAAGTATTCCCCGCGGAACGGTACGATGCGTACGTCCAAAGGTTCTTTTTGGGTCATCTGGGCTACTTTATCGGAGTAAAGACCCGCACAGTTGATCACTAATTTAGCTTCGTAGACTGACTTCGTCGTCTCCACGATCGAGAAAGTCAAACCTTTCTTAATATCAATCACTTGCTCGCCTAAATGCATCTCGCAACCCTTGATTTGGGTTCCTACGGCTAATTTCGCAGCGACTGCTCGGTAATCCACGATACCCGTTTGAGGAACGAACATTCCTTCTACCCCTGTCACGTGCGGCTCGTATTCGCGCATTTCTGCTAAGCTCAATTTTTTCAATCCATCCAGGCCATTTTGTTGACCTCTTTGGTATAAAGTCTCCAATTGTCCACGCTGCTCTTCGGTCGAAGCAACCACGATTTTTCCGGTCAATTCGAATGGAATATTCTCTTTCGTGCAATAATCAATCAATTGATGGTAACCCTCAATGCAATTCTTTGCTTTCAAAGAACCCGGTTTGTAGTACAAGCCCGAGTGGATCACGCCAGAATTATTGCCTGTTTGGTGCATGGAGACCATACTTTCTTTCTCAAACAAAGCGATATGAAGATCAGGTCTCGCCTCTAATATGCGATGCGCCGTTGCGAGGCCCACGATGCCCCCGCCTACGATGATTACGTCTAATGCCATAAAATGAAATTTGAACAACAAATATACGGCTAAACGGTGGTAAAAAGAATTATTCGTAGCTTTGACCTATGAACCCGCGGATAGAGCAACTATATCAGATTTCCAAAGCCCCTACACGAACCATTTTAGGTCTCATGTCGGGTACATCCCTGGATGGTTTGGATTTAGCTTTGGTTCGCTTCACGGGTTTTGGGCTGGACACGTCTTACGAGATTTTGCACTACGACACCCGCCCCTATCCGGCAGAATTTAAGGAATCGATTCGTTCAGTTTTTGCCAAAGAGAATATTCATTTCCCCACCCTTTCTACGCTTAACGCGCAAATTGGACGTTTGCATGCATCGCTCATTTTAGAAGTTTTAGCTAGGTGGGGTGTGGATGTAGCTGAAGTAGACGCGATTGCCTCCCACGGCCAAACCGTCATGCACCGCCCAGACAGAACAGGTAAACTTCCGCATTCGACCTTGCAAATTGGCGACGGCGATCATATCGCCCAATTAACGGGCATTATTACCCTTTCCGATTTTCGCCAAAAACACGTAGCAGCTGGTGGCGAGGGGGCTCCTTTGGCGATGTTTGGAGACTATTTCTTGTTCTCCAAGAAAGGCGAAAACCGAATCTTATTAAACATAGGAGGCATCGGAAACTTCACTTATTTACCTGCCTCTGGAGATCCAGCTGGCATTTTAGTGACAGATACCGGCCCCGGAAATACCTTGATTGACGCAGCAGTTCGCCGTTATTTCAACAAAGCCTACGACGAAGATGGTGCCATCGCCCTCTCAGGAAAAATCGACACGGGCATTTTAGCAGAACTCATGAGCTTGAGCTTTTTCAAGGATTCATTCCCTAAAAGCACTGGCCCCGAATACTTTAATTTGGACATTATTCACGCCTCGATCAGCCCAGCTGATTTAGTCGCGACCTTAACAGAATTCACCGCTCAAAGCATCGCCCTCGCCATGAAAACCTACATTCCATCGGATATCGATGATAGCGTTTACGTGAGTGGTGGTGGAAGCAAAAATCCTGTAATCATGACCCGTTTAACCGAGCTTCTTCCTTTCCGCGTTTGCGAAAGCGATGAGCTAGGCATGCCTTCTGCGGCGAAAGAGGCAGTTTTATTTGCTTTGTTAGCGAACGAAACGTTGGCGGATTCGCCAAGTTCAGAAAGATTGGGGGATTCGCCGTGGGTGAGTATGGGAAAGATTTCCTTATAATTTTTTATTTAAAGAATAGAGCATAAAGCACAAAGCATAAAGTTGGAATCGCCTTCGGCGATGAGTAAAGAGAAAAATCCTCCGGACTCATTTCCTCCGGACTGCCCACTGACAACTGACGACTAAGCCGTGAAACGGCGCGATATATGAAATACAAATTTACCGATTCCATCTTGTTCGAAGATGCTGATTTTATTGTGATTAACAAGCCCTCTGGCATTTCTACGCTGGATGAGCGGAAGGATGATTTAGCGCCGGCTATCTTGCGTTTAGCGAAGGAATATTCGTCTGATGCGCAGGTGGGACACCGTTTGGACAAAGAAACATCAGGAGCTTTAGTAATCGCCAAAAATCCGGAGGCCTACCGCCACATCTCGATGCAGTTCGAGCACCGCGAAACGGCAAAACGCTACCACGCGGTCGTGGAGGGGATGCAGGACTGGGATGGCTTTTTGGTCAACTTACCCATATTACCTTTGAAAGATGGAAAAGTGGTGATTGATCGTGCCAAAGGAAAGCACGCCGAAACCTGGTTCCGCACCCTGAAAGTGTTCCGAGGGTATACCTTAGTGGAATGTATGCCCATCACAGGACGCATGCACCAAATCCGTATTCACCTGACCTGCCTCAAAGCGCCTATCGTTTCAGACGCGATGTACGGCGGTCCAGAAATTTACTTATCCGATCTAAAACGTAATTTCCACTTGAAAAAAGAGACGGAAGAATTACCCGTTATGCGCCGCGTAGCTCTTCACGCCCACAGTTTGTCCTTCAACTTGATGAATGGAGACCCCATTACAGTGGAAGCGCCTTATCCAAAAGATTTCAATGTGCTGGTTAAGACTTTGGAGAAGTATTCGTAATTTTGCAGCCCTGGCTTCGTAGTTCAATGGATAGAATGTAGGTTTCCGGTACCTAAGATGAAGGTTCGATTCCTTCCGAGGCTACAAACTGACCTCTGGTCAACAAAAAAGGACATTTCGCAATGAAATGTCCTTTTGTATTTTAAGTAAAAAGGGAATTTGTGTAGCAGATTTGTGTAGCAAGTGTGAATTACAATTCAAAGCTGTCCTCGAAAACCTTTATTGCCTTATCAGCAAATTTCTGTGGAAACTGCTTCAAATACCCTTGTGTTTGTTGTACCGTTGCATGACCAAGGGCAAAAGAAATTTCCTCAATTGAAGCCCCACTTTCCAACATGTGATAAGCAAATGAATGTCGACTAACATGACTTGACAATTCCTTAATTCCCAAATCTCTTCCGATTCTTCGTAATTTTGAGTTATATCGGGAACGACCTCTTGTCAGTAGTTTTATTTGGTCTCTATTCAACCTTTTCTTGTCGAAAATCTTCAAATCCTTAAAATCCTCATAAGGGAGATAGTCAAAAACATGTCCCGGTTCTTTCTCCCCCATTATTTCACACATTGAGTATGCAACCATTGACTCCATTCTACGGATTAAACCATCAATAATCATTACCTCGTCACTGTAATCATCAAACTTATTTTTTTTAAGATGGTTGTTGAGGTTGACAACGTCCAACACCGTTAAGGAACCGAAATCCTTCTCAGTATGTATATTGAGTAATATCTCCAATTCATTAACGCTTAGATTTAACTGACCAATTGGATTTAATTCCAAGGCTCGTTGAAATTCCATTGGGTAAAAGTAAGAAAGTAGTTTCGCAGATTTGAAGGAGAAAGGAACAGATAACAAATCATCGTTCTTTTGAATAATCAATTCAAGTCGTCCATCTACGAAGTGTTTAAAGTTCATTAGCAGAATATCTGAAACACGAAGACCTGAGGTAAAAAATTGAAACAGGAACTGGTACTTCCCTTCCATTGTCTTGATTCTCTTTTTACCATCCATTTCTTGGTAGTTGATAATCTTTTCGATTTCATCTTTCTTCAACATGCGTGACTTAATCTTCTCCAAGTTCTTCTTTGGTACTTGGATAATATAATGGTCGGTCTTTATTGTCTCAAGGTGCGGATGGTGTTGATTAAACTTCCTAACAAGAGTTTGGATTACCACAATGTAGTTGAACCTCGTGTTGTTTTTCTTTGTAGCGGTTGGGTCCTTAATTCGATTGGTTTGCTTTGCAATGAATATTGCATACTCATAGATAAAGTCAAA
Organism: Aquirufa lenticrescens; assembly: GCF_019916085.1. Lineage (NCBI taxonomy): Bacteria > Pseudomonadati > Bacteroidota > Cytophagia > Cytophagales > Flectobacillaceae > Aquirufa > Aquirufa lenticrescens. Next base: position 1,719,747 of record NZ_CP049834.1, on the reverse strand, counting down.
CCGACGCAAAATTTCAATTGGAAGTCTATCCAAGTTGTAGCGTTCCTTGATGAAGAGAACCATAGAATTGACGATGGTGGTGTACTTATTTTGGGTTGCGATAGAATCGTAATCTTTGACCAATATCTCCCTGCAGAACTCAATAAAACATATCTCCTTCTCAGCAACTAACGAAGGTGTTTGGTGGTCAAATCTCTTCTGAGTTTTAATCTTTTGACTGAACTGGTTTTTCAACATTTGAATCCTACTGTTGATTAGAATGTAATCCACACCTTCGTTCACTTTTACTTTTTCATTGTTTCCATCCCAAAGTCTCACCGGTATTTTATATCCAATTGACTTTCTTGATACAGGTGTTCTATCATCGAAAATACTTTCAATGATTGAGCCAATATTCTTGTCCTTCTGAGACTTCCTTAAAGAAAAAAACTGGTACATGACTTTCACTTGATTATTTTAAACCCTTCACCTATAAACTCTTCAATAAACACATTACTTCCTTTAACTTGAACGAAGCTGTACTTCAACCTTTTATAGGCAAAGTATCTTTTCACGCCATCGACAATCATATTATTTTGATTAACTTCAATAGGGTCCAAAACTTCGCCATTTTCAATATTCTGACAGAAATTCAGAATGTCATTTAGTTTACAATGGTATCCTTTTTTTACGTGTAGCTCCTTAATAGAAATTCTTGTAGTAACTTGGTTATAACCAAGATTTGATTGGAGACCACCTGGTTGGATGACCTCCTTCAAATCCACTAAAAATTGATTATTTGTCCTCACTTCCTATTTTTAAATTGGGAGCAATTTTAACACAAAAAAGGACATTCAGTGCAATGATAAGCCTTTTCTATATTTTCAATTGCATTTTTAAAATTCCACAAATTATGCAGCAATCGATAATTCGATTTTCACTTGTTCTCTTTCTTCAAGACGCTTTGTAAGACGGATATTACAAAAGTCGATAGACTTATGGTCTACATCCCAGCCAAATCCATTTCTTCCATTCTGAATTGCCGCTTCTAACCCCGAACCACTTCCTACAAATAAGTCCCCTACATTATCACCTGGATTGCTATAAGCCTTGATGAATTTTTCATAAATTTTGACTGAAGTAGGTGCTTGATGATAAAATTCCTCATCAACATCCGAGTATTCTGACTTTTGAAATACAGACTCGATAAAAACATTCGTAATAGATGACTCAGGAGATGCCATTGAATATCCCTTACCACCAGTGGTTCTTGATGAACCAGGTATCACTTTGAACTCCCCAATTGAAGAGGGTCTTGTGACTTCATTAAATAACGTTTCATTTGCTGGTTTTAAACCCGCTACGATGATGGTTTCTTTTGAATTCAGAAATCTTGCCACGTGAGGCGTAGCCTTAGCGTTGGTCTTGACAAAGGTATTTACATCATGAATATACCAACCATTCTCAGCAAGTGCAGTTTCCAATTTGGTGCAAACACCTTGATAACCATCTCTGTAAGTCTCACCAATAATAATAACGATGACCCCATTTGGTAACAACTTGCTTTTTGTACCATCGTAAAATCTAATTTCATTATCGATGTATTCAGTTAAGGTTTTCTCTTGACCGTGGATAAATGATTTAGGTTGATTTCGATATTCCCGAAGCTGAAAATATGGTGGTGATTGAATGAACATTCTCATGCTAGAATCAGGAATGTCCGAAAGGTCCATTGAGGATATGTTAAATAAATGGTAACTAATATCATTTACTTTCCCTTCATAATCTTTCCGTTTCCTATCTGCAATTTGGCCTTCTTTCTTAGCCTTTTCACCGAGTAATTGATGCGCTTTATCAATCTTGTACAACCCATTTTCCAAACCGGCCATAATCCCTACTTTATTCCCCGGATTCTCATCTTCGAACCATTTGATTTCCATCAACTTTCGTAATGATGACGCTCCGATTGGTAGGTCAAGCAAGTGGCAGACTAATTCCAATCTTTCTTTACCCTTAAGCCCATAATGTTCATCCTTGTCAATGAAGTCAAACTCCATTAAATCTCTTTTCTTTCCTTGAGATTTTCCAATAAGACCTAACATATGCTCTCCATAATGCATCATCTCACTGTATGACATTTTGGTTCGCTGGTTACTGGTTAATCTGATTTTTACCACATCCTCATCAGGAATGTTAATGTGCAGACATTGTAAAGTTTTCAATCCTAAGGATTTCGCAACTTCCAATCGGACGATTCCGTCCGTTACATAAAAGGTATCTCCAACATAATTACCAAGTAGTGGAGTAAACTGACCCAATCGATTCATGGTGTATTCGATGTGGTCCTTCTTTTTGGGTTTCACAAATTGCTCAAGCAAAGGGTGAATTTTGATATTATCGACTTCGATAACCTCAACGTTAATTACATTTTTCATGCGTTAGAATTTAATTGTTAATGAATTTGTTTAAAAGTTGGTAAAATATTTTGTCAACCATGTTTGGGTCTTAAAAAACGGACTTTCATCCGTCTCGTTTTTTTTAATTCTTTCCTGTGTTTAGATATGTTTGATAGTAGTTATCCCACAACTCAAACCTTAACGCTGTTTTGATGAACTCGTTCTTGTCACTAAGTTTGAACTCAAACACCCACGTCTTACCATCAATTGACGCAACATGGTCAGCTCTAACTGCTCTGGCAAACTTTTGTAATTGTTTCCAATCCGTTACTTGTTCAGCTTCAGTCATGAAGTAGTCTTTAAGTACCTTTTTCATGGAAAACTCTAATCCTAATTTCCCCTTCAAACCAAATGTCTTTGAAACCTTGATGAACTTGGCACCATCATCACCTATCCAGTTTAATTTAACCAGGTCATATTCATCTCCGTTAGCCTTCTTGGTAATCGTTTGATAGCAGTCAGGTTTAAGAACCATAGTAAGTCGTCTAACACGAATCTTCTTTTCTTCTATTACTTGAAATATTTCTTCAGGTGACATCGAAGACTCAGCATCCTTGAAGTCAAGTTTGGTTGTGTAAAAATTTAAAACCTCTTCAACCAATCTATCCCGTTCCGCAAATACCATCTTTCTGAACCCATCTAAAATATTAGCAGAGAATTTACCTGACTCGTAAGCGGAAATCATCTGAGGTAAAGTCATCCCATCAATTTCATCAGCGGGAAATGCCATGAATGACTTTCCGTTTATGAAGTCTAATGTTGCCAAATCCTCTGTCAACATCTTAAGGTTTTTATTCTTTACCTCCTTATTATCCGAATCCTTATTTTTCATTCCCTTGTAATTTTTTACAAATGTATGTGAAGTTTTATTTTCATACAAATATTTTTGTCAACTTTTTTCTTCTTGTAAATTAAAAAAAGATAAAATGTGCCATTATTCAATAGAATCGTTGATTTCGTCTATAATTTTTTTTATGTCATGAAGGTTCGTATCCATGTGTTTTATGATAGTTCCCCTGTGAATTCCTGAATATTTGGATATACTTGACTTGGAAATGGGGATACCTTTGGTTTCCATCTCTTCAATAGTTGCTCTAATTTTTAGCTTGGTTTCGTTCTCTTTTAGGATACCTCGAATCTTACCCGACACTTTACGTTTGTTAAATGTTGCATCGCAATCCTTGTTATAATGGATACGTTTTAAGACCGGCTTGACTTTTGAGTTCCCAAGGAATATTGCACCATTATATACGGTATCAAATAAACCCATCAGTTCACGCAGCTCCATCTTCTTATTACCGGTATATCCCTCATTCACATGATATAGATATGATTGGAGCAAATGTTTATCGGCAACTGGATTAAGGAATATTAACTTATGAATCATATTTGTGAACGTCTTATGTTTCAACCCATCCTTTATTAGATATTGAAAACGTATCTCAACGTAATTGACCTCATTATAATCTACTACCGGGTTCTTTACATTTACTGGTGTTTCCAGTATCAATTGCTCTAAAACTTCTTTGATTGGGGTGGGTACAAATGGTTCTTGGGGTGCACAATGGATACGTATCATATCATCATTAGGTTTTTTATCTTCCAACCGGCAGTTATCAACCTTATTCTTGCCCTTTTTAAATAATTCCACCGGTATGTCTAATTCATTCTCATAGTTATAGAATAAATCAGAGTCTGAGGATATAAACATAGCACGTGCAATACCACCAGCATTGGTATCAATCTTCTCATTAATCAATATGTTATCAATAATGTGTTGCCGAGCAATAAGGAAGTCATTTTCATTCTTAAGATGATTAGATACCTTAAAGAAGATAGAAATACCACCCCGACTACATGATATACATATTAGAGAAGCTAGGTGACCGTATTCATCGATGAACCGGTCTTTTAGTTTGTGAGAATTGGGATAATCATCTATATCAAAGTAGATATATGATGATGGTGCAATTAGGTTGTAATCTGCATCTTTAAGTTTTCGAACCTTGAGTAAACAATTAGGTGTTACGTTCGGTAAGGATTTTTTTAGTGTATCGTAATCCTTACCAATTCTTCTAAGTTCTCGAACCTTTTCGATTTTAAGTTCCTCTGGATTATTCTTTATAAACCTTACAAGTGATGGTAAGTCGATATGTCTGTTGAGGTATTTGTCTTGTATTCCACCCTTAAAATAAGAAAACATGTAATTAAAAATCCCTCACTATTTCACCGGTAGTGGACGGTTACTTTAATGAGGGGGAGTACTCTAAATCTTTATGGTATAAATCAGCTCCACTACAAACTAATTCTTACCTTTTTAATAAATATATCGAAAATGAATTAAAAAGGGAAGGCTCCAATGCTAAGGAATTGCTAAGAAATCTGACCCCACTTCCTGTAATTTAAAGGAGGTTTTTATCGTACCGGCCATAGGTGTAACTTCTAATTGACAAAAAATATGATACTTGGGATATTTGTATCACCAGCAACAATATAGGGTGTAAAATAGAACAGATTTCGCCGTAATTTAACGTGGTGGGAATTGACCCATGTTCGAAACTCAAACCATTTATTATAAAATGACAGAAAAAGACATCTCATCAGAAGAATATTCACCCGCAAAAGGTACAATTACTTCGTTATCCCAATTAACCAAGGAACAGTTTCATGACCTGATGTCAAGTGACCATCCATCGGCAAAGAAATACCGGGATTATGCAAAGAAGGAGTTCGATTACAGGATGAAGTCTTACCAATCCCTTAACGACTTCTTCAATCATAACTCAAACACATAATATTAGAGTATACCTTGAAATGTGAAGACTGGACATGTAGAAATTAAACAAAAAATGCAGCATTCTAGCGCAATAAGGCATAATTTTAGGGTTATAACACCACAAGTCTAATATTATGAAAAAACTAAGTATTCTATATGTTCGTACCAGTTCGATTGACCAAAACTTAGATAGACAACGAGTTCAAGAGGCCAACTACGATAAGGTAATAGAGGACAAAATTTCAGGAGCGGTTGCATTATTTGAAAGACCCGGTGGAAAGGAACTGTTCAAACTAATCTCAATGGATTTGGTAGGGTCTGTATCCTTTTGGCAAATCGACCGGTGCGGTCGTGACCTGAAGGGAATTGTTGATTTTCTACATTTTATGGTCGAGAGGAAAATACCAGTTCATTTTATTGAACAAGGTCTATCAACTCTTAACCAGGATGGTACAGAGAATCCAATCTCAAAGATGTGTATTGCCATGATGTCTGTAATTGCGGAGATGAATCGCAACATGATTAAGTCGGCACAGAAAGAAGGAATTGAACTGGCAAAACTGAAAGGCAACGTTTTTTTAGGGAGAAAACATGGTACCAGCGAAGACCCGCTAAAATTCTTATCCAAGTCAAAAAATAGACATGCAATGGAATTGCTTAAAAAGAACTACAAATCTGTTGAAATATCAAAGATTACAGGTCTTCATATCAATACGATTACCAAGGTCAAAAAATTGATGTTGGTAATGTAATTTGACTCAACTTACACATTAGAGTCTTATAGGGACCTCGTGTCTTTTATAATCGTCCCGGTAAACGTGTTTGATTTTTTACAGTTATTGAATTCACCAAAAACCTCACCAGTAAATCTTAAAGAGGTCATTCTGTATTATCCCGGTAATTAGGAGGGCGTCACAGGGTAGAAGCTGCTACCCTTGACCCCCACTCCCTACAGGAGGCGGTGCCGGAGGTCCCTATTCCGGCCCTCCCTTATATATGAAATACCTTCGTTTTTAGACCCCGGTCAATTCCCCGTTTAAAATCCGGACCAAATTTTTGTGGAAATTGGAAATGTCTACCCTTAAAAACCTTTTGATTTGAAAAAAAGGTGAAAAACCATTTTTAAATCCGGTAGAAAAAATTCCCAAAATTGGAACATTGGTGTCTTAGTCGATATTTATAGTAAAGGACTTTTATGAAAAAAACGAACAAAACCAAGACCGTTTCAATGAAGATTATTTTAACGGAGTCCCAAGCATCGATACTACTGAAGAACCTAAAGAATGAAGCGGAAACCAAAACTAACAAATGAAAATCCCTGGCCTAATAGAAATCAACTCGGACTTGAATCACAATGATATTAATGAATACAAAATTCTTAATCTAACATTTTCTGACCCACATGCGTCTCGCATAATTAGCGAACTTGGACTTATTCGTGAAATCGAATACTTCAAGGTATTTTTTAAAACCGTTCTTAAAGAACTTAATATAGATGAGAATGACAATGTGGCAATCGTAAGTTCCTCAGTAAACGAACTTATATTCAATCTTGCTATGATATGTGCTATAAATAACAAAAACATAGATTATTTTAATCAAACCATGTATTATGTGGGGAATTTGCGGAGGAATATCCAAATTAGTGACACCAACCAAAATTTCGAATTAAATGTTGAGGTAGTTGACGATGAGGATGTTTTATATGATGATGACTTTAATCTCGAGAACTATGACTTGGAAGATTTAGAAGAGTAGTCCTACTTACTTTAAAATACAGGAAGTCATCAATACCGGTGGCTTCTTAGAGGTTCCAACCACCATAATTAACAACTCCTTCAATCTGATTCTCCACACCATCTTCCAATTGTGGGAAGAAATCGATACCTGTCCTTTTCTCTATCTCATCAACAGTTACTGCGAAACTCCTAACTGGTGAAGATGACCCCGAATTAGATAAAATGAATCCAATAATCTTTGGATGTTGTCGGGGTGTAATCTCCGGTATCAGGTGTGATTGGTTCTTCTTTAGCACATGATACCAATAATAGTAAAAGAAATAGAAAATTAACCTTAATGAATTGCACTTGTCTTAATTACTTGAATAATCTGTTGCCAACAACTTTGCCTGTTCTATCACCGTCTCGGTTGCTTTCAACTCCATATCAGGTGGATAACCGTGTTTACGAAGTATCTTCTTTACAGCAATTGGTCTCATCACATCTTTATCTCAATTAACCAGAGACCAATTTCTTGAATTGATTAGTTGCGACCATCCTGAAGCAACCGAAGTAGGCACTAAGTTCAAGCTATCTGCCAGAACGGTTGATGATGTGCTAAAATCTGCAACCGGATATACCCTTACCAAAATCAAAGCAGGTTCATACCAACGCATTTGAAACTGTTCCTTCGGGTTTTTTTTTGCCCCACCAGTTCAAACCCTTCTACACATTGCAGAGTTTGCAGACTTTGCAAGTTTTGCAGGTTGGGGGTACAACCTTTCATATTTCTGCTTATATTTGCCGCAATGAAATTTTTTGCCCTCTTAATGAGCATTTACCTTTTAGTGCTGTCCTGCCTTCCGTGCAATGACAGGCAGGAGCGTAATGTAATGGCTGAGCAAAAGATTTCTGCTAATACTCAGCAACAACAACACCAAACTGGTGACGAAGCCTGTACTCCCTTCTGTACTTGTTCCCACTGTCCTGCATCAGCTTTTTATCAGCCTTTGGCATTATACAAAATGCCTAAAATGCTATTTCAATCTGTGAAGTTTCGTTACAAAGTAGATTTTAACTCCTACGACTTCCATTCTGTTTGGCAACCGCCTAAGATAGGTTAATCTACAAATCACAACATTTCGTTTCCTTAATGCTATTCATCAGGCTTTATAGTTTGATGTAATTCATTTTACGTTGTGGTATGCTTCCCGGTTTATAGCCGTGATTAATCATATAAATCAAAAACAAATTGTCCATTAAAAGCAAAAAGAAAAAGCGTAAACCGCTTACTCTATTGCAGGTATTCAAAGCGGTAGGGATAGCGATAATATGCATCTTGATGTTGTTCGCTATTGCTGCAAGGATTAACCAATAAATAAAATTCATAAACAAATAAAATTTTCAATGTTTCAAAAAATAATTCAGTTCTCAATAAAAAACAAACTTGTAGTGGGGGCTTTTACATTGGCTCTCATTATTTGGGGCGTTATATCCGCTATGCGGTTACCTATTGATGCTGTGCCGGACATCACCAACAACCAGGTACAGATAATTACACAAGCACCAACATTGGGTGCTCAGGAGGTAGAGCAGTTTATTACCACACCTATTGAGTTGGCAATTGCAAATATTCCCAATGTAATTGAAAAGCGGAGCATGAGCCGGAGTGGTATATCCGTAATCACAATTGTTTTTAAAGACAATGCTGATGTCTATTGGGCAAGGCAGCAAATAAGTGAACGCCTAAAAGAAGCAGAAGCACAAATTCCGCAAGGTTTAGGTGAACCAACTTTAGCACCTATTACTACGGGATTGGGTGAAATATATCATTATATCATACATGCAAAAAAAGGGTATGAAAACAAATACACCGCTACCGATTTGCGTACTATGCAGGATTGGATTGTAAAAAGGCAGTTGGCAGGTACAGAGGGTTTGGCAGAAGTAAGCGGATGGGGTGGTTATGTGAAGCAATATGAAATTGCTTTGGATAATGACAAGCTCAATGCTATGAACATTACAATTCCTGAAATATACAAGGCATTAGAAAGTAATAATGAAAACACTGGTGGCAGCTATATAGAGCAACGCAGCAATGCTTATTTTATTCGTGGTTTGGGACTGGTAAAGTCATTAAGTGATATTGAAAAAATAGTAGTAAAAAACGTAAACGGCATTCCTATATTAATCCGGGATGTGGCAACGGTACAGTTTGGCAGTGCAACACGGTACGGTGCAGTTACAAGAAACGGTGAAGGCGAAGTAGTGGCAGGTATTACCCTGATGCTGAAAGGTGAAAACTTTGCACAGGTAATTACAAATGTTAAACAGCGAATGGCACAAATACAAAAATCATTGCCCGAAGGTGTAGTAATAGAACCATTTATTGACCGAACAGAATTAGTAAACAGGGCAATGGGTACGGTAGAAAAGAATTTGATTGAAGGAGGACTGATTGTAGTGTTTATTTTGGTATTGCTTTTAGGAAATCTAAGGGCAGGTCTTATAGTAGCTTCTGTTATTCCTTTAGCAATGCTCTTTGCCATTATACTGATGAATTTGTTTGGTGTAAGCGGCAACCTTATGAGTTTGGGTGCAATTGATTTTGGCTTAATTGTAGATGGTGCAGTAATTATTATTGAAGCAATTGTTCATAGGATTTACATGAGTAAGCATCATCATGTCGGTTTGCAAAAACTTTCGCAATCACAAATGGATGATGAAGTATTTGAAGCCGCTTCAAAAATCAGAAGCAGTGCCGCATTTGGTGAAATTATCATCTTAATAGTTTACCTGCCACTATTCGCATTAGTGGGCATTGAAGGAAAAATGTTTAAGCCAATGGCTCAAACAGTAGCTTTCGCAATTTTAGGTGCATTCATACTTTCATTGACATATGTACCAATGATGAGTGCATTGTTCCTTAGTAAAAAGGCAACACATAAACGCAATATATCAGATAAAATAATTGATTTCTTGCAACAACTTTATACACCATTACTCAATTGGGCTTTGCATTGGAAAAAAACTATTGTGGCTGCTATGGTAGTATTATTTGCCGGCAGCTTAATCCTGTTCAACAGCTTAGGCGGTGAGTTTATCCCCACATTGGAAGAAGGCGACTTGGCTGTTGAAATAAGCATGGCACAAGGTACATCATTAACGCAGGTAGTAGAAACATTAGGCAAGGCGGAGAAAATTTTAAAGGATAAGTTTCCTGAAATAAAACAGGCGGTAACAAGAATAGGGAGTTCTGAAATTCCAACTGACCCGATGCCGATAGAAAGAGCCGATATGATGCTTGCCATGAAGCCTAAAGAAGAATGGACATCTGCACATACCAGGGAAGAAATGATGGAAAAAATGGAAGAAGCACTAAGCATTTTACCCGGTGTAAATTTTGAAATTACACAACCAATGCAGATGCGGTTTAATGAATTAATTACAGGTATCAAACAGGATGTGGCAATAAAAATCTATGGTGAAGATTTGGAAATACTGAATGCTCAGGCAAATAAAATAGCAGGTTTGATAAAAAATGTAAAAGGAGTAAGTGAACCTTTTGTAGAAAAAATAAGCGGCTTGCCACAAATACAAGTGGAGTATAACCGTGATAAAATTGCACAATACGGATTAAACATCAGTGATGTAAACATGGTGCTGAAAACTGCTTTTGCAGGAAATGTGGCAGGTGTTGTGTTTGAAGGAGATAAACGGTTTGACATGGTGGTACGGTTGCAAAAAGATTTGCGGAAAGACTTCAGCAATATTGAAAACCTTTATGTGCCATTGCCATCAGGCAACAAAGTGCCTATTAACCAGGTAGCAAATATTTCATTCAAAACAGCCCCTGCACAAATAAGTCATGAGGATGGGCAGCGTAGAACTTTTGTAGGTTTCAATGTTCGTGGCAGAGATGTTGAAAGCACGGTAGAAGAAATACAACCCATATTAGATGAAAAACTAAAACTACCTTCAGGTTATTACTATACCTATGGTGGTCAGTTTCAAAACCTGAAAGAAGCAAAGGCAAGGTTAGGTATTGCAGTGCCGGTAGCATTATTACTCATTTTAGTATTGCTCTACTTTACTTTCAACAGTGTAAAACAATCATTCCTGATTTTTACCGCAGTTCCATTATCCGCCATTGGTGGCATCATTGCTTTGTGGCTAAGAGGTATGCCATTCAGTATTTCGGCAGGTGTTGGCTTTATAGCTTTGTTTGGTGTAGCAGTATTAAATGGCATTGTATTGATTGGTTACTTCAACCAGTTAAAAGACGAAGGCATTACCGATATATATGAAAGGGTAAGAAAAGGTACAGCCGTAAGGCTGCGTCCTGTAATTATGACGGCAGCAGTTGCATCATTAGGGTTTTTACCAATGGCACTTTCCACAGGTGCAGGTGGTGAAGTGCAAAAGCCATTAGCCACCGTAGTTATTGGCGGTTTAATTACAGCTACGCTTTTAACCTTGCTTGTACTTCCTGCACTCTACATTTTATTCAACACTAAAATTAATTTCAAACCAAATAAAATGAAGAAACCAAAACTCCAGGGCAATTCAATGACTGTGCTGTTACTGTTTACATTCATTGGTTTGTTTGCAGAAAAATCTTATGCACAAAGCAATCAAAAAACTTTACAGGAATGTATTGATATAGCTTTAAAAAATAACCTGCAAATAAAGGGAGCCGACTTATACATTCAGCAATCTCAGGTACTGCAAAAAACAGGTTTTAATCCTGATAAAACAAACCTGCAATTAGTGCAAGACCCAACAAGTGGCGGTAATATTGATAACAGCATAGGCATTACGCAAACAATTGCTTTCCCTACTGTGTATGCTAATCAAAATAAGCTACTGAAACAGGAAACATTATTAGCACAAAAATCAAAATTGCTATCACAGAATGAAATAATAAAAGAAGTAACCGAAGCCTATTACAATTTGGTTTATAGTTCACAAAAAATAAAGCTGTTGCAACAGCAGGATAGTATTTACAGCAACTTTCTCAAACGGGCTACCCTTCGCTATAATACAGGTGAAACAAACCAGTTGGAGAAAATGCAAGCCGAAAGCAGATACAAAGAAAACCAATTGCAGTTAAAGCAAGCCAATACAACATTAAGCAGTTATCAATTGGTATTGCAGAAATGGCTGAATACATCCGAACCGGTAATGCCAAAAGAAAATGAATTACCCAAGATGCCGGATGATTACAAGTTTGACACGGCTGCAATAAAATCAAATCCGCTGATAGAGTATTATAATCAACGGCTGAATGTAAGTACATCACAAATAAATTTGGAGAAAAGCAAGCTACTTCCTGATTTGAATGTGGGCTATTATCATCAGGCTATTGTCAAAGGGTTTGACCCAGCAAAAATTAACCGTAATTATTTCCCTGGTACAAGGATAGCAGGATTTCAGGTAGGTATTGGAGTGCCGTTATTCTTTGGTTCACAAAAAGCAAAAATAAAAGCTGCCAAAATTAATAATACGTTGATTGAAACAGAACGGCAGCAAACCTTGCTATACATGCAAAGTAGTTATGCAGTGCAATACAACGAATACCTGAAAGCAAAAGAAGGTTTGCAGTATTACGAAACCACAGGTTTAAAACAGGCAGACGATATTATCAGAATTTCAAACACAGCATACACAAAAGGCGAAATTGGTTACATGGAGTATATCCAAAACCTGCAAACGGCTATCAATACAAGGCTGCAATATACCGATGCAGTGAACCAGTTCAATCAGTCCATTATATTGTTAAACTACTTAAAAGGAAATAAATAAAATGAAGTCAATAAATATAAAATCAATCATAGCATTTGCACTCTTTGTAGTTGCAATCGGTTTTACATCCTGCAAATCGGGCAATAAAACGGAAACAAAAGAAACAACTAAAGTTGAGGAAACCCATTCAGAAACCATAGAAGTTTCGGAGGAGCAAATGAAAGCCGTAGGCATTGAGTTAGGTACAATAGAAATGAAAAATCTAAACAGTGTGGTAAAGTCAAGCGGACAATTGGAAGTGCCCCCACAAAATAAAGCCGATGTAAATTCATTGGTGTCCGGCATCATTAAAAAAATATTAGTGTTGGAAGGCAACTATGTTCGCCAGGGGCAAACAGTAGCAATATTAGAAAACACAGACATTGTGAAGTTGCAGCAGGACTACCTCATGCTGAAAAAAGAATTTGTTTATTCTGAAAAGGAGTACCAACGCCAAAAGGAACTGAATACCGAAAGTGCAGGTACAGGAAAAGTGTTTCAACAGGCAGCATCCAAATATGAAACGGATAAAGCAAGAATGAAAGGGATAGAAAAACAATTGCAACAATTAAATATCAGTCCTGCATCGGTGGCGAATGGAAATTTTGTAAATCAAATTCCCATCACCGCACCTATTAGTGGTGTTATAGGGCATATACTAATTAAAACAGGCAGCTATATTGATATGCAAACCTCCTTAATGGATATTGTAGATAACTCACAAGTTCATTGTGATTTGCAGGTGTATGAAAAGGATTTGTTTAAAGTAAAGAATGGGCAGACAGTAGAGTTCATTCTATCCAATCAGAACAATAAGCAAATAACAGGTACTATTTACGGTATCAATCAATCTTTTGAAAATGAAAACAAATCGGTAATTGTACATGCCAAAATCAACAATACAGGCGGCATCAAATTGTTACCGGGTATGTATGTATCTGCATTGATTAATGTAGGTAATCAAACAGTACAGGCAGTTCCTGTTGATGCAGTGGTAAGTGCAGAAGGCAAGCAATATATTTTTATGGTTGTGGATGAGGAAAGCGAAGGTAAAGAGAAGGCTGAAAAAAAGGAAGCAGGGGAAAAGTCAGAAAAGAATACAGAAGCCAAAGCTGAAAAGCATATTCATTTTAAAAAGATAGAAGTAACCACAGGTGTAACAGAATTGGGCTACATAGAAATTACGCCATTGGAAGAAATACCGAAAGGTGCAAGGATTGCAACCAAAGGTGCATTTTATGTATTATCAAAAGCCAGTGGTGGTAAAGAGGAAGAATAATAATAACTAAATCAATTTTCATAAAATGATAAATACAGCCCCAAATCATAAGCATACTTACGATGAACAAGGCAGGATGACCTGCTGCACATTAGAAGAAAAAATCTATACCGAAGCAGGTGCAGAACAACTGCTGCATAAAAAGAAAACCATTGATAGTGGACAAGATAAAGTCCAATTGCAAGCTCATAGTAGTGTATGGAAACAATACCTGCCAGCCATTATCAGTTTCGTTATGTTGCTCATTGGCATTGCGTTGGATAATTATTTCAAACCCTCATTCTTTACAAACTATGTACGCCTTGCATGGTATGCTATTGCATACCTACCTGTTGGTTTACCGGTAATAAAAGAAGGATGGGAAGCCAGTCTTAAAAAAGAGTTCTTCACCGAGTTTACATTAATGGTATTGGCCACTATGGGGGCTTTTGCCATCGGTCAATATCCCGAAGGTGTTGCGGTAATGTTATTCTATGCCGTTGGTGAATTGTTTCAGAAGGCAGCAGTTAATAAAGCAAAAAACAATATCAAAGCCTTATTAGATGTCCGTCCATCTTCTGCCAGCGTTTTAAGGAATAATAAATACGAAGAAATAAAACCCGAAGAAGTAGAAATAGGCGAAACCATACAAATTAAAGCAGGCGAAAAAATTCCGTTAGATGGTGAAATGTTAAGTGAGGGCAGCAGCTTCAATACCGCAGCACTTACAGGAGAAAGCAAACCAAAATCTATTTATAAAGGAGCACAGGTATTGGCAGGTATGCTAAACCTTGATAAAGTAATTGAACTGAAAGTAACCAAAAAATTTGCCGATAGTTCCCTTGCACGGATTTTGGAAATGGTGCAAAATGCTACTGCAAGAAAGGCAAAAACAGAATTGCTGATAAGAAAATTTGCCAAAATCTATACACCTATCGTTTTCTTTTTGGCAGTAGCATTGGTGGTGGTTCCCTACTTTGTTCTAAGCAATTATGTGTTTAATGATTGGCTGTACAGGGCTTTAATTTTCTTAGTTATCAGTTGCCCTTGTGCATTGGTTATCTCTATTCCATTGGGCTATTTTGGCGGCATAGGTGCGGCTTCAAGAAATGGTATTTTGTTTAAAGGTTCTAATTATTTAGAGTTAATGACCAAAATAAATACCGTTGTGATGGACAAAACCGGCACACTAACGGCAGGTGTTTTTAAAGTGCAGGCAATTGTAACTAACGGAATGGACAAAACAGATTTCATAAAAACATTAGCTGCATTAGAAAGCAAATCAACACATCCTATTGCCAAAGCCATTGCCGAGTATGAAAAGAACGAAACACAAACTTACCAGGCGACAGAGATAGAAGAAATTTCAGGGCATGGCTTAAAGGGAAATGTGAACGGGAAAGAAGTATTGGCAGGTAATACAAAACTGCTAAAGAAATATAATATCACATACGATGCAGCTATTGACGAAATTATAGAAAGCATTGTAGTGGTAGCCATAGGCAACCAGTATACAGGTTATGTATTGATAGCCGATGAAGTAAAAGAGGATGCACAGGAAGCCATCAGGCAAATGCACCTGAACGGCATTAAACAAACCATAATGCTTAGTGGCGATAAAAATTCCATTACCCAAAAAGTAGCAAAACAAATTGGCATAGATACCGCCTTTGGCGATTTGCTACCAGAAAACAAAGTACAGAAAGTAGAAGAACTAAAACAGGACAAGACAAAAATCATTGCATTTGTAGGCGATGGCATCAACGATGCACCCGTATTGGCTTTAAGCGATGTGGGCATTGCAATGGGTGCAATGGGCAGCGATGCAGCCATAGAAACAGCCAATGTAGTGATACAAACAGACCAGCCTTTAAAGATTGTAACCGCCATTAAAATAGGCAAAGCCACCAGGAGCATTGTAATACAGAATATCATTTTAGCATTTGCAGTAAAAGCCATTGTATTGGTATTGGGTGCAGGTGGTTTAGCCACCATGTGGGAAGCCGTTTTTGCGGATGTTGGAGTGGCTTTATTAGCAATATTAAATGCGGTGCGAATACAACGGATGAAGTTTTAAATTTGTAATATTCAAACAAAACAAAGTGAGGAACCAACCATCAATATAATTTATAAATAAACAACACAACAAGTAAGTTATGCAGCAGACACTTCAATTAAATATCATCCCATTTTCAGCCCCAGTGCAAGAGGCTGAATTTGCTTTTTATACTTCAAAGCAAGATGGGTATTGCCCAATACACAAAGACGATTTAAACGGAGCAATTGAAGGCATCATTGACGAAAGCGAACTGCATTATGGTAATTGGCTTTACACGGATTTTGCACCTGCCAAAGAAAATGCAATTCTCATTTCAATAAATCTTACCGAATGTAAATACTTTGCCCAACATTATTACAGGCATCTTAACTTTATTTATACCAGCTCAAGTAGGTCAACGGATTTTCAATCATTTTGGGTTACTTCACCTTCTGAGCATTTTAACTATATATACTGTCCCAAAGGCTTGGTTTGCAATTAAACGAGGGGATATTAAAACACACAAAAATTCAATGATTAGGTTATATATCGGAGGTATTATCATTGCAGGAAGTTTTGCCATTCTTGCACCAGGTAGATATTTACATACTCTTTTCTTTAACTAAAATATCAAAACCGCTAAAGAATTTATATATAGCATTCAGCCCTTTAATTTCCTGATAGTCACATACTCAATCATCGCATTATAGCTGCATCTTTCGTCTGTAAGGGGAGCAATTAGAAAAGTCATCAGAAATGGTGACTTTTTTGTTTATAATCATTCTCTATTTCTTCTATTCATCGATTTTCTTGGTTTAAGCCCAGTAGAGGGCTTAGTGTTTTTTGACTATTTTAGTTGAGAGTTATACCTGTGGTTTTCAAATTGTGCCAAGAATGTGCCAAGAGTTGGTTTTAGTCAATCCGGTTTCAACTTTTTAAAGAGAGAAATCATCCTGTAAATTGGAGGAAGTAAATGTCGCTTTCCAATGATAAAAATTAATGATTTATCCCGCAAATCTCCTAATAGATGAATTTTGGATTAGTTAATCAGCCATAGCCCTTGGGTGCTTTCTGACCAAGACTATTCATAGCAATACGGGTTAAATTAGTTGATTTCGCTCATTTCTTCCCCCAAAATCAGTTACTTGTTTTTAAATGGAAACTCAACATTCAAATACTCCCAGCTCAATTTTATTTTGCCTTCGTTAGCATTGGTCGGCATTACTTCATACGTAAGGGCTTCAACTAATTTATCGCTTTTGAAGGGTTTTACCTTAATTCGGATGATGTCATTTTCTTCTTTATAATCGTCCGATAAGTGCATATCCCACGTTTTACTCAAAATCAAAGTCCACGTTTCTTTATCAGGAATAGTAAAAAATCCATATTTACCTTTTGTAATAACTTTACCTTCAACCATTATATCATGACCAAAATCTATCCAAGTAGCTTTGTGAGCTCCCGATGACCATACTTGATTGAAGGCAACTAAACCATTCCAAATATTCCGCCCTCTCACACTCGGTGAACCGTATTCTATATGTACATGATTTGTGCCTACCATTGCCATTGCCGTCATTTTTGGACTTTTGGGCTTGACTGCTGTTTGACTGGTATCGACTTTGGGTTGATGGTTTTGGTGTTGGGCAAAAACGCCAATAGGTAATGTCAACAAGAGGTTTAAAACAATGTTTTTTTTCATGATTTTGTTTTTTATTGAAGTTAAATTATCTCAATAGACAATTAAAAAGTTTTTAGTAAGAAAAAGTTATTCCAGCACCCAATCCCATATCACTATCATAATGTGATGTAATGCCCATGTTTTTGTTTACGATGTAACGAAAACCTGCCATGTATTCCTTATCGGTGTTAAGCATAAAACTCACTCTAAGTCGTTTGGTAATAGGCATATCTTCTCTCATAAGTTGAAAACGAATATTTCCATCCTGATAGATTTCAGCTTGTCCAACAATGAGTAATGGCAACGTGTAATTTACGCCGACTGTAACAAGACTTCTTAGGTCCTTACTATTTGATTGCCCAAATAGATTTGTTTCCTGTTCATCTATTCCAAACTTTCTATAACGCCAATCAAAGCCAATAAATGGCATTAACCACTGCATTTTCCCAACATATCTACCAATATGTGTTTCTACCTCATATCCGTGAAAATCATGATAGCCCAATCGCCATTCTGAACCAATGCTCCACCTCGTATTTTGTAACATGGCCATTCCATCATTACCGTTGGTTGCAAAATCATTCTCAGCCATAAAATGAAACTTGCGGTCGTCTGCAAACAGTTTCCGTTGCGCTAGTTTTGGATTAGGAATCAATGGATTGGGCATCTGATTTTCATAACTTAATACCCTACCCATTCCGCTCATCATATGGTACAAAATATGACAATGGAAAAACCAATCACCTTCAACATTGGCGTTAAATTCTAATGTATCCGTCTCCATCGGCATAACATCCACAATGTTTTTTAAAGGAGCATTTTGTCCTTGACCGTTAAGTAACCTAAAATCATGCCCATGTAGGTGCATCGGATGGCGCATCATGGAACCATTGTAGAGAATAATTCTAACATTTTCTCCTTTTTTGATAAGGATTTTATCGGCTTCTGAAACGACCCTATTGTCTAAACTCCAAACATATCGATTCATATTACCGGAGAGTTTAAAGTACAATTCTTTTACTGGAGCATCCTTGGGCAATGCTGTTATGCTAGGGGACTTCAGCATGGCATAATTCAGGGTAACAATGTCTCCCAGTGCATTGGCATTATAACGATTGGGGTCATTGTCATCTTGTTTTGGCTTAGCATCGCCAGTTATTTCAGGATACATCACCACATTCATATCCATTTGATTTAAACTCATGGCCATACCCATATCATCCAATTCGCCATTCATCTTCATCATGTCATTCATCATCTTCATCCCTTCAAAATACTTTAATCGGGGTAAAGGTGATTTCAACTGTTTAATTCCATTTCCAATATAAATGGATGCTGAATTAGTCCGGTCTTCAGTCGTTGCTAAGAATTCATAGGCAGTCTTATCTGCTGGAATAGTAACAATAATATCATAGGTTTCTGAAACCGCAATAATTAATCTATCAACTTCAACCGGTTCCACATCGTTCCCATCATTTGCGACTACTGTAATTTTACCCCCGGCGTAAGTCAACCAAAAATAGGATGATGCCCCCCCATTTGAAATTCTTAATCTAACCTTGTCACCACCTTTTAATTCATTTCCTGAGATATTTTTAAGTTCTGAAATAGGTAGACCATTCATGAATATTTTTTCATAATAGACATCACTCACATCCATCGCCATCATTCGCTTCCACTCATTTTTCATTTTAGTTTTAAAATGACCTGCAGATATTGCTTCCCCATAACTTTGTACCGAGTTTTTTCTCAATGCAGGATAGTCATTGGCATTATGAAGCATCCTATGAATGTTCTCGGGTTTGAGATTGGTCCACTCACTCAATACAATAGGAAGCGTAGGTAAGTCATCAATTCCCTTTCTAAATGATGGGGTGTTCGGTCTTTTTAACATGACAAAATTCCCATACATTCCTATTTGTTCTTGTAACCCTGAGTGTGAGTGATACCAGTGAGTGCCATTTTGAATAATTGGGAAACGATAGATATGAGTTGTATTTGGCCGAATGGGCATTTGTGTCAGGTTGGGAACCCCATCTTCTTTATTGGGTAAAAATAGCCCGTGCCAATGCAACGAGGTTTCCTCCTTCAGTTGGTTATGAACATGTATTTCAGCCGTATCGCCTTCGGTAAAAGTCAAAGTAGGCATAGGTATTTGACCATTAACTGCAATCGCTCGTTTTTCTTTGCCAGCAAAATGCACTAAGGTGTCTTTTACATAAAGGTCATAACGAACAACTTTTTGGGCGAAAACAGTTGTTGAAAACAGCACAAAAACGGCAATTATTGGTATCAATCTCATGTTTAAAATAAATTTAAAATCATATATCCGCTCATTACAATCATCAATGCATCTTCGATAATTGTCACAGTACTCATTGGCAAATTAAAAACTGCCCCCAAACAAGCACATTGTATTTTCTTATTATCAAATACTGACTGCAAAACACCTATTATACTTATACTCATGACCACAAACGTGCAGGCATTTGTTACTAAAGGATTGTAATTTAAAAGATAAGAAATACCCAAGCCAACCTCTACAAAAGCGTATGAATATGCCCAAAAGGAGAATTTTTTTGCTACCACATCATACATGACATAACTTTCGGCAAAACCTTTTAAATTTAACAATTTGAAAAATGAGAACACTAAGAAGAACCCAGCCATAAAATGCTGCATCGCCTCCATTAAAATAAAATGTCCGCTTTTCAGTTGTATCAATAAAGTAATAGTAGAGACATAGAGAAAAATCAGCAAAATTGGAGCATAAGTTTGAAACCACGATTTTGCTTGTTCCTCTAATTCAATGTTTTGTTTTGCAGAAATGGTATATTTTGCATCTAATACTTTCTGGAAATTTGACAAGTTGATGTGCCTATCCATTGAAATGGTAACCGAATCGTATTCCTTAGAAACCTCAACATTAGTTACATTTTCAACGCTCTCTAACAATGATTTTACTTTTGATTCACAACTTGTGCAAGTCATTCCAGTTAATTGATATGTATGTGTCATATTTGTGTTTTTAAATAGAGTTATATAAAACGCAAATTTCCCAAATTAAAACCATCGTGACGTTACGTTATTTTTTAGAAATTATATAAGATTTCCTTTCTTATACACTGTCAATACCGGTTCTTTTACTTGATTTAAGTTGTTTAAAATAGGACGTTGTAAAACCTGTTTCCCTTTTAAATTGATTACTTAGATACGCAACACTACTGTAATTCAATTGGTATGCAATTTGGCTCAATGTTAATTCATCATACATGAGCAATTCTTTTACTTTTTCAATTTTTTGCTTGATAAAGAATTGTTCAATGGTTTGCTGTTCTACTACCGAAAAAAGGTTACTCAGAGATTTGTATTCTTGATTTAAGTGTTGAGATAAATAATTAGAAAGATTAACTCTTAAGTCATTGTTTTTGTGATGAACCAATTCAATAATTAGATTTTTTACCTGTTCAATTGTTCTACCTTTTTTGTCATCAATTAATTCAAACCCAACAGACTTGAAGACACTGATTACATCCAATTTTATTGAATCTATATTTTCTTCTTTTATTTCTACCTCACCTAACTCAATGTGAATTGGGTGAAGTCCAAGTTTTTCTAGCTCAGAATTCACGACCATTTTACATCGATTACAAACCATGTTTTTAATGTATAGTTTCATTAATTTAAGGTTTCAACAACTTTACCACATCCCAACATTTTAGAACCATAATAAGGGTTTTTAACGATGTTCTCCTTGCTCAACCAATTTGCACCCTTGCCTTTGTTAGCCATTGGACAAAATTGATAATATGTTGGGGTCTCTTGTTTTGAGACTTTCATCACCGAATACATGTTTTTAGATAAAGATGTAAAGTGGTCTCTTTGATGTCCCGCATCTTTGGTTTCTGAAATATGTTCCGCATCAAAGACCAAATCTTTCATCACTTTCATCCATTCTACATGTTCTTCTTTCGTTAATGATTCCATTTTGACCGAATTAATAGAATTCAACAGGGATACTGCTTTTGTTGCTGCCAGATTACCATCCGTTTTCACCAAAGCATCTTTCACTGCAAAATAGGAATCGAATACTTCTTTGAGTTTCTCTTCTTGTATATTTGTTGCTAAAATGGGCGCGACAACTTTTTCTTCTACAGCAAGAATTACCGGTTTTACGTCTTCAACTAATGCAACAACTTTTCCTGTCCGTTCATATTGGCAACAAGTTTCAAGTTTAGCATAAACATTGTCAGGAGCGAGAAATTTGTCGCTGTCATATCCTGCCAAACCAATTCGCTTTAGAATTTCATCTTGATTTGTTTTCTTTTCATCATAGGTTAGGATGGCCATTTTCGTATCCTTGTTCCATTCTATATGGACCACATTCTTTACATTAGCAGCCGATTCGATGGTCTTCTTACAGATAGAACAATTTCCATAAATGTGTACGGTTTCTACCTTGGCATTTTTAATTTCTGCGAAACATGTCGAGATGGATAGCATTAATGCCATAGCCATCAATAATTTTATTGATTTCATTTTTTGAAATTTTTTTATAAAAATAGTAAGAATTGAAGCAATAATTTGCTTCCGTTGAGACAGTCCTATGACTGCCATGGCAATAAATTAGCCTATATTGGGAGGGGTCCAAATGTAACCAAAACCAAAAGAATGGTAGGTTTCGTTGTAATAAGATTTTACTTTTTCACGAGTGGTAAAGGTTTTAATATTTACGGGTACTAAAAAATTAGACAAAATCAGCGAAGTTAAAGTTGACGGACAACTACATTTAGAATTATCACAATTCCCCCCACAACTATTGTCTTCCTTCTGTCCAATAATTTTATGTTTTGCGCAACAAATATCTTTTTTAGATTTCTCAGGCTTTTCTTTTAAACAACAAGATTGTTCCGTTTTCTTTGATTTTGCTCCACATGCATAGGATTTCATGGGCATCGTTAGAAAGCCAATAAATATAATTATGAGCAGTATGTGGAATTTTTGCAGCATCATGTTTAAAAACGCTTAAAAGTATGAATTTGTTTCATTACTCTGATGCATTTCACCTCAAATTTTAATTTATGTTATTATTAAAGTGTCAAACATCAAATTTTGAATCATAATTTTTTAATTTAAACATCGAAAACGGCTGCAACATTCCACCTATTAAGGGAGTACAAATCAAAAAGAGGTGGTAATTTACTTCCTTTAAATTAAACGAAGTTTTTCAAATCAAGATTTGTGCAGCACTTGTGTAGCAAAACATCCAAAAACTAACATTTTGCTACACAAAAAGACATCAATATGTTCTTTAAATCAAATAAACACCTGTTTTGTGATAATGTAGGTTTCCGGTACCTAATATGATGGTTCGATTCCATCCGAGGCTACAAACATCGGTTTCAAAAAGGATTTCATACAAATGGAGTCCTTTTTTTGTTTACATTGCCCTCCACAAACCTAAGAGAAAATGAATCAGATCGACGCTAACTGGGTTGCCGCCCACACGAAACACCGTTTAACGAAAGGGCACAAGAAAACGTTTGGACATGTGCTCGTCATTGCGGGTAGTCCAGGAAAAGTGGGATCAGGCATTTTGTGTGCCCGAGCGGCATTGCACGCGGGATGTGGTTTAGTTACGGCGATGATTCCTTCGGAAGGCATTGCCGCTTTGCTCGCTGGGAATCCAGAAATTATGTATAGAACGGGTTCTCTACGTGAATTAGACCTTAGTAATTTTGATGCCATTGCGATTGGGCCAGGGATTGGTTTTTCGGATGAGGCGGTGGACAATGTGCGTTATTTACTAGAGACCTATCTAGGCCCTTTAGTGATTGATGCGGATGCATTAGGTATTTTGGGATTGAATCCTGACTTATTGAATCTATTGAATGAGCGCCATATTTTGACTCCGCATATTGGGGAGTTTGCTCGAATCCAAAAATTCTCTGGCAACAGCGAGCAGCAGAGTTTTGCCTTCGCGCATGCACACAACACAAATCTCATATTAAAATCTTCTCCTACCTTGGTTTCTTTACCTTCTGGTCAACAGTTTGTGAATACAACTGGAAATGATGGGATGGCGACGGCAGGCTCTGGTGATGTATTGACGGGTATTACTGCGGCACTTTGTGCGCAGGGTTATGAGAATGCAGATGCGGCTTGTTTAGCGGTGTATGTACATGGTTTAGCCGCGGATATAGCTATCGAAACGCAATCAAAATCTAGTTTAGTTGCCTCGGATATTATTAAGAATTTAGGCAAAATACGCCTATTGGACTAGACCGTACACATCTTTAAAAAACACCACCTCTCCCTTCTCATCGAAGTCGACTAGTGAATACCAAATCACCAGGATATATTCTTCTTTTGCTTTTAAAGCCAAAGGTTTGGGGTTTTTAATGTGGTGATTGAATTTGACGGTGTCAAGGGCGATGTGATTATCGGCCAGCAATAAGCGAGCGAGGTCTTTGGGTTTTTCTAAACGAATGCAGCCGTGGCTGAAGAAGCGTTCTGTCGAGGCAAATAACTTCTTCGAATCCGTATCGTGTAAATAGAGGCTGAAGGGATTGTTGAAATGAAATTTCAAGGCTCCGAGGGCATTGTTTTCTCCGCTGTTTTGGCGTAAAATATAAGGAAAATTATTTTTGTTTAGATTAGACCAATTGATCGAATGCGCATCAACCACGCGGTATTTGGCATCCAAAACCCGGATTTGATTATCGTCCAAAAACTGGTGATTTTTCTGAATTTTAGGCAATAATTCGACCGTCGCCATCCGGCGAGTGATGAACCAATACGGGTTAATGGTTAATTGATCGACTTTGCTTAACAGGGTCCGGGTCTGATTCGACTTTTTTCCTACGATCACCTTCATTTTCAATACTTCCTCTGTTCCTGAAAAAACCCGCATCATAGCAGAGGGAATGTTCACTAAAATCACTTTTCGGTCCTTGCGCAGGACATCTAACCAGGCGTAATCTTGAGCAGCTTTTTGGAGCAGAACGCGCTTAACTGGATTTTTTTCTGAAGCTGCTAATACTTGAATTTTGCGAACTTCGGATCCCGCCGCGACGGAATCGAGTGAAACTGAAAGTCCTTTGTAATGGAAATCAGGCTCTTGAGCGAAGGAGGTAAACGCAACAATAAGAAGTAGAATAAAAGGACGCATGGTCTAATTTACTCAATTAAAACCAGATGGTGTTGCCTTCCTTTTAAACGAAGACCAGGTCGACCATCGATGAATGTTGGTTTCACGATTTCGCCGTCCAAGACCCAGCGTCTATATGTTCCGGTTCGGGGGCTAAAATAAAGAGTCCAATTCTTCGTCTGACGCAAATTGTAGGTGGCTTTTTGCGCGCCTCGCACGTAAGAAACATCAATTGAATTGTCTCCAATTTCCACTTTTTTAATCGATCCTGAACGCAACGAATCTGGCCAGGAAGGAGAAAGATAAATCTCTTTTTTATAAGCCAAAGGCTGTATACCGAAAAACTGTTGAATCACCGGCACTTCTAACGCATAACTATTCCAGGCCTGCGTCATCATTCCATAATCCGGTGAAACTTCATACATCGATCCGGGCAAGGCAAAAGAAAAGGTGCGTAACATCCGTTGCACTAAATCATAGGCCGCATTAGGTTGTCCATACTTATTCTCGGAAATCGCCTGAACACCTGTGGGCAAAGTCATGACGGTACCGGTGTAGGTGAAATCGGATTTGCCTACTTTGGCCGCGTAAGACTCCGCTTTATTTGAATTCGCGGAACGATCAATTCCGGTCACATACATCCCAAATTTATTGCGGAACTTCTCCGCGGTTTTCAAGGCTTGCGAAGCTTTATCAGGATCAGCCAAGCCCGTCTCCATTGGCGTATTTACCACCCAATTGTGGTGCAAAACAAAGCCTCGTTTTGAAGTGTCTGGGTTAGCCGCAATTTGCTTTTCCAAAGCCAGCAATTCCTCCACTGCCCAATCATTTTTCAAATCGCGAGCACGTTCGATGGCGTCTTGCGTTAAGCGAAGTGCCTGGGATTTTGTCCCTAAAAAATCTGCATAAGATTTCGACGAAGGAACCCAGAAATCGCTGTTAATTTTCAATCGAATAGCTTCATACTTCGCGAAAAAATCGCGGGCTAAATCTGGACGACCTAAAGCCTCCGCCATTTTGGACGCATCTAAAAAGGCCTTCGCCGAATAGGCTGCCACGTCGATCATCTCAGAATCCAATCCATGAATTTCCATCATCCCATTTCCATCTGGAATCAAATTATGGTCTTTATCCTGCTGCATTAGCCACTCAAGACCTTTTTCCACTACAGGAAAATACTTCGCTAAAAAAGCCTGATCACCTGTCCAGCAATAAACTTTGTAAATTAAAGAGGCAAACTGAGGTGTTTCATTGACATTTCCGGGGTTATAAACAGATCCGTTTGTGCTTACTTCGTGAACAATTCTACCATTCCCATTGGTCTTTTCGGAGAGGTTGGCGATTAATTCAATCGTGCTGAAGGCGACGTCTTTTCGGCCGGAGGAGATCAAGCCTTGCAAGGAGTAGGTCATATCTCCGCCAAAAAACCAGGGATAATCCGGCATCCCTGCCGTAATACCTCTACCGATTCCATCAACGTCATTGATCAACCAATCCGCATTGTATTTTAACCAGCGCATCGCTTTGGTTAAAACGGGATCCGAAAGCTGGATTTCCGAGGCCGAGGCTAATTTTTCGAAGCGTTCTTTTTTCGCTTGTGCGTATGCGTATCCATTGGTAAGAACGGTGGCATTGGTTGCTAATGCCGCCTCCTTAGAAACAGATGAGCCACTGAAAACGAAGGAAATTATTTGCTTTCCTTTCGCTGAAATACTGAACGCATAGGATGTTTTTGCAACAACCGTATTCGGTTTAGTTCCCTTCAATTGTTGCTGACCTGACGCCTGCAGTGAAGAACTCATTACGGCGAACCAGTGGTTATTTTGATCTTTGGCAATGACCTGATTATCCTCAAAACTGACCCGGTCCTGCGAGTCCACCATCCCCGTTCTCTCCCCTATCCAAACCGGTCGAAGATTTGAAATGGCTTCCATCGAAAACTGTATTTGCTGAGGCTGATTCGTCTTGTTTTCGAACACATATTCCACATATACAGCAGACTTACCATCTGGCACAAATTGCACTCGACTTACCTCGATTTCCCTTCCTTCATAGCGATGTTCGTTCGCATAGGGATAATTGATAAATTTCAAGGCTTGATGTAAGGAAACCGTTTTTCCACGAAGCGTATACGAGGCAGAAAAACCATCCCATAATTTAATTGGATGCGCCCATATTCCACCCATTTCGTCCTTAACGTGCCAGCCCAAAGGCGGAAAAGTACCGTCTTGATGCCCTACCATATACAGCTTATCGCCAGCCGTGTTGTATGGCGTATTCAAATACTCTTTTTGTCCTATAATGGACTCTGAAGAGCGAAAAAGCGGTGCAATAGACTTTTGGGCAAAGGCGGTAAAAGTCAGCAGTAGTAAGAGATAGCGCACTACAAAAAGGGCTTAGGATGAATTTCTTCGTGAGAGGTGTTGTCCTGGTAAAACTGCGCGATACGCAATAAGGTACCTTCATCGTAGAGTTTACCTACAAAGGAAATACCCGTAGGCAAGCCGCTTTTCGCATCGAGACCCGTGGGTACGCAGACCACAGGATGACCTGTTAAATTCGTAATCGCGGATTGATTACCGCCTCCACGCGATGGACAAATAATCGCATCGTATTGCGAAACGACTTCGTTCACTTTTTGCATTAACAAATAGCGGTGGCGTTGGGCGTTGATGTATTCAACTGCTGGCACAAAACGAGCCGTTCTGAATTGGTTGGGCCAGTCGTATTTGGTTTGGCGGGTGAGTTGATCGTCGATGTTTTTACGCGTCATCTCATCAAATTGCGCGGCGCATTCTGCCCCGATCACGACGTCCATGATGTTAAAGGTATAGGCTTTTTCGTCTGGAAATTCTACCGGAATTAATTGAACGCCTTGCTTCTTTAGATCTGATAAGACCTTCCATTCGCTGCGAGTGGTGTCTTTGATTTTGTCAAAATAGTTTTTGGCATAGGCAATCTTCATTCCCTTCATGGGGCGATTTGCCTGGTAATTAAAGGGCATGTTCACGGCTGCCAAATCCTTTCCATCCGTTCCGTGCAAGTAATGGAACACGATCGCCGCATCATTTGCGGAACGGCAAATAGGACCTACTTTGTCTAAAGAATAACTCAAAGCCATCGCGCCAGAGCGAGAAATGCTCCCAAAAGTAGGACGCAAACCCGTCGCTCCGCACGTCGTAGAGGGCGAAACGATGCTACCCCAGGTCTCAGTTCCGATCGCAAAAGGGACTAATCCTGCCACCGTTGCTGAAGCAGATCCAGCCGAGGAACCAGAGGACCCGTAATTCAAATTCCATGGATTTTTCGTTCTACCGCCGTACCAATAATCACCCATGGCTAGGGCGCCTAACGTGAATTTAGCGACTAAAACAGCTCCTGACTCTTTCAATTTTGAATAGACATAGGCATCTTCATCGATCACCTGATCCTTGTACGGAGCCGCGCCCCAAGTCGTTTTTGTGCCTTTCACCGCAAACAAATCCTTCAACCCGTAGGGAATTCCGTGCAACAAGCCGCGGTATTTACCCGCCGCGATTTCTTTGTCCGCCTGACGCGCTTGTGCTAAAGCTAAATCCTCTTGTATACTAATCACGCATTGCAAAGTAGGGCCGTGCGTCTTAATCCGCTCGATGAAAAATTGCGTTAATTCGACCGAGGTAATTTGTTTCGTCTTGATGAGATACGCAAGTTGATCGATGGAATAGAAAGCTAAATCAGATTTTCTCGCAGGTAGCGTTGCGCGAACCGCAGGCCAAACCACCGGACGCTGCGTCTGATCAAATTTCATTCCCGGAAGTTTCGGATTTTGCCAAAGACTCAGCGGCACATTATTTTTCAATGAAAGCGCGTGCATCGCCTTGTAATTCGCTAGGTTATCCACCACATCAGAATAGAGCGTATCTAATTCTTGGGTGGTGAATTGAATGTCAAACAAGTTTGCCGCACCTGAAAGATCCGATTTCGTTTGGGCAAAAAGTGGGCTAGCGAATAGCAGTAAGAAGGCGATTTTTTTCATATTACTGGACAACAAGTTTAGCTTTGCTATTGTTTAATTGAATGAAATACAATCCCTTAGGAATGTTTTGAGTGGATAAGGTCGTGGAATTTATACCTTTCGTTTGAGGCAAGGTTTTCTGTAGTACTTCGCGACCCGCACTATCCATAACACGCAAACTTGTTTCGGTTGTCATTTCAGTTTCCCAATCTACTTGAACCATATCTCGTGCTGGGTTCGGATAAACTTTCACGTTTAGCGATGTTGCCTCCACTCCCATAATATTGAAATCAGGAGTCGACCAAGGCACTAAACCAAGATTTGAAGTATTCCAGGACACATTCGTTAGCAAATGAAATTCCCCTGGTAGCAAATTCATCTTCGCTTCTGCATCTTTCACCTCAAATGACTTGCCACTAAAATAATCATACCAAACACCTGTCTTAGGGAAGCTAGCTGAAATTACTTGAGAATTCACATCCGGATTGGCTACAACTAACAAGTAATCCGATCCCTTCGTTAACAAATTCCGCTTCACCGCGGATAAAGAACCTACTGTAAAATCGGTTGTCGTAAAAATAGGTTTACTCGTTTTGAGTGCCCCTAATTGCTGGTACACTTTCAACAATTTAGCTCGCTCGGAATCTTGAGCGTATGTCCATTTCAAAGGTTTGGTTCCAGTGCGACCATTCTCATTGATCGAAACATCGTAACCTAATTCACCAAATTGCCAGATCATCTTAGGTCCCGGAATCGTTAAGAAAGTGGCCACGGCCATTTTCATTCGCTCGAGTTTTTCTTGTGCTGTGAAGACTTTTTTGCCTCCATTCGTCACTTCTACCATCAGACGTTCTTCGTCATGAGACTCGATATAGCTCATGACACTTGGATTAGTAAAACCACGCATTTTATACGAGGCATTACTTAAATCTTGGGTGTAACCCTGTGCCACACGAGCCATATCGAATTTGCTATTCCCCCACAAAAGCATCCCATAATTACTTAATTCATTCTCTTCATTATTTGCCGCAAAATGCTCTAACACCACATAAGCGGACGCATCATAGGAACGAATTTTATCATAAAATCTTTTCCAAATCTTCACGCGGGACGCGTCATACTGCCCCCAAAGATCCACGTTTGAACCGGAAGGGGTTTGGGTAAAGCCTTTGGACAAATCGAAACGATAGCCATCGATTTTGTATTCTTCTAGCCAAAACTTCGTGACCACATCCACCAGCCATTGAGTGTGCGTGCTCTCGTGATTAAAATCAAAGAATACACTGTACGGATGCGTCGCCGTAGGATTAAAGAATGGACTCGTCGCCGTAGGTTTTGCTCCGTCCCAATACATCTTCACATACGGATTCTCATAATCCGCCTGGTTCAACACGATGTCCATAATGACCGCAATCCCATTTTCGTGGCATTTATCGATCAAATATTTCAAGTCGTTCTTCGTCCCATACGCCTTGTCCGGAGCAGTATAAAAGATTGGATTATAGCCCCAAGAATCGTTTCCGGAGAACTCTGCCACCGGCATTAATTCCAATGCATTAATCCCTAATTTCTTCAAATAACCTAGCGAATCCGCCACCGTTTTGTAGCGTCGATCCGCTACAAAATCACGCACTAATAGCTCATAAACGTGTAAGTTCGAAGACGCTGGACGCGTAAAATTAGTCGTCTTCCAAACATAAGGCGTCGCTCCTGATTCAAAAACAGAGACAATTCCTTTCGCTCCGGAAGGATATTTTTTCAGAGATGGGTAGGTAGTCGCCGAAATGTAGGTATCATTGTTGGGATCCAAAATCTTCTCCGTCAACGGATCTGCCACC
The DNA here is from genome assembly GCF_019916085.1 of Aquirufa lenticrescens. Taxonomy (NCBI): domain Bacteria; kingdom Pseudomonadati; phylum Bacteroidota; class Cytophagia; order Cytophagales; family Flectobacillaceae; genus Aquirufa; species Aquirufa lenticrescens. Next base: position 1,689,072 of record NZ_CP049834.1, on the reverse strand, counting down.
GCTAATTTTCCATCCACCCAAAATTGATAGGCTACTTCTTTCCCCGCTTCCTGAACGCCTAAATCAATCCAATAACGCAAACCATCTGGCGTCTTTTTCATCAAGTAAGCTGGCAAAGCTGACCAATTCGAAAATTCCCCTATCGCATAAACAAACGAGGTCGATGGCGCATAAAAGCATAGCACCACCTTGTTCCCCACATAATTCACACCATCTTTTATTCCAGTAGGCAAAGCTTCCGTCACCACTAAAGGCTTAGTCAAAATGCGTACGGAATCTTTTATCGTAGAGGTTCCAGCTGTCCCCTCTAAAATCAGCGTATGCAATTTGCCTTTTTCTGTACCTAAAGAATAGGTATAATTAATGGAATCAGAAGATGCCGAACTGGAAAGAACTGTCCCAGCCGACTTCAAACTAATCGATGAAGTCGCAGAAAATTTCGCACGTACATTAACGGAAGTTCCCGCCTCCGCTAAGGTAAAGGACTCCGTAGGTGAAAGCCATTTCACGGCATAAGACCCTGCATACAGTTTGAGAATAAAATCCTCTGTCTGCGCTTTCCCATCTCCGCTTTTTAACAACAGTCCCAGCTTAACTATAGGGTTTCCGGCGGGCACATTAAAATAGGTGCGCGGGTTTAATTTGATGGACCATTTGTCGTTACCTAAGGAAGTCATCTTTCCTTTTTCGAAGGGAGCGCTGAAGTTTGTTTGGCCAGCGGGCTGGTATTTAAACGCGTCACCTGCATCTGCATCGCCGGCTCCAGACCATAAAAAGACGTCGCTCGTTTTCCCTAAAAGACCAGAAGCCCGCGAATCTTTCGCGAGCTTCAAATCAAAAATTAAGGTAATCTCTTTATCTCCCGTGGGGAAAATCTCTTCTGTCGTTACTTGCGCAAAGGCAGAAATACTGAAAAGCAAAAAGAAAATTAGTCTCATCGGATTTCAAAAATTTGAGCTGATTTAGCTGGAACGCTGAGTGTTTTACCGAAAACGACATCTGTCGATTCCATCACATTATGGGCTTTCGCTCCTGCCGGCAAAATTTCCTCGTAATGGCTTAAGTCGATGGCACGCGCATCTGCATTCTTGTTTAGTACCACCATCACTTTGGCCTTATCCGTGTAACGGAAATATACGTAGACACCGTTTCCTTCGCCTGAATTCTCTGGACCAAAATGCATCAACTTACCCTTATGAATCGCCTCCGAACCTTTTCTCCAGGCCAAAATCTTCTTAAAGAAATCCTGCATCGCCTTCTCATCTGCTGTCATATTAGCGCCCGTGAATGCATTTTTCGCATCGCCAGCCCAGCCACCAGGGAAGTCACCACGAATCTCACCATGCTCAGAAGATTTCGGATTCGACATTAAAATTTCTGTGCCATAAAATACTTGCGGAATACCGCGCGTTGTGAAAATATAGGTCATCGCCATTTTCAACAATGCTTGATCGTGTTTCACTTGAGTATAAATACGAGACATATCATGGTTATCTCCAAAAACAACCAAGTTATCAGGATCCGCATAGACTAAGTCGTTCGAAATGACGCTGTAGATTTTGTTCAAACCTTTGCCCCATTCCTTATCGTTTTCATTCATCGCCTCCGAAATCGCATTCTGCAATGGGAAGTCCATCAAAGCCGGTAACGACGATTTATAGCCATCACGGTTCACTTTTCCGCGTTGCCAGTACGAAGTGATGATCGGATTCGATGACCATTCCTCGCCCACCATATTCAAATTCGGGTATTCATATAATACCGCATCAGACCACATCGTCGCGAATTCCTTGGTCGAATACGGATAAGTATCGATACGTAGACCACCTAAATGTGCGTACTCAATCCACCAAATCGTGTTTTGAATAATGTACTGCTGCATAAACGGATTCTTCTGGTTCAAATCCGGCATCGCTGGAACGAACCAACCTTCCGTCTGTAATTTTGCATCGTATTTTGATACGTGTGGATCCTGAACCGTTTCGCGGCGGTGTGTAGTGGAGGTGAATTTCCCACCAAAATTAATCCAGTCCTTAAACGGCTTATCTTCCATCCACCAGTGGCCATTTCCACAGTGATTCAAAATAATATCTTTGATCAAAAACATCCCATTCGCTTGGGTTTTCATTCCCAACTCGCGGTAGTCTTCATTCGTCCCAAAACGGCGATCAATCTTGTAATGATCCGTTATGCCGTATCCATGGTAACTTTCTAAGGTTTGGTCATTTTCCACCTCCGGCATATTCCAGATAGCAGTAAAACCCATATTTTTTATGTAGTCCAAATGGTCTAAAATCCCGCGTAAATCCCCACCATGGCGATCATATAACGCGCTTCTATTTAATGACATATCGCGCATTCCGGCCACTTTATCATTTGCTGGATTACCGTTCGCAAAGCGGTCTGGCGTAATTAAATAGATCACATCTTTCGTGGAATACGATGGACGATTCGCAGAATTTTTCGCACGTGCTTCTAAGCTATAATTGATCGTGTGAATGACTGCTCCGTTCTTTTTGATGACCAAAGGATAGGTACCGGCCTGCGCTCCTGCCTCCACGACTAAGTCCACAAATAAGTAATTAGGGCTATCAGCGTTCGTCACTTTTTTCACGATCAAACCTTTCTTCGTGGAAGTCACCACGCCTCCACTGAGGTCTTTACCTTTGATCAATAATTGTAAATTCGGATTCTTCATCCCTACCCACCAGTTAAGTGGTTCGACACGTAAATCTTGAGCAATAAGAGAGAAAGAGGCACAAAATAGGAAGCCTAGAAAAAGGACTTTTTTCATAAATATAATTGATAGTGAATGATTGAATAGCTTTGCGAGCTGTGTTACGAAAATAGACAAAAATCGTGACTCAAAGGAATCATCCCGGAAGAATCCTATAATCTAGTTTGACCGATAAGTAAAATATGTCCGATTTATTTGGTATTATACCCGTAATTGGAGATATTTGCTAGGTAAATTAGGCCAAAAGCCTCCTGAAGTCGATTATTTAAATAATACAAATATAAATTTTATCTTTTATGTGTGGAATCGTAGCGTACATCGGAAAACAGCCAGCATTTCCCGTTATTTTAAAGGGTTTAAAGCGCCTAGAATACCGTGGATATGATAGTTCAGGTATTGCATTATTCGGTGATATGGTGAACACATTCAAGAAAAAAGGCCGCGTAGCGGAGCTGGAAGCTTGGGATGAGGAAATCATTTCAGAAGCAACCGTCGGAATCGGTCACACGCGTTGGGCAACCCACGGTGAGCCATCTGATGCGAATGCGCATCCGCATAGCTCGAACAGTGGTCGTTTGACTTTGGTACATAACGGTATCATCGAAAACTACGCTTCTTTAAAACAAGAATTAGTCCAAAAAGGCTACACATTCAAGAGCGAGACGGACACAGAGGTTTTGGTAAATTTCATCGAAGACATCCAAATCAACAACAATTCCACCCTTGAAGAAGCCATGCGCATCGCGTTAAAACGCGTAGTGGGCGCTTATGTGATCATCGTGATGGAAGAAGGCTTCCCTAATCGCTTGATCGCAGCTCGTAAAGGTTCTCCTTTAGTGATTGGCGTAGGTGAAGGCGAGCATTTTTTAGCCTCCGATGCTTCCCCGATCATCGAATACACGAAGAAAGTTATCTACGTAAACGACTACGAATTAGCCATCATTACGCCCGATGAGATCATTCTGAAGAACTTAGGTAACGAAACTATTACACCGTATATACAACAGTTAGACATGGAATTAGCCCAAATCGAAAAGGGCGGTTTCGACCATTTCATGTTGAAAGAAATTTTTGACCAACCAGGCAGCTTAACAGATTGTTTACGTGGCCGTTTGGACATGGAGAACTTGACCTTGACTTTGGCAGGTGTCGAAGAGCACATGTCCGTTTTCTCTCAAGCAAAACGTATCATCATCGTAGCTTGCGGAACGAGCTGGCACGCCGGTTTAGTCGCTGAATACATGATCGAAACCCTTTGCCGGATTCCAGTAGAGGTAGAATATGCATCTGAATTCCGCTACAGAAATCCAGTCGTGGGCGAAGGCGATGTATTAATTGCCATTTCCCAAAGTGGGGAAACAGCCGATACCCTAGTGGCTATTGAAAAAGCGAAAGAAGCAGGCGCCTTTATTTTTGGGGTGGTAAACGCAGTAGGATCATCTATCGCCCGTTTATCTCACTCAGGTGCTTACACTCACGCTGGTCCAGAAATTGGAGTAGCGAGTACAAAAGCTTTCACTGCACAATTAACGGTGTTAGCGATGATGGCCATCAAAATTGGTCGTGAGAAGAAGACGATTACCGAAGCAGAATACAACTGCTATTTGGCAGAATTAGCTTTAATCCCAGAAAAGGTCAAAGCCGTTTTAGAAACACATGAGTCTATCAAAGAAGTAGCAAAGCATTACGCTGAGGCTCGTGACTTCTTATTCTTAGGTCGTGGATACAATTTCCCAGTAGCTTTAGAAGGCGCCTTGAAATTAAAAGAGATTTCCTACATTCACGCAGAAGGTTACCCAGCAGCAGAGATGAAGCACGGCCCTATCGCCTTAGTGGATGAAAACTTACCCGTATTATTCATCGCCACGAAAGATGCGTACTACGAGAAAATTGTTTCGAACATTCAAGAAATCAAAGCCCGTAAAGGAATGGTGATCGCGGTTATTTCAGAAGGCGACACCTTAATTCGCGAAATGGCGGATCATGTGATGGTGGTTCCAGAAGTAGACGAATTATTAGCACCACTTGTTTCAGTGATTCCTACGCAAATTCTTTCTTACTACATCGGTGTATTGAGAGGGTTGGATGTGGATAAGCCGAGGAATTTAGCGAAGTCCGTTACCGTGGAATAATTTGTGGAGTAATCCCAAACCTATCCATCTGCCGGTGCATCACCTTAAACCAGATAGGTGGAAACAAGGCGAGTAAAATCATCCCTGGATAACCCGTGGGCATTTGGGGAGCGTCTTCCATATGACGCAGAATTTGGTATTTTCTAGAGGCTAAATAATGGTGATCGCTATGACGGCTAAGCTCAAATAGCGTTAATCGGCCCATCAGGTGATTACTATTCCAGCTGTGCGCCGGCTTCACACGTTCAAAGGTTGTTTTAGCAAAGTCCCGCTGCAATCCATAATGCTCAATGTAATTCACGGTTTCTAATAAGGCCGCACCAATGAAAGCCGCGACTAAAAAGCACAACGTAACGAATCCTCCAAAGAAGTAATAGATCAGACCTACCAGCGCGAATTGAATCAGCTGAAACAAAGCCATTTCGTTAAAGATCGAACCTTTCGCCTCCGAGGTGGCAATCTGCCACGCCTTCTTTTGGGTCCCTATAAACGTCTGAATCCAGAAAGCATACAAATGCTGCTTATAAAACGCTGTGCTCGGATCCTCCGGCGTCGCCACATGTTTGTGATGTCCTTTATTGTGCTCGATAAAGAAGTGCATGTAGAGGCTAGTGAGTAATAAGATTTTGGCAAGAAACTGCTCGAATTTATTCACCCGATGTCCTAATTCATGTGCCGCATTAATCCCAAAAGTCCCACACAATAATCCCATCGCCACCACACGCCCCGCATTATCTACGAATGAGTCGGCACTATTCAGACTCGTTAAAAACAAATAAAGCGCTCCTATTTGCAAAGGCACCGTTAACCAGAGCACAAAATCGAAAAGGGGATTTGCCTTGGCTTCCGCTTCTTGGGTCTCCGTTAAATTTTCAGCGTCTGGTTTTATCAACAATTCCACCAGCGGAATCAAGAAAAACAGATAGATCAAAGGAACCCAACAATAAAACCCTGTCTTTGTAAAGGCAAGAAAAGCCAGCACATATAAGAAATAAGGGGTAATATACCGAAGGGGACGAAGCATTAAGAGAAGTTTATAGGTCAAATATAAAAAAAGTCAGGACCTTTCAGCCCTGACTTCTTCATTAATTTAATCCAAGCTATTAATAACCAGGATTTTGCTTTAAGGTAGCAGCCCCATTCTTTTGAGAGTTTAAGATCTCGTCGTTAGGAAGAGGGAAATATTCATTGCGACCCGCTTTGAATGTTTTTCCGACTAAGTAACCACGCTTGTTATACGTACGTCCAGCCGCATCTGTACCATTTACAGACTCTTCTTTCAAGTACTTGTTCAAGTAAGGCTCTGCAATTCCCCAACGTACTAAGTCGAAGAAACGGTGACCTTCCATCGCAAACTCTAAACGACTCTCCATACGTACGGCATTACGAGCATAATCAGCCCCCTTTGCTGCAAACGTGCCCGCAGGATAAGGATTAACTGCATAAATAATGGATGCATCTTGAACCGAACCCGTTTTAGCGCGATTACGAATCAAGTTAACATAGGTTTCAGCTGAAGCTAAATTACCTAACTCTACTTCGCACTCTGCTAACCAAAGGATAACCGAAGACATCTTCAACAAACGGTAGTTATTGTTCACCGCACGTCTAGAAGTGGAGTGTGTCGAACTACCTTCATCAGCTAAATAATACATCCATTTTTTACCAATGTAAGGACCTGAATAAAGCTGATTACGAATCCAATCATTACCTGGCATCACACCCCAGTCTAAGAACTTAACACCACGACGACCTACTGTCCAGTCTAAACGTGGATCTACAGGTACATCTTTCTTTAGATCGAAGGCTACGTTAGATTTTAAACCTTGATCATTCGGAACGTCCACTGCATTATACGTATCCGCTGTACCGTCTGCTTTAGAACCGATCATCGGTAAACCATCTGCATCCGTTTTGAAAGCGTTCACTAGGTTTTGAGATGGAAGGTAGAATCCGCAACATCCACGACCAGGAGAGTTCGCAGAGTATGGCCAGTTCAAGTTATCACCCGCATTACCATTGTTACCCGTTGAACCATCATTTACTGAGAATTCTACTTCGAAAATAGATTCCGCATTGTTGTTCGTAATGTTTCGGTAGTTATCGTGGTAATTAGGCATTAACTTTTTGCCTGAGTTAGCATAAACGTCTAACAAAATAGTCTTAGCTTCAGCCCATTTCTTTTGGAAAATATACGCCTTTGCTAAGTAGGTTAAGGCAGCCCATTTCGTTGCACGACCTTTTTGAGATTGTACGGCTGGTAAAACCTTCGATGCCTCTAAAAAGTCTGCCTCGATATTAGCCCAAATATTCTTGTCATTGGGAATCTTAGTCGAGTTTGGATCATCTCTTTTGTAGATGGTCTCATCGATATACGGAACATTGTTCCACATCTTTTTACCCTCGAAGTGATAGTGGCCACGTAAGAAACGAGCTTCAGCTACTACTTGAGCTCTTTCAGCATCTGTCATGTCCTTTACGTCCGTACTCTTAGCCAGTAAGATGGTTTCGTTTGCACGAGCTACACCATCATAGGTATGTTGCCACTTACCTAAGAAGTACGTGTTATCTGATAACCAGTTAAATTGCTCGATATACTCTTGCTCTGGCTGGTCACCAATATCCGTTCCCTTCACAGCGTCACCTGAGGTGATACCTCCAAAAACGTAGTTTGAAATCGTAGACTGACGTCCCGTATTTCCTGCCCCTACCCCATCTAATAAGGAGTAAGTTCCAATTAACAAGGCATTCACCCCATTCTTGTTACTTAATGATGTCAAAGAAGCCGCACCTTGAGGCTCGATTTCGAAGAAATTATCCGTACAAGAAAAGTTGATACCGACGGTCGCTACTAAAGCGCTGATGATGATTAACTTTTTCATTTTTTCTATCTGATTTGTTCTAATTAAAATCCAACTCTTAGACCTACATTATATGATTTAGCTACAGGGAATGCACCTTCATCGATACCCATGTGAATATCTTGATTATCATTTCCAGAAGTTCTCAAGTTGATATCAGGATCTAAACCTTTGTATTTAGTGAAGGTAAATAAGTTTTGGCCTTGTACATAAACCTGTACGCTGCTTAACTTAATCTTGCTCAATAAATTCTTAGGTACAGTATACGTTAACTGAATATTCTTGATACGCATATACGATCCATCTTCTACGAAATAAGAGGAGATTTGTTGTGACGTACCGTCTTGAGAGTTCAAGCGAGGTAATAAAGCCACGTCTCCTTGCTTCTTCCAAGAGTTGTATAACATATCTTTAGAGCGGTTACCTTGGAACGTATTGAAGTCTGTCCAGTATTTTAAATAGTTAAACAATTCGTTTCCTTGAACTCCTTGAGCGAACGCCGTTAATTCCCAGTTTTTGTACCCTAAAGTTACATTTAAACCATAAGAGAAATCAGGGTGAGGATTACCGATAATTGTTTTATCAGCGGCTGTAATCACACCGTCACCATTTACGTCACGGAATTTAAATACACCCGCACGAGTATACGTACCAAATTTAGGTGCAGAAGCCGCCTCTGCATCATCCTTAATTACACCATCTACAATGTAACCATAGAAACTAGCAATTGGTAAACCAGCCTTCGTCACTGAAATAGCTGGAAGACGTGTAGAGAATCCAAATACAGTCGCATTCGGGTCATCATTTAACTTAACCACGTTGTTTTTGTATTGTGAATACATTGCTGAAACGCTGTATCGGAAATCACCAATTCGATCACGGTACGTCACGTTAATGTCAATACCCGTGTTATTTACTTCACCGATATTCACATAGGGAATCGTTGCAGAACCAGCTGTTTTAGGAATAGGCACCTGCGTTAACATATCTGATGTTGTACGAGTATACCAGTCAAAAGTCACATCTAATTTACTATTCAAGAATACCCCGTCAAAACCAACGTTTGTAGATGTATTTGTTTCCCAACGACCTACTGAGTTACCAAATTGAGAAATATCAAAACCTGACGCAATCGAGTTACCTGAACCCGTGATATCATACGCGTTATTGTTCGGATCTGGTGTAAACAACGTATAGGCATTGTAAACGTTCGGGATTAATTGGTTACCCGTTTTACCCCATCCTCCACGTACTTTCAAATCATTGATAAACGTCAAGTCTTTCATAAAGGCTAATTCCGTTAAGCGAGCTCCTACAGAGAACGCTGGGAAAATACCATAACGATAAGCTGAAGAGAAACGAGATGAACCATCACGGCGAATCGTGAAGTCAGCTAATAAGAAGTCCTTGTATGCATAGTTCACTTTACCAAATTGCGAGAATAAGGCAGTGATCGTCGCACCTGAACCTGCATTCGAAAGACCTGCCGCTGAACCATTATTTAAATAACGATAAGACGGATCATCAAAAGCGAAGTTAGAACGAGCGGCGTTGAAACCAAAACCATAGGTAGAAACAGATTCCGTACCGACTAACACGTTCACTGTGTGATCTCCCAATGTCTTGTTATAGTTCAAGGTATTGTACCAAGTGATTGCCCGATCGTATGAGTTAGACACCGTTAATGAGTTCGATGAACGAGGTTCTGCCGCTTCGATGTCACGGTTTAAATAGGCTGACTGATTGAAGTTATTATATTCAAAACCTAAACTAGTACGCGCTTTCAAATCTTTAATCACCTCCACTTCTGCAAACACGTTACCGAAGATATGAGAGGCTCTAACTGGATTATCTTTCTCTCTCCATTGACGTGCTAAGGGGTTAGGCGCATTACCTAAGTTAGAACCACGCGAACCTGCAAAACCGTTCAAGTCTGATGTATTAGTACCACCTAAGCCCTTAGGACCTCCTGTGATATCAAATACGGGAATGATCGGTTGAATACGAATCGCAAACATGATGGGATTAGATTCGTTGTTATTACCTGATGGCACACCGATTCTTTCATCATAAGAAACTGTAAAGTTTTCCCCAAAAGTTAATTTACCTTTCTTGAATTCGGTATTTGCACGAACAGAGTAACGCTTATAACCTGTATATTTCAAAATACCTTCTTGATCAAAATAGCTACCTGAGATCGCATATTTCCCATATTTAGATCCACCCGTAGCCCCTAATTGGAAGTTAGAGATTTTAGCTGGTCCAAAAATCTCCCGTTGCCAATCCGTCCCCGCCTTATTCGCTTTCGTGATATTGAAAGCAGTTTTACCTAAAGCAGGGTCTGCGATATCATTCGTATACGTATAATTAGAAGGTAGTTCGCCATAGACGTTTGGATAGATATAATCCGCAATCGTTTGTGAACCATCCGCACCAAAACGATATTGAGCTGAAGGAGAGGTTCCAGGAGTCTTACCCGCACCGATTTCAGATTCGTAGTAGTATTGACCTAATTCTTTCGTATTCAAAAGATCTAAGGTCTTACCTATATCTTGAACACCCGTATACATATCAAAATTGATCTTAGGTTCGCCTTCGCCACCACGCTTTGTCGTGATGATCACAACCCCGTTCGCAGCACGCGCACCGTAAATAGACGCTGCAGACGCATCTTTCAATACCTGCATCGACTCGATGTCACTTGGGTTAATCTGATTCAAGGTACCTTGAGTAGGCACACCATCAATCACATAAAGGGGTGAGTTATTGTTAATTGAACCAAAACCACGGATACGAACCATCGTTCCTCCACCAGGGGAGTTATCATTACCTACCGTCACACCGGCCGCACGACCTTGTAACATTTGAGTTAATGAAGCAGATGGAACCGCCGTCAATTCTTTCGCACCTACCACTGTTACCGCTCCCGTAATATCTTTTTTACGTTGAGACGCATAACCGGTGACGATAACTTCGTTTAATTGGCTAACATCATCTTCAAGGGTAATCGCTAATGAACTCCGGTTTCCTAGAGAAACATTCACTGTTTTGTAGCCCACAGAAGAAATGACTAAATCTGCATTGCCTTTCACATTCAGGTTAAATGCACCATTGACATCCGTAGTGGTACCGGTAGTTGTACCTTTAATCACCACAGAAACTCCAGGAATACCCCCGCCCTTGGCGTCTGAGACAGTTCCCGCAACTTTTCGGTCTTGACCAAATGCCACCCAGGATAAGGTGAGCATCAAGGCTAGTAGAAAGACCACTCTGCTTACGTAGAAATTGTTTTTCATAATTAATAAAAGGTTTGAGTGATAAGCCAATAAGAGCCAGGCAATTATTAACTTGTAATGCGAAAATTTAAAAATTATTTTTCACACTACTACACAGTATTATATAATTATTTTGATATTTTTTTGAAAATTTATTATTCGGTAACACTATGGACATTTTAGATCTTCGCGATTTTGCCTTAAATCTTCCGGATTCGGAGGAATGCCAGCCTTTTGGACCTAACCACTTGGTTTTTAAGACGAAAGGGAAAATGTTTTTATTATTGGACTTAGTTTCATCCCCTACCACGATTAATTACAAGGCAGTTCCCGAGGATATTTTGGTACAAAGAGAGGAATTCCCTGATTCTGTCTTCCCGGGTTTTCACATGAATAAGAAGCATTGGAACACGATGTACTTAAATCGCTATTTACCACAGAATAAAGTATTGGAATTCATACGCACCTCACACTCTTTAATTAAAAAATAAAACCTTTTTCGGCATTTGGGTGTTAGCAAGATATGCCTGAAAAAATTATTGAGGTCCGCCACCTTTCGAAAAAATTTGGATCGTTCCAAGCTGTCTCAGACGTCAGTTTTTCTGTATACAAAGGCGATGTGTTTGGCTTTTTAGGACCGAACGGCGCCGGAAAAAGTACTAGTATTCGTTGCTTGAATTCGTTGATTAAACCGGACAGCGGGACGGTAGAAATTTTTGGCGAATCCATTACCACCCACCGGGAATCCATTTTGGGCCGTATTGGAAGTATTATCGAAAAACCAGATTTCTACAAATATTTATCCGCTTACAGAAATTTAGAAATATTCTCCCGCATCTCCGGAAAGCCCTCCACTAAACAAGAAATCTACAAGATGTTGGATTTTGTGGGTTTAGGCGGCCGAGAGCGCGATAAATTTGCCGGCTTTTCCCACGGGATGAAACAACGTTTAGGTATCGCCCAAACCCTATTACACAACCCTGACCTCATTATTCTAGATGAACCCACGACGGGTTTAGACCCGCAAGGAATTATTGACATCCGGAACTTGATTTTGCGTTTGAAAAACGAACAAAACAAAACCGTGTTATTGTCTTCCCATAATTTGGCAGAAATCGAACTGATATGTAATCGCATGGTCATCATAAACAAGGGTAGATCCATCGTCGAGGGAAATGTGAGTGATTTAATGAATGGCGAAAACCTGATTTTGCGTTTAGAGGCGAGTCCACTACCAGAGGTAAAAAATATACTTCTTGCATGGAAACCATCGCTGATTTGGGATAATGTAGGTGATTCATCGGTACAATTTCCTATCGAGAAGTCGGAAATTCCGGTACTCACAAAATTATTAGTGGAAAATAATATCGAGATTTTTTCCCTAGAAGCGAAACGCACGCTGGAGGATTATTTCATTAAAATCGTCAATCAATGATCTTAATTAACAGCATATATAACGAAATAATTAAGATTGCACTGAAGCCCCGATCCTATTTGGGCCTTGCTGCTATCACCGTTTTAGTGGGCGTCATCCAATTCGCTTTGAAAGCAGATGGAATGTCGATCATTTCCTTTGTGACCTCTTCCTTTGAGCAAACGTTGACCTTTGAAGGCAATGTGTTGAATGGAAATCTGGTTGCTTTCATCATTTTACAGATGTTATTAGTTCAAATTCCGCTCCTAGTCGCCTTAGTAACCGGCGATTTAGTTTCTGGAGAGGCGGCTATGGGAACCATTCGTATGTTAGCGACTAAGCCAATTTCGCGCGTTCAATTACTTTTATCGAAGTTTATTGCGGGAGGCATTTATACCTTAATCGTTATTTTATGGATGGGTGTGATGTCAGTGGTGGTAGGGAAATTACTTTTCGGAACGGGGGATATGATGGTGTTGAATTCAGATGGATTAGTGATTTTGCAGGAAGCAGATGTGAATTGGCGTTATTTGGGCGGGTTTGCGGTGGCGTTTTTAGCGCTATTTACGGTGAGTTCTTTGTCCATTTGTTTGTCTTGTTTTACGGACAATTCCATCGGCCCTATTGTGGCGACGATGTCTGTTATCTTGTTGTTTACGATTATCGGGACCTTGGACGTACGCGTTTTTGATCCGATTAAACCGTACTTATTTACCACTCACATGGCAGCTTGGCGCTCATTCTTTGAGGATCCATTGCCGCTTTCGGCCATTTGGAGATCCGTGGCCGTTTTAGTTGCCCATAATGTGGTGTTAATTTCCGTTTCGTTATATACTTTTCACCGCAAAGACATTCAATCATGATTCGCTTATTTTTCCTATTTCTTTCCTTCTCCCTTTTTGCCCAAGATGCGAATAAGACGGTGGTGCAGGTGTTAGCGCGAATGAACAAGGTGCGCGATTACAAAGTCGATGCACAGATTAAATCCGATATTCCTTTGGTCAGAATTATGCCTGCTAAGGCGACTATCTATTTCAAGCAGCCGGAAAAATTTCGGATGATGACAAAAGGAATTGCGATTTTGCCCAAAAAAGGGTTCACCGACTTAACTGCCCTACTAAAGAACAAAGCGGCTTACAATGCTTTATTCACTGGTTTCGAGGTTATTGATGGTGTAAAAACAGAGTCGATTACCTTGCTTCCCACGGACGATTCCGGTGAAATTGTGTTAGCTAAAATCTGGGTCGACCCTACGCTAGATCTGATCTTAAAATCCCAAATCACCTCCCGCAGCAACGGAACCGTCCTTTCCACCTATGTGTATGGGTCTGAAAAAGCTTTTGGCCTACCTTCCGAATTGAATATCACGGTCGACGTGAAAAAATTCAAGATTCCGAAAGGCGTCGTAGTCGACATCAACCGCACCGCGGTCGCACCGGTAAATACGCGCAAAACAGGCCAAATTCGCCTGTCATTAACTAACTACGTCATCAACCAAGGAATCGAAGACAAAATCTTCAAAGACTAAGTCTCCTTTCTTGTACTATATTACCGGTAGCTTTCGTTCTTTTTTCGTAATTTAGATGTCTAAATCGAGTCGAAAATGAAACGAATCTTAAGTTGGGTGCTTTTATGTTTGTCATTAACAAGCAACGCACAAAACTGGCAGCTGAATGGCTTTAAAAAGGCTGACGCAGAAAATCCGATTCTTTCTCCTTCCCTTGAGGCGCGTTTCCTCGATCCCATCACCGGAAAAAAAGTAGGTTGGGAAAACAAAAATGTCTTAAATCCCACGGCCCTCGTTCGAGATGGCCTCGTTCACTTATTTTACCGCGCACAAGATTCTGTAGGTACTTCCCGCATCGGTTTAGCCACCAGCGCAGATGGTATTCATTTCAAAAAGAATCCTGAACCTATCTTATTTCCATCTAATGATGCCTTCCGTAGTTTTGAATGGCCAGGCGGAATCGAGGACCCTCGAATCGTAGAAACAGAAGACGGAGGGTATTTTTTGACCTACACTTCTTATGACGGCAAATACGCACGACTTTGCGGCGCGTTTTCAAAAGATTTACAAACTTGGGAGAAAATAGGACCTCTTTTTACGTCTGAAAAATACCTAAACACTTGGTCTAAATCAGGAGCTCTTGTTTCGGTTCAAAACGGTACAAAAATCGTAGCCAAAAAGATCGATGGACTCTATTACATGTATTTTGGGGACACCGATTTATTCCTAGCGACTTCGAAAGACTTACGTCATTGGGACATCCTAGAAAATGCAGAAACGAATGTTCGTTTATCCGTATTAAAACCGCGCGCGGGTTATTTTGACAGCCGTTTAGTAGAGCCAGGGCCGTATGCGCTGCTTCGGAAAGAAGGAATTGTATTAATCTACAATAGCTCAAACGCAGCGAATTATAACGAGTCGCGTTTTCCTAAATTTACCTATGCAGCCGGACAAGTCTTGTTCGATGCACTGAAACCATACAAGGTGATTGCGAGAACGAATGAACCCTTTATTTGGCCAAACCAGCCTTATGAAAAAGTGGGTGAGGTAAACGAAGTATGTTTCGTAGAAGGCCTAGTGCCATTTAAAGGAAAATGGTTCCTGTATTATGGAACCGCAGACTCTAAAATCGCTGTTTCTATCAAAAAATGAGCTCATTAGGATTACATAGCGTCCACCACATTGCCATCATCTGCTCGGATTATGCGCGTTCTAAGGCCTTTTACACGAGGGATTTAGGACTTGAAATCATCCGAGAAGTGTACCGTGCGGAGCGCGATTCGTATAAATTGGATTTAGCACTGAACGATCACTATGTGATTGAATTGTTCTCTTTCCCTAACCCGCCAGCTCGCCCATCGAGGCCGGAAAGTTGTGGTTTGCGGCATTTGGCATTTCAAGTAAATAACCTGGACTTGACGGTGCAGGAATTAACCAAAAAAGGCATCACATCGGAGCCCATTCGCATCGATGAGTTCACTGGGAAGCGATTTACCTTTATCGCGGACCCGGATGATTTGCCTCTTGAATTTTATGAAATATGAATAGAATTGATAAAAAACCACTTTCAAAACTAGGATTCGATTTCGTAACACCCGCTTTCTTAGAAGAGGGCCAAAGCGAATTCGACCACCGCAACTCCAACATCGACTTAGGGGCTTATCGTCCTTTAGCACCGCGTGAAATCAGTATTCTGGAAGCGAACCTGAACGAGGCAGAGAACTGGAAAGATGTGTGGGTGAAAGAGGGATTTAATCCGTACTTGGTGAAGAATTGCCGCTTTTTTGGAATAAACCGCATCGGTATTTTAGAAAGTTGCTACTTAGAATTCAAAAACCTGCGTATGCCGGTGGGGCTTTATAATAGCACTTTGATTTCCTGTGATTTTGGCGATAACGTAGCCATTGATCGCGTGAACTTATTGTCTCATTACCAAATCGGAAACGAAGTAATGATCCTCCAAGTGAACGAATTAGCTACGACGGCGACGGCGAAATTTGGTAATGGTATTGTAAAGAAAGGCGAAGAAGAGCGCATCCGAATTTGGATGGAATTAGGCAACGAAAATGGCGGCCGCAAGGTCATTCCATTCGTGGGAATGAAACCGGCCGATGCATTCTTATGGACCCAAGACCGTGATGACACTTTATTACAAGCGAAGTACAAAGAAATGACCATCCAAGAGTTCTCGTCTAAACGCGGATTCTATGGCCAAATCGGCGACCGCACCGTCATCAAAAATACGGGCATCATTAAAGACGTCAACATGGGTACCGATACCTATATCAAAGGCGCGAATAAATTAAAGAACTTAACGATCATCTCGAACGCCGAGGCCTCCACCCAAATAGGCGAAGGCTGCGAAATCGTGAACGGTATCATCCACGAAGGCTGCCGCATTTTCTACGGCGTAAAAGCGGTTCGTTTTATTTTAGCGGCACACTCGCAACTGAAATATGGCGCGCGTTTGATCAACTCCTTCTTAGGAAGTAACTCGACTATCTCTTGTTGTGAAGTTTTAAATGCCCTCATTTTCCCGGCCCACGAACAACACCACAATAACTCGTTCTTGTGCGCAGCGATCGTCAAAGGCCAAAGCAATATGGCCGCTGGCGCTACTCTCGGCTCGAACCACAATTCGCGTGGAGCGGATGGGGAATTGCAGGCGGGACGTGGGTTTTGGCCTGGCTTATCCGTGGCCCTAAAACACAACTCAAAGTTCGCCTCATTTAACCTGATTTCGAAAGGAAATTATCCCGGCGAAATCCACAATCCACTCCCCTTCTCCTTAATCGGAAACGATGACTCGGAAGGCGGATTATTGATCATCGCCGGCTACTGGTTCCAATACAATATGTATGCCCTAGCCCGTAATGCCTGGAAATTCGCAGCCAGAGATCAAAGAACAGACAAAGACATGTTACTCGAGTTTGATTTCTTGGCACCTGACACGGTTTCGGAAATCTTGCAAGGAATCAACTTATTAGAGAAATGGGTTTCTGACTCGCTAGGCGGTGGAGACGGCAAAGCCTGGTTAAACGACCCAGCGAATGCTTCGAATCCATTAGCCATATATGCAACCGGTATCGAAAATACGAAACGCAGAACGCGCATCGCGAAGGCCCATAAAGCCTACCAAATCTTCCACGATCTATTGTATTACCATGCGGCCAAAGAATGGTTAGCCACTTCCGAGCGTCACCCTACAGATTCTCCATCGGCGCTTTTGCAAGCAACATTAAAGAACGCAACAGCGATCCAAGTTTGGGAAAACCTTGGTGGACAATTAATTCCATCAGGCGTCATCCACGAGATGAAAGAAAACGTCAAATCAGGTAAAATTACCCGTTGGAAACAAGTGCACGAATTCTACGAAAAACAAGCGGCTCTATACCCAGAGCAGAAATTCGAAAATGCCTTAAACGGCCTATTACAAATCAATCCAAATGCTATGTCAGACATCCCGGCTTGGATTGATCGCGCCATCGCCACAGCCGATTTCTTAACGGCAGGTATCGAACGATCACGTTCAAAAGATTACGAGGATCCGTTCCGCTTAGCAATGTTCGGAAACGCAGCAGAACTGGATGCGGTGATCGGTGATGTGAAGGAGAATGAGTTTATTCAGGAGGCAAAGGCGAAGCAGGTGGTGTTTAGAGAGAAGCTTAAAAAGTTAGATAAGAGAGTATAGAGAAGAGAGCAGAGATGTGGAATTAAAAAAGGGGCCAAGGCCCCTTTTTTACTAATTTAGAAATATAAAAGTCAAAATCTATACTCTATAATCTCCTCTCTCTACTCTAAGCCTATGGCTTATTAGAATCCACCACCAATCGCTGCTCTCTATTCGCAATTTCCCAAGCCATGTAGAACACTAAACGGCCTACTTTTTGGATTTGGTCAAATTCAATTTTGTCTACCTCATCACCTGGCATGTGGTAATCGTCGTGAACTCCATTGAAGAAGAAAGCCACTGGAATACCATGCTTAGCGAAGTTATAGTGATCAGAACGATAGTAGAAACGGTTCGGATCGTTCGGGTCATTAAAACGGAAGTCTAATTCTAAACCTACGTGCTTCTTGTTTTGCTCTACTAACACCTCGCGTAATTGAGACGATAATTTATCAGAACCAATCTCGTAGATATAATCAGGCTTACCTTTATGCTCGTCATCATAACGACCAGTCATATCTGTGTTTAAATCTACAACTGTGTTCTTTAATGGGAATAAAGGGTGATTTGCATACCACTCAGAACCCAAAAGACCTTTTTCCTCACCTGTCACCGTCATAAACAAGATACTACGACGTGGACGTTTTCCTTCTGCTGCTGCTTTACCAAAAGCCTCTGCTAATTCCATCACCGTCACGGTACCAGAACCATCGTCGTTTGCGCCATTGTTGATTTGGCCATCGGCAGAAACACCGATGTGATCGTAGTGAGCTGTTAAAACAACCAATTCTTCTTTCTTGTCTGTTCCTTCTAAATAACCTACGACATTATAAGTATCAACTGGCTTCTCTGTTCTTTCGATGGTTACTTCGATAGGAGCCGCTTTGAATTTAGAGGCAACAGATTTTTTTGCTGTTGCTAAAGAAGCCTTGTACGCTAATAATTCAGCTTCCGTTGTGCCTAAGATTTCAGCAGCCGCTTCAGAAGAAATTAATAATACCGGAGCTTCGTTTGCTGCAGAGGCTGCATCAGCGAAGGCCATACGCTCGTTACCGAAACGCTTCATCATCACTTGACGTTGACGTACTTGATTGCCAAAAGCTTTCGTATCGCGATCCGCGATCAAGATCAAACCTTTCGCTCCAGCCGCTTGTGCACGCTTTAATTTTTCTTTCCAGCCATCGCCTTTTCCGAAAACAGATGGATCTTTTGAACCAGAAAGTACATAAAGACCCGCTGCGTCTTTCGCTTCGCCTTCGAAAGCTAATACGTATTTGCCTTTAGCATTTAATTTGTCAAAATCCGTGTAGCCACCTTGTTGTACTCCAAAGCCAGCAAATACGACTGGGAATTTTGAATTAGCCGCAACTGGCGCTAAGGCATTCGCCATCATTTCGCCTAGGTATTCGTATTTCTTTCCTTTGGAAGAAATAAAAACGTTCGACCAAGCGCGGTTCACTAAGTCCACTTTTTGGAAATAAGACCCATTCACTGGCGCAATACCGGATTTCTTAAATGAGTCTGCAATGTAGTTCGCAGCCACTTTCTGTTCTGGCGAACCTGTATTACGACCTTTCAAGCTATCTGAAGCGATAAAAGTCAAGTGTTTTTTCAGATCATCCGCGCGAATAGACAACGCGTAAGGAACTGGATCTCCCTGAGCAATAGCGCTCATCGGGATAAATTTAGCAGCTAAAAGTAGCCCTAAAACGTAGATGTTAGTTTTTTTCATTTGTTGAAACAAAATTTAAGAAAGCGAAGTTAAGAATCTAAAAATAAATCGCTAAAAAAAGATTAAATTTGTGGCGATTTTATCATCCAAATTCTCAACATTCATGACCCCAAATTACACTTATCAGGAAGACTTTTCTTTACGTCATAACAATGCAGAAGCAGCTGATATCGCCGCTATGCTAAAAACCATTGGCGTAGACAGCTTGGAGACACTTATTCAACAAACTGTTCCTGAAAAAATTCGCTTAGCTCAAGGGCTTCGCTTGCCAGAACCGAAATCAGAGTTCGCGTTCTTGCGTGATTTTAAAGCAGTAATGGGCCAAAACCAGATCTTCAAATCACACATCGGTTTAGGATACTCGGACACAATTGTGCCGACGGTCATTTTGAGAAACATTTTAGAAAATCCTTCTTGGTACACGGCTTACACGCCTTACCAAGCGGAAATCGCACAAGGTCGTTTGGAAATGTTATTGAACTACCAAACGATGATTATCGACCTTACTGGCATGGAATTAGCGAATGCGTCCCTTTTAGATGAAGGAACAGCAGCAGCGGAAGCCATGACGATGTTATATGGCCAAAGACCAGCAGAACGCAACAACGCAGAAGCCTATTTTGTGTCTGAATTATGTCTACCACAAACCATCGACTTATTAAAAACACGTGCTGAACCTATTGGTATCGAAATCGTCGTGGGCGATCACCGCACTTTCGATGTAACGGACGCGCGTTTCTACGGAATGATGTTACAATACCCTGCTTCTAACGGCGAGGTATTTGATTATTGTGCTTTAATCGCTGCAGCGAAAGAAAACGGCTTACAAGTCGTAGTCGCAGCAGATTTATTAGCCTTGACTTTATTAACGCCTCCAGGTGAAATGGGAGCAGATGCAGTAGTGGGTGTTTCCCAACGCTTTGGGGTACCGATGGGCTTTGGAGGACCGCACGCCGGCTTCTTCGCAACGAAAGAAAAATACAAGCGTAACATTCCGGGACGTATCATCGGTGTTTCGGTGGATGCAGAAGGGAATCGTGCTTTACGTATGGCGCTTCAAACACGTGAGCAACACATACGCCGCGAAAAAGCAACGTCTAATATCTGTACAGCGCAAGTATTATTATCCATCATGGCAGCTTCTTACGCGATCTACCACGGCCCAACTGGCTTGAAGAAAATCGCCGAAAAAGTATACGGCTTGACGGAATTACTAGCAGTTAACTTACGTAAACTAGGGTTTACCTTAGAAAATACGACCCACTTCGATACGCTTACGATTCAGACGGGAGCGCAGACGGCGGACTTGCGGGCTTTGGCAGAAAAAGCAGAGCGCAACTTACGTTATACGGCGACTACGACGAGCATCTCTCTAGATGAAACAACGCAGGAAGCAGACGTAATCGAGATCATCTCGTTCTTCGAGACATTGAAAGGCGCGAAAACAGCAGAGAAAAACGTTACTTGGGCAATACCAGCAGCGTTAACGCGTACATCAACATTCTTAACGCACAGCGTATTCAATAAATACCATTCCGAGCACGGAATGTTGCGTTATTTAAAATCATTGGAATCAAAAGATTTATCGATGGTTCATTCGATGATCTCTTTGGGTTCTTGTACGATGAAATTGAATGCGACGACGGAAATGATTCCGGTGACTTGGCCAGAATTAGGCAAGATTCACCCATTTGCGCCAGCTTCTCAGACGAAAGGCTACCAGCAATTAGTTGCTGATTTAAATGAGTGGTTATGTGAGATCACTGGTTTCGCTAAAATGTCGATGCAACCGAACTCGGGAGCCCAAGGCGAATACGCTGGTTTGATGACCATTCGTGCGTACCACGCATCTCGCGGCGATCACCACCGTAACATTGCGATCATCCCATCTTCTGCTCACGGAACGAATCCTGCTTCTGCCGTGATGGCCGGAATGAAAGTAATCGTTTCCCCTTGCGATGCGAACGGAAATATTGACGTGGCTGATTTGAAGGCCAAAGCTTTGGAACACAAAGACAACCTCTCTTGCTTAATGGTTACCTACCCAAGTACCCACGGGGTATTCGAAGAAACCATCCAAGAGATTTGCGAAATCATCCACGAAAATGGCGGCCAAGTGTACATGGACGGCGCGAACATGAATGCTCAGGTCGGATTAACCTCCCCTGCGCGCATCGGAGCGGACGTTTGTCACTTGAACTTGCACAAAACTTTCTGTATCCCTCACGGAGGTGGTGGCCCAGGCATGGGACCTATCGGCGTAGCGCCACAGTTAGTTCCTTTCTTACCAGGTCACGTTCATGACGGAACTTCGGGTGCGGTTTCTGCGGCTCCAGTAGGATCTGCGAGTATTTTGGCGATCTCTTACGCTTACATTGCGATGATGGGTGGTAAAGGATTGACTACGGCGACAGAAACGGCAATCTTAAATGCGAACTACATCAAGGCGCGTTTGGAAAAAGAATTCCCTATCCTATATACCGGTTCACAAGGACGTTGCGCACACGAGATGATCGTGGATTGCCGTCCGTTCAAATTATCCGCTGGCGTAGAGGCAGAAGATATCGCGAAACGTTTAATGGATTACGGTTTCCACGCTCCTACCCTTTCATTCCCGGTAGCTGGAACCTTAATGATCGAGCCTACGGAGTCTGAGAATAAAGACGAGTTAGATCGTTTCTGCGATGCGCTTTTGAGCATTCGTGCTGAGATTCGCGAGATCGAAGAAGGCAAAGCGGACAAAGCAAACAACGTGTTAAAGCACGCGCCTCATACACAATCGGCTGTTTTACTAGGCGATTGGGATCGTCCTTACTCACGCGAGAAAGCGGTATTCCCGCTAGCATATGTGAAGGCGAACAAGTTTTGGCCTACGGTTTCTCGTATCGACTCCGCTTATGGAGACCGCAACCTAGTTTGCGCTTGCGAGCCGATGGAGAGTTATATGTAATTTTGCGTCAAGCGTTTCATTGAAGGCGGTCCCTTGGGATCGCCTTTTTTGTGCAAATAAAATTTAGTATGCTTGCATAACATAATTCCTTTTATTTATATTTACGCATCGAGATTTAAAAACGTAGATATGAATCGTGCCATTAAAAAAGTAGCCATTTTAGGCTCAGGAATTATGGGCTCTAGAATAGCCTGTCATTTCGCAAATATTGGGGTTCAGGTCCTTTTATTGGACATTGCACCACAGACTTTGAGCCCAGAGGAAGAGGCCAAAGGTCTTCGTTTAGAACACCCTTCGGTACGCAACCGAATCGTTAACGCAGCATTTCAACAAACTATAAAAGCAAAGCCTGCATCGCTCTATGCGGCGGGCTTTGCGAATAACATCAAGCTAGGCAACTTCGAAGACAATCTTTCGGAAATCAGTTCAGCCGACTGGATCATGGAGGTAGTCGTAGAAAACTTAGCTATCAAACAATCGCTCTACGAAAAGGTAGAGAAGTTCCGCACAGCGGGCACCTTAGTAACCTCGAATACATCGGGTATTCCGATTCATTTGATGTCAGAAGGTAGAAGTGAAGATTTCCAAAAACATTTCTGCGGAACCCACTTCTTCAACCCTCCCCGCTACCTCCGTTTATTCGAAGTGATTCCAGGTCCTAAAACGGATGCTGCTATCATCGAATTCCTATTAAGCTACGGCGAAACCCAATTAGGTAAAACGGCCGTCTTATGTAAGGACACGCCAGCCTTCATCGCGAACCGCATTGGCGTTTATTCGATGATGCAGACGATGAAAGTGGTGGAGGAATTAGGCTTAACGGTAGAGCAAGTCGATAAATTAACTTCTAAAGTCGTAGGTCGCCCTAAATCAGGTACGTTCCGTCTTTCTGATGTAGTCGGTTTAGACACCACCGTTCACGTGGCGAACAATTTGAAAGCCGCACTCGTAAACGACGAAAGCAAAGAGATTTTCAACCTTCCGGTGATGTTACAGCGTTTGATGGAAAACAAATGGCTGGGCGACAAAACGGGTCAAGGATTTTATAAGAAGACCAAAGACGAAAAAGGCAAAA
Organism: Aquirufa lenticrescens; assembly: GCF_019916085.1. Lineage (NCBI taxonomy): Bacteria > Pseudomonadati > Bacteroidota > Cytophagia > Cytophagales > Flectobacillaceae > Aquirufa > Aquirufa lenticrescens. Next base: position 1,665,719 of record NZ_CP049834.1, on the reverse strand, counting down.
CGGTCATCCTGAGCCTGGATCTTAAAACGTTTGAGTACCGCGCAGCGGAACGCGTGAATTTCGAAACCTTAGATCGCTCGAAAGCGATCGATAACCTAGCTGATCGCTTCGCACTTTTATTAGCGGGAAAAGATTTAGCCGGCGAATTCTACCGCAAAACCATCTTAGATGGTTTCCGTTATGCGTCGAATCGCATTCCGGAGATCGCAGATGATCTAGTCAAAATTGACCAAGCGATTTGCGCTGGTTTTGGCTGGGAAATGGGAATTTTCGAAACCTGGGACGCTATCGGTGTCGTGAATGGTATCGAATTAATGAAAGCCGAGGGTCTTGCACCGGCAGCTTGGGTAACGGAAATGGTTGCAGCAGGACACACCTCATTCTACAAAGTAGAAGGTGGTAAGCGTTTATTCTACGATATTGCGACTAAGAAATACCAAGCAATTGCAGGAGCAGAAAAGCAAATCAATTTGCAGATCTTAAAGCCTACCAAAACCGTTTCTTCAAATGACGATATGCACATCGTGGATTTAGGCGATGGCATTTTAGGCTTAGAATTCCACTCGAAAATGAACACGATGGGCCAAGGAGTGCTGGAAGGCATTCAAGAGGCTATCGCGACGGCGGAAAAAGATTTCCAAGGTTTGGTGATCGGAAACGAGTCAAACGAGGCATTCTCTGCAGGTGCGAATCTAGGGATGTTGTTCATGTTCGCAATGGAACAGAAATTCGACGACATTAATAATATGATCGCGACATTCCAAGAAACGATGATGCGCGTACGCTACTCGGGCATTCCGGTAGTCGTTGCACCACATACGTTAGCCTTGGGTGGTGGTTGCGAAATCAACTTACACGCGGATAAGATTGTCGCTCATGCGGAATTATATATGGGTCTAGTCGAAGTGGGAGTCGGTTTGATTCCTGCGGGTGGTGGAACGAAAGAGATGGCGTTGCGGATGGGCGATGCCCGTCGCGCAGGCGATGTGGAGTTGAACCGTTTGCAAGAGGCCTTTATGAATATCGCAACGGCGCGCGTGAGTACTTCGGCGCACGAGGCGAGAGAGATGAATTATTTACGCGCTCAGGATCGCATCGTGTTGAATCGCAACCAGGTAATATCGGAGGCGAAAAGAGAGGCTTTGGCCTTAGCAGACGCAGGATATGTCCAAAAAGCGAGACGCAACGATGTCTGGGTGGAGGGAAAACAAGGTTTGGCCCTATTCAAAGCAGGCATCCAAGGCATGTTAATGGGGCGTTACATCTCAGAACACGACGCCTTAATTGCGAATAAATTAGCCTATGCGATCTGCGGTGGCGATTTAGACGCTCCGCAAGTCGTGAGCGAAACGTATTTACTCGACCTAGAAAGAGAGGCTTTCCTTTCATTATGTGGTGAGAAAAAGACCATGGACAGAATCCAAAGTTTATTAGGTGGCGGTAAACCACTCAGAAATTAAATCGTACGAAGATGAATGCATATATCATAGCAGGGTACCGCACAGCAGTTGCAAAAGCCAAAAGAGGAGGTTTCAGAACGATGCGTCCAGATGATTTAGCGGCGGAAGTCATTAAACATTTGATGAAGCAAGTGCCTAATTTAGATCCGGCACGTGTCGACGATTTGATCGTGGGCAACGCCATTCCCGAAGCCGAGCAAGGGATGCAAATGGCGCGCTACATTTCCCTTTTATCATTACCTAAAAACGTTCCCGGTTTCATCATCAACCGCTATTGCGGCTCTGGTTTAGAGGCGATTGCTTTGGCCTCCGCTAAAGTGGCTTCCGGCATGGCCGATTGCGTTATTGCAGGAGGTACTGAATCGATGACGATGTTACCGATGATGGGCCACAAAACGGTCTTGAACTACGGAATCGCGAACGAACATCCCGATTACTATATCGGAATGGGTCTGACGGCAGAGGAAGTAAGTAAGAAATACAACGTGACGCGCGATGAGCAAGATGCGTTCTCTTTTGCTTCTCATATGAAAGCATTAGAGGCACAAAAAGCCGGAAAATTCACGTCACAAATCGTTCCAGTAGAAGTAACGGAGAATTATTTCGATGCCAAATCAGGTAAGAAACAATCCCGCAGTTGGACTGTTTCACAAGACGAGGGTCCACGTGCAGATACAACCATCGAAGCTTTAGGTAAATTAAAACCGGCATTCGCGATGGGCGGAACAGTTACCGCGGGTAATGCGTCCCAAACTTCCGATGGAGCAGCTTTCGTTTTAGTCGTTTCTGAGAAATTAGTCAAAGAACTACATTTAGAGCCTATCGCTCGGATGGTTTCCTACGCGACTGCGGGTGTAGAACCTAGTTTGATGGGAATTGGTCCAGTAGAGGCGATTCCAATTGCCTTGAAAAAAGCGGGTTTAACGCTGAAAGATATCCAACAAATTGAATTGAACGAGGCGTTTGCGGCACAGTCTTTGGCTGTCATGAAAACCCTCGATATTGATCCAAACATCGTGAATGTGAATGGCGGGGCGATTGCTTTAGGACACCCGCTAGGATGTTCTGGCGCTAAATTGTCCATCCAATTATTTAACGAAATGCGTCTACGCAACCAAAAATACGGTATGGTCACGGCCTGCGTAGGTGGCGGTCAAGGGGTAGCGGGAATTTACGAATTGCTATGACCCCACAAGAGTACATTGAGTTAGAGTCTGATTTTGGAGCACATAATTACCATCCATTGCCGGTCGTTTTAGAACGCGGTGAGGGCGTGCACGTCTATGATGTAACGGGGAAAAAATACCTGGATTTTCTATCTGCCTATAGTGCAGTAAATCAGGGACATTGTCATCCCCGTTTAGTCAAAGCCATTTCAGAACAGGCCGCGCGATTAACACTTAGCTCCCGCGCTTTTCACACGAATCTACTAGGTTCGACAGAGAAAAAATTAGCCGAGAAATTCGGCTACGAAAAGGTCCTATTGATGAATACGGGCGTGGAAGCGGGCGAATCTGCCATCAAATTAGCCCGTAAATGGGCGTATGAGGTGAAAGGTGTTCCGGCGAATCAAGCGGAAATTATATTTGCAGAAGGAAATTTTTGGGGGAGAACGATCGCGGCGGTTTCATCCTCGAATGATCCTTCGTCTTATCACAACTTCGGGCCTTTTGTTCCGGGTTTCAGTCGGATTCCCTACAATGATTTAGCGGCTTTAGAAGAGAAATTACAAAACCCGAATGTGGCAGCTTTCATGGTGGAACCCATTCAGGGTGAAGCTGGAGTCGTTATTCCGTCGCCGGGTTATTTGAAAAAAGCGGCAGCTTTATGCAAAAAACACCGCGTGCTTTTCATCGCGGATGAGATCCAAACCGGCTTAGGGCGCACTGGAGCTTGGTTAGCTTGCCACCACGAATTAGTGCATCCCGATATTTTATTGTTAGGCAAAGCACTTTCGGGCGGATTTATGCCGGTCTCCGCGGTGCTCTGCAACGACGAGATTATGTTGACCATCAAACCTGGTGAACACGGTTCGACCTATGGTGGAAATCCGTTAGCCTGCGCAGTTACGAATGTAGCCATCGATATCATCGAAGATGAGGATTTAGTAGAAAATGCTACCGTTAGAGGACAACAGTTACTGACTTTCCTTGAAAGTTTGCGTGATAAAACGGCCTTAATTAAATCAGTCAGAGGAAAAGGGCTTTTATGTGCCATCGAAATCGACACCGACGAAGATAGCCACGTAGCTTGGGAAATCTGTCTAGATCTGATGAAAAAGGGATTGCTAGCGAAACCGACTCACGGCAATAAAATAAGACTAGCTCCTCCCCTCACCATAACGGGTGCGGAGATGGATCAAGCTTGCAGTATCATCGATAAAGTTTTTCTGGGCTATTAAGCGATTTCGAAGCAGCGCATCGAGATTCCGCCATACACGAGTTCATCGTATGTGAATCGGACGGTCTCGTCTTTACGTGCCAAAGCCAACGCATACAACATCGGAATGTAGTGATCCGGCGTGGGAACAGATTTTAATCCGCCTGGTGCACGCGCATAATCCACTAAACTCAAGATATCCTTATCCTGTAATTTCTGCATTGTCCAGGCATCAAATTCCTGTGCCCAATCATAGGCGAAATGCTCTTGACCCATCGAGAGATTCGGGATACTAGCCTGTAAATTGTGTACGATATTCCCACTTCCCACGATCAAAACACCTCTTTCCCGCAAGAATTGCAATTCCTGAGCGAGGGTGACATGATAGGCCAAAGGCTGAGAGTAGTCAATGGACATCTCAAAGCAGGGAATGTTGTGATTCGGAAACAGATGGCAAAGTACCGACCAGGCACCGTGATCTAAACCCCATTCAGTTGTTTCTTGGATTTTTTGAGAGCCAGACGCGAGCATTTTCGCTGTTTCTGGGCTTCCCGGTGCAGGATATTGAAATTCGTGCAAGGCACGTGGAAATCCACCAAAATCATGGATCGTCTCCGGCATCGGCGACGCTTGTACTTGTGTAATACCGCGCGTTAACCAGTGAGCGGACACGACTAAAATAGCTTTAGGAGGCGCAATGGATGCCCCTAGCGAATTTAATGAAGCTGTAAAAGGATTGTCTGCCAGTGCGTTCATTGGACTTCCGTGCCCAATGAACCAAACTGGCTGTATGTTTGACATGATACTATCTATTCATGGAAACCAAGAACTCTTCGTTGTTCCTCGTACCTTTCATTTGCTGTTGCAAGAATTCCATCGCCTCTACCGAATTCATGTCGGACATGTGCTTGCGCAAGATCCAAACACGTTGTAGCACCGCTGGATCCATCAATAAATCCTCGCGACGTGTACCAGAAGCCGTCACATCGATTGATGGATAGATTCGGCGGTTCGCTAGTTTGCGATCTAATTGTAATTCCATATTACCCGTACCTTTGAATTCCTCAAAGATTACTTCGTCCATTTTCGACCCCGTTTCGATCAAGGCTGTCGCGATGATGGTTAAAGATCCGCCATTTTCGACGTTACGAGCTGCACCGAAGAAACGCTTCGGTTTGTGTAGCGCATTGGCATCCACACCACCCGATAAAATCTTACCAGATGATGGAACCACCGTATTGTAGGCACGTGCAAGACGTGTAATCGAATCTAATAGGATAACGACATCATGACCGCATTCCACCATTCTTTTGGCCTTCTCTAAAACCAGGTTAGCCACTTTTACGTGACGTTCTGCCTGCTCATCGAAGGTAGATGAAATGACTTCTGCACGCACAGAACGCTGCATATCCGTTACTTCTTCCGGACGCTCATCGATCAATAAAATGATCAAATACACCTCTGGGTGGTTGCGGGAAATCGCGTTAGCGATGTCTTTTAATAAAACCGTTTTACCTGTTTTAGGCTGGGCAACAATCATACCCCTTTGGCCCTTACCAATAGGCGCAAACAAGTCCAAAATACGCGTCGAATAATTATCCGGCGTCGAAGACAGATTCAACTTTTCCTCTGGGAACAAAGGCGTCAAATATTCAAAATTGATCCGGTCGCGAATCTCATCCGTCGTCTTTCCATTCACTGATTCCACTTTTAACAAAGCGAAATACTTCTCCCCTTCTTTCGGTGGACGAATCTTACCTAAGATGGTGTCTCCCGTCTTCAAACCAAACATTTTGATTTGTGACGGCGACACATAAATATCATCTGGTGATGCTAAATAATTATAATCTGACGAACGCATAAATCCGTAACCGCCCTCTTGCATAATCTCTAATACCCCTTCGTTTTCGATCAAACCATCTAATTCTTTAATGACTTGGTTATAATTCGAACGGTGTTTATTGTGGTGGTGAACCGGTGCCGGTGCCTCCTCTTTAGGTAATTTATCTACATCGACAGGCGCATCCGTAGGAGAAACCTCGTCTTTCGTGTTTTCAGTGCTTGTGATGAAGGATGTATCTACTAGGAATTCTTCAGGAGCCGCTACTTCTTTGTATTCGATAGGTGCTTCTTCAGACGAAGCTTTTGCCTCCATTGGTAATAAAGGGGCTTCTTCGTTGCTCTTCTTAATTCGTTGACGTTTAGGTCGTTCGTTTGATGATGAATCTTCTTCTTGTGCTTTTTTTACTCTTTTGATAGGCTTATCTTCCATAAAGGGGGAATGATTAATTAAGATTGACAACAGACAGTTCTGTCAGAATGTGTGTCAAATGAGAAAATTAGGGGACGTTTACTCGTTGAATTGTCAGAATCGACATGCAATACTACGGTATTCGCGGGGAATTGTCAAGGTTTTAGGCCAAAATTTGGGCTTGAAAATCAATTAAATGATAAAATACACGTCCACAGCGATTATTTCGTAGTTTTGCAGCACAAGAATCTATGGAAAACATTCAGCAGCAGCTTATTGACCTTTTGGAATCCCGTCGTAAAGAGGGTTTATTCAGGCAATTATCCGTGCTGGATGGCCGCACTGATTTCTGCTCTAATGATTACCTCGGATTAGCAGGTGATCCCATTCTCGCAGCATCCATCGCGCGCGATTTCGAGGCTTTACCTGTAGAGGCACGCAAAAATGGGGCTACCGGATCTCGACTCATTTCAGGACACTCCGCTTTAATCGAGCAATTCGAAAAAGAATGTGCCGTCTTTCACGGATCAGAAGCCGCTTTGCTGTTTAGTTCAGGCTATGATGCAAACATCGGTTTGATCTCCTCTCTTCCACAAGAAGGTGACGTCATCTTTTGCGATAAATTATTACACGCGAGTTTGATCGATGGTTTACGTCTTTCCAAAGCCGAACGACGAATCTTCAAGCACAATAACCTAGATGACCTAGTTCATCTTTTAGATCAATACCCCGCAGAAACACGTAAGTGGATCGTAGTGGAATCAGTTTATTCGATGGATGGCGATGTAGCTCCATTGCGCGCTTTAGTCGAATTAAAAAATAAATACCAGGCCGAGCTCATCGTGGATGAGGCGCATTCCGGCGGAGTTTATGGTCCTGAAGGACAAGGTTTAGTGTATGAGTTGGGTCTTTGCGAGGACGTTTTTGCCCGGGTAATCACCTTCGGAAAAGCTTGGGGAAATGCAGGAGCTGTGGTTTTGGGGTCTTTGGCCCTCAAAGAATACCTCGTGAACTTCGCTAGACCATTCATTTATTCCACCGCACCCACACCGGCTCATGTTTCTGCACTTTTAAGCACCTTGCACTATTTGCCTTCTCAAAACGAAGCCAGACAAAAACTGCAAGAAAACATCGCTTTCTTCCACGCAAACTGCCATTCTGATGCCTGGGGAGATAGCCAAACCGCCATTCAAACTTTTTTCGTGACCGGAAACGAAGCCGTGCGGGCCAAAGCAGCCTCCGCCAGCGAATTCGCCATCAAGCCCATCGTTTTCCCCACGGTAGCGAAAGGCAAAGAACGCATTCGCATCACGTTAAGCGCAAACCATACAAAGGAACAAATAGAATCACTAATAAAAACACTTGAATGAAACAGTTTATCGTCGCCGGAATCGGTACAGAAATCGGAAAAACAGTCGCATCAGCCATCCTAACGGCTGGCTTAAAAGCAGACTATTGGAAACCCGTTCAATCTGGGGATATAGCAACGGGAGATGCCTACTGGATTCGCAACTGGGTTCCATCGGCCACCGTTCATCCGTCCACTTATGCCCTAACTCAACCACTTTCTCCGCATTCAGCAGCAGAAATTGATGGAATTACCATCACTCTAGAGAGTTTTAAAATTCCCACTGACCAAACCTTAATTGTCGAATTAGCCGGTGGAATTATGGTACCATTAAATGATCAGCAGACGAATTTAGACCTCATCAAACACCTGAATTTACCGATCATTTTAGTGAGCAAAAACTATTTAGGCAGCATTAATCATACGATTTTAAGCTTCGAGATTTTAAAGCAACACGGAATTCCTATGGCCGGAATCGTGCTCAATGGACCCGAAAATCCATCAGGTGAAAAGTTTATTTTGAACCATACGGGTTTGCCACTTATTTTGCGAGTACATTCAGAATCTGAAATCAACGAGGCGGTTATCGCTTCTTATGCCGATAAAATTAATGTCTAATTCGAATTTGTCTTCTCGGGATGCGGCGGTCGTTTGGCACCCTTTCACGCAACACCAAATCGAACCTATTTCGATTCCAATTGCGAGCGGAAAAGGCGCGCACTTATTTGATACGGAGGGTAATAAATACATCGATGCGATTTCGTCTTGGTGGGTGAATACACACGGTCATGGGCATCCCTATTTAGCCCAAAAAGTGTACGAACAAGCCCTCCAGCTCGAACAGGTCATCTTCGCAGGCTTTACCCACGAACCGGCGGTTCGACTTTCAGAACGTTTATTAAGTCATTTACCGGCTAATTTCGAACGCGTTTTCTTCTCAGATAACGGCTCCACGGCAGTGGAGGTAGCCATTAAAATGGCCTTGCAATTCTTCCATAATCAAGGGAATACGCAACGCAGAAAAATTCTTGCTTTTGCAGATGCTTACCATGGGGATACCTTTGGGGCGATGAGTTTAGGAGCACCAAGCTCCTTCAATGACCCCTTTCAGGATATGCTTTTCGAGGTGGAATTCCTTCCAAGTCCTCAAGACACGGAAGCTTGTCTTGCGGCGATGTCCTCTTTAAATTCAGACGACTACGCAGCTTTCATCTTTGAGCCTTTGATTCAAGGGGCAGGAGGAATGAAAATGTACGAGGCGTCGACCTTGGATTCATTGATTCGCATGGCACATGAAAAAGGGATTTTCTGCATCGCTGATGAAATCATGACCGGATTTGGTCGTACGGGGAAGTGGTTTGCGATGGATTATTTGGCTGAAAAACCAGACATCGTTTGTTTCTCCAAAGGTCTAACAGGCGGCATGATGGCCATGGGTTTAACCCTTTGCAGCGAGAAAATATTTCAATCCTTCCTATCGGATGATCGCCGAAAAATGATGTTCCATTCGCACTCGTTCACGGCAAATCCATTAGCCTGCGCTGCGGCAAATGCGAGTATGGATTTGATGGAAAAAGAAGAAACATGGACGTCTATTGCCCGTGTGGAATCACGCCATCGAGCATTTGCGGAAACGATTTCGAATCATCCCATCCTAAAAAATGTACGAATTCACGGCACGATTTTAGCCATGGAAGTAAAAACAGGAGAAACAGATGGCTATTTACACTCCATACGGGATGATATTTACCGCTACTTCTTGGAGCAAGGGATTTTGATGCGTCCTTTAGGAAATACGATCTACATCCTCGCCCCCTATTGTATCGAGGACGAGGATCTAGCGTATATCTACGGAAAAATTACGGCTTTTGCGCAGGGACTAATTTAGTCGACTGCCAAGAAACCATTTGCCAACGCTTATCCGCGTAAACAAATACATCTGTAAAGCGTAGGCGAATCGTTGTCTGAACGCCATCCGCTGCTTGCTGCAAAATGGATACAATCCCGGTATTTATTCCCGTCTTGCCATAAACACGTTGCTGCATTTCCTCCGGCGTAATCGTCACATAACTCGATTTCCCAGACGCGATGGAAGCGATATACGATTCTTTTGTGTCTTGCGCGCCACTCGAGTGGAAATACACTAAATCCTTGTGTAAAACGGCTTGTAATCCAGGGATATCTTTCGCAACCATCACCTTAAAACGGTTTAATTCCGCTTCTTTCAAGGATTCTTCGTTTTGAGCGAAGCTGATTATGGGTGCCAAAAGACACAATAAAATCAATACTTTTTTCATAGTTTTTTTTTCTTTTAAAACGCTTTCGCGCGGTTTATTTACTCAAAATTAAATTGGCCGCCTTCTCCGCAATCATCACCACCGCGGAATTCGTATTCCCGGAAATCACATCCGGCATAATCGAAGCATCCGCCACTCGCAACCCTTGCAAACCGCGAACGCGCAAAGTCGCAGGATCACATACTGCCTCCGCATCCGTTCCCATCTTGCAGGTTCCCACTGGATGGTATACGCATTCAGTCGCCTGTTCAATATGTTTTTCGATTAATTCCTCGCTCCACGGACCGGCTGGATAATTCAATTCCGACCCTTTTCTTAATCCGTCAAACGCTGTAGACAAGACGATATCTCGTGCGATGCGCACTCCGCGCTTCAAGGTTTCGAGGTCTTCTTTCTCCGACAAATACCGTGGATCGATTACTGGTGCGTCGTGAAAGTCTGCAGAACGAAGGCTAACGGTGCCACGACTTTTGGGCTTTAATAAGGTTGGTAAAATAGTGAATCCATCACTTAGCGGCATTTTGCCATAATCATACATATCATAGGCCCAAGCCGAAGAGAAATGGAATTGCAAATCTGGCACATCCGATTGATTCACCGAATCGAAGAAAGCCGCGGCCTCTAAAGGGCTCGAAGCCAGTGGTCCTTGCTTCTTAAACGTATAATCCAAGTAATTTTTCACCCCCAAAGCCACATTATACGACTGCCCCTTCGTACTAGCTTGCGCATTCATATTCACAAACAAGTGATCCGATAAATTCCTGCCCACGCCTGGTAGGTCTAGGCGAGAGTCGATTCCAAGTGCGCGCAATTCTGCCGCATCGCCTATGCCGGATAGTTGTAAGATTTGCGGACTTTGGAATGCTCCTGCTGATAAAATAACTTCAGACGCCTCGAATTCAATAGCTTTCTTCGAACCCGCTTTATAGCCTTTCAACCCGGTCACTTTTTCTCCTTGCATCACCAATGAGGCAACTTGAAATGAAGTTTGAATATGTAAATTCTTTCTTGAAAGTGCCGGTTGGATAAAAGCCTTCGCACCGGAAGCTCGTTCTCCGTCTTGAATATTGAACTGAAATAAGCCGGCTCCCACTTGTTTCGCCCCATTGAAATCGGGATTAGCAGGGATTCCTTGGGAGGCACAGCCTTCGATAAAAGCATCTCCAAAAACCGTTAAATGCCGATTCTTCGCCACCCGATGTAGGCCGCCACTTCCATGGTATTCGTTCTGAAAATCTTCGTTATCCTCTGACTTTTTAAAATAGGGCAGCACATCCTGATAGGACCAACCGTCACAACCCCAAGCCGCCCATTGATCATAATCTGCTTTATTCCCCCGAATATACGCCATGCAGTTAATCGCAGAACTTCCGCCCACAGTTTTACCGCGAGGCTGGTAGATTCGACGACCCCCTAAATGCGGCTGCGGTTCCGTGAAAAAATTCCAGTTTAGATAGGTGTGATTTAACAAGGAATAGGCCGATGGCATCGAGATACGTGGATCACGAAAATCCCCTCCAGCTTCGATTAAAAGGACTTGATTTAGAGGATTCTCCGATAAACGGTATGCTAAAACGCAGCCCGCTGTACCGGCTCCCACAATGATGTAATCATATTTCATAGAATAGGTCTACCATTTTCTCTTTGAATATCCCTATTTTTGACCAATAAACAACGAACCGTGAGCAATTTTTCTGTCTACTTTTCTTTAGGTCTCGGACATATCCTGAATTGGGCCGCATTAGACCATATTTTGTTTATCCTCTCACTGACTTGCGTTTATGTAGTCACGGACTATAAAAAATTGCTTTGGCTGGTTACGGCTTTTACGCTGGGCCATTCGATTACCTTAGCTTTAGCGACCCTTCACTTCATTCAAGTAAATATCGCTTGGGTAGAATTCTTGATTCCTTGTACCATTTTAGTGGCCGCTATCAGTAACCTAATTCAAACTGAGCAACGGTATAAGTATGGTGTAGTTGCCTTCTTTGGACTAATCCACGGCCTAGGCTTCTCGAATTATTTGCAAAGCTTGTTAGGCGCAGAAAGCTCGATTTTTACTCCACTCCTAGCCTTTAATGTAGGACTAGAATTAGGCCAATTAGTCGTAGTTGCCCTAATACTGGCCTCCTCCATCCTTTCTCTTCACGTGTTTAAATGGAAGCAAAGGGCATATATACAAGTCATTTCAGGCATCACCATCGGATTAGTATTACCCATGATTCTTGAGCGTTGGCCATAAAAAAAGCCCCGATTTTCATCGAGGCCTTTTCCAGAAATTTCAGAAGACTAAAAGTCTTCATCTAATGAGAATGACATCGAATCCTTGTCAGACATTACGCCTGATTTTTGGTATTCCGCCACACGCTTCTCGAAGAAGTTTGTTTTTCCTTGTAAAGAGATCATCTCCATAAAGTCGAATGGATTTGTCGCATTGTAATGCTTCTTGCATCCTAAAGATACTAATAAGCGGTCAGCCACGAAATCAATGTATTGACACATCATTTCTGCATTCATACCGATTAGGGAAACGGGCAATGCTACCGTTACGAATTCTTTTTCAATCTCTACTGCATCTAAAATGATTTCGTAGATACGCTCTTGAGATAATTTATTTTTGATGTGATCTGCATATAATAAACAAGCGAAATCACAGTGTAAACCTTCGTCACGCGAGATCAATTCATTCGAGAACGAAAGACCTGGCATTAAACCGCGTTTCTTTAACCAGAAAATAGAGCAGAATGAACCTGAGAAGAAAATACCTTCTACTGCTGCGAACGAAATTAGACGCTCTACGAAATTATCTGACTCGATCCATTTCAACGCCCAATCCGCCTTTTTCTTTACGCAATCGATAGTCTCAATGGCACGCAATAAATGATCTTTTTCTTTCGGGTCGTTAATGTAGGTATCGATTAAAAGAGAATAGGTTTCTGAGTGAATGTTTTCCATCATGATTTGGAAACCGTAGAAACACTTAGCCTCAGCATATTGAACTTCTTTTAGGAAGTTATTCGCTAAATTTTCATTCACGATACCATCCGATGCAGCGAAGAATGCCAAAACATGTGATACGAAGTGGCGCTCGCCATCGTTCATCTTTTTCCAGTCAGCGATATCTTGCGATAAATCGATTTCTTCTGCTGTCCAGAAAGACGCTTCCGCCTTCTTATAAAATTGCCAAATATCATCGTGCTTAATCGGAAAAAGCACAAAACGGTTGGGATCCTCAACCAATAAGGGTTCTACTGCTATCGTTGACATATAAATTTAATTGAACTCGAAATTAAGAAATTCTACCTGATATACAAGACTGATAAAGGGGTAAAATTGTTTTAAAAATTAAAAGAAGAATCCGCCAATTTGGACAACTAGCGCTGAGCCATACGGAGAGCGTCCAGAAGTGTAATTTAGGTCATACATCACGTTGAAATTTAGCCCGATTTTAGAGCCGATCCCTACGCCTACCAAGACTGGATTGGAGTAATCTGGACCTAGGCTATTTGCCGGAGTATGGAAGTTTTCTATCTGACCTATTAAATATCCTTGCCCAATCAACTGATTCAATACAGGAACATGCTGACGTATAAATAGGCGCTCCCCTAACAGATTATATGTTCTAAACATATCTGAATAATACTGGTATGTCAAAGCCACCCCCACAATCGCATTATTCGTCAGCGAATAACCCACCATAGGCGAAACCCCGATACTGGTCGGATTTCCGAAACTTAAACCGCTGATACCTCCTCCAAAATTCAATCTTTGACGAAAAGGCAAATCACGCACGTCTTTTTCGACATCCAGATCTCCTTCTGCTCCTTCCTCTTTAATGACCACCGGTTCTTGTGCAAATACCTCAGAAACTCCGACAAAAGTCAGGAGTGAAAAGAATAAAAGTAGTTTTTTCATTTGGCTTAAATTGATTACCAAAATTAAAGGATATTTTTGTAAAATGAACTCCCCACAGGCTAAGCATAACATCGAAAATTGTGATCCGAAAACGCATATCATCATTAAAGGTGCGCGCGTGCACAATTTGAAAGGAGTGGATGTGGCAATTCCGCGAAATGAACTTGTTGTCATCACAGGTTTGTCGGGATCCGGGAAGTCGTCTTTAGCTTTCGATACGCTTTTTGCAGAGGGCCAAAGAATGTACGTGGAAAGCCTCAACAGCTACGCACGCCAATTCTTGGGGCGGATGGAAAAGCCAGCGGTGGATTATATCAAAGGTGTTTCTCCGGCAATCGCGATTGAACAAAAGGTCAACACAAAGAACCCGCGTTCCACTGTCGGTACTACGACGGAGATTTACGATTATTTAAAATTACTTTTTGCCCGCATTGGCCGCACCATTTCTCCGGTTTCCGGACAGGAAGTACGCAAAGATTCGGTCTCCCATATTGTAGATTTTATTGCCCAAAACGATGGCAAGAAAGTGCTTATTCTAGCTCCGCTCGTTCACCACGAAGACAGAAGCCTAGAAAACGAATGTCAATTACTTATCCAGAAAGGCTATTCCCGTCTAAAATTCCAAGAAGAGATTATTGCTTTGGAGGAATTAGTGGAGGATTCGGCTCATTTACAAAAGCTCGCGAAAAAACCTGCCGAAATCGCGATTTTGATCGACCGTTTGGTCTCTAAAAAAGAAGACGAAGAAACGCAATTCCGCGTAGGTGATTCGGTACAAACAGCTTATTTCGAAGGAGAAGGCGTTTGTTGGATTGAAATCGAGGGACGGAAAAGGGATGTCTTCTCGAATAAATTCGAATTGGATGGGATGGTTTTTGAGGAGCCGAGTTTAAACTTGTTCTCCTTCAATAATCCCTACGGCGCATGCCGTAATTGCGAGGGATACGGAAAAGTGCTGGGTTTAGATCCGGATTTGGTTTTCCCTGATCACGACTTATCAATCTACGAAGGAGCTATTGCCCCTTGGCGAAGTGAGCGAATGAGCGAGTGGTTAAGTCCCCTATTACGTAATGGGGTACAATTCGATTTTCCCATCCACCGTCCCTACAAGGATTTAAGTGCGGCGGAGAAGAAAGTATTATGGACTGGGAATAAGTATTTTGCGGGACTGACTCAATTCTTCGACCACCTCGAAAAAGAGACCTATAAAATCCAATACCGGGTGATGCTTTCGCGTTACCGTGGCAAAACAAATTGCCCGGAATGCCAAGGCTCGCGTTTGCGGATGGATGCGGGTTATGTTAAGATTGCGGGCACATCCTTAGTTGATTTGGTGCTTTGGCCCTTATCAAAAACGAAGGCTTTCTTCGAAAAATTGGAGCTAAACGAACATGACCAACAAGTTTCTAGACGTATTTTAATCGAGATAAACAACCGCTTGGAATATATGGACCGAGTGGGCTTAGGGTATTTGACACTAAATCGCCTCAGCTCGACCTTATCCGGTGGCGAATTTCAACGCATTAAATTAGCGACTTCACTAGGCAGCGCCCTGGTAGGTTCGATGTATATTTTAGATGAACCGAGCATCGGCTTGCATCCACGGGATACAGAACGATTGATTTCGGTCTTGTTGATGTTGAAAGAGATGGGAAACACGGTCATCGTCGTGGAACACGAAGAAGAAGTGATGCGTGCAGCGGATCAGATTATTGACATCGGTCCGGAGGCAGGACGCCACGGTGGCAATTTGATCTTTCAAGGGAATTTAAAAGAGGCTTTGGCGGACAAAACTACCGACAGCCATACCTTGCGTTTCTTAAGTGGCCAGGATCGAATCGAGGTGCCCTACTTTAGACGCAAGCCTTTGGCCCACATCGAAATTACGGGTGCTTCAGAGAATAATTTAAAGAATGTAGACGTCGCGATCCCATTAGGCATTATGACCGTCGTGACGGGCGTCAGTGGCTCTGGAAAATCAACGTTGATACGGAAAATTTTGTACCCGGCGATGCTTCGTTTATTGCAACAAGGCACAGAGGAAACCGGTAAATTCCGCGAAATTAAAGGTAGTACAAACAAAATTGCGAGTATCGAAATGGTCGATCAACAGCCGATCGGCAAATCGTCTCGCTCGAATCCCGTGACCTATATTAAGGCCTACGATGCGATCAGAGCCTTGTATTCGGAATTACCCGTGGCTAAAGCGCGTGGCTACAAACCCGCCCATTTCTCTTTCAACGTAGAAGGTGGACGCTGCGAAGTTTGCCAAGGAGAGGGAGAAATCACCATTGAAATGCAATTCATGGCAGACATCAAGCTGCCGTGCGAATCTTGTGGAGGCTCGCGCTTTAAGCAGGAAATTTTGGACGTCAAATTCCAGGATAAAAATATCTCAGAAATCCTCGATTTAACCGTCGAAGAGGCAGTGGAGTTCTTCCGCGATAAACAACCGCGCATTGCTGATAAAATCGATCCGCTCTTCCAAGTAGGCTTGGGCTACATCAAATTAGGACAATCTTCGAACTCGCTTTCGGGCGGCGAAGCGCAGCGCGTGAAATTAGCCAGCTTTTTAGGCAAAGGGAACCCGAACAAAGGCAAAACCTTATTTATATTTGACGAACCTACCACGGGTCTTCACTTCCATGACATTAAAAAGCTGTTAAAGGCTATGAATGATTTAGTGGAACAAGGAGATTCGGTAGTGATCATCGAGCACAATATGGAGGTGATTAAATGCGCTGACCACATCATTGATTTAGGTCCGGAGGGAGGCGAAAATGGGGGCTATATTACCTTCCAAGGTACTCCCGAGGAGATGAAAGGCCTGAAAAACAACCCGACCGCTCATTATTTAAGCCAAAAACTGTAATTTTAACCATGTCATCGTTCACAAACATCACTCAGCTCGCAGAAAGAATCCAGTCCATCACGGCCGGATTACACCTAGCGATTCCTGAATTGATCGTGGCGGGAACGATCTTATTTAGTCTATTGATTGAATTATTTTTACATGGCAAAACAGAAAGATTTAGCACCTCATGGCGCTATTTCACCTGCCAAATCCCCCTTTTGTTAGCCTTATCACTCAGCTTTCAACGATCTGAACTAGGTTCAACCGGCTCCTTTGCCTCCGGCTTGTTTGAAGCCAATTTAGGATCGAATGCCATCAATACGCTGATTTTAGGGATTGGATTTTTGCTCATTTTGATGAACCAAATCCACAAAAAATCCCTCAGCTTCGAAGAACTGACCGGTTTTCTTTCCATTTTATTAGGTGCCTTACTGAGCAGTTTAAGTTCAAATGCCCTCAGTTTATTCTTGTCGATTGAGTTCATGTCGATGGGGACTTATGTGTTAGTGAGTCTTCGAAAAGAGTCATCTCGAGCTAGCTTGCCCTATATTTTATTCGGCTTAGGATCTTCAGCACTGTTTATCTACGGAATTTCTCTTCTGTATGGCCTAACAGGTACCTTGGATTTTACGAGTGTAGATTTCTCGCGAGGTATTTCGGTGGCTGATCCTTATTTGCGTGGTTTTGCTTTGGGACTTTTTGCCGTGGGATTGTTGTTTAAGATGTCTTGGGCGCCTTTTCATCCCTGGAATCCAGACGTCATGGAGAATTTACCGGCTTCTTGGATGACTTGGATTTCGACCGCACCTAAGCTAGCGATAGCCTTTGTGGGCGTGCGCTTGTTACCTGCTTTACCGGTTTCTTTTGTGAATGAATTAGCCGTTTTAGCCGTCCTGACCCTGTTAGTAGGTAATTTAGGAGCTTTAGGCCAAAACAACACCAAACGCCTCCTCGCCTATTCCAGCATCGCGCACGGTGGTTTCCTTGCGATGGCTTGGTTCTTCCAACCTATTCAGGCATTAGATGCGATTCTTTTTTACGGTTTCTTGTATAGCATTGCCAGCCTATTGGTTTTTTATCTGATCGACGAAGTCGGAGCGGACGAAGTGAAGTCTTTTGCTGGGCTGGGTTCTGAGAAACCCTTGCCTTCCTTTTTCTTACTCACAGGACTAGTGGCCTTAGTGGGATTACCACCAGCCGGAACCTTTATTGCGAAAATGACCTACTTCAGTTTATTGTGGTCAAATTATGAAATGACGACCTCTATAGGTCTGCTGGTTTTACTCCTTGTAGCCATTATAGTGACGGCCATTTCACTCTTTTATTATTTGAAAATTCCGTTCCAAATGTATTTCAAAAAATCAAGCGAAAAATCGAATCTTTGGAAGGGTTTGACTTCCCTTGAAATCTACTCTTACGGATTATTAACAGCGATTTTGATCGCATCTATCTTATTCCCAGCGGTCTTGACAATCCTTTGGAAATAGTCGATAAAAAAATAAAAAAATCAGCTTGTTGGTCATTTATTTTGGCTAATTTTGGGCTTGATTTAAAAATAGCCCCACGTTTCCATGTCTGATTCTATTAAGCACGAATGCGGAATTGCCCTCATCCGCCTACGAAAGCCTTTTCAGTACTACTTAGACAAATACAATTCCCCTACTTACGGCCTCGGCAAACTTTATCTGATGATGGAGAAGCAAGTCAACAGGGGACAAGATGGAGCCGGGGTGGCAAACATCAAAATCAACGTAAAACCAGGGCATCGTTACATTTCCAGATACCGTTCGGTAGAGCCGCAAGCAGTGGCAGATATTTTTGGAAAAATCAATAAGAAATTCGCAAAAGCACACAAACTCGCAAAATCCGTCAAGCGCGAAACTGGCATTGATGCCGTTCACGACGCAGACTGGTGGCAAGAAAATGTCGCTTTCACGGGTGAAGTGCTATTAGGACACTTGCGCTACGGAACGCACGGTCAAAACGAGATCGAAAACTGCCACCCGATGTTGCGTCAAAACAATTGGAGAAGCCGTAACCTCGTCATGGCGGGTAATTTCAATATGACGAATGTGGACGATTTATTCGATAAATTGGTTTCCCTAGGTCAACACCCGAAAGAGAAAGTGGATACGGTTACCGTGATGGAAAAGATCGGTCACTTTTTAGACGAAGAGAATCAACGCCAATTTGGCAAATACAAAGACCAATACGAGAACCCAGAATTATCTGACATCATTGCCCAAGAAATTGACTTGAAACGCGTTTTAGAGCGTTCTTGCAAAGATTTTGATGGTGGATATGCGATGGTAGGAATGACCGGTTATGGCGCCTCTTTTGTGGCGCGTGACCCTGCGGGAATTCGTCCAGCCTACTATTATGTAGATGAGGAAGTAGCGGTGGTGGCTTCTGAAAAGCAAGCGATTAAAACCTCCTTCAACTGCGCCTACGATCAAATCAAGGAGATTACTCCGGGCCATGCCCTGATCATTGACATAGATGGTAATGTAAAAGAAGTACCTTTCATCGACCGTTTGGAGCAAAAATCCTGTTCATTCGAACGCATCTATTTCTCACGCGGATCCGATCCAGATATCTACCACGAGCGTAAAAAACTAGGCCAGCTATTGATTCCTCAAATTTTGAGTGAAGTTAATCACGACCTGAAGAATACGGTATTCTCGTACATCCCTAACACGGCAGAAACTGCCTTTTTAGGAATGATTGATGGCTTAGAGGACCATTTGGCCAAAGAACGTAAGAATGCCATCATGGAAGGCATCCTTTTCGAAGAAGAATTAGAAGAATTACTGACCTTCCGCCCACGGGTGGAAAAGTTAATTTCCAAAGACGTAAAAGTGCGTACTTTCATCACTTCTGATGATCAACGCGACGATATGGTGGCGCACGTGTATGACACGACCTACGAGGTTATCCATAAAGAAGTCGATTCAGTGGTCATTATCGATGATTCCATCGTTCGCGGAACCACTCTGGAAAAAAGTATCCTGAAATTATTGGATAAATTATCCCCTAAGAAAATCGTTATCGTTTCTTCTGCTCCACAAATTCGCTACCCAGATTGCTACGGTATCGATATGTCGAAAATGAAGGAATTCGTTGCCTTCCGTGCTGCTTTAGCTCTTTTGCAAGAACGCGGCTTAGAAAACATTTTAGACGAAGTGAATTTACGTTGCTTGAACGCCCTAGAAAATGGAACTGCCGCGGAAGAAAACTTCGTCAAAGCGATTTATGCGCCGTTCACAGACGAAGAAATCTCCAATAAAATCGCTGAAATTGTGCGTCCAAAAGGCCTAAAAGCAGAACTTTCGATCGTTTATCAAACGGTAGCGAATTTGAATGTAGCCTGCCCGGATCACTTAGGCGATTGGTATTTCACGGGTAACTTCCCTACACCGGGTGGTAACCAAGTAGTGAATAAAGCCTTTGTGAATTTTATGAAAGGTATCGAGGTTCGCGCGTATTAATATACAACGACCACCGCACCGCGTTTTTCCTGCACTCCCTTTTCCGGATAATCGATCGCTTGGTAGCGAATGATATAGGCGTATGTTTCTTGAGGAACTTTGGCCCCATTATACATACCATCCCAGGCAAAAGTAGGCCCTTTCGTGCTATATAATTGTTCCCCCCAACGGTTGTAAATCTCTAAGGAAAGCACTTTTGTTCTCGACTTAGGATAGGTCGAATTCAGCTCATTCCAATTGTAGGAAGGCTCAAATACATCGTTATGCCCATCTCCATTCGGGGTGAATACGGTAGGAGCGATCAACACTGCGTCACACTTATCATCAATTTTCACGCTATCTTTTAGCTCACAGCCATCGCTATCTCGCAAGGTAAACGGATAGATTCCACTGCGATTAATTTGTAAATCTTTTGAATTCCAACCCGACACAATTCCCGGATTAGCCTGCCAAGAAACCTGCAAATTCGAAGGTGTTGGGGTAATAGGAACGATATAAGGGGATAGCGGTTGATCATTACAAATAATTCCATCAGCCTTTTTCACGGCCAAAGGATTCGTCGTAAAATTCACCTGGGTTTCCTTTTTTATGGAGCAACCAGAGGCCTCCTCCTTAATTTCTAAGGTGTAATTTCCGCTCGGCTTAGGCACAGTAATAAAACGAGACGACTCTCCCGTACTCCATTGATACGTAAATGCGGCAACTGGAGGGACCGAAGTAGGCCCAATTCGCCCATCCTCTTTGCAGATAAAGGTATAACTGGTGGGCAGGACAAAAGGATCCAATAACTCCACATGGTAAGCGGATGCGTCTAGCATATAATTCGTCAAACACGCATTACTAATAGCCACCGTGACCACGTAATCTCCCGCTTGCTTAAATTCATAGGTCATTTCGGTACCTGTATAGGAATAGAGCAAGGTTCCCGCTGGATTCAATGGAACTAATAAACCATCTGCATTCCGCGTAGGATCTAATGTGCTTCGGTAAATTTTCCAATCCAAGCGGTCATTCTTAATGGGGTCACACAGATCCTGACTCACTTTGAAGTGATAGGTGGTCCCATCGCAACTTTGTTGAATACTAGGCGTCGAAGAAGGCTTTGGCGTTAGTACAATGGACAAAGGCAAGCCCAAACCACTCGTAGTTCCAGTCCCTAGATTCAATCCATTCCGAACAAAAGATGCCCTAACCGTCCGCGTGGAGTCCTTTAGCGAAATGTCCGGATTCACAATTTTGCCTAAACTCGAACTCCCCTGAAAGGCCGCATAAATAATCGAACCGCTGGAAGGATCTCCCTGAAGAGCCCCTATTTTTCCTGGACCAGACCACAAGAGACTCTTCGACTTTTGCATGGCACTTGAATCTTTTGATGCAATGGAATACTGCCAAATCTGGGCATTAGGACCTGCATTCACTGAGGCATACACTATTTTACCATCTGCCGAAAACTCCACCCCATAAGGACTATTCGCTAACGGAATTCGGTACCTAAAGGTGGTTTTTCCAGTAGCCACATCGAAATCATAGATATCTACCTGATTCGAAGGTGGACTAACGTAGGCGATAGCTAATACTTTGCCATCCCGAGAAAAATGGGAGGATGCCGTTGGTCCCTTTACAGGAGTTTTTGCACTCGATTCGATAGGGGCTGAAATGCCCGCTTTGGACACTTTAAACGTTCGCAAAATGGTGGAATCAATGTCTTGGGTTTGTAGCCAATAATAATCCCCGCCACCTACCGCAATACCCAATCGCTCTGCCGCAGGAGCCGGACTCAGAAATTGATTTTTAATCGAGACTCCGCCCTTTCCCCCATTCAGTTTTCGATCGTAAATACTGTAATACACTTGGTTTTGTCCAGCGGCATTCCTGCGCATCGTAAAAATGTAGTACTCTGCTTGACAGCCTTTGCAAGTCGTTTTGGGGAGAATAGCGACCCCTTGAATCTGGGTTGTGTCCCCATTAAGTCCTTGCGCGACCAAGGAATTATCCTTCGCATAGACCCTAGAACCATTGGTATAGAATATCAAATCATTGTTCTCATCTGTCATCTTAGCCACCCCCTCCGGAGTTCTCATGGGACCTCTAGCTGCCGTGGGAGTGGATGATCCACCCGTAAATTTCAAAGAAACATTAGTGCCAAAATTCCAACCATCTTCTCCTCCTGCCTTCGGCTTCTCCCCACAAATCTTCACCTCCATTTTAGCCTCTGCTGCACAACCTGAACTTAAGTCTGTAACAACTACCGAATAGCATCCTGATTCCGAGACGCGAATAGTATCCGTCGTCTGACCTTTCGGAAACCAGGAAACACCTATCGGAAATGCGGGCTTAGAAACAGTCCCAAACGCATTCAACACCACCGGATCACCTTTACAAATCATTAGGGTCGTGTCATTTGCATCTTTACCCAAAATAAAATCAGGCAAGGCTCCAATTTTCACATCCTGCGGTCCATAAACGGTGGTTGTACCGCCAGATGTCACTGTCAAGGAAACTTTCTTCGTTCCAGGATTACAATATTGATACACTCCAGTTCTTGCATTAGAGGTTGCACCCGCCTCTCCAAAATCCCACAAATAGGTCGCATTCGCCGGATACACATCCCGAATTTCGAATACCGTTCCGGCAGGCGCATCTGTACAATTATTGCATTGGTTGATACAATTGTTTCTAACCTCAATCATTCTGGGAACTTGAGCAATCGTCGACAGCGAAACAAAAAGAAAAAACAAGATCCGGTACATGGTATTGGAATTACCCACAAAATAAGTCAATAAATTGGTTATTGCGTTGCATGAATGTAAATTGCTGAGCTATGTGGACTCGTTTATCCATTTTTTTCTATTTCATATTGTCACTGAATGCTTTTTCGCTCTCAGCGCAAGATCCACAATTATCTCAAAACCTAGCCAACCCCTTACTTAATTCCCCCGCCTTCGCTGGTTTACAAGATCAAAACAAAGTCTATTTAACCCATCGAAACCAATGGCCGAACCAATCAGCTAATTACCAATATTCTGCTGCGGCTCTAGAGCTAAGTTTGGGAAAAATAAATAGTGGGCTAGGTCTTCTTTTCTCTTCAGATAAGCAATTTTCAAGTCTTCAAACCAATTCTTTAAGCCTTCAATATGCTTATCACGCAAATTTGAATGAGACAACCTTACTTTCTATGGGAATACAAGGTTCAGGCGTATTTCGAAGTTTAGATTACAGCCATTTAACCTATGGCGATCAACTGGGGTCTTTTTTAGTAAATGGTACGCTTGGAAATACCTTTGATCCACTTGCCACCCAATTTGTGAGCCGAACTAGCTACTTAGATCTTTCAGCAGGTATTCTCATAAATGATGTGGATTACTGGCTTGGCGCCTCTGTTCACCATCTTAATCAACCTAATCAATCCCTTATTCGATCGAGTGATGATCTAATCACCCCAAAATATGCATTAATGGGAGGATTTAGCACATCATTAACAGAACATAGTAGCTTAAAACCAGCTGTCTACGTTAAAAATCAAGGTACTTTTAGCCAATTAGACTTAGGAACTTACCTGCAATTAGACCCAATTGTACTGGGTGTTTGGTACCGTGGGTTACCTTTAAATAAACAAACCGCAAAATCTGCCTCAAGTCGGGAATCCATCATCGGACTCATCGGCATTCAAAATAATCGGTACTCGTTTGGCTATTCCTATGATTTTACGGTTTCAGGATTAGGCGCAGGCTCCGGCGGAGCCCACGAGTTAAGCTTCTCTTATGTATTATACTGGGATTTTGGCCAAAGAAAATCCTACCAACGCTACCGCCAAAGCTTCGCTTGTCCGAAGTTTTAGTACAGTGATAGTAGAGTAGAGAGTAGAGAGTAGAGATATGACGCAAAAAAGGGAGCAATTGCTCCCTTTTTTGACTTATTTTCAGATAGACACCGAAATGAGATTTCAAATTATAGAAAATATACCGAAGGCCATTTTCTGATTTGAAAAATTATTTCAGCGTTCTTTTTACTTCTTTCATTTCGTAGCACTCTAACATATCACCTACTTCTAAATCGTTGAAGTTCTTGACAGATAGACCACACTCGTAACCGAATTTAACCTCTGCTACATCATCTTTGAAACGTTTCAAGGCTGAAATCTCGCCGTCGTGAACCACTACAAAGTCACGAATGACACGAATCTTGTGTGCACGTTTCACCGTACCGTCTAATACGTAGCAACCAGCTACTGTACCGATTTTGGTAATCTTAAACACGTCACGAATTTCGATGTTCGAAGTAATTACCTCTTCGAATGAAGGAGCTAATAGACCTTCCATCGCTGCCTTAATTTCATCGATCGCCTGGTAGATGATCGAGTAGTTACGAATTTCGATTTGTTCGGTATCAGCTAAACGACGTGCATTTTGCGATGGACGAACTTGGAAAGCGATGATAACCGCATCAGAAGTAGACGCTAAAGCCACATCGGATTCAGAAACCTGACCTACACCTCTGTGAATGATACGTACTTGAACCTCTTCGGTCGATAACTTCATCAAGGAATCCGAAAGGGCCTCTACGGAACCATCCACGTCACCTTTTACGATTACGTTCAATTCACGGAATGTACCGATAGCCTTACGACGACCAATCTCCTCTAATGTGATATGCTTACGGGTACGTAATGTTTGCTCACGTAGAATTTGCTCACGCTTGTTCGCAATCTCACGTGCCTCACGCTCGTTTTCTAAGCAAAGTAATTTATCACCCGCTTGCGGCGCTCCGTTTAAGCCTAACACTTGAACAGGAGTCGATGGACCCGCTTTTTTGATTTTATTACCGTGGTGGTCAAACATCGCTTTCACACGACCGTAATTATCACCCGCTAACATCATATCACCCACGTTTAATGTACCCGCTTGAACTAACAAGGTAGTAACATATCCACGTCCTTTATCTAATTCTGCTTCGATGACAGAACCTACAGCCTTCTTCTTAGGGTTAGCCGTTAATTCAAGCATCTCCGCTTCTAACAATACTTTTTCTAATAAATCGTCGATACCTTGACCAGACTTAGACGAGATTTCTTGGCATTGGTATTTACCACCCCAATCCTCTACAAGCATATTCATGGCCGCTAACTCCTCGCGTACTTTGTCAGAGTTTGCGCCGTCTTTATCAATCTTAGAGAAAGCAAAAACAATCGGAACACCTGCTACCATCGAGTGGTTGATCGCCTCTTTTGTTTGAGGCATCACAGAGTCGTCCGCTGCGATAACGATAATTACGATATCGGTTACTTTCGCACCACGGGCACGCATCGCTGTAAAGGCTTCGTGACCAGGTGTATCTAAGAACGTAACTTTCTTGCCTGATTTCGTCTCTACTGAGTAAGCACCAATGTGTTGGGTGATACCACCCGCCTCACCTGCTGCTACTTTAGCACGACGAATATAATCTAGTAAGGAAGTTTTACCGTGATCGACGTGACCCATAATCGTAACGATAGGCGCACGAGGCACTAAATCTTCTGGAGAATCCTCCACTTCCACTTCCACTACATCGATTTCCTCTTCTGCGGAAACGAAACTCACTTCAAAACCAAATTCATCCGCGATCACCGTAATGGCTTCTGCATCCAAACGTTGGTTAATCGAAACGAACATACCCAAGCTCATACAAGCGGATATTACCTCGTTCACGGATGTATCCATTAGAGAAGCTAAATCCGATGCAGAAATAAATTCCGTCACCTTCAATACTTTTGCTTCCTCATCTTCCGCCATCATACGTGCCTCTTCTGCTTCTGCACGACCCTTACGCTTCTCGCGGCGCTTATCTGCACCGAAACTTTGCTTATTGGTCGCACCTTGCAAGCGAGCCATCGTAGCTTTGATTTGCTCTTGGATGTCTTTATCTGACAATTCTCCTTTCGGTGCTGGTTTAGCACCTGGAGCTGGTTTCTTATTGAAATCCTTTTTATCACCTGGACGTCCGCCTGTTCCAGGAACAGATGGAGCTGGTTTTTTCTCCTCCTTGATAATACGCTTGCGCTTGTGTTTCGCGTTATTTCCGCGATCACCAGCTGCAGGTAATTCTATTTTACCTAAAACGGTTAAGCCTTTTAAGGTTTCTCCGCGCGCTTCAATTAACTGAATATCGTCCACAACTGCCTCAGGCGCTGCTGGCACAGGCGCAACTGGCTCAGGAGTAGGTGCTGGAGCTGGCTTTTCTGCCACAGGCTCAGGCTTAGGTGCCGGAGCAGGTTCAGGAGCCGGAGTAGGCGCTGGTTCAGGAGCCTTTTCAGCCTTAGGAGCTACTGGATTTCCTTTTTTATCCAATTCGATTTTTCCCAAAATCTTCAATCCCACTTGCTTTTCCTCAGCTGGAGCCTCGGCCACAGGAGCTGGTGCTTCAGGGGCTTTCGGAGCTTCCGCAACTGGTGCTGGCTTTTCGACCACTGGCTCTGGTGCTGGAGCTGGCGCAGGAGCTGGTGCTGCAGCAACCGGTTCTGGTGCTGGAGCTGGCTTAGGAGCCTCTACAGAGGATTCCAAAATATGGTTCGCACCATATTCCTTTGCTAACAAGGTCAACTGCTCAAAGTTCAGTTTGGCGTTGGGGTTATTGTCAATTTTGTGACCTTTCGCAGAGAGAAACTGTAGGATCGTAGACGTTCCCACGTTTATTTGCTTTGCTACAAGGCTCAACCGCATTGTTTTTTCTTCTGCCATAAAAATTACAAAAAACTAAATTCTTTTTATTTACTATAAATTACTCAAACTCAGAACGTAAAACCGCTAGGATCTCATCGATCGTACCTTCTTCTAATTCCGTTCTGCGCTCTAACTCTTCTTTAGATAAAGCCAAAACTTGTTTCGCCGTATCTAAACCAATTTTATGAAGCTCATCTAAAATCCAAGCCTCAATCTCGTTAGAGAATTCTGTCAATTCCACATCCTCATCATCTAGCTCATCCTTAGGTACATCACGGAATACATCGATTTCGTAACCTACTAATTTACCTGCTAACTTGATGTTTTGACCTCCACGACCAATCGCCATAGAAACCTGATCTGAATTTAAATAAACAGAAATACGACGACGCTCTTTGTCAATCGCCATTGAGTTTAATTTCGCTGGGCTTAACGTACGCGCTACCAATAATTCTAAATTATCAGTGAAGTTAATCACGTCAATATTTTCGTTTTGTAATTCACGAACGATACCGTGAATACGAGAACCTTTCATACCTACGCAAGCTCCTACTGGATCAATACGGTCATCAAATGACTCTACCGCCACTTTCGCACGCTCACCAGGTTCACGAACAATCTTGCGAATGGTGATCGTACCGTCGTAGATCTCAGGAATTTCTTGTTCGAATAAACGCTCTAAGAATACTGGAGAAACACGAGATAAAATGATACGCGGTGTACCATTTGCCATTTCCACTTTGTGAATGATGGCCTTAATAGTCTCCCCTTTCTTGAAACGATCTTTAGAAATCATCTCTGTCTTAGGCAACACTAATTCATTGTCTTCGCTATCTAATAAGATTAATTCGCGACCTAAGATTTGGTATACCTCTGAAGTCACTAATTCACCTACTAAGTCTTTGTATTTTTCGTACAAACCTTCTTTTTCAATATCCTTGATCTTTTGGATCAATGTTTGACGAGCGGTTTGAACTACACGACGACCGAAATCCTCTAATCTCACTAACTCAGCTACCTCTTCACCGATTTCAAAATCGGGCTCGATTAACTTCGCTTCGCTCAAAGGTATTTTGTCGAAATCCCAAATATCTTCTGAGTTATCGTCTACGATCTCGCGGCTACGCCACATCTCTAAGTCGCCGCTTTCGGCATTGATAATGACATTAAAATTTTCGTCTGCCCCGAATTTCTTGCGAATCATCGTACGAAAAACTTCTTCCAAAACCGCGATCATCGTCGGTTTGTCAATGTTTTTCTCCCGAGCAAAGTCTGAAAATGACGAAATTAATTCAACACTGTTCATTGCTATCTCTTCTTTGTTTATTGAAATGACACTTGTACTTTTATTTTATCTACCTCTGCTAACGGAAACCAAGTGGCTTCTTTCGCAACGATTTTTCTATGCTTGACGGTCTTCTCTGTTAAGATTTCCACCGCTTCATCTGTATTAGAAACCAACGTTCCCTCTACATTTTCCGCCTCTTTATTTTTCATCCAAACCTTCACCTTGCGGCCTAGGTTCTTCTGAAATTGCCAGCCTTGGCTTAAAGGAAAGTCCAAACCCGGTGAAGACACTTCTAAATTATACGCTTCTTCAATCAGCACGCCCTCTTCTATGAAGTGGGCTAATTTACGGCTCATTAAAGCGCATTGGTCAATGGTAACACCTTCTAACGTATCCACCAAAATCGTAATTAAGGTTCTTTTAGCACCCTGAGACACAGAAAAATCGACTAAAAGCAAAGGGCCATCGCCAATATACTCCAATGTCCATTCTTTCAGTTTACTCGTTAAATCCATGTTCCTTCTGGGCTATGAAAACAAAAAGAGGGATCAAAAACCCCTCTTCTTTTCCTTAAATTCTCTACAAAGATACGCATAATTTTAGAAAAACAAAGTAATCGGTCCGTTATAGAGTCTTTATGCAAAAACAGATTGCGAATTTTTTCGTTATTTGCATCTTCAATTATTTCCAAATGAAATTAGCGTCGCTCCTTCTTCTTATCACATTTTACAGCCAAGGAGGTGACCGTTTCCCCACTCCACCAGATGCCCCTAATCGTCTATTCTTTATCCAAAGGAGTACAAATGCAAACGTGGTAGTCTATGATGCGAATTTGGTGGGAGGTAAATTGAATGCCAAAGATCCGGTACACACCTATTGGTATCGTTTTGGAGAAAAGGGCCAAAAAGAGGAACTAACCGCCATCCAACGCACATTAGCCTACGGATTATATACTACAGCAGTACCAGGTGCACCTAATTCCTATGAAGGACATTTCTTAGCTTACCGAAAACGAAAATTTATGGTCAAGCAGGATGCCGCCGGAGACCCCATTGCTCTTTTTCCCATCAATGGAAAGATGCAAATCCTAAAACGCGTGTTTGTTACCGTGGACGATTCTAAGTTTATGACTACGGTGAATTATATCGAGCTTTTTGGCAAAGATCCGGTAACAGGGAAGGATGTGTATGAGAAGTTTAAGCCATAAAGTAGAGTAGAGATAATAGATTATAGAGTGGAGACAAAAATCTCAAAATCTTATCTCTACTCTATAATCTATGCTCTATAATCTCTAATCTACAAATTTCCCACAAGGGAAATTTGTAAATTCCTCGGTTGCCCACTATACCCCGTAATCTCCGTTATTTCTTGATTCAGCGCATTTTTTAGTAAGGCTGATATCTTCCATTTGGAATTGAGTTGGTAATGAACCGAAATGTCCGTCCACACGTAGGCTGACATGGGATTCGGTTGAACGGAATAGGTGGACTCATCGTAGAAGTAGTCCGTTCTTTGGCCAACAAATTGATTCGTTAATCCCACCGTCCATTTATTTGCCAATTTTGCCTGCAAATACAGATTCCAGGCATTCGTTGGGCGGCGAATCAAGGACGAATAAGTCGAATCGCGATCAGTCATCTCCCCTTTCAAATACGTATAATTGAAATCCGCTTGAAATTTCGAAGTCTGATAACTAATCTCGAATTCGATTCCGCGGGTATGCTGCTGAGAAATATTTTGGTATTTGCCAAAAGGCTCGATATCCATCGCCTGAAAAACAATCCCCTGATTCACTTGATTTTCAAAGGCAACTACGCGAAGCTTCCACGATTTCATTTTCTTTTCTGCCCCAAATTCGATCGTTTTCCCTTGTTCCGGTTGCAAATCCAGGTTACCATATGGAGACGCTAATTGATAAATCGAAGGCGTTTTGAAACTCGTATAATAATTCCCAAAGAGTTTAGCCGTCTGCGAAATAGCCCAATACGGATTCAGATTATAGGTAAAGTAGTTCCCAAAAGTCGATTGCGAATTCCATCGCGCGCCCACCTCGTAACCGAGTTTACCCCAGCTTTGCTGCCAGGTCGCATAAGTTCCCCCAATTTGCTGAGTCTTTTGCTTCTCTGTTAAATCAGGAGACGCATAAGGACCGTAGTCGCTGATGGAGAGGTCGCTTTGCTCCGTTTTTTGGCGTCTATATTCAGACCCAATCAGCAAAGTAGCATTTTCCTTTACTGGAATCTTCACAAAAGCTTCTAATCCTTGGTTCAAACCTGCATAACTGGATAGGCTAAACTTCGACCACGCATTCGCTGCCACATCCATCGAATCGTTGCGAAACTCCCGATGAATCAAATCCTGAAAGGCGCGAACTGTCCAATTATTCACTTGGTATTGCGCTCTAAACGAATGACTTACAGCCTTCGAAGTATAATCTCGATCATCTACAAAGGGCCCATTGTCCAAATTCCCCTGGTACAACTGTGTCGCATAAGAGAAATTTAGGTTACCTAATTTACCCATATCTCGTCCCCATTTCAAACCCCAACTTTGCTGCTTAAATCCGTCGGCCTCCGCTTTTCCTTGGGCTATTTTAGCCGAAGAAAAACCATCCGTCGCGTAATTCTGGGCTTGTATTTGAAGCTGATTATTTCCTTGAGTAGTGGACCAAGAAAGCTGTTCTTGATGAGTCCCCAATCCACCTCCTTGTAGTACAACATTTAATCCTTTCGCATTTTTCTTGGTGACTAAATTAATTACAGCCGCCATCGCATCCGATCCATACAGCGTAGATTGACCTCCTTTTAGAATTTCAATTCGTTCGATGTTGGCCAAAGAAATCAAGTTCCAATCCATTACCGACGAAATATGCGACGGATCATTCAGCGGAAAACCATCCATTAACAACAACACGTGGCCCGTATTTGCCCCTCTTACATAAATTTCCTGATTCGTCCCCGGCGCGCTGCGCGCGCCTACTACCGCGACACCTACACTCTGCTGGAGTAATTCACCTAGACTTTTCCCCTGATTGGCCTGGATCATTTCGGCCGAAATAACCGAAACCACTTTCCCCGATCTTGCGAGTTTTTCTGGGTACTTGGGAGCGGAAATGGTGACGTCCGCGAGCGTGGAATCTCTTTTTAGAGTAGAGAGAGGAGAGTAAAGAGAGGAGACCTCCGGACTACTGTCTACTGGATACTGACTACTGACTACTGGATACTGACTACTGCCCGACCATAGTGCGGCCGCAATAACTACTACGTTTAACATGTTTTTTTGCCCTTTCGGGCCTGTGAAATAAAAAGGTAATCGAACGCTCGACCTCGGATCATCCTCCGTAACGCAAGGTCAAGAATAGTAAAAGGCAGGTCTCCTGACTCATTTCCCTTGCTTTTCGGCCTTCCCAGCGACGCCAGTGACCCTAGATTGAAAAGCTTTTTGAAAATTTACAGTTGCGGGGACAGTTTCGGATTTTCACCAAATTCCCTATTAATCAACGCCGTTCGAAGCGGCGCAGAACCTTTCGCTACCACAAAGGTAGTTCAATTTCTATTTTATCAATTTGTTGGGCCAAAGTTTCGAAATATATTCTCCTATTTTGTAAAAAGAAACTCAAACGATGGACACAAAAATACGCTGCCGCTGGTGTGGTACAGATGAATTATACCAAACCTACCACGACCTCGAATGGGGTAATCCAGAACACCGCGATGAAGCGCTTTTTGAGCTCCTCATCCTAGAAGGCTTCCAAGCTGGACTTTCTTGGATCACCATTTTGAAGCGACGCGAAGCCTTCAGAGAAGCCTTCGCGCAACTCGATTACCACGCCTTAGCCACCTGGTCGAATGAGCAACTAGAAGCTCAAATGCAAAACGAACTAATCATCCGAAACCGACTAAAAATCAGCGCCGTCCGAACGAATGCGCAGGCATTTATTAAAATTCAGGAAAAATTTGGTAGCTTTAACCAATATATTTGGGAGTTTGTGGGCCATACGCCTATCCTAAACCACTTTGCCCATCACGGAGAATTACCCGCTAGCACAGAAATTTCTGTCCTTTTGAGCAAATCTCTAAAGAAGAATGGATTCCGATTTGTCGGCCCTACCATTTGTTATGCGTTGATGCAGGCCGCTGGATTAGTGAACGATCATACGATTGACTGCTTTC
The DNA here is from genome assembly GCF_019916085.1 of Aquirufa lenticrescens. NCBI lineage: Bacteria > Pseudomonadati > Bacteroidota > Cytophagia > Cytophagales > Flectobacillaceae > Aquirufa > Aquirufa lenticrescens. The sequence goes on along the minus strand of NZ_CP049834.1, from coordinate 1,633,572 downwards.
GCCATCCTAACAATAGCTAAATGAACAAAAGGATAGTCATTATCCCCACCTACAACGAGATTGAAAACATCGAAGCCATCCTTTTGAAGGTCTTGAGCTTGGATCCCGTTTTCGATGTCTTAATCGTGGATGATGGTTCGCCTGATGGAACTGCGCAGGAAGTAAAACGCCTTCAAAAGGTGAATGAAGGCCGTATTCACTTACTGGAGAGAAAAGGTAAATTAGGATTAGGCACCGCTTATATTGAAGGCTTCAAAATCGCCCTAGATAAAGGCTACGATTTCATCTTCGAAATGGATGCAGACTTCTCCCACAATCCGGATGATTTAATTCGCCTGTTCAAAGCCTGCGCCACACCCGCCGAATTAAAAGAAGAAAACTTGCCGGAAGAAGAAGCTGGAAACGGAGATATGTCTATCGGATCCCGCTACATTAATGGCGTGAACGTAGTCAATTGGCCTATGAGCCGTGTGTTGATGTCCTACTTCGCTGGCTTTTATGTGCGTTTCATTACGGGAATGAAAGTGCAAGACGCAACCGCTGGATTCGTTTGCTACCGAAGAAATACCTTGGAAACATTACCTTTAGACCAAATCAAGTTCATCGGTTACGCCTTCCAAGTGGAAATGAAATTTACCACCTGGAAATATGGTTTCAAACTCGTAGAAGTACCTATCATCTTTACAGATCGCACGAAAGGAACGAGTAAGATGTCGGCGAATATTTTTAAAGAAGCGATTTTTGGCGTAATCCAAATGAAAGTCAATAGTTTGTTCAAGCGTTACCAAGCCTAATATGAGCTATACGGTCTTAAAATCCATTCACATCATATTTGTTGTCAGCTGGTTTGCTGGTCTATTCTACCTTCCCCGTTTGTTGGTTTACCACGCTGAATCACAAGACAAAGGAGAGCCCGAAAAAAGTATTTTATCGATGCAGTTCGAGAAGATGGAGAAAATCCTTTTCAATGCCATCATGATTCCAGCAATGTTCTTGACGTGGATAACTGGTTTATCGTTGATTTATGTGGCTTGGCTAAGCAGCTTTGGATCTCAAGGCTGGCTGCATTTGAAATTAGGTTTCGTGGTAGCCATTACGGTTTACCATTTTGTTTGTAGATACCTGATTCTTCAATTCAGAAAGGGGAATTTTATCCTTTCCGGAACACAACTAAGGCTTTATAATGAGATTGCCACGATTTTACTAGTCGCGGTGGTTTTCTTAGTGGTGGCTAAAAATACCTTGGACTGGATGTATGGATTGGGAGGATTTGTGATTTTCGCCATTGTGATTATGGCGGCAGTCACCATCGTGAAGAAAATCAGAAACAAGGCTTAATTAGGACATCGAGCGATCCATATCCCGTTTCACATCTTTTTCTTTAATATCATCTCGTTTATCAAAGGTTTTTTTACCTTTCGATAGTGCGATGTTTAGTTTGGCATAGCCTTTATCTGAGATGAATAGACGAGTAGGAATAATTGTTAAACCCACATTCTTCAACTCCTTCTGTAATTTACCTAATTCGCGTTTAGATAAAAGCAACTTGCGATCTCGTAAGGGGTCGTGATTGTAATGCGTACCCTCGTCATAGGCCGATATGTGCATATTGCGAACGAAGAGTTCGTCCTGAAAGAAAATACAGTAGGCATCGGTTAGATTGGCTTTCCCTTGGCGGATCGATTTAATCTCGGTACCTGTCAATACCAAGCCAGCCGTGAAGGTATCAATGAATGCATATTCAAAGGAAGCCCTACGGTTCTTGATTTCAACAGTCTTCTGGATTTTTTCTTTTGCCATTGGAATAAAAAAAGCCACACAGCGAAACACTGCGTGGCTAAATGTAGCTAAAAGCTATTATTTATCTTCTTTTTTGTCGCCTTTCGTTGCAGCGTACTCTTTGTTCAATCCTTCGATGATTTTTTGAGTTACATCTACAGAAGGATCTGCGAATAAAATTCCGCCGCCCACTTTAGAATAACCTAACACAAACTCATATTTGTTTGCTTTGTTTGTTTTAGAAATATAGTCACGAATGTTGTTGTACAATTCTTCGTTTTTCTTTGCTTGCTCTTGACCTAACTCTGCTTGCTTTTGTTGAGAATATTGTTGCAATTCAGCACCTTTTTTCTTCAAAGTCATATCAGCTGCTTGCAATTCCGCTTGAGTCATGGCTGAAGCACGTTGTTGAATCGCTTGTAATTCTGCTTGAAGTGATTGCTCTTTTTGACCTAAATCAACTTGTAAACGGTATCCTTTGTTCTCAAACTCTTTTTGAGCGTCTTTGTAAAACTGGTAATTCGTTAATAACGAATCCGAGTTTACGAATACAATACGTTTTCCATCAGCTGTCGAAGCACCTAAGCCTGTCGATGAGCTACCTGAATTTTGGTAAAATAAAAAAGCAATTGCGATGGTTAAAACGCCCAACCAAGCGTATGGTAAATTTTTCACGTGTATTATTTTTATTTATTGGATTGTCGGCAAATATACAAGGTCTATATCGTTTGTCCTAAAAAATTATTATTTCTGTCTTAATCTAGCCCCAGCCCAGGTCCAAATGCCACTAAATAAGCCTCCTAGCAAGCCAGTCAGAACAAATAAAACAAACACATTCCCCTTTAGAGGGAAAACTTGAGCCATGCGACTAGGTAATGTACTAGGGTGCTGTATATCAAGCCATAAGGCTGATACTACCCATAAAACAAAACCTGCCAGAAATCCCGTCAAAAAACTTGACTTTAAGGGCATATTTAACACAAAGGCAATTAGCCCAAAGGCCACACCCATCGCATACCAAGGCAGGTAAATTCCCACCAAAGCACCGATAACAATTAAAATGATACTATAGATTAACTTGCTCATAATGCTTATTTCGATAAAGTGATTTTCTTACGTAAACGATTCGATTTTTGATCCGGTGATTCTAGGTATAAAAGAGGCTTAAGCTCTCCTTTGGCCCAGGTATCAATCAAATCATCATAATGGCTACTTCCTGGATTACCTGATTGTCCACCTGGGTAAACACCATAAGCTTTAGGCTTACCCTCTTTAGAAAGCTCCACTACTAAACGCCAAGATGGCCCTGTTTTCGTCGTAGTTGCATTCACGATGGTTCCACCCCCACCAATCGGGATATTCAGGCGAGATAAGGCATCCATACCTGGGATTAAGTGGCGAACACCCGTTTGCTTGTGTTTGTACCAAGCCCATTCTGGCCCCTGCGGACCGTGTTGTTTCACCAAGGTGTCCACGTTCGCTTGCAATGACTTCATCACGATATCTGACATCGACTCCTTAGCAGGCGTCTTCGTATCATCCCACCAGCGCGCTGTTGGCTCCGATTTGATCAGTTGAATCGTGCGATCCATCGAAGGACGGCTCATAGGCACTTTTTCATCTGCGGAGAATTCATCATCCCAAAGACAGCTCTGCAATGTCATTACCCAGTTTTCAAAAATAGTAGCTCCCACAGACTCAGGGCTATTCACTAAATTCCAAGATTTCAAAGCAGCTAATGCTTTCGATTGAGCCGCAGTAGGTGATTTCACCTGAGCGAAAAGCAAAGGCAATAATTCACGAGCACGGATGTTGAAGTTGTCGTTTTGGAGACCTCGCAAGGAATCCATCGTAATTTTTTCCATCACCGCTAGACGCTCATTAATGCGACGACCACGCTCAGATGGCGCATATTGCCAGCCTAAATAATACGGATAAGAGGGATCTGTTGAGAATTGATTCGCCGAACTTACGAAACCTCGAACCGGGTTCTTTACGTGCGGATTGTGCGCCTGAGGGATAAATCCCTGCCAATCAGCCGCCGCGTCCGTTCCATCTAATAAATACTTTCCTTGCAATTTCGACTTCAAAGGGAATTTACCGTTCACCCATAAAGCGATATCGCCTTCATTACTAGCAAACACAAAGTTTTGAGCCGGAGCGGAATAGAAGGTCAAAGCCTTCTTGTAGTCTTCGTAATTTTTCGCGCGATTCAATTGATAGAACGTCGTTAATTCTTGAGATTTCTCATGGGCGATCCAACGCAAGGCGTGCCCTACCGGAATATTTGAACGGAATGGTTTTTCGTGTGATAAATACACGACCGGACCATGGTGTGTAAAGAAGATCGTATCGACCATATCCTTCTTTCCTTTGACCTTAAAGGTTTCGATGCGCATGGTCGTTTTCTTCCATTTACCATCGTGCCAGTATTCCTGTTTCGAGGCGTCTTTGAATTTCACTTGGTACCAGTCCAAAACATCAGAACCTACGTTCGTTACACCCCAAGCCACATTTTTATTGAATCCAATGATCACGTTAGGCGTTCCTGGCATCGTCGAACCATACACGTTGACGCCTGGAGCGACTAATTGCATTTGGTACCAAATCGATGGTAATGACAAGGTCAAGTGTGGGTCATTAGCTAAAATAGGTAATCCCGAAACTGTTTTGTTTCCTGAAACGGCCCAGTTATTCGAACCAATGTTCAGATCCTTTTCAGGCGTAGACATCGAACTGCCTAAACCTGTAAAGTCTGCGGGTGCCGCTGGAATAGGTACTGGTTTGAAATCGACTGGTGATCCCACGGGAATGATCGGACTCTCTTGGAAAGGATAATTCGGAAAAAGATCTTCCGCTACCTCGCGACCGTATTTGCGCAAGATATTCGTCATCTTCAAATCATCCGTTCCCGAAGCTAAGACAAAGGACATATTCTTCAAGAACAAGGCGCTCTTGATAGGCGTCCAGGGCTCAGGACGGTAGTTTAATAGTTTGTATTCCAATGGTAATTCACGATCAGACAAAGAACCGATATAGGCATTAACTCCCGCTGCATAGGCCTCCAAAGCTGTTTTGGCTGCTGGATCTTCTTTCATACCCTCAAATGATTTTTCTGCGCCATATACAGAACCCATTCTGCGTTGGAACTGATCAGAAGCAACTCCTTTTTCGCCTACGATCTCAGAAATGCGACCGCCCGCGAAGTGTGTTTGGAATTCCATTTGCCACAACCGGTCTTTGGCCGTCAAATAACCCTGAGCTAAATAAAGATCGTGATCATCTTGCGCAAAAACGTGCGGCACGCCCATCTCGTCATAAACGACTTGAACGGGTTGATGTAATCCCTCGATTTGCAAGGTTTCTTCTGTGGGTTCGCCTGAATCTGGGCTTTCGGCATTCATCCAAAAGCCGTGAAAAGGACTGAATATTTTTCCAATGGGAGGAATAGTTCCCCAGCTTTGGTTCATCGCATAGGTTAAAAACAGGGCGATTACCAAAGGAAAAGCAGATTTAATGATTTTCATTGATGAAATAGGGGTAGATAAATGAAATATCCGAAGATTTTTTTCTATTTTAGAAAGACAATTTTACAAAATTGTTGCATTACACCCAAATAAATTATCTTTAAAGCTATATGAAAAGACGTACCTTCCTTCAAACATCCACCCTGCTAGGCGCCAGCCTAGGCGCAACCGCCCAGGCAAAAACTTCCGAACCGCTCATTATAGCGACTTGGAAAAATGAAAAAGCGACCATCGCGGGTTGGAATAAATTGATGGAAACGGGCAAAGCGCTCGATGGCGTCGAAGCTGGTGCACGCATCCCGGAAGCAGATCCAAACGACACTTCGGTGGGTTACGGTGGTTATCCTGATCGCGATGGCCACGTTACGTTAGACGCTTGCATCATGGATCATTTGGGGAATGCAGGTTCTGTAACCTTTTTAGAGGGTATTATGCACCCTATTTCAGTGGCAAGAGCGGTGATGGAAAAAACGCCGCATGTGATGCTATCAGGTGCAGGCGCGTTAAAATTTGCCTTAGAGCAAGGATTTAAAGTAGAGAATCTGTTAACGGAGAGCTCTAAAAAAGCCTGGGAAGAATGGAAAAAAGAATCCAAATACGAGCCAGTTATTAATATTGAACGACACGATACGATCGGTTTATTAGGCATTGGAAAAGCAGGCGAAATTGCCGGCGCTTGTACGACGAGTGGTTTGGCGTTTAAAATGCACGGTCGTATTGGTGACTCCCCTATCATCGGCGGAGCTGTTTTTTGCGATGATGAGGTAGGCGGAGCTTGTGCGACGGGATTGGGAGAATTCGTCATGAAGACTTTAGGATCTTTCTTAATTGTTGAATTAATGAGACAAGGCATGTCACCACAAAAGGCCTGTGAAGAGGCCGTGATGCGGATTGTGAAACGTTATAAATACAAGGAATTCCAAATCGGGTATTTGGCCCTCAATAAAAAAGGAGAATATGGCGCTTATGCCATCCAAAAAGGATTTAATTACACCATCACTAAAAACGGGAAAACGCAGGTAATCGAGAGCGCGTCCTATATGTAAGCGATATTATGGCAGTAGAGAAGAAGAAATATTTATTTGAGATTGCGTGGGAAACCTGTAATCAGGTGGGTGGAATTTATACGGTTATTAGGACCAAAGTACCCTCGATGGTCGAAAAATGGGGCGATGATTATGCCTTATTAGGCCCCTATTTCCCTCAAACCGCCTCCGCTGAATTTGAACCCATTCCGGTTACCGATGAAACGCCGCTAGGTCGCGCGATTATCAGCTTGCGCCAGAAAGGTTTAGGCATTCATTATGGTTATTGGTTGATCACGGGAAAGCCTAAAATCGTGCTTTTTGAACTGGAAACCTTGTTACCTAAAGTCAATGAGATCAAAGGACGTATTTGGGATAATCACAAGATTTCGACCTTAGGGGTGGAGGATTTAGTGGACCAAACAATTGTTTTTGGTGAAATGATTCGCCTCCTTTTAACCGAGGTGGCCGAAGAAAATAAAAATAAAACGCAACTGGTGGCACATTTCCATGAATGGATGGCGTCCACTGGCTTGCCGGATTTGAAGAAAGATAAGGTCAAAATTTCGACCGTCTTTACGACTCACGCCACAATGCTGGGCCGCTATTTAGCGGGTAATGTGCCGAACTTCTACGATGTCATTGAAAACTTTGACTGGTACAAAGAAGCAAAGCATTATGGCATCGAGGCACAGGCTTGTTTCGAGCGCGCCGCTGCTCAAAAAGCCGATGTGTTAACCACAGTCAGCGATATTACCGCCAAAGAATGCCAGTATTTCTTAGGCCGCATTCCAGAATTAATTTTGCCAAACGGCCTAAACATTCAACGTTTTGCCGCTTTGCACGAACACCAGAACTTGCACTCAAAATACAAAGAGAGCATCTCCAACTTCGTGATGGGGCATTTCTTCCAAAGCCAGCCCTTTGACCTAGATCAAACCTTATATCTATTTACCTCCGGACGTTTCGAATATTCGAATAAGGGATACGATATTACGCTAGATGCGTTGGCTATTTTGAATCGCAAGATGAAAGAGGCGGGATCGAAGAAAACGGTAGTCATGTTCTTCGTAACAAAGCAACCGTATCATTCGATTGATCCAGAGGTCTTGCATTCCCGTGCAGTTTTAGACGAAATCAGAGAGAACTGCCACGCCATAGAGAAAGAAGTAGGCGAACATTTATTCAAGGCCTCCGCATCTTCGAGCGATCTGCAGATGCCGGATTTAAACGCGTTTGTGGACGAATATTGGCGGATGCGTTTACGTAGAACCGTGCAAACTTGGAAGACGAATGCGCGACCAAAAGTAGTTACGCACCTGCTAAAACAAGAAGACGATATCATCCGAAATTTACACCGGACAAACCTATTGAATAACCCGGACGACAAAGTAAAAGTGGTGTACCACCCCGACTTTATCGTTTCTACGAATCCACTTTTCGGTTTGGATTACGGCCAATTTGTGCGCGGTTGCCACTTAGGGGTTTTCCCTAGCTACTACGAGCCTTGGGGATATACGCCGCTGGAATGTATGGCGCGCGGGGTACCTACGGTGACGTCGGATCTTTCGGGTTTTGGCGATTATATGATGCAGATTATGCGCGATTACGAACAATGGGGCGTGAGCGTGGTGAATCGCAAGACGCAATCGTACCAAGAAGCGGCGGAGCAATTAGCGAATCTATTATTCAAATTCGTTCAGCAATCGCAGCGTGATCGCATCACCCAACGTAACCGCGTGGAAAGTATTGCGGATACATTCGATTGGTCAAACCTGCGTTCGTATTATGATACGGCGCACGAGCTTGCGATCATTAAAAAGAAGAGATAGTTACAAATGCTTCAAGGCCTCGCGTTTACTCAGCGGGGCCAACGCATTGTTCTCGACGAAATCCAACACCCATTCTGCATCCGTTCGCGCATATTGTCTAAGCGCCCAGCCGATGGCTTTTTGTATAAAAAACTCTTTTGAAGAGCTCAATGCCTGAATGGTTTTCGCCAGCAAAATGGTATCCGTCTTGTCTTTATAACCTAGAGAAAAAACCAAACAAAAACGCTGCAACCAGAAATTCCCAGAATTCATCCACCTGTTAATCCACAGGTCTCTCTCGACAGGGAATTGCAGGAAATAAGGTCCTAAAATTTGTGGAGCTAAAAAATCCACCACATCCCACCAAGGCTCCTCGCCTATCCATTCTTCGAATAAAGCAGGCAATCGAGCATCCCAAGATTTTTTGGCCTTTTTCACATACTCCATCGCGACATATTGAAATTCGCGTTCTGGCATGGCGAACAAGGCAGTAGAAACCTCAAACCAATCTTCAGAAGATCCAAATTGCTTATAAAGAGCTTTGAAAACCTCGTGACGCTCTGGTTTTTTCACCCCTAGAAAAGGGTATTTTTCACGCATGTATTTGCGCATCCAAAACGCATTATCCGCATCCGCTAGGTCGCGCAAGGCTTCTGTTATGGCTTTAACAAAGGGCTTCATCGATTCGTAAAATAGAGTTTACCTTGCATTCCACCCTCCTCGATTACCCACTTGGATGCATCAAAAGGCTTGTATCGAATATCCACAAAATTAATCTCATAGAAATTCTTCCAAACCACCCCTTGCTGATCCATCTTCCGGATTCGATTCGCGGCATTCGAAACCACCTCAATCTCCACTTGATTTTGCTCCTTCAAAATTCCGTCTGGAATGGCGAGTTGGAATGGAAGTGACCAGATCATCCCAATATCTTTCCCATTGATGCGAACTTTTGCCATATCCCTCAATTCAGTTAAATGAAGCACTTTCGCGTTAGCGATTTGATCAGCTGATAAGGTTACATCAAATGTATACCGTGCAGATGGAGTGGCAGCCAGCGAGGTATCTAGTGAGGTATAATAGGTAAAATCTGACAATGCTATTGTTTTAGAATCTATCTGAACGCGAAGATTCTTCGGTTCGATTTCTGTTCGAACTTTAAGAGCTGCTGATACCACTAAAGAAGGAATTTTAGCCACAGGCTGAATAATCACACTTTGCCCGGGTGCTAACGAAAGCCAGACATCCGAACCTTTTTTACCATAGCTTTTCACCTCCGTCAAAGGATCCCAGATCTCTACATTACCCGACAACTTCTTCAATGAAATACTTCCTTCTGTGAATCGAGAGTTTAAATTAGTCACGAAATAAGCGGCACCCTTCGGAGTCTTCTTTCGAATAAAAGACAAGCCCTTTGAAGCCATCGGCTCGACAGAAACGCCTAAACGAGTGAGCTGATCTGCCGGGTCTGAAAGCACGCGCATTAATAAGGCGCTGCGGGCAGCCTCCCAACGTTCTTTGGCCTCTTTAGTTTGGTTATAGGTATTCAAATGTAGCGGTAAATGTTCCAAGAAATAAACCGGATAGCCTTGTTTCACCCATTTCGCCAAACGCTCTAATGTCTCCACCGAAATGTAGTGAGCCGCTGGAATTAACAAGACTTTATAGTTCCCGCCCGCGCGTGTTTTAAAGGTCTTCGCAGGCGTCAATTCCAAATCAGACAACAATTCATCCGAGATATAATCCACCGAGAAACCTTTATCTTGCAATAATCCCGCCCAATGACCAAAAGAGGTATTCTTCAGCCAAAAACGACTATTCGCGTGCAATTCTAGCGTATGTAATTTACCTGAACCATTGTTTGCATGCCAAACATCCTCCATCGGGAAGTACAAAAGTGCATCGCTATCCGTCGGATTCGCCTGCAACATCGTTTGCACATTTTCAATGTATTTATTCAGCGCCGGCATCGCCTCCCAAAAATGACTTTGGGGATTAAAGTTCGTACTCGCATAAAACAACCAACCCGGCCAAGCGACTTCTGGTGGCGAATAGGTCGCGCCGTGGAAAAAGACGTGATTCACCCCACCTACAAAAACCTGATCTAATACCGGTTTCACCTGTGCAATCGAAACCTTGAAGTGATTCCCTAACCAAGTCGCCGTTTCCGCAGAAACCAATTTCTTCCCGGTCAAATTCGCCGCCGAGCTCGCGAGTTTCAACGCCCGAATATCGGGTATTCCAAAGGTCGTTGAATCGTATTCTGGATCCACTCGGTAACCCGGAATATCAAAGGGTTTCGAACCAAAAAATTCCGCCTCCGGAATATCCGCCGCCGCATAAATGTCTAGCAAATTACCGGGAGAACCGTGTGCCTGATTTCTAGAAGTAAAGCCCATCGAATTAATCCAATGATCAAAAGGCAAGACAAAATTACGCTGCAACAACGTCGACATCGTCCGGTGGTAATCCGCGAAAATCTGGTTTTCTTCTTCTGATTCCGCCTTCTTCTTTGATAATACATCGAAATGCTTACGCAGGTCATATCCGTTCAATCGTTGAAAAGCGGGAAATAAATCCGGCGTATAATTCGACCCATAGGCCTCATAAGAATCGTTATAGATGGCCCGCAAAGGAGAATGGGATTTCTTTAAAAGGGGAACAAAGGTGTGGCTGTATTTGGCAAAGGCCTTCATATCGAAGTGATCGAGGACGAGGCCTTCTCCGCCGGGAGCGGCGCGTTTGACTTTTTGGCCGGTTAAACCTGTCGTAAATACGCCATCCACGAATTGGTATTTTTTCGCCGCCTCTTTTTCTGTGATCGTAGGTCCGCCTAAAGGCCAGCCCGTACCCATCGTCATATCAATTCCGATGCCTAAACGCTTCGCCTCTTTCAACGTAAAGAAAAATTTCGCTTGCCAGCCAGGACTTAAATAATTTTGAAATAAGGCTTCTGAGCCCTTCGCCCCGTAGATGGGAATGATGTGGAGGCCGCCAAAACCTGCTTTGGCAAAATTCTCCAGATTATGTGTGATTCCTTTTTCTGTTACCGCGCTCCCCGGCCACCACCAATAAGCCCAGGGTTTAGCGGTAGAAAAAACAGCAGGATCAGATGACCCTGCTGTCGCTATAAATCTAGAGGTAAATAACAGGAGGAGAAAAATAATTCTTTTCATACCTCGAATTACGTATTTTTAAACAAAACGGCCTAACAAATTCTCTAAGTATTCTTGCTTGCCGGAGATCTGAGCAGGTTCCCCTACCTCAATCGCGATTTTGTATAAATCTTCTAATTTCAATTTGCCCGCTGCATAATCAGCTCCTTTACCCGAGTTGAAACTTGCATAACGCTCCGCTTTCAAGCGATCCATCTCGCCGTGTTTCGCAATTTTCTCAGCGATCAATAATGAACGAGCAATCGTATCCATACCACCGATGTGCGCATAGAATAAATCAGCCATATCCGTTGAATTACGACGACGTTTTGCGTCAAAGTTAATTCCTCCACCCGCTAATCCGCCTTGCTTCAATATGATGGACATCGCCTCCGCCCATTCGTAAATGTCCGTCGGGAATTGATCCGTATCCCAGCCGTTTTGCGTATCTCCGCGGTTTGCATCGATAGAAGCTAACATACCAGCATCAGAAGCCACTTGGCATTCGTGCGCAAAGGTGTGTCCAGCTAGAGTAGCGTGGTTTACTTCTAAGTTTAGGCCAAATTCCGATAATAAATCGAACTCGCGTAAGAATCCAATCACCGTTGCTGCATCGTAATCGTATTGGTGTTTCGTAGGCTCACAAGGCTTCGGTTCGATGAAGAACTTACCTTTGAAACCATTGCGACGTGCATATTCCACACACGTGTGTAACATGCGAGCGAAGTTTTCGCGTTCGCGCTTCATATCGGTATTCAATAAGCTCATATACCCTTCACGACCTCCCCAGAACACATAGCCTTCTCCACCTAAGGTAATCGTAGCATCGATAGCACCTTTTAATTGCGCACCTGCGTGGGCAACCACTTCAAAATTCGGGTTCGTAGAAGCACCGTTCATGTAACGCTCGTTTGAGAACAAGTTCGCAGTTCCCCACAACAACTTTACACCGCTTTCTGCTTGTTTTTTAGCAAAAATATCCGTGATGAATTTCACACGATCACCAAATTCTTTGGGATCATTATGTCCATCAATCGCATCCACATCGTGGAAGCAATAGTAAGGCGCACCCATCTTCGTAATGAATTCGAATGCTGCATCGGCTTTATCCGCTGCACGCTGACGTGCATCTGAAGCCACATCCCATGGGTAGTGGTGTGTTCCTGGTCCAAAAGGATCTGCGCCATCTCCGCAGAACGAATGCCAATAGGCAATCGCAAAACGAAGGTGTTCCTTCATGCTCTTACCGGCAACGATGCGATTCTCGTCGTAGTAACGGAATGCGAAAGGATTGTCTGATTCTACACCTTCAAATTTGATTTGCCCGATGCCTTTGAAATACTCTTTTTGACCAATGATTACACTCATGATATATAATGCTTAATGTTGTTTCTTCTTAAAGTCCCAAAACTACATATTATACCTATTATATACAAATATATTTTAGCACAGATTAGCACAGCTACATTTTTCCCTAAAAATTACTATTTTGCATAAAATAACATTTTCAACATGCTTAAAAAACTACTCACGCTAGTCGCGTTAACGATCTTCTTGTTACCCGCGAAAGCTCAAACCTCATTTAACGCAAACAACCGATTCGAGCAATTAGAATCGACTTTACCCACGCCTAATTCCTACCGGACCGCGAGTGGTTCTCCAGGTAAGGATTATTGGCAGCAACGTGCGGACTATGACATCAAAGTGGAACTAGATGATATTAATCGCAAGATCATCGGATCAGAAACGATCACTTATTACAACAATTCTCCGGATGATTTACCGTATTTATGGATTCAATTGGACCAAAATCTATTTGAAAAAAATTCCCCTGGTAAAACCACAAAAACAGGTGAAATCAAGAATGGCATCAGCGCTGGAGCTTTTCAAGAATTAACAGACCCTAAGGATTATGGCTATAAAATCACAGCTGTAAAAGATGCAAAGGGCAACCCTTTACGTCACACGATCAACCAAACGATGATGCGCATCGACTTACCTGCACCGTTGAAATCGGGTGCTTCGGTTAGCTTTGGCATTGATTGGAATTATTTGATCACGGCTTATTATGGTCGTTCTGGCTATGAAATTTTAGGAAAAGAGAATATCGCGAATTACTTCATCGCGCACTGGTTCCCCCGCTTAGCAGTATACAACGACGTATATGGCTGGCAGCACAAGCAGTTTATGGGACAGGGTGAATTCACGTTGAATTTTGGAAATTACAAAGTAGCAATCACGGCGCCTAATGACATCGTTGTGGGTGCAGGTGGCGAATTATTAAACCCTAATCAGGTATTGACAGCTACCCAATTGAAACGTTGGGAGCAGGCGAAAACAGCCACTCGCCCAGTAGAAATCGTAACACAAGACGAAGCCATCAAAGCAGAGAAAAGTGTTCCTACGGGGAAGAAGACGTGGGTGTACAAGGCTGATAATGTACGTGACTTTGCATTTACCGCATCGCGTAAATTCATTTGGGATGCGATGCAGGTAGAGGTTGAAGGCAAAAAAGTATGGGCAATGTCGTATTATTCGAAAGAGGGTAATCCACTTTGGGGTAAGTATTCAACGATGGTCGTAGCGCACACGCTTCGTTCGTATTCGAAGAGAACGGTGGCTTATCCGTATCCAGTAGCGATTTCTTGCCACGCCACAGCGGGTGGTGGAATGGAGTATCCGATGATTTCCTTTAATGGCGGTCGTCCAGAGGCAGATGGAACCTATACGGAGAACGTGAAAAACGGGATGATTGGTGTGATTATCCACGAAGTGGGTCACAACTTCTTCCCGATGATTATTAACTCGGATGAGCGCCAATGGTCTTGGATGGATGAGGGTTTAAATACCTTCTGCCAATACTTAGCGGAGCAAGAATGGGATCGCAACTTCCCTGCGCGTCGTGGTGAACCACAGACTATTGTTCCGTACATGCGTTTAGATTCGAAGAACCAGGTGCCTATTATGGCGAACTCGGAGAATATTATGGATTTTGGGAATAATGCCTATGCCAAACCTGCTACGGCCTTAAATATCCTGCGTGAAACCGTCATGGGTCGCGAATTATTTGACTACGCATTTAAAGAATATGCGCGTCGTTGGGCGTTCAAACAACCGTATCCAGCTGACTTCTTCCGTACTATGGAGGATGCGTCAGGAGTTGATTTAGATTGGTTCTGGAAAGGTTGGTTCTATGGAACGGAGCCAGTAAACCAGTCGATTGAGACAGTGGAATGGTTCGGAATTGATACACAAGATCCAGCGATTAAAAAAGCCGGAGATAAAGCAGTAGTAGAGGCGAAAGCAAAAACCATCTCAGCAATTCGCAACAAAACAGATATCAAGCGTACCGTGGTGGAAGAAAATCCGGATTTGACGGACTTCTACAATACCTACGATCGTTTCGCTCCTACGGAAGCAGATAAGAAGAAATACCAAGACTACATGGCGTCCTTAAATGACGACGAGAAGAAATTGGTTTCGGAGGGTAAAAACTTCTACGTGGTGAACTTCAAAAACAAAGGTGGTTTACCCATGCCTGTGATTGTTCGCTTGAATTATGAAGATGGCACGGAAGAGGTATTGCGCTTCCCGGCGGAGGTTTGGCGTTTGAACGATGTGACGGCGAAGAAAATCATCCCTACATCTAAGAAAGTCGTAAAGTGGACACTAGATCCATTCTACGAAATCGCTGATATCGATACGGAAGACAACGCTTTCCCACGTGAGCCAGCTCAACCTACGAAGGTGCAATTATTCAAGATGCAAGGCAGAACGTATAGCGGAGGACCTAATCCGATGCAAGAAGCACAAAACGCTAAAAAGGCAGGTGCCGTAACCGGATCTAAGAATTAAATTAAAAAGCCCCGATCACTCGGGGCTTTTTTTATTCCTGGTCTATCAAGTTTAATTTTGAAAGATCTAATTCCGTCCGCTGGTTCCGACTGAAATACATAGGAAGGAATTTAAAACCAAACTTAAAGTCCTTAATGGCATAAGATACTCGCGCCACCACAACACTGGAATAGACTTCATCGAAGCCAGTCAGGTAAGCTGAAATTTCGGGTTGGAGGTTGACGATTTCTTTTTGGGATAAATTAAAAAACGGGGAGTCTTCATCTATCGGATGAACGACAGTCCAGTTTAAGACTAAACTATCCACGTGACTCCGCTCTAATTTCAAATTAAAGAATTGATAACCCTGATTCTTCGTGACAATTCGAGCGTTTAATTTCACTTCTGCATTCGTCAACAAGTGATCATCTTTGTAGCAAACCAGGCGAAACATGAAGGCCTTGCCCTCGCGGTAGTTCGCATAGACTAAGCTATCCGAAAAACGAATAAAAGACCTCGGACGCGAAAAGCGACCATACAAAAGACCGGCTGCGATCGCAAAAGAAAGGAATCCAATCAAGGATTCGATGGCTGCAATCCAGTTCGTTAATTCCCCCACCGGGTTTACCCGACCATACCCTACCGTCGTAAAGGTCTGCGTGGAAAAGAAGAACAATTCCTTGATTCTTCCCCAAAACTTCACCTTCTCCACACCTTCTAATCCAGCTGGTCCAGCCAGCCAATACAAGGCTGTAAAAAAGCAGTTGATTAAGAAATAGAAAATAAAGATAATCGCCAAAAAACGCCAACGCGGCATCGTCAGCATACTTTGGTAACCGCTAGCTCGATCCCTTACGCTAATTCCAATTCGCTTGATATTAAAACTCCCATCCTTGTTGACCATTCGGCCACCCATGTCCGAGGTTTTCTCTCCAAAACCAGTATCCTGATTTACATTTTCCATTCTATTGCTATTATACGAACCACAATTTAAGCGATGCAATAACTAATACCAAAGCCAAAATCCACTTCACCTTTGTATTCGACGCAATTCCAGCACCCCAACGGGCACCTAAAAAACCTCCTACTAGGGAAGCAATTAGCCAGTACAACATTTGAGATTGATCCATGGGAATCCAGGTTTTCAAACCAGCCAAACCAGCAACGGAATTCACGAAAATAAACAAGGCCGAAATAGCCGCCGCTTCCTTCAATGAAGCCCAGCGGAAAAGTAATAAAAGTGGACTCAGGATAATTCCTCCACCAATGCCAATCATTCCGGAGAGTAAACCGATGACCGCTCCCGTAATAACACCTATGACAGCAGGCAAACTTCTTCGTGTTCCCTCTTTCAACGAGATCACCATCCGAATGACCGCTAAAAAGAGACAGGCCCCTAAAATCTGCTTATACGTTGAATCTGTTAATGGTATTCGGGCGCCTAGAAAAGCTGCCGGAATGGAACCGAGCGCAAAAGGCCAAAACAAATTCCATTTAAAGTAGCTCTGGCGGTAAAAAGCAATGAATGACATCAGCGAAACACCTAGATTTAACAAAAGCGCTGTTTGCTTCATCACCGGTGGAGCGATCGCAAAGAGTGCCATAACCGCTAAGTAGCCACTCGCGCCACCGTGTCCTACGGAAGCGTATAGAAAGGCCATAATGGCTAATAAGGCAATTAATTCCACGCTACTTACGAAGGGCTAATTGAAAATAAATGAACATCTTTTCCCAGTCTGCGACGCGAATACGTTCCTCTTTAATGCGAGAGGCCGGCAAGGATTTGATCTTTTCAAAAAGGCGGATATAATATTCATAGGCTAACAAACAGCCTTTGCGAGCAACGGCAGGCAAGCGGTGAATACCGCGTAAACCAGCATCGAAATCCAACTGAATATCTGCTTCAATTTCTTTTTTCTCCGCATCCGTGAAAGTCGTAAAATCGACGCCTGGAAAATAAACCCGCCCGCGTTCGTCGTAATCGGAGCGAATATCGCGGAGAAAGTTGATTTTTTGGAAAGCTGAACCTAAGGCACAGGCATCTTCTTTCAAAGATTCGTATTCCACTTGATCTCCTTCGCAGAAAACACGCAAGCACATCAAACCTACTACTTCAGCTGAACCATAGATGTATTGCTTGTATTCCTCCGGATTGTAATCCCGTTTTGTTAAATCCAACTCCATCGAATACAAGAACGCATCAATCAATTCGCGTTCCATCCCGAACTTATTCACCGCCCATTGAAAGGAATGCAAAATGGGATTTAAACTTATTTTCTCTTCAATCGCGCGGTAAGTATCCTCGCGAAAACGCTGCAATAAAGCAGCCTTATCCTGATCGTGAAACGTATCGACAATCTCATCGGCTAAACGAACGAAACCATAAATAGCATAAATGGGATCGTGCACTTTTTCATCCAATGTTCGAATTCCTAGAGAAAAGGATGTCGAATAGGCCTTCGTCAATAACTTACTCGAGGCAAGGGAAACTTGTAAGTATAAATCCATATTATCCTTTTAATTCTTTATCGACTTCGCCTGCTACCACAATTCCTGAGATCAAGGATGGCGGTACGCCTGGCCCTGGAACCGTTAATTGACCTGTGTAATATAAATTATCCAAGTGCTTATTTTTCAAGGTTGGTTTCAAAATCGCCGTCTGCATCAGCGTGTTCGCTAATCCATAGGCGTTCCCTTTATAGGCGTGGTAATCTGATTTAAAATCTCGGTGTGCATAGGAACGCTTATATACGATAGAGTCACGAATGGAAACGCCGCAATGCGCTTCTAAACGATCCATTAATTGTTCAAAATACTTCTCTCTTCCTTCTTCGGTATCTTCCAAATCAGGTGCCACCGGAATCAATAAAAACACGTTTTCACATCCTTCAGGAGCCACAGATGGATCCGTTACTGAAGGTGCCGAGGCATAGAATAAGGGATCAGAAGGCCAAGCCGGATCCGTATAAATTTCGTGCGAATGCACAGTAAAATCACGGTCAAAAAATAAGTTGTGGTGCTTTAAATTAGGTAAGCGTTTTGAAATTCCTAGGTAAAACAGAAGCGATGAAGGCGCCATCACACGCTTATCCCAATACGCTTCATCATAATTACGTAAGCCATCTCCAAGTAATTCTTCGACATGATGATAATCTGCCCCAGCTACGAAAGCATCTGCTTCTTGCAAGCCGGCAGCCGTCCTAACTCCGACTACATTTCCTTTGACGATCTCGAATCCTTGCACTTCCGCATTATACGTAATCTTCACCCCTTTTTCCTCTGCAAGCGCCACCATCCCTTTGACGATGTGGTGCATACCTCCCATTGGATACCAAGTACCTAATTTGATTTCCGCATAATTCATCAGCGAGTACATCGCTGGGGTATTTTGTGAAATCGCGCCTAAAAATAAGATGGGAAATTCCATCAATTTCAATAAAGTAGGCGAGGTAAAGAACTTGCGAATGTGCTTGTAAAACGAAGAAAAGACGTCGATGCGAATCGCGTCGATGAGTAATTTAAGACTTAAAAATTCGGTGATTTTACGGGATGGTTTCCACACAAAATCTTGAATACCCACTTTGTATTTATAGGCCGCCTGCTCCATAAACGCATCTAATTGCGCCGCGGCACCAGGTTCATAGGACTCAAACAAGGTTTTTAAATCAGCATAATTCGCTGGCAAATCGATGGTTTCTGTCTCCGAAAGGATCACAGAATACGATGGATCCAAGCGAACTAAATCATAATAATCTGATGGTTTTTTCCCGAAACGATTAAAATACGTTTCAAAAATATCCGGCATCCAATACCAGGATGGCCCCATATCAAAGGTGAATCCATCCGATTGGAAAACACGTGCGCGACCACCTGCGTGATCATTCTTTTCTAAAATTTGGACCTCATATCCTTTCGAAGCTAATTCAGTTGCTGCTGATAGGCCCGAAAACCCTGCCCCTATGACGATAACCTTCTTCATAATTCTTCTAATTTAACAAATATACCGATCTTTCTTTTGGCCCAAAGCCTAAAAAGAAAAAGCCAGATAAAATCTGGCTTTTTAACTTCCTTCTGTTAACCAAAAAACTAATCAAAACCATTATAAACTCTTATGCATACATGTGAAGATGATTCTTCAAATCACGTCTTGCCATAAAAATTCTATTTTTAACCGTCCCTATTGGCAAATCTAACTCTTCCGCGATTTCATGATATTTGAACCCCTCAAAATACATCATGAAAGGTACGCGGTACATAGAGTCGATTTTTGCCAGGGCGGAATGAATATCCTCACTGATAAAGGAGTTCACTGCAGTGTTTTCCTGCAGTGATTCCATTGAGTTGATGAAGTGTAAATTATCTGTTGTATCAATGAACGTATTACGACGTACCATTCGTTGGTATTGGGTAATAAACGTGTTCTTCATAATAGTGAATAACCAAGCCTTCAAGTTTGTTCCGTCCTGGTATTTATCCCGATTTGTAAAAGCCTTTACTAAGGTATCTTGAACTAAGTCGTTTGCATCATCTCCGTCTTTGGTCAAACGCAACGCGAAAGGGCGCAAAAACTTCGAAAAAGTGCCTATTTGGTAAGTAAACTCAAGAGCTGTCATATTGATCATCTATTTTGTTCAACAAATTTATAAAAAGATTAAACAAAACAAATAATTTGTTCAAAAAAAATTAAAAAAGATTAAACAAAAAATTTTATAGTCAAAATAACCCTGTTCATCGCCACACAAAAACGATTAATCGTTTAGGTAAAAGAAGATTCGCATAAAAGGGGGATTTAACCTATCTTTAAACCCTATTAACTACATGAAACACCTATTTATTCTTCTGGCATTCCTTTCTTTCAATGGCTTCGCACAAACGAATTGCCACTGTACATTAAAGGGCATTGTAGCCTCTAAAGAGAATAAAGAAAAAGTTCCTGGCGCCTATGTTTACATTAAAGGATTAAACAAAGCGACTATTTCGGACGCAAAAGGCCAATTCATTTTAAGCGATCTTTGTCCAGGTACCTACACCCTAGTTTGTCAAATGGCTAGCTTTGATCCGATAGAGACAATCATCAATCTGGAGGATGAAAAAGAGGAAGATTTCCTTTTAAGCACACATGATGAACATTTACAAGAGGTATTCGTACAAGGAAGAAAGCAAGAAATTACTTCACAATCTAGAACGTCATTAAGTGTGGAGGAACGCTCTCAGAAGGACGGTTTATCCCTGGGAGAAATGTTAAAAGGCCTAACAGGCGTTCAAAGTCTGCAAACAGGCAGCTCCGTTTCAAAACCGGTGATTCATGGACTACATTCGAGTCGAGTCATTATTTTAAATCAAGGTGTTAGACAAGAAGGCCAAAACTGGGGTAGTGAGCACGCTCCAGAAATTGACCCATTTGTTTCTAAAAACATCCAAGTAATCAAAGGCCCAGGTGGACTTCGATACGGTGGCGATGCAATAGGTGGCATCGTGATGTTAGAACCTGATGCGCTTCCGGACAGCTCCGCTATTCACGGTTCCTTGCAAAGTATTTATTTCAGCAATGGCAGACAAGGGGTTTTATCTGGTCTTTTAGAAGGCGGTATCCCGCGTAAAAAGGGCTGGGGCTGGCGTGTACAAGGCACCTTGAAAGATGGCGGAAATGTACATACAGCAGATTACTATTTAAGTAATACCGGTTTAAAAGAGGAAAATGTGTCCCTTGCAGCAGGCTATAAATCGAATTTATGGGGAGCCGAAGCTTTTGTAAGTCGCTTCCACACGGTTATAGGTATCTATGAAGGGTCTCATATCGGTAATATATCAGATTTAGAACGATCTATTGCGCGGGATAGACCTTTAAAGGCTTTTACGCCTGATGAATTTATCCGCAGAATTGATCGCCCTAACCAGGATGTCTGGCATGATATGGCCAAAATCAAAGCCTACTACCACCTACCAAACGGCGCTACCCTTCGCGCTACGGCTGCAGCACAGTCAGACGAACGCTGGGAATTAGATGTATTAAGAGCAGGAAAAAATATTAATACCCTTCGTTTCAATTTAAATACCCATAGTGGTGAATTCCTCTATGATGAAACGAACTCAAATAAAAGTTGGAAAGGCCAAATAGGGTTCACCTACCTAGACCAGGGAAACATCACCTCTGGCAATAGAGTCCCTAACCCTACCTTAACCACCAGTCTTTTACCAAATTATTCCCTTCAAAACATCGGCTTTTTTGCGATAGAAAGAAGAGCCACTGAAAAATGGGAATTAGAAGCAGGGCTTCGATTTGATGCAAAAGAAATTGAAACGCATCGCCCTAAAGCTAATTTTTCTCCTACCATTTTACGGAATAAACAGATATTTAGTGGATTTTCGGGCAGTATTGGATTAAAATACCACTGGGATCCATTAACTGAATCTCAATTAACCATTTCTCGAGCTTTCCGAGCTCCTGGTGGAAATGAGTTATTCTCAAACGGGGTTCACCACGGAGCTGGGGCCTACGAGATAGGAGACCCTAACTTAAAGGGAGAAACGGGAACAAACTTCAGCCTAAGCACTAATTTTAAACCGGAACGTTGGGATATTGAACTCGGGTTATATTCGAATCATATTCACAATTTCATTTACCTGAGACCTGAAGTTGTGAATGGCGTCGCCGTTTATGCCACAACCGTTAGGGGTGTTTTCCCTATTTTTACTTATCAGCAAATTGACGCTCGATTCCAAGGTGTTGACTTCCAAGCAAGCTATGCGGTAAGCTCTCGCATTTCTATCCAACAAAAGACAAGTTTAGTCCGGGCATTTGACACCCAAAATGATCAGTATATGGTCAATATTCCGGCAGATCGATTTGAGTATCTCGTTCGCTATGCTTTCAAGAAAAATAATGCCTATATAAGTGGAGGTGTTACTCAAGTATCCAAGCAGAAGCGGGTGGAAAAAGGATCCGATTATGCAGAACCGCCTGCCGGCTATTTTTTAGTAAACCTAAATTGGGGAATTAAAATGCGTCGTTTTGATGTAAACCTGCGCGTCTCGAATGCATTGAACGCGGCATACCGCGATTACTTGAATCGCTTCCGTTATTATGCAGACGACCAAGGTCGCAACATTAGCCTAAAAGTGTCGTATTCGATTTAGCGACGAAGCCAGGATTCTGGGTTTTGACGTACCGTATTCTTCCAAACCTGGAAATTTATCTCCGCCGTCCCATCCTCATCCGAGGCTACAGAACCAATGCGTTGACCCGTTCGTACCCGAGTTCCCACACTGACAGAAACATTCGCTAGTTTACTATACACAGTGAAATAATCCCCGTGCTGAATAGCTACTACCATATTAATACCTGGAATATTCACGACCGATTGCACAACCCCATCATAAACGGAATGTACAGGTGAACCCGGTGAGGTTTGGATATCAATCCCATTATTATTGATCATCACCCCTTTTAACAAAGGGTGTTTATGTACGCCAAAGTGATCCGAAATAAATCCCGATGGAACCGGAAATGGCATGCGACCACGCAAAGCAGCGAAAGAGCTCGCTAATTTCGCCTCATCCGCATTCATATAATAGGTATTACTTTCAATCTTTTTTTCTTCTACAGGAGCAGGAGCTGGCTCTGCTTTAGGCTTCTTAGCTTCAGCAACTGCCGCTTTTTTCTCTTCTTTAGGTGACTCTTTTTTCTCTGGTTGTTTTTCAGCTAAGATCTTAGTCGTTTCTCCTTTCTTCAACTCAGGCAACGCAGGTTTAGCCACTTCTACCTTTTTAACTTGGCGGGCTTGGCGAAGTTTACGCTCCCGCTCAATACTTTTTTGGATCTCTCTTTGAACGATACCAGCAATCAAATTATCCAATTTGCGAACGGCTAATTTCTTTCGCTCTAATTCCGTTTTCTGCTTCTTCTCTTGCTGAGTCAACACGGTCACGACCTTATCTTCTTTGGTCTTTAATACCTCTAATTTCTTCTTCTCCCCTTCCTTCTCCACTAACACTTTCTTCTCCTCTTGCTTTTTGTAAACGACCTTCTGCTCTTGCGTCATTAAATCTTGACGGGTCTTGTAAATCAAGTCAGCCTGTTTCTTTCGATTGGCAGAATAATGACGCAGGTAGTCAAAACGGCGTACGAATTCACCAATATCATTCGATAGCAACAGAAAGCTCATCTTGTTGTACACTGAAGATGTTTTTTGAGCTTCATAAATCATCAAAGCATATTCTTTCTTTAATCGCTCTAATTTTGCTTTTAGCACATCCCCTTCCTCGCGTAGTTTTTGTGCTTCTTCCGCAAGAATCTGTTGGTTTTGCTCAAGAACGCTAATCTGTTTTTTCTGAACGCCAATCTGCTCTTTCAATACGTTTAACTTTCCAATCGACGCATTTTTCTTCTTCGAAGTACGGGAAATGATGGAATTAAGTTCCTTGATTTTGGACAAATTATCTTTCTTCTGCTGCTCTAAAGCAGCTTTCTTATCTGACTGTGCGAAAGATGAACTTGTTAAAAGGAACGCGAATAGAAGGAAAAGGTATTTCAATGCTTTAATAGTTTGGCGGGTACTTTAAAAGGAAACTCCAAGGGCGTGTCTAACAACTCCACTTTAGAATATTTAATTGTAATCAAGGTCTGGTTCACCTGATTTTCTTTGTTTTTCACATCTAGCGTGATCGAACTCGAGAAAGGGAATATGGCTGAATTCAAGTTCGCAAAATCCTCATAATCCAAGGTCATTTTGTTCGAAGAAGGCAAATCACTAACTGACAATTTCTTCAGTTTGCGGTTAGGTCCCACCCAATTATTGACCTCCACGTGCCCCTCTTGCTGTTTTATCAAGAAATTTTCATTCTCGCGAACTACGCGACGCGTATTGTTTTTCTTGTAAGGTTGGTTCCCCACAATCATGTTTTGGATCAAATCATAGCTCACTTTGAAGCCTAAACTCGTGCTCAGACTATCGTAGGTTAGATTCGTGTATTCGTTATTAATCTTGTGGTAAAATTGAACACGGTCTTTGGTGAATAAAACCGCCGCGCCTGAAATCATCGATACGGAAATGTTCGCCCAGATGATACTATCTTTTTTCATCCGAATGTCCACAATGTAGTTGTCCGTGTTCGAGCGCGTTTTCCACATCACTTTCGATTTCGCCTTCAGATAAGTGAAATTCAAATCATCAGAAGCAGACTGTTGATCCGCTATTTCAACAGGAGCCACTGGGGCAACTGCGGGAGTAGAATCTACCTGAATGGTATCTACTTGTACGGAATTCGTCGGAGCTACCGTCGCCTTAGGAGCACAGGCACCTAAGATGGAAAGCATAACAAGACTGAAAAGAATCCGCATAAGGAGGAATTTTGGTAACAAAAATAGCTCAATTTTCGGGAATTTGACGCAATCGAATCTTTTTATCTACAGATTCGCGAGCCGGATCTAAGCGAAGCGCTTCTTTCCAAGCCTCCATCGCTTTATCCACTAATTTCAATCGAAAAAGCACGTCGCCATAATGTTCCCACAAGGTAGCAGATGCATTTTCCTTGTCTTTTAGAGCGGCCTCCATCGCCACTCGAGCCTCTGAATAGCGTTTTAGTTCGAACAATACCCATGCCCGGGTATCTAAATAGGTGCCATTTTTCGGATGATCTGCTACTAATCGAGCGGAAAGAGAATCTGCTAACGCTAATTTTTCTTTACGGATCGACAAGAAATAACTGTAATTGTTCAGCACGTGATCATCCTTCGGATTCGCCTCCAAAGCCTTATCAAAGGCTGCATCCGACGCAGAATTATTCCCTAAAGCCTGATAGGCATCCCCTAAAATCGGATAACACCATGGCGCCATGCGAGGGTAATTTTCCAATGCTTCCAGGGCGTGTTCCACCACCGCCTCTTTTCGATTTAATTCCCAATCTAATTGGATAATTCGAACCCAAAGTTCCTCTTGAACAGGTCCTAGATTCGCCGCTTGTAGATAATAAGCATTTTTATCGGCCAGCTCTTTCGCCTCATCGCCTTTCGACAAAAAGACAAATTGCTTTACCCGAATCATATCAGGCTCGTTATCAAAGCGGTGATCATCGTAGGCTAGCAGATTTTCGAAACAGGCTAATGCCTTTTTGTATTCCTTGTTCGCTAAAAGAAGGTCTCCGTATAAAAGGCCATAATCGAAGGAATAAGGCGATAAGATGTGTGCTTTCTCTGCGTTAGTTCTTGCTGAGGTGAGTTGTTTGTCGGCAAGATAGCTTTTGGCCAAATAATAAAAGACCGCCGGCTCCTGCGTCTGTACTTTAGCGAGTTTCTCGAAAACCAAGATCGCCTCACCAAAATCCTCCCTCATGTAGGCGCGCATGCCGTCCACCATGAGTTCTTCAGACTGCGCAGCCACAGAAAAAAACCCACCTAAAAGTAAAATCAAATAAGTGAGTTTTCGCATCTTTTTAGGCTACCGTGACATTCACGAACAAATTAGACTCCTCAAAAGTAAGTTCAGTCGAAGCCGAATCCACCCATTCCAAACTCAAGGCTTGTACCTCTTGTGAGATATAGGCTTTGAATTCATTCAAGCTGGCCGTCCATTCTTCGTCCGAACGCTGAACTTGGATATTTATTTTGTCCGTCACATCGAAACCAGAATCTTTACGTAGGTTTTGAATACGGTTCACGAATTCACGTGCATTCCCTTCACGAACTAATTCTGGCGTTAACGTATTATCTAACGCGATTGTCAATCCACCCTCACTCGCCGTCAAATAACCCGGCATATCTTCCGTCAAGATTTCAATGTCCGCTATTGCGATCTCAAATCCTTGAATCTTCGCAGATCCAGCTGACTCGATTGCTGCTAAATCGTCCGATGACATTCCCGTGATGGCCTCCGCGACCACTTTCATATCTTTTCCAAACTTAGGACCTAAAGCCTTGAAATTAGGCTTCACTTTCTTGTTCAATACCCCAGAAGCGTCATTCAAATAATTGACTTCCTTCACGTTCACCTCTGATTTAATCAGGTCTTCCACGCGACGGATTTGGTCTCTTACCGACTCTTGCAATACCGGCACTAATACCTGCGCTAAGGGCTGACGCACTTTTAAGCGGTGCACCTTGCGAATCGAGTGAACCAGCGAACAAATACCTTGCGCTAATTCCATCGACGTTTCTAATGCTGGGTTTTGTAGGCTTGGGTTTACTTTGGCAAAATGCGTCAAGTGAACCGATTCTTTACCCGTCAAATTCTTGTATAACCACTCACCATAGAACGGCGCGATCGGCGACATTAATTGTGCCACCGTCTCTAAACAATGGTATAAAGTCTCGTAAGCCGCTTGTTTATCCGCGTTGATCGCCTGATTCGCCGTTTCCGGATTCCAGAAGCGACGGCGTGACAAACGAACATACCAGTTAGATAAGTGATCACAGACGAAATCTTGAATCGCGCGACCTGCTTTCGTAGGCTCATACGTCTCAAAAGCCTCATCGACCTCCGCGATCAAATTCATTAATTTAGATAGAATCCAACGATCTAATTCTGTTAAGTCCTCTTCTTTAATGCCCGCCGGAACGAATCCATCGAGATTAGCATAAAGAGCAAAGAAGTTATAGGTATTCGTCAGTGTGCCAAAGAACTTGTTGCGCACCTCCGTAATCCCAGCTAAATCAAATTTCAAGTTATCCCAAGGCTGCGCATTCGTGATCATGTACCAGCGCGTTGGATCCGCACCGTAGGCTTTCAAGGTCTCGAATGGATCGATGGCGTTGCCTAGGCGTTTGGACATCTTGTTTCCGTTTTTGTCCAAAACCAATCCAGTCGAAACGACATTCTTGAACGCCACAGAATCTTCCACCATACTCGAAATCGCATGCAGTGTAAAGAACCAACCACGCGTTTGATCCACTCCTTCCGAAATGAAATCCGCCGGATAACTCTGCTTAAATACGTCTTGATTTTCGAATGGATAGTGCCATTGCGCAAACGGCATCGCACCTGAATCGAACCAAACGTCGATCAAATCCAATTCCCTTGTTAAAACATTTCCTGTCGCTGAAAGCAAGAATACCTCATCCACAAATGGGCGGTGCAAGTCTGCCTCTCCAGCCGCTAAAGCCTTTAAAAAAGCTGCGTTACCTGCTGATTGCGTCGAGGTTAAAGTCCCAGAAGCCTGCGCCTTCTCAATTTCCGTTTTCAATTGCTCTAAAGAACCGATACAGATTTCCTCCGAACCATCTTCCGTCCGCCAAATAGGTAAAGGCGTTCCCCAATAGCGAGAACGGGATAAATTCCAGTCCACTAAATTCTCTAACCAGTTCCCGAAACGACCCGTTCCAGTCGACTCCGGTTTCCACTGAATCGTCTTATTTAAGGCGATTAATTTATCTTTTACCGCCGTCGTCTTGATGAACCAGGAATCCAATGGATAATACAAGACCGGCTTGTCCGTTCTCCAGCAATGTGGATACGGGTGATCAAATTTCTGTACGTTAAAGGCTTTATTTTCGGTCTTTAACTGTATCGCGATGCGCTCATCCACTGACAAATATTTGTCGCGGCCTTGCTTCACGCGCTCTGCTTCTTTCTCTTCGTCCGTTAAGTAAGCTTCTTTTACGGGTTCCAAAGCATAGTCCGTCACCTGAGCCACAAAACGGCCTTGGCGATTTACTAATGGCACTTCTTTGCCGTTTTCGTCGGTAATTAAAAGCGCTGGAATGTTGTTTTGGGCAGCCACTCTAAAGTCATCTGCTCCAAAAGTCGGTGCGGTATGCACCATGCCCGTTCCATCTTCTGTCGTCACAAAATCTCCTAAAATCACACGGAACGCTGGCGCCGATGGCTGTACATACGGCATCAATTGCTCGTATTCTACTCCTTCTAAATCAGATCCTTTGCAAGTTGCAACGATCTCGTATGGAATTGCCTGCGGCTTTTTCTCTGCTGCTTCGTAAGCCGCAAAGTCGCTGTTTTCAGCGGCTGATTGGAAGTAGTTTTTGACTAAGTCTTTGGCCAACACCACATAAACCGGCACGTAGGTGTACGGATTAAAAGTCTTCACTAACACGTAGGAAATATTCTTTCCAGCCGTCAAAGCAGTGTTAGATGGCAAGGTCCAAGGCGTAGTCGTCCAAGCTAATAAATAGACTGGCGCATCGCCTGACGCCTCAAATAAAAACTCGGATTTCGCGTTCTTGATCGCCTTAAATTGCGCCGTCAAGGACGTATCCTTCACATCGCGGTAGCAACCCGGCTGGTTCAATTCGTGGGACGAAAGACCCGTTCCCGCCGCTGGCGAATACGGTTGAATCGTGTAGCCTTTGTATAATAAACCTTGATCGTATAAACGCTTCAATAAGTTCCAAACGCTCTCAATATAGTTCGCCTGGTAGGTCACATAGGGGTTTTCAAGATCCACCCAGTAACCCATTTTCTCCGTCAAACTATTCCATTGATCAGTGAATTTCATCACCGTCTCGCGGCATTTCTTGTTATATTCTTCGACCGAAATCGTCTTGCCAATATCTTCTTTTGTAATGCCTAATTCTTTCTCCACCTGCAATTCCACTGGCAAACCGTGGGTATCCCAGCCCCCTTTGCGCTTTACCTGTTTCCCTTTTAGGGTTTGATACCGGCAAAAAATATCCTTAATCGCCCGCGCCATCACGTGGTGAATCCCCGGTGTTCCGTTCGCAGAAGGAGGTCCTTCAAAAAACGTAAACGTAGGCTGTCCCTCTCTAGTGGAGATAGATTTTTCAAAGATGTTATTCGCGTTCCAGAAATCTAGAATTTCATCTGCCAAAGCGGCGTAATCTAAATTTTTGTATTCCTTAAAGCTCACAGACGTGTGGGGTTAAAATGAAAAAATTGGCAAAATTGAGGCAAAAATACAAAATTATACGGAACATCTCACGTGAAGATTTGTATTCCGAACGCAATTAACTAGGTTTGAATATGAAGAAGGCCGAGATTCGAAAAATAGTGTTGGCGCAGCGCACACAACTGGGAGAAAAAGAATTCCGTGAGCGCTCCCAGCGCGTCATCGAAACCTTGACTCCTTTATTGATTCCCGGCAAAACCATCGCCAGTTTCAAAGCCATCCCCCACCGAAATGAAATTAGTTTAGATTCACTCGAAGGCAAATTCGCTTTTCCACGTGTTATTTCAGCCACGGAAGGTTCGATGGAGATGGCGTTTTCGAAAACGTTCGCTAACTCGGCTTGGGGCATTCCGGAACCAGTGGGTGGCGCAGTAGTAAAACCGACCGATTTCGATATCATTCTCTTACCACTTTTAGCCTTTGATTTAAAAGGCAACCGGGTGGGCTATGGGAAAGGCTTTTATGATCGATACCTTTTGAATTGCAGGCCAGATTGCCTAAAAATAGGCATCAGTCTTTTCGATCCTGTGGACCTGATTGAGGAGGTGGAAAGCCACGACATTCCTTTGGATATTGCGATTTGCCCGGCGAAATTGTACGATTTTCGCTAATTTTCCTTTCGTTTCCCCATTTTAAGCCCTAATTTTGTAGGCTAAAATCCCAGCTTTGCTTTGAAAATCAGGAGCTTACTTTTCTTTTTTCTACTCGCCTTTAGCGGCGCTATGGCGCAGGAGAAGAAATTACTCCCGATCGAAGAAGTGCAAGGAATTTGGACGAGGAGATTTATGTATGACAGGCAATTGGTTGACCATCCTTTGGCCTTACAAATACCTTTAATGGAGGCCAGAGACCCAGAAGTCAACGTCGAATTCTTGAAATTCAAACGTCAACGTAAACTTTCTAGCTGGTTAGCCGGTTTCTCCACTGTGTTCGCTTTTTCTACTTATTTGAGTAAAGGAAGCATATCAGAAGGCTTTTACTGGTCAGCGGTGGGCGGCGTGGCCTTAGCAAACGTCTACATTGGAACCGTTAGTAATAGACACTTCAACAAAGCGTTAAAACGATATAATGAATTAAGTAAGGCTCAAATGGGCCTAAAATTAAGCTCCTCGGGGCAAACAGGAGTATCAGTAGGAATCACATATCCATTATAAAATAAATAGAATGAAAGTTGCAGTTGTAGGCGCCACTGGACTAGTAGGCGGAGAAATTTTGAAAGTATTAGCGGAAAGAAATTTTCCTGTTACGGAGTTAATCCCGGTAGCATCCGAGCGTTCGATCGGTAAAAAGGTGAATTTTAAAGGCCAAGACTTCACGGTGGTAGGTTACGAAACAGCGATTTCGATGAAACCAAACGTGGCCATTTTCTCTGCAGGTGGAAGCAGTTCATTAGAGATAGCTCCGCAATTTGCGGCGGCCGGCATCACCGTAGTGGATAACTCCTCCGCTTGGCGTATGGACCCTACTAAGAAATTAGTCGTCCCTGAAATCAATGCGAGCACATTAACTCCAGCAGATAAAATTATTGCAAACCCGAATTGCTCGACCATCCAAATGGTAGTCGTGTTAAATCCTTTGCACAAAAAATACAAAATCAAGCGTGTGGTCGTTTCCACTTACCAATCCGTAACGGGAACAGGAAAAGCGGCGGTCGATCAATTATTCGATGAGCGCGCTGGAAAAACGGATTATGCGAAAGTGTATCCACATAAAATTGACTTGAACGTTCTTCCTCACATCGATGTTTTCCAAGATAATGGCTACACGAAAGAGGAGATGAAGATGATATTA
Organism: Aquirufa lenticrescens; assembly: GCF_019916085.1. Classification (NCBI taxonomy): domain Bacteria; kingdom Pseudomonadati; phylum Bacteroidota; class Cytophagia; order Cytophagales; family Flectobacillaceae; genus Aquirufa; species Aquirufa lenticrescens. The sequence continues at coordinate 1,602,793 of NZ_CP049834.1, read as the reverse complement.
GAAACGAACAAAATCATGATGGACGACTCCATCAAGGTGACAGCTACAACGGTTCGTATCCCTACGATCGGTGGACACTCAGAAGCAGTAAACATCGAGTTCGAAAACGATTTCGATTTAGCTGAAGTTCGTGCTATCTTAGAAAAAGAAGAGGGAATTATCGTTCAAGACGACCCGAAAAACTTATTGTATCCGATGCCAATCACGGCACACGGAAAAGACGAGGTTTTTGTAGGACGTATTCGCCGCGATGAATCTCAAAAGAACTCCTTGAATCTTTGGATCGTTGCTGATAACTTGCGTAAAGGAGCGGCTACGAATGCAGTTCAGATCGCAGAATACCTAGCGGCACACCATTTGATCTAATGACTAGACTCAGCGTCAATATTAATAAAATTGCCACCTTGCGTAACTCGCGAGGTGGTAATAACCCGGATCTGATCCAGGTGGCGTTGGATTGCGAACGTTTTGGCGCACAGGGTATTACGGTGCATCCGCGTCCAGATGAACGTCATATTCGCTATGCAGATGTGTACGCCTTGAAAGAAGCGGTGACGACGGAGTTTAACATAGAAGGAAATCCGATGGAAGCCTCTTTTGTGGAATTGGTTTTAGCGGTTAAACCGGAGCAAGTGACCTTAGTTCCTGATGCTTTAGGCCAAATCACCTCCAACCACGGCTGGGACACCATTCAACACCAAGAGTTATTGAAACGATTGATAGCGCCGTTTAAGGAAGCCGGCATCCGCACTTCCATTTTCGTGGACCCAGTTTTGGAAATGGTTGAGGCCGCTGCAACGACAGGCACAGATCGCATCGAATTATATACGGAACCGTATGCGAATGATTTTCCTAACAATCCAACGCAAGCCGTTGCAGCTTACAGAAAAGCAGCCTTTAAAGCCCACCAAATAGGATTAGGCATTAATGCAGGCCACGATTTAAGTTTAGAGAATCTAGCCTTTTTCCAGGCAAACGTAAATCCACTGGACGAAGTCTCCATCGGACATGCACTCATTTGTGATGCCTTGTATTACGGCTTAGAGAATACGATTCAACTCTACCGCAGACAATTGAAATAAAAAAAGGGCTTCGTTACATAACGAAGCCCTTTTTTATGAATGGAGAATAAATTACTCTACATCTCCAGTTAATACGACTGCACCACCAGCTACAGATAATTTGATGGTTTTTACTTTTCCAGCCGCACGGCCAAACGTAATTTCCGCCTCATAACCTTGCAAAGTAGCAGCAAACGTATCTGGTGTAGATGCCGGTGTTAAAACCGCTCCTTCAGATGGATTCGAATCAGACGAGATCAATAATTTGCCATCTTTAGAAACGACAATCATTTTCTTCACGTATTCGTTATCAGCCATTTTGAAAGTCGCTGCATATTCAGATGCTCCAGTTGCCGCAGCGCCTGCTTTTACACCTTCTAATGTTTGACCTTGGGCTTCAATTTTCAATTTAGTTACCGCACCACCTTCACGTGTAAAAGTGATATCGCCACCCATTCCACCTAATACAAAGGCATCAGGCTTAGAACCAGCCGTTAATTCTGTATCAGGAAAACCTTCTGCGGACATAATTAACTTACCTTCTTTGTCTGCTAATTTCAAGACTTTCACGTAAGGATTATCGCTCATGGTGTATTCACCAGCATAATCAGCGGCTTTTTGAGCATTAGAAACGAAGGCCAAACAAGTCAGGGCCAAAGCTGACACAACAGAACGTAGATTTTTCATTTTTTCTTTAAAGTTTAGGAATCCAAAATTAAGGATTAAAATGAGCTTCCAAATTTTGTCACTCAATTTTATTCAAAATCGATTAAAATTTTGGATGTAAAAAAGATTTCTATCATATTGCGTCACAATCAATTCGCCCATTTAGACCCTACTGCATGAGATAAACCTCTACATTAACCATTTTACTTTTTTATGAGCAAAATACCCGTTAATGATGCAGCGTTAATTTCTGCCTACATACAAGGTGATTCTAAGGCATTCGAAACGCTACTAAATCGTAGTAAATCAAAAGTATACACGACTATTTATTTAATTGTAAAGGACCGCTACATCGCGGAAGATCTTTTACAAGAAACCTATATCAAAGCTTTGGACGTCATCAACCAAGGCAAGTATAACGAAGAGGGGAAATTCCTTCCTTGGATCGTACGCATTGCACACAATATGGCGATTGATCACTTCCGAAAGGAGAAGCGTTATCCCAAAATTGTGTTAGACGATGGCTCGCCTTTGTGGAACAGTTTTCAATTTGCAGAAGAAAGTTCGGAGGATAAACAATTAAAAGAAGATTTGATCGTTAATATCAGGGACTTGATAAAAAAACTTCCCATTGAGCAGCGCGAAGTGCTTGTCATGCGTCATTATGAAGAATTGAGCTTCCAAGAAATTGCCGATTTAACCAACGTTAGTATCAATACCGCACTAGGGCGCATGCGTTATGCGCTCATTAACCTGCGAAAAATGTTAGAGAAACAAAACCTTGCCTATGACAAAAAACTCTACCCCGAATGACCTGATTAAACACCTTTATGAACCTGAAATAGGGTTCCAGCAAACATTAAATGAAGACGAGAAGCAAGAGCTTGCTCGTTTAAAACAGGTCCAGAACTTGCTGAACTCGGCTTATACTGAGCCCTCCGAAAGGAGTTTAGAAAAAATTATCGAGCATGCTCGAAAAAGCAAAAAGCCCCTAGCGCACTAGGGGCTTTTTTATTCGAAAAATCTCGCTAATTTTAAAAAAAATCAAATCCTATGGACGCAGCTAAAGTTGACTTATTCATCATGACTCATGCGAAGAGTTTCGAAACGCATCATTTGTCATTCATTAGAGAAAAATTACTCGCATTGGATGATTCCAACTGGGGTATGTTACTAAATGTCAACTTAAAAGACCCAACCGTTTCATTGATCGTTTCCATCGTGGGTGGCCATTTTGGAATTGATCGGTTTTTGATTGGTGACACTGGTCTTGGGATTGCAAAACTGCTTACATGTGGTGGATTAGGAGTTTGGACAGTCGTCGATTGGTTTTTAATCATGGATGCTACACGTGATCGAAATTTCAAGCGAATGCAACCTTACCTTGCCTAATGAGCCGCAATAAGCTCTATTTTACGATTTTACTCGCTTGCCTTACCGGCTATTTGTACCTTTGGACCGGATTTGAGTTTACTTGTTTCTTCAAAACCCTCACAGGCATTCCATGTCCCGCTTGCGGAACGACGCGCTTTATAGTAGGGGATTTCAACCATGGAAACCCTCTTGGAATCATCGTAGGTGCAGCCATGTTATTGCCGATTATTGTTATTTTAGACCTATTGACGCGTGGCGATCGCGTATTTAGACTGTATCTTTGGGTGGAGAAAAAGTGTCGCCAGCCCATGGTCGCCGCTTTTTTGATAGGTTTGGTAGTTTTAAATTGGTTTTGGACGATATATAAAGGCTTATAATGGTAAAGAAGGAACGATTTAAGGCGTTTGTAGAACATTTTTCCACTCGTTTTCCCGAGGCGGAAACCGAATTACATTATTCGAACCCTTTTGAATTATTAGTCGCGGTCGTTCTTTCTGCTCAATGCACGGATAAACGCATCAACCAAGTCACTCCTGCCCTATTCAAACGTTTTCCTGACGCTAAATCCCTCGCAGATTCGAGCGTAGAAGAGATTTTCTCTTACATCCGCTCAGTTTCTTATCCGAATAATAAGGCAAAACACCTCCTAGGTTTAGGCCAAAAAATTACCGACCAATTCGCCGGCGAAGTACCTGAAACGATGGAAGACTTGCAAAGTTTACCCGGCGTAGGCAGAAAAACCGCGAACGTCATTGCCTCCGTCATCTACAACCAACCCGCGATGGCGGTGGACACCCACGTTTTTCGGGTATCTCAGCGACTGGGATTAGTCCCTAAGACAGCTAACACCCCTTTGAAAGTGGAGATGGCTTTGATTAAAAATTTGCCAGACGAAGTGATCGCGGCGGCTCACCATTGGTTGATTTTGCATGGTCGCTATGTTTGTTTAGCTAGAACTCCACAGTGTACGAAATGCGATATCACCCATTTCTGCGCCTTTTACGAGAAAAACCAGAAGAAATGAGCGCTGTCGAAATTTTAGCCATCATCGCTTCTTTAAGTGGCGTACTTCTCAGTATGGCGAAGAAAAGTCTGGCTTGGGCGTGCAACATCATTGCCTCAGGCCTTTACGGGTACGTTTTTTATCAAAATGGTCTGTATTCCGATATGGAATTACAGGGCTTCTTCATCCTAATGGCCCTTTATGGCTGGTGGACTTGGTCGCGTTCGGAGCAAAATTGGATGCCAGAGAAATCGAACCTACAAGCCTTATTGGTAGGATTAGTGGTGGCTTTGCTTTTCGGCGCAGGATCTGGCTTTTTGCATCTGCAGTATTTCCCTTCTGTGAGTTTTCCCTTTCTAGATGCTACCCTAACCGGCCTAAGTATTTTGGGGACTTGGCTGGCAACAAGACGCAAAATCGAAAACTGGATTGTCTGGATTGGAGTGGACATCGTTTACGTAGGCATGTACTTAAACAAAGGCTTATATGGGACGGCTGCGCTCTACGGAGTATTTATAGTTTTGGCCCTAAAAGGCTATATAGATTGGCTTAAGCCCCTGAAAGACAGAGACTAAAAATTTGTCACAGATTTTATCCGAATCATTACCTTATTAAGCTTAGCCTTTTTATATTTGTATAAAGGTAAAAGACTACAATTTAGATAGATTTATGGCAAACGAAGAAAAACAAAGATACTCTGCCGAAGAATTAAAAGAGTTTGAAGAAATTATCCGTGCTAAATTAGATGATACGAATGCTGAATTAAAGTATTTAAGAGAATCATTAAGCAAGAAAAACGACACAGGGACAGACGCAACTTCCGGAAACTCGAAAGTGATGGAAGATGGTGCTGACACCGCGGAGAAAGAAAACTTAAATCAATTAGCTGTTCGTCAGCAAAAGTTCGCTAAGAACCTGGAAAATGCCTTAATGCGCATAAAGAATGGGACATACGGAGTTTGTATTGATTCAGGCAAGTTAATTTCCAAAGAACGTTTGCGTCTAGTACCGCACACACAACACTCGATTGAAGCGAAGTTAAAGCAAAAATAAACCATGGGTTTTTTCGAAAACAATCGCCTAGTTGAATTAATAACAGACTATCTCAAAACTCAATTTGAGATAATCAAGTTAGATATTCAGGAAAAACTAGAAGAAATCTTTATCCGGATTTTCAAACTTTTCCTTGTCGCGACAGGTTTCGGGATAACCCTATTTTTCCTTCTTTTGGGAGGATCAGAATGGATAAACGAGGCATTAGAAAGTCGCTTCATCGGTTATTTCATTGTGGCTGCCATCATCGGTGTAGCCAGCCTATTTCTTTTCTTATCCCTAAAGCCTACGAACAATGAGTCAGAATAAAGAAAAGAGAGCTGAATTAGAAAGCCAAGCGGCAGAGATTCAAGAGCAATTAACTGAGACAGTTACTGAATACAAAAAAATAGGCAATCAGATGCTGATAGCTGGAGGCATTGTAGCGGGAGGATATTTGCTTTATTCCATGTTCTCTGGCTCGAAGAAGAAAGGCTCTTTTGTTAGCGATGCCATTAAATCTTACGCCCTGGCGCTTGCACTTTCTTATGCTAAAGACTTATTACTAGATTACCTAGCGTCATTAGAAGAGGAAACCGAAACCGCGGTAACAGTGGAAGATTCCACCGTCAACCCCTGATTACTGACTACTGTCCACTGTCTACTGACTACTGGATACTGACTACTAGTTCTCCATCAAATACGCCTTAATAAACTCGTTGATCTCCCCGTCTAAGACCGCATCGGTATTCGATGTTTGGTAATTCGTGCGGTGATCTTTCACGCGGCGATCATCTAATACATAGGAACGGATCTGCGAACCCCACTCGATTTTCTTCTTGCCTGCCTCCACTTCGGCACGAGCAGCGTTGCGTTTATCGATTTCGATTTGGTATAATTTGGACTTCAATAAGCGTAATGCCACCTCTTTGTTCATTAATTGTGAACGCTCCTGTTGGCAAGCGATAATAATTCCGGAAGGTTTGTGGGTCAAACGAACGGCGGTTTCCACTTTGTTCACGTTTTGGCCCCCAGCACCACCTGAACGGAAGGTATCCCATTCAATGTCGGCTGGATTGATTTCAATTTCGATGGTATCATCTGCCAAAGGGCAGATATAAACAGACGCAAAAGAGGTATGTCGGCGTGCATTCGAGTCAAAAGGAGAAATACGCACGAGGCGGTGAACTCCATTTTCTGATTTTAAATTACCATAAGCAAATTCTCCGTCAACTTCGATGGTCACGGATTTGATTCCAGCTACGTCCCCAGGGTTTTCATCCACTAAACGCACTTTGAAGCCGTTCTTTTCTGCCCACATGTGGTACATGCGCAATAACATGGCGGCCCAGTCTTGGGATTCGGTTCCACCAGCACCGGCGTTGATTTCTAATACGGCGCTCATGTTGTCGCCTTCGTCCGACATCATTTTGCGGAATTCCAAAGCCTCCAGGTTTGCCTCCAGCTTTTCGCCTTCTGCATCCACTTCCGCCTCGGTGGCTTCACCCATTTCGTAAAATTCCCAGATGGTTTCTAAATCACCTTGCGTATTCGCGAGTTTATCGAATCCATCCGTCCAAAACTTCAGCCCGCGCATTTCGCGCATCGTGCCTTCGGCTTTGTCAGGATTGTTCCAAAATTCGGGATCCAAGGTGACCGTCTCTAGTTCAGAGATTAAATATTTCTTGTGATCGTAGTCAAAGATACCTCCTTAAAGCCTCTATTCTGGCTTTCAGGTCATTGAACCTGTCTCTAGTCATGTGTTTTTCTACTTAATAAAGTGCAAATATACCCGATTTTGTGCTAAATTGCGGCCTCATTCATTTAAATCAAGCAATAAAATGGCGCAACAATACGATTTGATCGTGGTAGGCTCAGGCCCAGGGGGTTATGTAGCAGCTATCCGAGCTTCTCAATTAGGTTTAAAATGTGCAATTGTAGAGAAAGAATCCTTAGGTGGTATTTGCCTAAACTGGGGATGTATTCCTACTAAAGCCCTTTTGAAATCTGCCCAAGTTTTCGAATACATCAAGCACGCTGCTGATTACGGAATTACCGTAAAAGGTGCTGAAGCAGATTTCTCTGCAGTTATTTCCCGTTCTCGTGGCGTGGCAGATAGCATGAGCAAAGGCGTTCAGTTTTTGATGAAGAAAAATAAGATTGACGTGATTATGGGTTTTGGTAAAATCCAACCTGGTAAGAAAGTCGAAGTAACTGATGCAGACGGCAAGAAAACCGTTTACGAAGGAAAAAATATCATGATTGCTACGGGTGCTCGCGCTCGTGCATTGCCTAATGTGCCTATCGATGGCGAAAAGGTGATCGAATACCGCAAGGCGATGAGCTTAGAGAAACGTCCAGATTCAATGGTCGTAATCGGTTCAGGAGCTATCGGCGTTGAATTTGCGTACGTTTACGCAGCGATGGGGACGAAAGTAACGATCGTAGAATTCATGCCAAACATCGTTCCTGTAGAGGACGAAGATGTTTCCAAAGAATTAGCGAAGCAATACAAGAAAATGGGTATCGACATCTTGACGTCTTCGAGCGTGGAGTCAGTGGATACGAAAGGAAAAGGTTGCAAAGTGAGCATCAAAACGCCGACGGGTAACCAAGAAATCCAATGCGATATCGTTCTTTCAGCGGCGGGTGTGATCTGTAATTTAGAGAACATCGGTTTAGAAGAAGTAGGCATTATTGTAGACAAAGGTCGTATCCCGGTGAATGCTTGGTACGAAACGAATATCCCTGGTTATTTCGCGATTGGCGATGTGACTCCGGGTCCGGCTTTGGCACACGTTGCCTCAGCAGAAGCGATTATTTGTGCAGAGAAAATGGCTGGTCACAAGACCGAAGCTTTGGACTACACAAACATCCCAGGCTGTACGTATTGCTCACCAGAAATCGCGTCAGTTGGTATGACAGAGAAAAAAGCAAAAGAGGCTGGCTACGATATCAAAGTGGGTAAATTCCCATTCGTGGCTTCTGGAAAAGCTACGGCAGCAGGTGCTCGTGATGGTTTCGTGAAAGTTATTTATGATGCCAAATACGGTGAATTATTAGGCGCGCACATGATCGGTTACAACGTAACGGAATTGATCGCTGAGGCGGTGGTGGTTCGCAAGTTAGAAAGCACGGCTTACGAGATTATGAAAACGGTTCACCCTCACCCGACGATGTCAGAAGCCTTCAAAGGCGCGACAGAAGCGGCGTATGGAGAAGCAGTAGATTTGTAATCTTCAGATTGACTTAAAAAGAAAGAGGAGCTCAAAAGGCTCCTCTTTTTTTTAGTTCAATTTTACCTGAACACTTTTATAAGCAATCCTGCTCTTCGGATCGTGTGCCTGAATGGCGATGGTTCCGGGTTGAATTCTTTTCTTGTCTGCTGGTTCATCGTATTCGACTACTGTTCTACCATTGATCTTCGTAGTGATGTGTTTCCCTTCCACTTTTACGTATAATTCAAACCATTCTTCGTCGTGCACTAATTTTTCTGCCGTGTCGATAATGCCATAGAGACTCGCCGTTCTGCGCCAATCCGTGTGGGAATTGTTGACTTGTATTTCGTGGCCTTGGGATGGCCAGTCGCTGGGTTGAAATGCCGTGCAAACATATAAACCGGAGTTCGCACCTTGATACGTTTTAATGAGAGCTTTTACTTCAAAGTTTTTAAAGGAATGATCTCCTACTGATCCATCATAGAACAGGTGCCCGCGAGGGCCTTCGATGCGTAATTCGCCGTCCTTTACTTGAAACGAATTCGGATTTTCGCTGGCTTTCCAGCCTGTTAAGTCGCGGCCATTGAATAGTTCGACCCATTGGGCGCGGGCGGAGAAATTTAATAAGAGTAGAAGAATGAAGAGGTTTTTCATGTTAACTTATAGGTTTAATTTATGGAGGTAAATATTAACTTAAAAGTTTAAAAATGAAAGGTAAATTATAATTCTAATGCGATAAATGTTTCGGGATTTACTACCTGGATGTTTGCCTTTTTAAAGTCCTTCAAATTTCTAGTCACGATGATTGTTAGGTGATTATCCAAGGCACAACAATATTGTATCGCGTCTTCAAAATCAATAAAATCAGAGGCTATGGCTAAATCAATGGTCTTGCTATCAACCGGCAAAACATGAACAAGTGTTTTAAATTTCAACAAAGTGAGTCGAGACTGACTACTTGAATATTGAGACCTTAAGACATAATCAATATTGGAGAAAGTAAGAGAGGATACATGTAACTTTATCTTACCTAAATCGGCAAGTGAAAATAAAATTTCTGCCGGTTTAGCAAAGGGTTGCCGCCCAGACAAGAGGTCGATACATACATCCGAGTCAACAAATACGTTCGTCATACTATTTCGAATATTTGTCTTGTATGTATTTTTTGTATGCCTCTTTTGAATCAAAATTCTCAGGAAGATTGACTATTCCTGATAAACTTTTGACAAAGGGGGTGACCTCGTGAATAGGTCGAGGCTCCACTAACATCCCTAGATAAGACTCAATTAGCTGAGAAAGACTTGTATTTTTCATTTTAGCATAGTTTTTTGCTTGCTCAATTATGTCTTGATCTAGCTTTAAAGTTAGTTTAGCATCCATAGCTTTTAAATTTTATACGTGCAAATATAATTAATTTGTACGTATAATTTTCAAAAAGACGCTCGTTTAAAAGATTAAATTAATCTGTCTTGAAAGTAGCTGATGAGATCGCTAACTACAAGAATAGAGATGATATTATGAGAGAATTATCAATTACTTGATACCTTAAACGGCTTATGCTCCTTCAGATACCCCTCCCATTCCTCGCGTGAACCGCGAAAGACATTGAGGTCGACATCGTGGGTAATAGCGGATAAGTCTGCCTTAATGTTAAACTGCCAAAAAGTGCAGTCCATCATGGCTGGTCGCCAAGAATTAGTCGAGCTTAACCAAAGGGTGTGGTCGTCAAAGTCGTCACTGATAAAATCTGAATAGCCAATCCCATTGGTGTAGATGATGGGCTTCAAACCGGTTTGGCGTTTGACTTCTTTTACAAAAGCGCGCAGACGATCAATCACTTTTTCGCGTGGCACACTTGGATTGTTTTCGTGCTCCACATCTACTACTAAGGGAATTTGGAATTCTTTACCTTCCAAATGGTTTAAAAAATGTCGTGCCTGTGATTTACCGTCTAAGTCAAATCTGAAAAAATGGTACGCGCCTATGGCGATATCTTTTTCGCGAAAGGCGGAGTAGTGCTTTGAAAAGTCTCTATCCGTTAAAGTAATTCCCTCTGTCACCTTCAGAAACACAAAATCTAGCGAGTCTAATTCGTCGTATTTAATTCTTCCATTATGATGGGACAAATCTATGCCGCGCACCTCGTAGGCATTGCCTAATGCCCAAGGATTAACAGCTTTTTTATCTTTGAGCTGAGACCAAACTAAAGCACCCATACAGGCAAAAAAGAGAAGGAAGATGGAGGGTAGCATTTTGGGATTCATTTAAGTCTTATTTCAATTGTCCGCGAAAAGAGGGAAGAAAATATTCTGCTACATAATACATCGCATAGTAATAACCGTTGTAGATTAAATTACCCAAAATGGCCCAATAAAAAGCCATCGTGAATTGCCCACCACCAAATAATGCGGGAATGAAAATAAAGAGAAATAACATCCAGCGACGACGGCGTTTTGATTTGATATAGCGGTTAATCAATACATAGACATAAAATAATGCACTATATATTACAACAGCCAATATTGCCCAAATTTGAAGTCCAATGGAAGTTCCCCCGGTAATATGTTTCACTTTAAAAAGCAAAGGCAAGGCGATACTAAAGGCAATTGTTTGGAAGATAGATGCTGATATGGGAATGACTAGGAGATACAGAAATAACTTCAAGCAAAATAGGCCCACTAATTTCCAGTTAATTTTTGAGATCATTTTTTAGAAAGTATTTAAATACAGGAACTAACACATAATAAATCGCACACATACTGAATGTCCCCCAGACAATCCCTGCAGAAGGTGCCCGAAAATCAGCTATTGTAGCCAGCCAGCCTAGTAAGAAGATGAAAATCATTAAAGAGTTGCGCAAAAAGGTGTTTATCTTCCATGAGAATACCCATAGATTTACGAAAAACACGGCTGTTTGAAATAACCAAAATAGGTTTCTTGACACAATTTCCATATCTAATAATACATAAGGGGGAAATGCGTTTCCATAGTAATCTTTTAAAATGATAGGGAAAACGAAATAACAAAGCGCAAAGGAGAGCAAGGGTATTAGGCCTAGAAAGAGAACTTTGTGGTTTGAGGGGATGGTCAACATGTTACTTATTATTTCCGGTTAAAATAATTTGTCTCTTCTGGTTATCAATCGTGATTTTACCATAGCGGCTCATAGCACTTTGGCCAAAAAGCATACCAGCTGTGCGGTTTTTAGTGACAGAGGCGCGCACGTTTTTCAATACCAATCCGCCTATTTCCACTTGTTTTAACATAATGGTACGCGACTTTTCTTTCTCGCCATTTGCCAATATATACGTGGCCGTTCCTATGTAATCCTGATCGCTTAGAAATCCGTTTTTGATCATAAAGTCAACCTCTGTTTGAGAGATAGAAATATCGCTGGCGCCAGTATCGAATAGCATACTTAAAGGCAAACCATTGATTTTACTTTGCACTTCATAGGTTCCTCCACCGGTGGGTTTAAAAGGAATAATATAGGTACCCACGATCATATTGGCTGATTTTTCGCCGGCAACCCCTATAGGCTTCGTGGAGGCAAATTTTGCCTTCCAACGGGTAATGAGTGATTTGAATTCTGGAAGATTACGGACATTGTCTAGATCATCGTCTTTCGCTAGGTGTTCGAAATCACGGTAGCCATTTGTAAAGGCGGTATCTAAATAGGCGATGGATTGCGGATAAAGTTTCAGTAAGGAATACAGGCAAGCAGCATCGTAATAATTGCCTTCTTCTGGGAATTGAATGAGGGTTTTGGTCATCCAAGCTTTGGCTTGATCATATTTGCCTAATTCGAAATAGCCGTAGTGGCGCGAATTTCCGCCAGAGCCTACAATGGTATCTAATTCCACTACTTTCCTAAAATCGGCATTCGCGCGTAATGTGTCTTTAAAGTGTTTTGCATACAGTCTTCCGCGATGCAAATAGGTGTAGGCGTAATTGCGGTCGATTTCAATGCCTGCAGTATAGTCTTCGAGTCCGCCTTCAGGATCTTTCAAAAATTCATCCTTCACCCATCCGCGGCGGTAGTAGTACCAAGGTTGTTCTGGATCCATTTCGATGGCTTTGTCAAAATCCTTGATGGCGGCGGCATAATTTCCGATTAGGCGGTATTCATCTCCCCTATTCCCAAAATCAAGGGCAGAGCTCGAGTCTAATTCAATCGATTCAGTGAAATCTGCGATGGCTTTATCGTGTAATCCCATTTCGCCATATAGTTCTGCACGGGATGTTAAAATAGCACTGCGGTAGTTATCGGGGACCATTTCAAATATTCTAGTAAAGTCAGCTAGGGCATTTTTGTAGTCCTTTTTATAGCGATAGAGTTGAGAGCGAACGTAAACCCAAATGTCCTTTTGGGGATTTTCTTTAATTAATGAGCCAATTTTCGCGAGTCCTAGGGTGAAATTTTTCTTCGAGAAGGTGATGAAATTCCCTCTAATACGGGAATTTTTTTCGTCTAAGCTTAATGCGGTGTAGGAGTCAATGATGGCTAAATCATATTTGCCTAATTTAAAGTTTGCATAGGATCGATTGTCATAGGCTGAGGCAAAGGCGGGGTCTAATTTGATGATCCGGTCCGAGACTTTGATCACTTCAGTATATTTGTCTTGTGCCATATACACGCTTGTCATCAAGTCTCTAGCTTTGATATTTCCTTCGTCTAATTCTAACACTTTATTTAAGTCTGCGATGGCTTTATCGTATTTCTCGAGTCCATAGTAATCGGACGCACGGCCATAGTAAATGGAGATTTCTGAGGGGTTTAATTCAATGGCTTTGGCATAGCTGGCTTCGAATTTTTCCAAATCATCCAGGTGAAAATAGATATCCCCTTTTAATTTCCAGGCGTAGGCGACTAGGGTGTCCGAGGGAGTAAGATGTGTGATGGCTAAGTTGACCTGGGATAAGCCTTGGGCGTAGGTCTCTTTTTCCACGTTGATTAAAGCGAGGTAATAGTAGGCTTTTCCTTCTTTCGGGTTTTGGGCGATTTCTTTTTTTAGGAATGCCAAAGCTTCGTCGTATTTTTCTTCCCCGTAATAATTGATCCCGGATTGCAGGTTATAGGTTTGGGAGAAGGTGTTGAAGCTTAGTGCTAGAAGGAGGATGAGTAGGGTATTTTTCATGAGGGGGTTAAAAGGGGGTAGTTATGATAAGTCAAATATGGGCGACCAGTTCTTATTACGTGATTTTAAAATATAATAAAACAGGTTATCTCGTAGGTAATACATCTGATCTTCCTCTGTATAGGAGAAGAAATCCTCCCAAGTGATGTCCATATATTGCTTTAATAATTGAGCATAGTGTTCGGTATACAGCGTAGAGAATTCAAAGATTTTCGTGAGGTCTTCTTTGTGAATGTGAATTCCCAAATGGCTAATGCGGTAGTACTCTTGACTGTTGCAATCGCAATCAGAATTGTAAAAAAGGTGCTCCGCTATTTTTTCATTTAGGGCTTGATACGAGAATAGCCAGTTAGTTAAATTGCGTTCTTCGCTCATATCAAACTTGCTGTAATCGTCTAGTGCGAAGAAGGCGTTCCAGCCTTCTTGGTCCATGAAAAGATAAGCAGTGAAGACGGCATCGAATAGGTAGAAGAATCGATCAAATCCTTCGTAATATTTGAGTTCTTTTTCTACTTCATGGAAGAGCTCGGTGTATTGATTTACTACGGCTTTTAATTCTACCATTCGATAGTTCAGTACTTCTCCTGATAGAATGTCAGCATAAGCCGCATCACATCGTTGGAGTAGATCAGTATATTCTGCATCGGGAATAAAATCTGGTGCGGCGTCTAAGCCTGGAAGCCATTCGAACGGGTCGATGGTACGATCGAAGGTTAGGTCTATCATCTTAACAAGAAATAAAGTGCGATCGTGATTAAAATACTAGCGACGATGGCGATGATGCAACCAAAAGCCGCACCTTCATTTTGAATTATAGAATGTTTTGGGGGACTATGTTGTGCAGTATACAGCATTTCGTCAGAATCCACCATTTTACGTTGCTTACTGTAGAATACGTTTTCTTGCACGGAGGTGGGCGCTGAAATAAGATTAGTCTCCATATCGGCCCGCCATTCATTCATTTTCGCCTTCATTTCAGCCTTCTTTTCAAAGGTGATGAAGGCTTGTTTGAATTCTTCCTCGAAAGCGGCGTCGATGACCATATCTTTCGACTGTATCTTGAGATAGACAAGTCTTAAATTTTCAAACTCGTCCTCAGTGATTAATCGGTAGAATTTAGATTTCTCATAATAGACATTTTCTTGAGCTTGATTCATCAAGTCTAAAAAAACGTTGAGATAGTCACGTACTTGTGGCGAAAGTGATTGCCACACTTTATCGCGTTCTCTTGGGTCCTCTATTGTTAGATACCCATACATTTCTTGGTATATCATCGTCTAGAAGAATTAAGGTTTAAACGTCTTTCTATTTCTCTGCGGGCATTGACTAAACAACGGTATTTTTGATTCCGAACATTCGCTGCAGAGGTGTAGCCTAAGCGGTCAGCGATTTGTTGCATGCCTATTTCTCGGAAATAGAAGAGTTGAAAAATTTCGTAGCAACGGTTTGCTTGCGTTCGCATTAATTCTACCACTTCTAAAAAGATGGTTTGTCGATTTGCGTGTTCGTCCTCGTCTATCTCGACTTCAATGGCTAGGTCTAGTTCGAATTCTGAGCTGATCGAAGTATTAATGGGTTGCCGCCTGTACTGTCTTAATAAAATATTCCTACAGATCGCATTTAAAAAGGTTTGTATAGAACAGGTCAAAATGAAGGCAGGGTTTTCCATTCGATTTAATAAGACCAAACAGGCATCTTGGAATACATCTTCTAGATCGAAACCAGCTCGAAAATGAGTTCGCATAAAGCGGATCGCATTGGAATGGCATTGCTCATAAATGATTCGCCAGGCTCCTTCCCTATCTATGTGGAAGAGCGCTAAAATTTCATTGTCTGTTTCAGGTAATCTATCGGGCATTGAGGGATCGTATTAGAATCGAAATTAGATTATTTTTCATCAAGAAAAAATTTTGGGTGACGTTTTGAAAATTGTGGTATTAACGAATAAAACATCTAAAAAATTTAATCCAATTCTTATGAAAAAGTCAAAGACATTTTACCACATTATTTTAGATCAAAGCGGATCTATGTCAGATTGCGTCAATCAAACACTTAGCGGTTTGGCGAATCAGCGGAAAGAAATTTTAGCACTTGCGAATGAGTTTCCCGAGCAAGAAATTCGAGTGGGTTTGACTGTTTTTGACCATCATATTAACATTAAATACCGCAATTTATCTGTCATGGAATTATCAAAGATGGATGGTTTTGAGTACAGACCGAATGGTCAGACTGCTTTATTAGATGCCATCGGGATGAGCGTGGCAGATACACAGCGTTTGATGGGAAATGAAGATTCTGCTGTGATGATTATTTTAACAGACGGGTATGAGAATGCTTCGAAAGAATATACTCACGAGAAGATTAAGAATTTAATTCAGGCTAAAGAGGCGACGGGTAAATGGTCATTTACTTATTTAGGGGCTACGCTGGATGCGGTGGAGATTGCAAGGAGTATGAACATTAAGGAAGAGAATAGTTTTGCGTTTGAAAAGAAGAATATGGACAAGGATGCTTTTGGGAGATCGACGATGGCGTTGAAGAGTTTATTAGAAATATTTAAGAATGAAGAGGATTAGTTTTATAAAGGAGATCGGCTTATGGTATGCCGATCTCCCTGAGTTTCTAGAGCAAGGCTTAGGGACGAAGAATAATTTATTGATGGTAGATGGGGCTGATACGTTTTTGGATTTATTGAGTAGAGGCGGGGATAGGATTACACTTGATATTAGTCTAGTGGAGTTCGAAGGGTATTATGCCAAATTGGAAAAGGTAGTGATGGGGAAAAATCAAGAATTATTGGATGCTATGGGGCACGAGCCAGTGGAATATGGTGCGTATTATGAGGTCAATGAATTAGATGGGAAGAACTTTTCGCATCCCTTGTGGTTGTGCCCGGTAACGGAGTATGTGTTTGGGGAGTATCCGATGAAGATGTGGGTAAGGGTGGTTGACCGTTAGATAAGTTTAACTAAATAAATACGAGTCACAATTTATATTATTTAAATTGTATTTTAAAACGGTAATTTAAGTATAAACCAAACAACTAGATTTAGAGTTATCTCTCCAAAAAAATATTTTAAGGTAAAAGAGTAGCGGGAATGAAAATTAATTATTCAAAAAAATGACAGAAAAGCAAAAACTTGAGACAGAAGAAAAGATATGGAATCTTTTAAACGGGTACGAACATATTTTCACAACTGTGCAACCTACTCTAACATATTCCATAGCTTCAGACAGATTTTATATGAAAAAAGAATTATTAAGAAAATTACCGAAGGAGATAAAAGACGAACTACTTGCTATTTTGGACGAATGTAAATAACACAAAAACGGCAATAATAATTTTCAATACCCAAATATCAATTTTGTACAAGTTTGGGGACTTAGTGTAGATTATAAAAATGCTGAACTCACTAAGCTTTTCATTAAATGTAACAACTTTAATTATGTCTGAACATAACAACATTCAAAATGCTTTTCAACAAGCAGAAGAGGAACAACTGCTAAATATCCCAGCAAAACGTATTTTAGAAAAGACAAAAGATATTCCATCTGACGCAAATAAATTAAAAAGAAGATGGTTTTGGGAGTTATTACAAAATGCCTCTGATTACAATGAGGAGGTACATGTGATTTTAGAGCTCTATTCCGATAAAATTATATTTAAACATAATGGCCTCCCTTTTTCACCAATGGATGCAAGAAATTTAATTGCACCAGATTCAGGCAAAGATAACACAGATTTGAGATCAGAAGATACTATAGGACAATTTGGGACAGGTTTTATTTCCACTCATGTATTGTCTTCAATTATTACTGTAGAAGGTATTGTTAAAGTTAACAATCAATATGCGCCATTTAAATTTGATTTAGATAGAACAGGGTATAATGACAAAGAATTATTAAAATCTTCTTTAAGTAATGCAAGTAAACAGCTTAAAGAAGAAAAAAGCCTTGTGGTATATCATTCAAATAATTTTAATACAATTTTCAGTTATGATATTACAAGACCATTACCTGGAATCAATATTGATGAAGTTATTAATTCTGGCCTTGAGTATGTTAATGAGGTACTTCCCTACACATTGGCATTTATGCCCAAAATAAAAAAGGTAACCATCTTAAATCACAACACAAAACATTTAAAATTTTATAAGCGAGAATATACCCAAAAAACAGGTGATAAATTTTACGTCTCGATTGTTACAGATGTCAATAATTGCGGGATTCATGAAGTTGAAACTAAGGAATTCATATTATCATCTATAAATAACACTACCGTAATTGTAAGTGTAAATGATAAAAAAATATTGCCATACCCGAATCAATTGACGAAATTATTCTGTTCACTACCAATGATAGGCACTGAAAATTTTGCCTTTTCAGTTGTAATTAATAGTCTAAAATTTAATCCTAAAACTGAACGCGATGGAATTCGACTATCTCCTGTTGAAGAGTCAAATAGGGAAATATTAATTTTTGCAGTAGACGCATATAAAATTCTTATTTCCAAATTGATTCAAGAAAATTACTTTGATTTTTATAATTTAATTAAGTGGCAAAGACATAATTCAGATGACGAAAATGAACGAAAATGGTACAGTTCTACAATTTTATTACCACTGAAAGAATTTTTATTAGAACAAAAAATTGTCATTTCTAAAAGTGGAATTAAAATTAAGTTCGATGATGTTAAAATCCCTTATTTTCCAAATGATGATAAAAGCCTCAAATATTTAAATGACTTTTATGAAATAGCATCTATTCATAATCCAGATTATATTCCACAAGAAATAGATTTTCCTCATTGGTATAACAACATTGATTTTACTGTGTTTGCTCAAACAAAGTATGAGTTAAAAGATCTATTGTCCGAAATACATAATTTAAACAGTTTAGAAAACTTAAGTCGTACTATCGCAGAACCAATATTATGGTTGAATTCATTGATTTCCCTAGTTTTAAATGTAGATGAAAATTTATTAGATCAGTATGCAATTATACCAAATCAAGTCGGCAATTTTCTATTTAGAAAAGATGAAATTTTTTATGATCAGGACCTAGAACCTAAACTTATTGAAATATTTGATGCTATAAATGATAAATCGTATAAGACTTATTTACTTCATAAATCTTTAGAGGGTTTAATTAGTTTATTACCAAAAGAAAGAATAAAAAATGAAAGTATCCTTTGTAAAGCAATTGATGATTGCTTTAGTGCATTTCCAGAAAACGAGAGGACCAGTTCAAAATTCCATGTAGGTCTACAGTTAATTTTTAAATGGTTAGCAGATTGTGGTAAAGATGAGAAAGAACTTAAAGAACTATTCAAATGGTTTTCACAAAAAAAACCACAATTATTTCTAGAAACGATTCCGGATTATGATAGGGATAAAGTTTTATCAATAGCACAAAGTGGAAAATTAAATTCTTTGTCTAAGCTAGCAGAATCCAATATTTCAAAAGAAGAACTAAATATGATAACAGCCAATGTTGAGGGTGTTGTTCATTTGGCAAGTATACTCGAAAATATTCCAGGTGGGTTGAATATATTAATTCAATATGCTGAACAATTACAAAAAGACGATGAAGATTTTAAGTTCAAATTAGAAATTGGAGAAAAAGTCGAACATGTCTTAAAAGAGGCTCTAATTAATTCTGGACTAAACACTGATTGCACTAAAATTGATCACAATGGCATAGGTTCTCATGATTTTGAAATCCGTAATTTGATTAATGGCAAACAATTTTACATTGAATTAAAATCATACAGTAAATTATCAATAGGGCCACTCCATGTGGCTCCTAGTCAAGCTAAATTTGCTTATTCCCGTCCTTTAAATTACTGCCTAGCTGCTATTGAAAGACCTTTATTTATTGAAGATGTAACTGAAGACTATATTAAAATTAATTTAAAGGCTAAAACAAATATTACTGAAATATTATCAAAAGGTTTAGCTGATTTTGAAAAATATAATCAGATTACAAATGACAATAATTTGTATTTAAATTTAAGAGAGGCTATTAGGTTAAACATCTCAAAAAATGAGCTAAATACAAATGGAATGACATTTGTTCAGTTGATTGAAAAAATCAAAACCCACCTACAATAAACACAGAACAATTACATATTTTCCTAAAGCAATTATAGTTACATTTCATCAATTCCTATGGTGGCAAGAAAGCCTAATTAAAGACCTTCAGAATCTAGTGATTGAAAAGCAAATTTTAATTAAAATTGCAAAGAGCAATCAAATTATATATAATATTTTTAAGGCTTAAGTAGGTTATAAATTATTATTCCAGATGCTAATTAACCCGATATTTAAAGCTTTGACACTCTAAACCAAGGGGGATTTTAGTCTTTCAATTTGTCATTAATGACCCCGCTATTAATTGCATTGATCTGATTTTGCAAATTGACTTCAATTTGCAAAATCCTATTTAATTCACCCATAGTTTTAAATATAGCGGTTGCTGTAAACCGTATATTACCTGGTCGATTTGCAACTTCCTGCCACCTACCTAATGCGGCAAATGGCAATTCTACATTATCTAGATCTATTGTCCAGTCTAAATAAGCCATTTGTGCCTTGTAGATATGTAGAGGGTCGTGTCCATTTTCCTTCTCTTTGCAAATTCCCAAATAGTTACCCGCAGCACTAAATCTGCCAGCCACAATTGTAAGAATTTCCAAATTTTCTGCTATTAACATTTCTTCTACCGTCATCATAATTTGATTTAATTTCAATGGTCAAAGTAAATACCTATATATGCAAGACATCTGCATACTTTATGTTACAAATACAATAAACTCGCTTTTTGAAATTCTTGCCTTAATTCCTCAGCAAATGTTATAGGCTCCAAAACCTTCAGATTCGCACCAAAAGAAAGAATTTGATTTTTCAACTCTCTGTTTAAAATTACATCCATTTGAAAAATAACCTTGCCTTCTTCTTCCTTAATCCGCTTATGACTCGGATGCATGGGCTTGGATGCTATGTATTTATAGGTCAAGGAATCCGTTTCTATTTTTATAATTTGAGATTCAGCATCTACGAACCGAGTTACACCGATCACATCCGCAAAATAATCCATTTGCCATTCGATATTAGAAGCAACGTATTTTCCAGATTTAAAAACTTCAAGTCCTTGAATCCGATCAAATGCAAGATTCCATGTTTCGATCCCTAATTCCTGATTTAAGCCGAATACAAACCATCGCCGATTGTATTCTTTAATATAATATGGATGGAATAGAATGGTATAAGACTCTTCCACTTTAAAATCTTTATATTCCACCTGCAATACTTTTTGATTGACAATCGCATCATATAATTTCAAAAACAAATCTTGCACTTTGCAATCTTGTTCATTTCTACTAAACTCAACTACTGGTTTTTGGTCGCCAAGCAAATTTTGAAATTTGGGCAAAGCATCCTTCACCCATCCAAAATCATCAAGACCTTGTATTCGTTGAAGGACAAGAAATGTTTCCTTTAACTTTTCAATTTCTCGATCATTGATGGAAACCTTATTAATTGAAAAATCAAGATCCTTATATCGATAATAATACTGTTTGCCTTGTTGTAAATCTTCATCAAACTCCACTTCATAGTTTTCAACCATGTACTTAATGTCAGCACGTACTGTTCGAACACTTATTGAGCCAAAGTCAACCAATTCTTGATTAACCTTTTTGACCAAATCCTTGAAAGTATATTTGATAATCCGATTTGAAAAACATTTGTCTAATACTTGATAACGTTGATACTGATTTTTAACCATGTTCAATATATTTTCAGCAATCTAAAAAATAATTTTATCTATGCAAATAAGCTGCACACATACATCGCAATTTTACATCGTCGAAAGAGACAAATGCTTTTTGCCTCACAAGCAATTTGGAAAGCAATCAAAAAAAAATTAATTTAAATAAGTTCTTTGAATGTCTGCCGTAACAAATTGAAATTCGCCATTTGGAGATTGTATAAATCTCAAATCGGATGGTATTCTGGATATTTCAGGATGAATGTTTCTTGGTTTTTATATAATATTTAAAAATTAAGAATATTATTATTTTTATTATTTTAATATTATTTGGGAAAATAATATTTAGATCATATACAAAGAATTTCACGGCAGACTTCAAAGGCTATTCTCAACTATGAAGCCTACTAAAGAGCAAATCGATTCGATCAAAACAAAATTTTCAGCAATGCAAACAACTGAAGATTTGCTCGATTTATTGAATTTCTCAAAGTCCATAATTTACGGAGAAAAAGTAATTCCTTTCAAGTTAAAAGACATCACATTTTACTGTAACCCCAAAAGAACGATTGATCATAAGTGGAAATTTTTCCATCAATATCAAGAGTTTACCATTGCAAAAAAATCTGGAGGAACAAGAACAATTTATGCTCCCAAGAAAGGATTGAAAGCTGTTCAGCGTTCAATTGCGTTCGTATTCCAATGCATTTTCGAGCCACACAAATCAACCATGGGATTCACAAAAGAAAGATCAATTGTACATAATGCGCAATTACATATTAATTCGTATTATGTATTAAATATTGATTTAAAAGACTTTTTTCCAAGTGTCGACCAAGCACGCGTATGGAAATGTTTGCAGCAAGCCCCATTTAATTTAAATCAAGCAACCTCAAAGGTATTTGAAACATTTGCTATAGATGAGTTCAAAATTAAATATCCTGAACAATCAAAAAAAATACACCCAAACAAGAAATTTGTAATCAGTGATATAGATTCTAATTATTTCAAAGCGACTAATCGAATACCAAAAGCTGCAAGATTAGAGTTAGCCAATATGTTGGCGGCAATCTGTTGCACAGAAATGGAAGTAGAGAGTATTCTTGCAGATGGTTCGGTTGAAAAAATAAAGAAAAATGTACTGCCACAAGGTGCACCTACCTCACCGATATTGAGTAATGTTGTTTGCCAAAAACTAGATCTTCGTCTCGCTGGAGTGGCAAAGCGATTTGGATTACTATATAGCCGATATGCTGATGATATCACATTTAGTTCGCTTCATAATGTATTTCAAGTTGACAGTGAATTCAAAAAAGAGCTATATAGAATTATATTAGATCAAGGTTTCAGAATTAATGAAAAAAAGACACGATTACAAAAAGATGGTTATAAAAAAGAAGTAACAGGACTTTTGGTTCATGGCCAAGTTAACGTTCAAAAAAGTTTTATCAAAGATTTGCGTATGTGGTTGAATTTATGGGAACGATACGGGTACGAGAAAGCAAATAACATTTTCCTTAATGAAAATGGCCCACTACTCAATACCACAGCGAAAATAAAAAAAGCAGAATTACGAAATACGCTAGAAGGGAAATTAAACTATTTAAGTATGGTGAAAGGTCTAAATAACATTACCTACGTAAAGTTGAATAATCGATTTCGTACACTAAAACCCACTATCAAAATACATACGGAAGATCGTTCAGCTCACATCGAAAAAACTTTAGAGTTACTTTTAAATAATGGAATTAATGATGCCATGGCATTCTATCAACCGCAATAATTAGTATGGCAACAAAAGAACAAATTGAATCATTAATCAAATTGGTTACTGAAATCGCTAATCAACCTGGGAATGAATGGGTAAGGAGATCGTTAAACGAAAAATTTAATAATCCAACCACAATAGAAACCTCAAATGGTGGTAGTTCATTGATTGTAGACATAAAAAAAGACACAAATAAAGTTATTGAATTATTAGAAATTAGCCCAGAATGCAGTATTGACTATTCATTTATTCCTCATAAACTCCTTAGAACTCGCCTCGAATTAGATAACTTGAGAATGGAAAATGTAAGATACGATCTCAAAGAAAAAGATCACATCAAAAGATTATTTGATTTTAGTGTAAATGCATTTTACCAAATTGAAAATCTTTTAAACTATTATTACTTCGAAAAATATCAGAAAATCGAAGATTTACTATACCATTTTGAGTCGATTGAAGGTACCCATTTCAAAAGAACAGATAACCATCGAAATATAAATGATATTTCGATTGCTACTAAAATATTTACTTTCAATCGGACTTTTTATAATTCAAAAAATGGATCACAGGGCTTTAATATAGATAGTTTACGTTTAATTCGAAATGAAGGATTGCACAGATGCACTCGAATTTCAAAAATTGAAAATGAAAATCCTCGTCTTCACAAATTTATTGCTGAAGCAACATTTGATTCAATACAATCAATTGTAAAGAACTTGGCTGAAAAAGTTAATCAACTCTTGACTTCAAAATAAAATCTCAAATGAACGGAACGGATAAGATGTTTATAACAACAGTCTGCAAGGCGAGAAAACTCCAAACTGGAAGTATATTAGCTTACGATGAATTAAACAATGAATATTTTGCTATAAATAGTTTAGTCAAACAATTGAAAATTCAATTCAAAAAAATAATAGATAGAAACCCCTCTTACATTTTGTTTGTAAAAGAAGTTTGGACTGGCGGAAAATGGAATAATAAAGAAGTCAACAAAATAATTTACATATCTAACCAAAAAGAAAATGTAATAAAATTTTCAAATATTATTATAGAAAAAGATGAAACACTACGAATGATATATAAGAACAACAGTAGAATAATAGAATTATATGAAACCGATACAAGAAATTTTAAAAAATTAAATGAAACAAAATTTAATACAATTTCAGATTCTGATAAAGCGTTAAAAAATATTTTAGAAATTCAAAACTCAAATGAAAATACAAGAACTGAACTTAAAAATAATAATGAATCGCTTAGAAAGAGATTAAATGAAATTTATTCACAAATTGAAATAATTCAATTTTAAATTGAAAAATAAATTTGTTCATAAATTTAACTCTCTAATACTTTTTCAGATCATCAAATGAAAAAATCATTACCTCCTGCTCCCAAAGACTAAAACCTCCTTCTTTATGCTTGTGCACCACATAAGTTAAAGTGATATCACCTCCGACATCAACGTTATGCTTACCTATAACAGTAGTTTTGTTGAGTAATTCCAAATTTAAGTTTTCATCAATTTTCCGGGGAACAGTTATCGCTGCAACTACTTGCTCAAAACTATTAAAAATTAGTAACTCCCGAAATCCTCTTTCCGTAGTGATACCCCAATCTACTCCAGCAACTTCCTCCAAAAATAATCCAAAAGGCACGTTGTTTTTATCAAAAGCACTATTTTTTGTCAATTTCAGCATAATCAAAATTATTTAGAATAAATATTAATGTCCCATTCCAGCCATCATAGTATCCCAATCCCCCCCATTTTCATTAAAATCATCATAGCTTCCACATTGACCATCAGTTAATGCATCAAATGAATCTCTTTCCCAATCGGAATAAGGGTCGTAATCTGGTTCTTCATAATCGTCAAAGTCAACCTCATCTAGTTCTGCTTGCCAATTACTTTGTAGTTTATTCAAAGAATCATCTGAAAATTGGTATGACGAATTTAAACTTTGAAGTTCATAAAACACATCCTCTTCAATATTAAAGTGTTCTAAGTTTAGAATACACCATTCTATATAACTAGGATTCTGACCATAAACTTGCTGAAGTGACGATCCTTTATATTTACCAAAAGTAAAAATTGAATTTAATTCGTAGTTTTTCATAATTTATTTAGAAGTTATTATAGAAACAAAACCATTGTTAATTTGAACAGAAAGTATTTCAGATGAAACATATCGATAGAGCGTTCTTTCTGAAATTTTTAAATGCAAGCATATTCTCCGTTTTGAAACGGGCTGCCATCCATTTGATTGTAAAAACATAATTAGTTTCGCAATCCTATATTTTTTCGTATTTATCATATTTTATACCTAAGCTGCTTGTCTTCGTGATAATTCTTTTGGCTTATGCTTAATCCATTGATACGGATTTCGATTCCTGTAACATGTAACAATTTGGTCACCATTTGCTCCAATTATTACTATAGTATTTTCAAACTTACTCGCCTGTTTTTTTAGATTGGCGGGAACATCTTTTTTTCCCAGTATGTAGTAAGTCAAACCCTGACCATAAATACAACTTCCATATTCTGTTACTATAGCAATTTGCTCATTAGATATCCCTCTCTGTTTTGAACGCTGAAGGGAATGTCTTGAATGATGCAATTCATATTCTAAAAATTTACCATCGCTCTCAGTTTGAAATACAATTTCTTGAGGGCTACTTTTTAACATGTTTGTATTGATTACCATAATTGCTGCCTTTGTTTGTTGATACAAATTTCAGAACTATATATGCAATAGACTTGCACACATCGAATCAATATTATCAATAGATGGAGATTTTGATATTAAAGAATAAAACCGTAAAAAAAATTGAGAGTTACTTAATTGAATTTAAATGGGAGTGACAGCTCCATTTCATTCCGCTGTCAGCCCGCAGGGCATCTAGCACAAAGCCTGACATCCTGCGCTGCGCTCAGGATGAAGCTTTTTCATTTTCCCTTGCTCGCCCAAGCAAGCTTGACTCGCAATTGAAAATAAAAAAGCCCCTCAGCTAACGCTGAGAGGCTTCGTAGAGGGGAAGGGATTCGAACCCTCGGTAAGCTTGAGACCTACACACGCTTTCCAAGCGTGCTCCTTAAACCACTCGGACACCCCTCTATAAGCGCCCGTGGGGTTGCAAAAATAGCAAATTATTTCGACGAATCGAAAAACGAATCGATATCCTTCTTGAATTGGATCAAGGATGGTTTGTGGATATAATACATATGTCCAGATTCGTAGTATTTAATGTCTACGCGAGAGCGTTGTTCGGGACGCAAGAACATATGCTCGATGTCGTAGACCGCCGTGAAGTACGGGGTCGCGAAATCGTAGTAGCCGCAGCCGAGGTAGACTTTCAGGTTCGGGTTTTTGGCCATCGCATCACGAAGACTTTCTGCAACGTTCAAGTATTTGTTTTGGACGTTTTTATAGGACCAAGGGTATACTTCGCCGAAGACGTTGTAGCCTTTCTCCTCTGTGAACTTCAATTCTTTGGATAAATAATCGTTAATCGTGGCGGTGAAAGGTCCATCGATGTTTGTGAATGATGGATCGAAATCCACGTATTCGCCAGCGTCGTCTAGGTTACGACCTGTGAAACGAGCGTCTAAACGACCGATCGAAAGTCCGTCTGCACGGCGTAGGGCTTTGTAGAAACGGTTTTCCTCTAGACGTAAATTGGCTTGCAGGCAAAGCTCTTTGGAAAGGCCAGTATAATAGGCCATCTTTTCAGCGATAGTCGATTTTTCTGCGTCAGACATCCAGCCGCCTTTGATTAATGCGGTAGCATAGGGTCCGATCGCCCATTGCTCGGATTCCTTCAATACGTCTGCGATAGGTCTCGCTTGTAAGGCTGGGGCTAATTTTTTGTGATACCAAGCGGCAGCGGTGTACGATGGAATGTAAAGCGCGCGAGGTAGATCGTTTCCGATGTTGTAATCGTTTGTGCCAAAGTTTAATACCGCCGAGATTAAAATAACACCATTGATATAGATGCGGTGTTCGTCTTGCAAGAATTTCGATAATCCTGCGGCACGCGTGGTTCCGTAGCTTTCGCCGGCTAGGAATTTAGGAGAAGCCCAGCGATCGTAGCGGCTCAAGAAGTTGCGCACGAAATCGCCTACGGATTTGATGTCCTCTACGTAACCGTGGTATTTGCTTGCGGACTCGCCCACAGCGCGGGAATAGCCGGTGGAAACGGGGTCGATGAAGACTAAATCCGTTTTGTCTAACCAAGAAAATTCATTGGGAACGTAAGAATAAGGGGCTGCAGTGGCGGTTCCGTCGTCTTTCAAGACTACGCGTTTAGGGCCTACGCCGCCCATGTGTAACCATAAAGAGGCAGAGCCTGGGCCACCGTTGAAGGTGAAAGTGACTGGGCGTTTGGCGCCTTCTTCGTCGTCTTTGGAGTAGTAGGTGAAGAAGATTTTGGCCAAAACCTTACCCGTATCTGCCTTCATATGCATATAACCGGTGGTCGCCGTGTAATTAATCACCTTGCCGGCGATCGTAATGGAGTGTTTCGTCTTAACGACTTGCACGCCAGCCGGGTCTTTCCCGATTTGCGCAATTGTTTGCGCGTTCAAGCTAAGCGTAAGTGCACAAAAAAGAATCGTCAATAGTTTTTTCATCGTTTGAAGATTTATGAAAACGAATATAAAAATTCTTTGGCAATAAAAGGTTATTTCGTAGATTTGCACCTAATCTATATATTATATAGACTTTATAAACATTTCAAGATTTTATTATGCAAAGTTTCCGCTCTGAAATAGAAAACCCCGTAGTCGAAAAAGACATCCTGGATTTAGCGAAAAAAATCGCTCAATTCAAGGCTGGAGAGATTCACGAGGAAAAATTCAGAAGTCTTCGCCTGGCGCGCGGTGTCTACGGTCAACGCCAACAGGGGGTGCAAATGATCCGCATTAAATTGCCGTATGGCAAGATTCAATTCCACCAATGGAAGCGAATTTCAGACATTTCAGACGAATACTCTACCGGAAACCTGCATTTAACAACACGTCAAGATATCCAAATTCACTACGTGTCGCTGGACCGTACGCCAGAACTTTGGGCAAAATTAGAGCAGGACGATATCACCTTGCGCGAGGCTTGTGGAAACACGGTGCGTAACATTACGGCCTCCCCTACTTCTGGGATTGATCCGAAAGAATTATTTGATGTAAGCCCGCACGCAGATGCAGCTTTCCGTTACTTTTTGCGCAACCCTATCTGCCAAGAAATGGGTCGTAAAATTAAGATGTCTTTCTCGAACACAGATGAAGATACTTCTTTAGCCTATTTACACGATGTAGGTTTTATTCCCAAAATCGTGGACGGCAAACGCGGCTTCAAAGTAGTCGTGGGTGGTGGTTTAGGCGCCCAACCGATGCTGGCTCACGTAGCTCACGAATTCCTAGCAGAAAACCTAGTTATTCCATTCATCGAAGCTATTTTGCGTGTTTTTGATCGCCACGGCGAACGCAATTCTCGCCACAAGGCACGTATGAAATTCTTGATCCAAAAGATCGGCTTCGAGGCCTTTATGGATTTAGTAAAAGCGGAATCGAAAGCGTTAAAAAATCACTCTTTCGAAATTCCACCGGCAACAGCTTGGGAGGTTACTCCGCCTACTTTAGTGGCTTCGACGGTAACTCCTAACTCAGAGGCTTACGCCACTTGGTTAGCAACCAATACCTTTGAACAAAAGCAAAAAGGATTCCACGCGGTCTATGTTCGGATTCTGAACGGTAATATTTCAAGTACTACTTCTCGTTCTTTAATCGAGGCATTAACTGGTTACATAGGCGATGATATTCGCATCACGATCAACCAAGGTTTGATGCTAAAATATGTTCCTACGGCGAATTTGGCCTACGTCTACTCCGTATTAGACGCACACGGATTAGCGGCTCCGGGAGCGAATTCCATCGCAAATATCACGGCTTGCCCGGGAACAGACACGTGTAATTTAGCGATCTCTGATTCGACGAATATCACCTCAAAATTAGAGGCGGTCATCACGGAAGAATTTCCGTCTTTGATCCACGATAGTGCGATGAAGATCAAAATCTCCGGCTGTATGAACGCTTGCGGACAACATAGTATGGCATCGATCGGTTTCCACGGATCTTCGTTAAAGGCCGCGGACAAACGCGTTTTACCAGCCTTGCAAGTCTTATTAGGCGGCGCGACATTAGGCAATGGCGAAGGAAAAATCGCAGACAAAGTAATCAAAGTTCCGTCGAAAAGAGGTCCACAAGTCTTGCGCACCTTATTGAATAACTTCGAAGAAAACGCACAAGCGGGAGAATATTTCCACAGCTATTACGATCGCCAAGGCGAGAAATATTTCTATGATTTATTGAAGCCCATAGCAGATTTAAGCACGCTAGTGGACGATGATTTCATCGACTGGGGCGCTTCAGAAAACTTCGCTACCGAAATCGGCGTGGGAGAATGTGCAGGTGTCGTGATCGACTTAGTGGCGACTTTGTTATTTGAATCAGACGAGAAATACGAATGGACAGCGGCTGCGCTAGAAGACAAACGCTATGCGGATGCGATCTACCACGCCTACAGCGTGTTTATTTCGGCAGCAAAAGCCCTTTTATTAGATAAATCGATTTCAGTTCCTACGCAACATTCGGTGATTACGAAGTTCGATGAAAACTTTGTGGCAACCGGCGATTTTACCGTGGAAGCACCTTCATTCGCTGAATTAGTGTTGCAGATTAACCAAAACGAGCCATCTGCCGAGTTTGCAACTCGCTATACAGCGCAAGCCTATGCCTTTTTACAATCAGCCAAAGTAGCCCGCTCTTAATCGTATGAAGAACTTAAGCCATTTCAGATCTTTAGAGCCCCATCCGAAATTATCGGTGGTGGGTGCTGGCCCAGGCGATCCGGAGTTGATCACCTTGAAAGCCATTAAAGCCATTGCGTCTGCGCAGGCCGTTTTATACGATGCTTTAGTTAACCAAAGCTTGTTAGCACATTGCTCCCCTACCTGCGAGCAGATTTATGTGGGTAAGCGTGCGGGTGAAAGCCATTCCCAAGAGGCGATCAATAAATTAATCGTAGAAAAAGCTTATGCTTTAGGACACGTGGTCCGCTTGAAAGGTGGAGATCCCTTTGTCTTTGGCCGTGGCCAAGAAGAAATCGAATACGCGCGCGGGTTCGGCTTATTGACGGATTACATTCCGGGCATTTCGTCGTCTTATGCGGCGGCGGGCTCAGCTGAGATTCCGTTGACGATTCGTGGAGTGAACGAAAGCTTTTGGGTGATGACGGGCACGAAATCGGACGGCTCTTTGACGGCAGACTTAGCCTTAGGCTTACAATCTTCTGCGACTTTGGTTATTCTCATGGGAATGAATAAGTTAGAGGAGATCGCTACCATATGCCAAAAATACGGTAAAGGCGATATCTCAGCAGCTATTATTCAAAACGGCACGATGAAAAATCAACGCATTGGCGTATCTTCGGCAGCAGAATTAGCCTCCATGGCTTCCAAAGAGGGCTTGACTAATCCGGCAGTCATCGTCATCGGCGAAGTGGTGCGTCACGCAAAGCCGGAATTATGGCAAAAAATCACGAAAATCAGTAAAGAAAATGAGCAATAGAATTAATATCTCCAGCGGTTCTCCCTTCGAAGATACTTTCGGCTACTGCCGCGCGGTAAAGACAGGAAATTTGTTAGAAATCTCGGGCACAGTTGCCTTGGTGGATGGCGAAAAAATAACGGCTGACGATTTATATGCCCAAACCTATAACATCATCGAACGAATCGCGGTGGTTTTAGAAGAGGCTGGCTCTTCGTTAAAGGATGTGGTCCGTACCCGTATTTTCACGACGGATATTTCAAAGAATTTAGACATTGCTCGTGCACATGCTCATTTCTTTGGCGATGTTAAACCAACGACAGGAATTTACGAAATCTCAGCCTTGATCGCTCCGCAATATAAAGTGGAGATTGAGTTTACGGCTTGGGTTGGATAAGAAATCTGAATGCATAAAAAAGCCCCGAATTTTCGTTCGGGGCTTTTTTTATATTTTTGCAGCTTCTTTTTTCAGTAGGTTAACATCAATCGGAACAACCCCTAAAAATTCGCAGACTAAGCCTCCGCCTAAGTTAGCAAGCTCAGCAATTTGTGCGGCGGATCCACCAGCGGCAAGCGCGCAAGCAGCAATCGAAATAACGGTATCTCCGGCTCCTGAAACATCGGCGATTTGGCGAATGTGAGCAGGGATTTGAATTTGGTCTGCTGCGAAATCCATATACACACCGCGTTCTGACATCGTTACAAATAACCCCGTGAAGGATTGTGCTGCCTTAAAATCAGCGACTGTTTTTGCGATGGCGTCGGGTGCAATTGCTGCAGCCTCTAAACCTAAACCATCACGTAACTCATTCAAATTAGGCTTGAACAAAGTAGCGCCGCTGTATGCGAAGAAGTTCTTTTTCTTCGGATCAACGACAGTTGGAATTTGACGTGCTTTCGCCAGCGTAATAATTTCTTGAATCAATTCAGCACTCAAAACCCCTTTGTCATAATCTTCAAAAAGGATCACATCGACCTCTGGTAACCAAGCTTTGACTTGTTCCAATAAGGCTTTAGACGAAGCTGCTGAAATAGGTGCCTCCGTTTCCGAATCCACGCGAATCAATTGTTGAGATCCGGCGATAACACGTTCTTTAACCGTAGTAGGACGACCTTTTTCAGTGATAATCCCTGAAGTAGAAAGACCAGCTGCTTGTAGAATTCCTTGTAAGGTTTCGCCTGTGGCATCGTCACCGATAACCGAGCAAACATAGGGTTTTGCACCAAGGCTCGCGATGTTCAAAACTACATTTCCAGCACCGCCTAAGCGAGATTCACGCTTTATCACGTTCACTACCGGAACTGGTGCTTCTGGTGAAATGCGATTCACCTTTCCCCAGGTATAGGCATCCACCATTAAATCGCCAATCACGAGAACGCGTAGGCTAGAAAATTTCTCAATCAGGGTAGATAATGGATTCATAAAGATGCTAATATTTAACCTCCAATAGTCGTCATCGATTCGGTGATGACTCCTTTTCGTTTATTTTCTGCTTCAAATCCATCCAACGGACGCGATTTAAATAGTTTCAAAAATTGTGCTTTCACCTCCTCATCGCTCACTTCGCTACGAAGATACGGCTTCATATCAAAAACGCCATCATCGTACAGACAAGTCTTGACTTGACCTTTGGCAGTCAAACGAATGCGATTGCAACTTCCACAAAAGGTCCGCGTAAATGCCGCGATAACTCCTACATTCCCTTTGAACCCTGGAATATCATAGGTATTTGCCGTTTCCCCGAACAAAAAGGGTCTCGCTTTTAGATCCGGAAATTGCGAACGGATACGTTCTAAAATACGGGCGTGATCCCAAAATAGCTTTTCTTCTACCAGTCCGGAACCATTAAACGGCATTTCTTCGATGAATCTCACCGATACCGGATGTTCACGAGCGAACTCCGTCAAAGCAATAATATCGTCTTCATTTTTGCCCTGCATCACCACCGCATTCATTTTGACTTGAAAACCGGCGTCTATTAAGCGAAGGAGGTTTTCATAGACTTTGGCAAAATCATCCCGACGCGTGATCTGCTGAAAGCGATCCCGATTGAGGGAGTCCAAACTTAAATTAATGTGGCGCACACCTAGCTTTTTTAGCGCATCTATGTAATCCCCAACGAAAACGCCATTCGTCGTCAAACAAATTTCGAGGTCTTTCAAGCCCGCTAAATTCGTTAAGAAATCCAGCAAACCATTCCGAACAAAGGGCTCTCCTCCCGTGATGCGCACCTTTTTAATCCCCATTTCGTGCAAAATCCGGGTTAAGCGAAACATCTCCTCCCAGCTCAACAACTCGCGCTCAGGCATATAGTTAATCCCCTCCGCCGGCATGCAATAGGTGCAGCGCAGATTACAACGATCCGTCACCGCGAGACGTAAATACGTCAATTCGCGGCCGTGATTATCTAAAAGCTGAGGATTATCCAATATATTTGTTCAATAGTTACCAAAGGTACAAAAAACGATGTCAACCTACCACATCTTGCTGTTCGGTATTTGCCGAGATTTATTAAAATCGTCCACCATTTCGATCGAAAAAGAGGGCTCAGTAACCGTGCAGGAGATGTTGCAGACCTTGCGTTCGAAGCATCCGGCTTTGGAAAATCTACCTTCGCTGCGACTCGCGGCGGAACATCGCTTCCAAGAACCTGATTTTATCCTCTCTGAAACGATGGAAATTGCCTTAATTCCACCCGTGAGTGGCGGATAATCCGTATATTTGTTTTTAAATCTACACAATTATATGGGATTAAATCTCCTGTTTCTTGGAGTGCTTTTGTTGCCTTGGGCGTCCGCGCTGTTGGTGGCTCTTTTTCCCAAACCTCTTTTTTCGATTTCCCTTTCGGCTGTATTCAGTATTGCCGCGTTATATTTTTGTAACACCGCACCCCTTGATTTCAAAATCGCTTATCCTTGGTTTAATCTGGGTGGGCAGCAGCTGAATCTAAGTTTTTGGGCGAATGCCTCGGCGCAATTGGTCCTAGGATTAGTGGCGATAGTATCTTTTTGTGTACAACTGTTTTCCAAATCATATCTGAAAGAAGACCCCTCCATCGGTCGATATTACCTGTATTTGCACCTGTTTGTGGGTTCGATGACGCTTTTGCTACTGACCGATTCTATCCTTGTTTTTTATGGGGCTTGGGAATTAGTGGGGGCTTGTTCGTATTTATTGATCAGTTTTTGGCATCAAAAAACGGCCGCCATTCAAGCCGCTAAAAAAGCCTTTTTAATTAATCGCTTAGGGGATATTGCCTTACTGTTTGGTTTAATTTCCCTCGGTTTGCACTTCAATACCTGGCAATTTTCAGCGATGCATGGCATCGCCCCTGCCCTTATCGGAATCACAATAATCGCGGGCGGAATAGCTAAATCTGCCCAATTCCCGTTAATGTCTTGGTTACCTGATGCGATGGAGGGTCCTACGCCAGCCTCCGCATTGATTCACGCCGCTACGATGGTGGCCGCGGGTGTATTTGTGGGCGTTCGCGTTTTCGATATCACGGGACCAGAGACCCATCTTTTTATGGGAATCATTGGTGCAATCTCCTTTTTAACAGGAGCAGTATTCGCCATTTTCCAAAACGACATCAAAAAAACACTGGCCTATTCCACCATTTCCCAGCTGGGTTTAATGTGGATGGGAATGGGTTCTGACGCTTCATTATTTCATTTACTAACCCATGGGATTTTTAAAGCTGGTCTATTTTTAGCGGCTGGCGCTGTTATTCATACCGTCCATTCCCAAAGCCTAAACGACATGGGTGGGCTTCGCAAAAAAGCGCCAATAGCGGCTTTGGCCTACCTCGTATTCGGGTCTGGATTGATAGGATTGCCACTTACGGGCGGTTTTTTAAGCAAGGAGAATATCGCCGGATATTTGTACTCAAACGAACAATTCGAACTCCTAGGCGTCCTAGGTGTAGGTATGGTGTTAACCAGTTTCTATATCAGCCGCCAATTTTATTTGATCTTTATGGGGCCTGTGAAAGAAGGTTCCCCTAATAAGGATTTCAGTTTAGAAACCCCGATCAGGCTATTAATTATAGCGAGCTTTTTCATTTGGATTTCTTGGAATCCCATCGAAATCCACGATTCTGCCTTGTTAGAGCGTTTCGAGGTCACCATTT
Source organism: Aquirufa lenticrescens (assembly GCF_019916085.1). Lineage (NCBI taxonomy): Bacteria > Pseudomonadati > Bacteroidota > Cytophagia > Cytophagales > Flectobacillaceae > Aquirufa > Aquirufa lenticrescens. The sequence continues at coordinate 1,568,033 of NZ_CP049834.1, read as the reverse complement.
ACCACATTCCATCATTCTGGTTGTATATCACGGCTGCCACCTGGGTGCTGGGAATGGCGGGAGCTTATTTAACAAGAAACTGGATTCCAGCTGGGAACTACCAATTATTACCTGGCTTATGGCCATCCTTATTCCGCTTTATTCGATGGAAGAGCAGATCTGCTCAGGTTTTCGAAACGCAATTCATTGACCGATTCGTGAATGGGATTGCCGCTTTGCAAGTGATTATTGCCCATCTATCCGCTTGGTTTGATAGACACATCATCGATGGCATATTTGTAGGTGGAAGTGCCAGCCTAAGTGCAGGCACTGGAAAAATTTTAAGTCGCTGGCAATCAGCTAAAGTCCAAAGCTATTGGGCTATGATTATTGTGACATTTGCCTTATTTTTACTTTACGCGCTATTTATTAAATGACGAATTTACCTCTTTTATCGCTCTTAATTGGATTGCCCTTGCTTGGTGCATTAGCGCTTGGTTTGGGTCAATTGAAAAAACAAGCGAGAAGCATTGCCATCGGTCTTTCGACACTCCAATTAGCGCTTTTGGGCTATATCTATGGCGCATTCGATAAAACTTCCGGCTTATTTCAATTCAACGAAACGCACAATTGGTTCTCCATTTCACTCGGATCGATGGGACAATTTATGTCTAAATACACGTTAGGAGTTGATGGTTTGAGCATTTCCCTGATTCTGTTAACTGGATTAATTACCTGGGTGGCGCTGTGGAATTCGACAGACATTAAAGAAAAAATGGGTGGCTACTATGCCTTGGTCTTGCTCTTGAACGCCTCGATTATGGGCTGTTTTATGGCCAAAGACCTCTTCCTCTTCTACGTCTTCTTCGAGTTTATGTTGCTCCCTATGTATTTCTTGATTGGAATTTGGGGTGGACCGCGCAGAAATTACGCATCGTTGAAGTTCTTTATTTACACGCTAGTTGGCTCCCTTTTGATCCTGATCGTGATGCTAGGAATGGGAGTTGCTTATGTGGATCCTTATGAAACAGCTTTATTAAATGGCTTGATTCGCCCAGAACAAGGCTTCAACCTAGAGGCCTTGAAAACAGTACAGCAACTAATACAGTCACAAGAATTAGCTACGTCTTCTTTAGTGCATAGCTTTGATATGCAGGCTTTAGAAGACTATAATAATTGCCAAATCACCAGCATCCTACACATCAGCTCAGGCTGTCAATTAGCGGGAATGAGCGCGCGTGAATGGGGCTTTTGGTTATTATTCATCGGTTTCGCCATCAAATTACCGATGGTTCCTTTGCACACTTGGTTACCCGATGCACACGTAGAAGCACCTACACCAATCTCCGTTTTATTAGCAGGTGTCTTGTTGAAAATCGGAGCATACGGCTGGTTGCGAATCACCATTCCATTCTTCCAAGCAGAGGCAATTGAAGCGGCGAATATCTTGGCAGGCTTAGGAGCTTTATCTATCGTTTACGGCGCCTACAATGCACTAGCGATGACGGATTTAAAGAAATTAGTGGCCTATTCTTCCGTTTCACATATGGGTTTCGTGCTGATCGGAATCGCAGCCTTTACGGCTGAAGGATGGCAAGGAGCCATCTTCCAAACCATCTCCCACGGTGTTTTATCAGCCTTGTTATTCTTACTAGTAGGTGTATTGTATTCCCGAACGGGAAATCGCGAAATCGATTCGTATTCCGGTTTAGTTACCTTGATGCCACGGTTTACGGTTATCTCAGGCATCGCCATTTTTGCCTCTTTAGGCCTTCCCGGATTCTCTGGATTTATCGGAGAATTCTTCAGCTTGATGGGCGCATTCACGAGTCCCTTTGTGCATCCAGGGATAGCGGTTTTTGGCGCTTTGGGCTTATTATTAGGCGCTGGATACCTATTATGGACTTTCCAAAAAATCTATTTGGGAAAACACTACCAAAAAAATGCCCATTGGTCTTTACCTGATTTGAATAAATTAGAATTGCTAAGCCTTTTTGGTCTAGGAATTATCAGTATATTGCTAGGCGTTTATCCGGGCTTACTATTTGAGCTCAGTGAAAAATTCGTCACCGGATTACTAAAATAAACCTATTAACATATAAACCTATGGAAAACAAATTCAGCCGAAGAGACATTCTAAAAAGCTCTGCTGGGTTCGCAGGCCTTGGAATGATGGGACATCGTTTTCAGGAAGCAGACATCCAAGCGGGCCTTGACTTAAAAGGAAAGGTACATCACTCAGCCTGTCGCTGGTGCTATAACGATATCCCGTTTGAGGAATTAGTCATTAACGCCAAAAAAATCGGCTTGCAATCCATCGAATTAACAGGTCCCGATGAGTGGGAAATCCTGAAAAAACACGATATGACTGCGGCAATTGGCTGGGGAAAATACCCAGACGGCATGAACATCCCGAACTTCTTTAACCGTACGAAAAACCACGACGCTTTAGTCGGTTTCTACGAAGATATCATCCCTAAAGCAGCGAAAGCCGGCGTTAAAAATATCATCACCTTCTCCGGAAACAGAGATGGTATGAGCGATGAAGACGGACTAATCAACTGCAAAAAGGGCTTACAACGTATCATGAAAACCGCAGAACGTTACGATGTAACGATCTCCATGGAGTTATTGAATTCCAAAGTAAACCACAAAGACTACCAAGCTGACACAACTGAATGGGGTGCTGCACTTTGTGAGATGGTGGGTTCTGATAAATTCAAATTGCTTTACGATATCTACCACATGCAAATCATGGAAGGGGACGTAATCGCTACCATCAAAAAATACCACCAATACATCTCTCACTACCACACAGGTGGTGTTCCAGGTCGTAACGAGATCGACGAGACGCAAGAATTAAATTATGCGGCTATCATTCGTGCTATCTACGATACAGGATATAAAGGCTTTATCGGACAGGAATTCATTCCAGCTCGTAAAGACAAAATGGCGTCCTTAGAACAAGCGGTAAAAATCTGCGATATTTAAGAATACCAACAGCTTGATAAAAACGCAAACAGCTCGCTTCGAGTCGTTTGCGTTTTTTATTTATCAGGTTCTCAATATTGATTTTTTTCAGCTTGTTTAGCCTTCGTTTTCTGCTCTAATTCGAGTCATGAAAACGCTCTTTTTTCTCTTCTATAGTTTCGTTGCCTTCACACAATGCGCTACCATCAGCACACAACCTCTCTCACAAATTACCTGTGAGGGAGATTCCATTCGACTCATTGTTGTCAGTTCGAGCGGCACTTTTCAATGGGAAAAGCGCAGACCCTCGGACACGAAATTCACGAGCATTACAAACGCGCGCGCAGCGCGCTACAGTTTTCTTTCCGGCGGAGCCACGCATCCCGCGGGATCTTATTATCGATTAAAAATCACGTCTGGCAAATGCAACAGCTATTCTGATTCTGTTTTAGTGGTGCTCCGAAAAGCGCCTGTGATTTCAAGTGTTACGGTTTGCGAAAAGGCGCTTATTTCTTTCCCTTATTCCTGGACACTCAATGGTCAAGCTGTGGATTCTATTATTGCTACACCCACACTGAATGGAGCAAAAATAAAGGCATTCGCCCGATACTCCACTCTTCCAGCTGGCACTTGCGTGATGGCCTCCAATGAGGTATCACTGAGCATCACCACGCTCCCTGCTGCTCCCTCCCATTCCGTAAAACTCGTCAAAGCCTGCGAAGGCCTACCCTTTTCGCTCAATGCGACAGGCTGTTCGCCTTCCCTTACTTTTTGGTATAATTCCGATGGCCGCAAAATAGGCGAAGGTAGTCGATTACCACTGATCGCCTCCGACAGCGCCATTTTTCGGGCAACTTGTGTTAAATCTGGTTGCGAGGGACCTTTATCATCAGGGGTAAAAACGGCTATTTACCCTATTCCAGCGCCGCCGCTGAATACCTCCTCCAATTACTTTTGCTCAGATGTTGCCTTTTCTTTACAAGCCAGCGGAGGGCTAAACAACATCTGGTATGAATCGGAGTCAGCTAAGTCTAGCCTAAGCACCGCAACAGCCTTAGCTATGAAAGCTATTCGAAATACAAGCAATGAAGATTCTCTATTCGTCCGATTTGCTTCTGTCAAAATAAACGATTGCGAAAGCACACGAATTCCAGTAACGATTCGGATCAAGCCACGACTCATTATACGCTCATTAAATCCTATTTCACTTACCGGCGAAAGAACAATAAGTGTACCTGAAACACTACCGTTGAATGGAACACCACCCTACCAAGTCACTTATAGCTCCTCAGCAAAAAGCACTTTCGGTCCTTTTACTGGCAATGGATTCCTATTGAGAACTGCAACAGATTCGCTGGGCTGTAGTACGAAAGACACGACAGGAGTAAATTATGTGCGAAACGGCCCCATTATTCATCGATTAACAGCTCGCTCTGAAACGAATTGCCTAACAAATAACTACCGTATTCGAATCAATGGCTGTCCATTGAAAACATCAGCATTAGGTACTTCCAAACGCTATGAATCCGCATTAGCAGATTTTATCCTAACAGGAGGAAATTACACATTCCTCTGCAACGATGGGGAGACAGACACGCTAATGCTAAATTTGCCTGTTTTAAAGCAACCAAGCGCTCTGGTTCGCAAATCCTTCACAGGACCCATTTGTGAAGCGGACAGCGCAAGCTTCAGCCTTACATTGGACCCTAGCATTCATTTCGTTGGTTGGGAAATGAACGGCCATCTATTTGCCACTGAAAAAACAATAAATGGCTTACTTCCCTCTGGAGAATACCAATCCGTTTTTGAAGAAAATGGCTGTTTCTACCGCTCGGAGAAAATCAATCTAGCAAGAAAAGCCAATCCCCCAGCTCCTCGTTTAGAAAAAATGGGAGCCTATTTTGTGAGTGTGAGATCTTTGTCAATCGGCATCCCCGAATGGCTCATCGATCAAACCCGATCAACTGACACAACCTCTTTTCGAAAGATCACCGAAGGACGCGAATTCTACGTCCGCGCTAAATGGATGTATAAAAGTCTTTCCTGCTTTTCTACCTATTCCAATGTGTATTACGTAGATAAACCCGCGACCTACGAATTCGCTGTATACCCTAATCCAAACCAAGGGCAACTGTCCATCGAAATCGCGTATGAAATAGCAGACGCAGAAGTCCACTTGTTCGATTTGAAGGGCAAATTACTTGACTCTATGAAAATAAAAAGTTCCAGCAGGAGAATCGACTGGGATATTTCCCGTTTACCTGCTGGAACCTATGTAGTCAGACTGATCTTTGATGGAATCAGCCAAGAAAAAACTATTCGTAAATACCTTTAGCCACTTTCTCTGAAATCGCTTTAGGGGCTATCCAAGCCAAGAAAGCTCCTAGCTTATTGATGAGACCCGTTATCACTTCTTGCTTTTTAGCAAACATACCATCCACGGCTAACTTTGCCACAACAGCGGGAGTCATCGTTACTTTCTCTGCCGCCTTACTAGCCTTAGCTGGCAAGTTCGCTCGGTCATTAAAGTTTGTAGTAGTAGCACCCGGGCTAACGGCCGTAACGCTAATTCCTTTCTCCTTCCACTCGTGGAATAAGCCACGAGAGAAGTTCAAGACAAATACTTTAGAAGCAGCATAAACACTCATCAAAGGAATCGCCTGGTAGGCCGTAGAACTTGCAATATTCAATACGTAGGCTTGGCCTTTACCTGAAAGCATCGGATAGAAACGGTAACACAATTCCACTAATGCATTCATGTTTACTTGCATCATCTTTTGGGTCTCCTCAAAAGAATATTTTTCAAATTCTCCCACTAAGCCATAACCCGCGTTGTTCACCAAAATACGTAAATCAATCTGCTTTGCCAGCACCCACTCATACAAGGTGTTAACAGCAGATGAATCTGCTAAATCCGCCACTAGGTAATCAACGTCCAGCGAATACTTTTTCTGAATCTCTTCTTTTACCTGCTGAAGCTCATACGAATTACGAGCAACTAGTAATAGGTTATACCCTCTCTCTGCTAATTGCAAGGCAATTTCCTTGCCTATTCCTTTACTTCCTCCGGTAATGATTGCGTATGACATAAGCTTGTGTAAATGAAAAAAGCCGCCCGTAGAGCAGCTTTTTTCGATGATTAATAACTAATTATTTCTTAGGAGCCGCGGCTGGAGCAGGATTCAAATAATCGTTGACTTCTTTGTCATCCGCCTTTATCTCCTGTGCTTTGGTAAAATAATCTCTCACTTTGGCTTCATCCTTCGTTACAGTTAAATGATAACCTCCTAAATATTTATAAGCTTCAAATAATTGATTCTTATCCTCTTTTAACGTCGTTGATTTTTCTTCTCTCAACTTCATCACCGTCTCTAAGAACTTCTCGTAATGAGGAACCCCTAACCACTTCGTCCCTGTATAGTCCACTAGGTTGTTCGCACGAGCACGGTTAATATAGAATGGAGGCCATTTTTCGTTCACAGAAATTGCCTTTCCAAATAAGGTATCAGCTTTCATTGCAATTAATGGACGATTCAATGTATCTGCTTTAGGAGTGAAGGCTGCTACAAAATAGTAATCCATTGCTGCCTTAAAGTAATCTCCAGAACCCACCGCTTGGTTTTTCTTTTGCTTCCACTCGATTCCTTTCAAAGCTGCGGTCGCCGCATCATTGTAACGCTTTTGCTTGTAACGAATATCGTGAATAATGTTATAGACGTTATTGTTTGTATCTAAAGGTGCAGCGCGCTCTAAATAAGTTAAAGCAACTGAATCTTTACCTAAGCCTTGGTATCCTTTTCCAAAGTACAAATCATCCATGTAGTATGGTTTCACACCAGAACGAACCATACCTTCTAAGTTATCAATACCTTGTTGGTAGTTCTTCATTTCTACGTTTGAATACCCACGCATACGGAAGATATCGTTGTCTTTCACCCCTTTCTTATCCGCCTCATCTGTGTACTTCATCGCACCCTCATAGTCTTGAGATAAGAATAATAATTTAGCAGTTTCCAAAGTTACTTCTGGAGTTGCTTCCGCTTTCTCTAAATACTTTCTGAAGTAACGAGATGCATTTTTGTATTGGCTACCCACGATCAAATACTCACCATAACGTTTGTGTGCAGGTGCATAGTTTGAATCCAGGTCAATCGCTTCTTTGTAACGAGATTGTGTTTCACGGTAGTTTTTACCACGCAAGAATACCGTTCCAATTTTCACTTTCGCTTTTACATTCTTAGGATCTTGCATTAATGCTTGCTCGTAAGAAGAAACTGCATTACCACCATCATTCTTGATTAAGAAGGCATCTCCACGAACGATCATTTGCTCTGCGTTAGGACCTTTCTTCGTTTTCTCTAACATTAAATCGATCAAACGAATCGCCTCTGCAGGATCATTATTATTTGCATTGAATTCTGGATCGCGTCCTAATTTGTAGAACATCTCATACGCTTCAGCAATACGGTGAATAACATCCCCATTTTTGTATTTCGTTTCAGATAAAATACGATCGAAATCTACTTTCGCTTCATTTACCTTGTTTTGACCTACTTTAATCGCAGCCAACCCTACTTGATTCAAATAGTTCTTCGGATCTGCTGCTAAGCCTTTTTTGAATGCATCTTCTGCACCAGCCCAATCTCTACGAGATAAATAATAATACCCTAAATAATAGTAGTTTTCACCAGTAGGAGAAGCAGTCACTAAACCTTCAAAAACTTGCTTAGCTCTTGTAGGTTGATCGCGATCAATAAAGTGTAATCCTTCTGCGATAGTTTGTCCCATTGCCATATTGGTGATCAATAAACTGACAGCCAATATCCACGATTTCATTTTCTTCATTTTGTTTTTTTAATTAATAGCTTTCAATATTTTTCCTAGGCCTCGAACACCGAAATGTCCAATTTTATACACTTAACTTATAATTCGTAAGAACAACAAAAATAAAAACAATCTTCTATTTTCCCTACTCTAAACCGAATAAAAATGAACTACTGACTGATTTGATACGTGCGAATCGTGATAGGGCGGGTCAAAGGAATTAAACCAGCCTTCAAAACGATCAATTGTCCTAAATCACCTGAAACATAATTCAAGAATCCTGTACCTAAACCTTGGTGCGCTTCTTTTAAGATATACTTGATTTCCCGGCGAAGAGGGTACTTTTTCAAGGCCAAGTTATACCCAAAAGGCTGCGAGTAAGGCATCCCCTTCCCTTCCGCTACGGACATTACATTCACTGAGCGAATGAAACCTAAAGAGGTTGGATTATCTCCGTCACTGATCCAGTTTGATCCAACAATTCCAATCGCGCGAGGATCATTTTTAACCTGATTGATTACTTCTGGGTTAGACCCAGCAGCCACTACGTGCAATTTCTCGGCACTCGAAATCTTTAATTTGTCTAATAAAAATTTCAAATTACTGGAGTTCGCTTTATCCACAATAAGCGTATACTTAGTCGATGTCCCTACAATTAAATCCTTCAAATCGGCTAAAGTAATAAGCGTGTCTGAGTTGGATTTATTCGCTAACAAAGCTATTCCGTCAGCGGCTATATTAAAACTGCGGTAAGCGATGGCTTTCCGAGTGAAAATTTCTTTTTCTTTGCCTGTCAAATCACGTGTTACAACTACCCCTCTAATCTTGTCATTCAGCATATCAGCAATGACTTCATTTTCTGGGCTAAACTTGTACTTGATTTTAGCGTATTTATATTGCTCTTCAAAAGCCGTCTTCTCAGCCTTCATCAACGGCTCAAAAGACTCATCTACCCCTAAGGTAATTTCCCCTACAGTAGCAGAATCAGTAGGCCCCTCTTTTTTATCTGTGGAGCACTGAAAAAAACATAGTCCCAGAAGGACTAAACTAATATTTCTGATATTCTTCATCATCCTCATCTGTCGAGTTGAAATAAGCATAGGCTCTCCAAATGCGGAACAAGCCATAAGCCATAAATAGTAATCCAAATAAAATAATAGTAGGCACTCCAAAATTAGTACCTAAATCAAACTCCGAATAAAAAGCCACATATAGCCCTAATAAAAAATAGGCAAAAGCAACAATCAATCGAAATCCGATATTAATCCAAATAGCAACAGGTCTTTTCATTTTCTTTAAAAAAACAGACCTGCTAAAAATACATTCAGCAGGTCTGTCTAAGGTTAAGCGTTTATATCTTATTCAGATAAAACGAACGTGATCGGTTGAGTAAAACGAGATCTAACCGCGCGTCCAGATTGCTTACCTGGATTCCATCTTGGCATAGCCTTGATTACACGAATAGCTTCCTCGTCACATCCGAAACCAACTCCTTTCAAAACTTGTACGTCTTGAACAGAACCGTCCGTATTAACAACGAAAGATACGAATACTCTACCACCTACGTTTGCACGTTGAGCAGCAGATGGGTATTTCAACGTTTTCTGTAAGAAACGTCCCCATGCACCCGGACCTCCAGGGAATTCAGCTTGTTGCTCTACCGCCGTAAAGATTTCATCTTCAGCTGGCTTAGGAGGTTCAACAGGCTCTGATCCTTTAGCATCTGGATCAACTGGCGGCTCATACGTTTCCGTTTCACCCTTCACAGTTTCAGATGCTGTATTACCTCTTACCTCTTCAGGTGGAGGTTCTGGTTTCGTTACTTCCTCATCATGCTTGATTTCTGGAGGTAAGAATTTCGTCGTTGTCACCTTAGGAATTTCCTTGGGTGGTGGCGGTGGCGGCGGTGGAGGCAACTCAACCTTTTTAGGTGGAGCAGGCTTGTCCAATTTCATTACTTCAGCAGTCACCTCAGTCTTATCTTCCGCTGCCGCAGTTAACTGTTTCCAGAAAGCTGCTAACAAAAGAGCACCGACAAAGAGTGCAGAGCCTAGTAATACGGACCGCTTCATTACTTTAGGATATGTCTTACGCAGAACGAAGGCACCGAATTCACGGTTCTTGTCTTTGAAGATAATATCGTCCAAAGTAGCATCTTGGCTTATTACTTGTGACATAATATTCGTTTAATTTAAAATTAATTTAATAAGCTTATTTTCCTGATCGTTTAATCAATGCCTCCGTATCCGGATCGATCTCTAACAAAGCATAACGCTTGTTGTTAGTAATCGCACATTCATCAAGCATGTCAATCATATTGCGATACTTCGCTTTTTTGGTTGGCTTGATCACGATAGTAAAATTATTACCCACTTTCGCTTTCAGATCCGCGATAACCTTGCGAATTCCTGTCTCCGAATAGTTAGTAACTTGCATTACTGTACCTGCTTCAGTAGGGATACCTTGGTAGTAATACACCTTGTTCTCATCTGGACACACCGTAAGTGTTTCCGATAATTTTACTGGTGATGTTTCCTTTGTATCCGTTTTATCAGGCATGTTTAATTGCATGGTAACGGGCTTTGCTAACGTCGTTGTTAACATAAAGAAAGTAATCAAAAGGAAGCCTAAGTCCACCATAGGTGTCATGTCGATTTTGGTCGACATTTTCTTACTACGCTTCTTTCCGCCTTTCTTCCCGCCACCGGAGCTATCTATTTCTGCCATTTCTTTTCGTAATTAAAAATGAAAACTTATTTCGGTTTATTTTCCGGTCCAGTTACTAATTGGAAGATATTGATGTTCTGAGCCTGCAAAGTACCGATGATATCAGCAAACACTTTGTAGTTAGATTCTTTATCTCCTTTGATAGCAACTTTCAACTCTGGATTAGACAATTTCGCATAACCCACCCAATACGAAAGTTCGTTGTTGGCTGAATCAATTGGAATCCCCTTACTTAGCGCTTTCGCTTCTGAAGGTTTCATATTTAACACCTGACGCATTGCTCCTAGAGGATAGCCTACGATTTCTGAAGCCATAAAGTTCTTCTTCATCTCAGCTGTTACAGCGATACCATAGCGATTAGCCATACGCTCTAACATAAACTCACGAGCCATTTGATCATCAGTTGCCAAATAAACGCCACCTTCTGGTGAAACACTAACCATTAGCATACCATCTTTCGTATTCAAAGGTTTCTCTGAGATAGAAGATGGAGGAGTGATCGTAACTGCCTCTTCTGGACGGAACTTCGCGGTTAACATGAAGAACGTCAAAAGAAGGAAAGCCACGTCACACATCGCTGTCATGTCGAGTGAGACACTATGTCGTTTAGCTTTAACTTTTGGCATAACAATTATTTTTTTGAACGGTGAATAAAATTGAATGAAAGGGCAGATGCCCCTAAATCAGTTCAAATATTAATTGTGATGCGTAGCGTAGTTTTGGTTAACACTTAAGCCGATTTCATCGATGCTGTAAGTTAACTCATCAATTTTCGCTGTAAACACGTTGTATGCAATGATACAGATCGCTGAAGTACCGATACCTAATGCAGTGTTGATTAAGGCTTCAGAGATACCATTTGCTAAAGCTGATGAATCAGTTGATCCACCTGAGTTACCTAATGACGCGAAGGCCTTGATCATACCTACTACCGTTCCTAATAGACCGATCAAAGTTGATACCGATGCTAAAGTTGCGATGATAGTTAAGTTTTTCTCTAACATTGGCAATTCTAATGAAGTAGCTTCTTCCACTTCTTTGCTCAATGCAGCTAATTTTTGCTCTTTGTCTAAAGATTTCTCTGTAGTTAAAGCTTTGTATTTTTTAATTGCAGCTAATGTTACATTACCTACAGAACCTTTTTGCTTATCACAAGCTTTCAAAGCGCCTTCCACATCATCTTTGTCTAAAGCAGCTTGTACTGAACGTACGAATGCATTCACATCACCAGTTCCTTTTGCTTTACCGATAGTGAATAAACGCTCAATTGAGAATGTTAATGCAGTTAAGAAACAAGTCATCAAAACTGGCACGATAACACCACCTTTGTAAACTACACCAAAGTAGTCACCTGGAAGTGGGTGTCCTTCAGTAGTACCACCTTCAAAGTGAGATGGGTCACCCATTACAAAATTGTAGATTGCAAGGGCAATTGCAAAAAGGACAATTAGAATTAAACCTGCAGAAATACCGCCAGATTTTTTTTCGGTTGCAGCTGGCTTAGCAGCTGGCTTTGGTTGTTGTGTACTCATTAGTTTGGTAATTTGGGGTTAAAGAATTATTTTTTAATAAAACTTGTCGAAAATGCGGCGATCGTAGTTTTCATAGTTTTGACTTTCGCTTTCCTTTTCAGTAAAGGCAAAAGTAATAGAATTCTAATATAATTTTCATCCTTTAAATAATCATTGTAGGGTTACTGGCAGGTCACAGATTTTGGACTATTGTACTAATCCGATATTTTCTACTAATAACTGATAATTTTAGGGTACTATTTTGGGATTACTGAATTATAAAAAAATTGAAAAAAAATTAAATTTTGTTGAGAAAATCCTGATTAAACCTAATTAATGGCTTAATTTTGGACATCAATATATCCCCATGATAGACTCTCCATTCAACCCCAAAGGCCCTAGAGCTTCCACCAGAAGCAAGGACAATATGAGCTTGAAAGAGGCGATTGAATCGCTTTTACGGGTCTATCAATTGCAAAACAAGTACGATGAAACCTATATCATCGCGCATTGGGAGGAGATTATGGGCAAACCTATTGCAGCTCGTACGACGAAAGTCTTTATCAAGGATAAAAAACTCTTTTTAGGGATTGATTCTGCCCCTTTGAAGAAAGAGCTACTGATGGCCAAGCAGAAAATGATTGAATTATTGAATAAAACCGCTCAACAAGACATCATTACTGAGGTTGTTTTTCTTTAAAGAGGTCCCAAGCCAGCCAAATCCAAACGGCCAATAAAGGCAAGATCATTAGGGCCAACGGATTAATAAATTCATTCCTTATATAAGCGGGGAATAAATCGGTGGGCGAAAAGCTCGAAATCAACAAGGTAAAGATCAACATCGCCCAGCGTTCCTTCGTTTTTTCTCCAAGCACAAACCAGATTCCGACCGCCGGGAATGCCATCACTAACGTAGGGGATTCTGTACCCGTGCTCGCAAGCATTATATAAAGTAGAACGAAGGCTAATATACGAAGCCTGAAGTCAGGGTCTGACCATTTTTTTGTTTGGAAGAACAAATACACGTTCAAAACCATCGAAGGAATAAGGAACCACAGATTCGACACAGTCGGATCACCCGTCCAGCGGCGAATCATTCCCATGACACAGACGTCCGTCCGGATATTTTTGATGTTTTCGTTCAGCTCGTTTTTGTGCGCTAAAATACCCATCCATTCGCGGTAAGTTTGAATTCCGTAATCAAAGCCGCCTAAGGCCAAAGGTATAAAACCGATCAGCACTAGCCAGAAAACGAAGTAAGCGGCGAAACGGAGACGGTCTTTGGCAAAAAAGAAAAACGCTAGACCGACCACACCATACAATTTGATATAGATCCCTAAAACGATCCATAGCGTCGCCCAAAAGTAGTTTTTTTTCTCAACGCAGATATAGGACCAAATAATCAATGCTAAACAAAGTGCATGAAACTGCGTATTTAATAAAGCCGTAATAGACGAATTCAACACAATCCACGTAATGGCAACCCGTTTGTTTTCAACCAAAGGCAAATGCCAAAGCGTTATAAACAACACCACCGAATTCAACACATTCCACAAAATGACACTGGGACCATCAGGCAGCATCGAAAAAGGGGCCATCAAAATGGCAAAAATGGGGCCGTATAAATAGAGATCAAAGTATTCTTTCGGGTACTCTAAATAAAGTGGCATTCGATGGATGAAATGACCGAAACTGGCCTTAAAAATCTGGAAATTATTGATGTGTGAATGAACAGCGCTCAAAGAAAACTGCTTCCAGCCTGTCACTATACCCGCTAGGGCCCAAATAATCAGTAAGGTGGATTTCTTATTCATGATTCTTCAGCATTGTAGCCATGGTTGTATATTCCCCCTCCCCTTTCATTTGCTTTAAAAAAGAGCGCAATTTATTCCGTAAAGGACCATTATGCCCTCTTTTCACATGAGCTGGAAGCGGATATTTGCTTAAATCTGCGAATTCCCAAGGATGGAAATAGATATTCAAAAAGCCTTGTTTGCTCAGCGTCCGCTTCGCTAAAAATGTGTAGATCCACAAAGGAAAGTTCTTAAATGCCAACCAAAACAGCGGGATTCGCAACCAAGGACTCACCGATGCAGGTACATTCCACAATCCTTTTTCAAAAAAAGGCTTCGTCGGTTTATCTCGGTGATCATAGCGACCCGGAATCCAAGTCGGATTTAAGGACGAATGATAAGCATATCCAGCCTTTACAATCTCTGTCTCCTCCACGTATTGCATGCGAGCCATCCGGAAACCTGTAACGGGTTTTTCACTTAATTTCTCTAATAAATACTTTGAGCTTTTCAAGTCCTTCGAGGCGTCAAAATGCCCGTGAAAATACCCATGAGAGGCTAATTCGTGCATTGGATGCAGCGATTTGATCCAGTCTGGGTTGTTTTCAGCATAAACTCCGGTACAAAAAATAGTTACCGGAACTCCTGCCTCCTCCACGATTTGCATGAAATGCGATAGACCTTCTTTGGAAATGGCCAGCTGCTCCTCTAATGGAATCGTGAAACCATATTCCAAGGGAATATCGCATTCTTCCACATCAATCGTGATTAGAATCGGCTTCATTTATCTATTCGAAATAAAATGGAAATGAAATTATACAATTCAGTCAATATGGTCTTAGCGCGCATCGTCGAAAATACGATTCCTTCACGCGCTTGCACATAGATCCATTGAATCCGGATGTCTGGTCTTTTGGAGGCTAAAACCAAAAACTCCATATCAAATAAGAAAGCCGGAATCCGCGTTTTCAAGAAGACTTCCTTTCCTTTTTGATTAAATCCTTTCAGGCCCGATTGAGTGTCTTTTACCTTCAATTGAGGGAAAAACAAATAATTCATCACCTTCAACGAAAGGGAAAATATTTTACGGCCCAAGGGCAATTGATCGTAATATTGCTCATTTCGTACTCCCACCACCACATCGGCGGCATCCGTAGAAAGCAGGCGAAACATCTCCACCGCATTAAAAATCAAATAAGGGTAATCCGCATCGGTGTAGATGACCCATTTGCCGGTGGTCTGACGCACTGCATCCCGCAAAGCGCCGCCTTTCCCCTGATTCACTTCAGAATCAATATAAGTAAATCCACTAATTTTATCGGATAACAAATGTATATCCTCGTGACGAATCCCCGATTTACTCCCATCATTCACTAAATACATATGAATCGTCGTTTCTGCGGGAATTGCCTTTTTAAATAAGGTATAATAATGGACTAATTCCTCCGCCCAGCCCGGATGCGGGTTGTAAATGGGATGGACAAGATTTAAATCTGCAGGAGCGATAGAAATAGAATTTTTACAATATTACGAAATTTAGCCCTTGAGGATCCTAAAAAAAAGCAGATATTTACGCCATGACTTTGATCATTCCCCCTTATTTGCACCCTGGCGACGAAGTCGCAATTTTATCCCCTGCCTCTTTTCCTCCCACGGAAAATTGGAAACAAGGGGTGGAGGTGCTAGAAAGTTGGGGACTTCGCGTGCGAAATGCGCCTAATTATTTGTCTCGTCATTTTGGTTTAGGCGGCACAGATGCGGAACGTTTAGCCGATTTACAGCAAATGCTAGATGATCCCACAATCAAGGCCATTTTCCCGATTCGGGGCGGATACGGATCATCCCGTTTATTAGATTCTTTGAATTTTTCAGGTTTTAAATCGAGTCCCAAATGGATCGTTGGCTTCTCTGACATTACCGCCCTTTTGTGCGAAGTAGATCGATTAGGTTTTGCTAGTATTCACGGGCCTATGCCGCATAATTTTTGCCAAAAAGGGGGTGAATCTGCCTTGCAAAACTTGTATACCGCGCTCTTCGAGGGTGTGGTTTCTTTATCAGCTCCGTCGCACCCATTGAATCGCTTAGGCGAGGCCTCCGGGGAGATTATTGGAGGGAACTTATCCCTTTTATGCCACTTAGTGGGGTCGCCCACTTTTGGATTGACTGACGGTAAAATTTTATTCCTGGAAGAAATAGGCGAGCGTTTGTACCATGTCGATCGCATGCTCTTGCAATTAAAAAGAGCAGGTATATTCCAAAACTTAGCCGGCCTTATCGTGGGCGGATTTACGGATTGTAATGAAGCGAGTTTGACCATCGGAAAAACGGCTTTTGAATTAGTGGCCGAACATACTTCAGGAACTTCGTTTCCTATCGCTTACGATTTCCCATCAGGGCATATTCCAAACAACCAGCCATTGGTTTTCGGTGTAAAAACCAAGTTGTTGGTAAATGCGGAAGGAGTCCAACTAACTGATATTTAATACCATTCTTTCGTCCTAACATTGTGTCTTAAACGACCACTATGTTAGCAAAAACTTTTGGCAGTGCCCTCGTAGGCATACACGCCTCCATTATCACCATTGAAACCCATGTAGGACAAGGATCCAAATGTTACTTAGTGGGTCTACCCGACTCCACCATTAAGGAATCCATTCAACGTGTTGAATCCGCCATCAAACAAATCGGCTATTTCTTCCCCCGACGAAAAGTAGTGATCAACCTCGCTCCTGCGGACATTCGCAAAGAGGGTTCCGGATACGACCTCCCCATCGCTTTAGGTTTACTACAAGCCTCTGAACAAACAAAGATGATTGGACTTTCGGACTATTTAATCATGGGAGAACTTTCTTTGACTGGAGAAATTCGCCCTATCAAAGGTGCCTTATCGATGGCCATTGAGGCCAAAAAGCAAGGAATCAAATCCCTCATACTTCCCCGTGAAAATGCCATCGAGGCAGCTTTGATTGATGGAATCGCAATTTATGGAATGGCGAATTTGCGAGACACCATTCGCTTCTTGCACGGTAGAACGCAAACCCCTGCGAAAGCGCCTCACATTCCCCAGGAGGCCTTGCACTACGAAGACGATTTTTCCCAAATCAAAGGCCAAGAAAAAGCAAAGCGAGCCATCGAAATTGCGGTTGCCGGTGGCCATAACCTGATCCTCGTAGGCCCTCCAGGTGCTGGGAAAACGATGATGGCGAAGCGCATTCCATCCATCATGCCACCAATGAGCCTACACGAGATTATCGAAACCACCCAAATTCACTCCATCGTAGGGAAACTAAGTTCCGAGAATCCATTGATTACAGAACGGCCATTTCGCGCTTTGCATCATAGTATCACGGCAACTGCTTTGATTGGTGGACGTACAAACCCTCAACCAGGTGAAATTTCGCTAGCACACCAAGGGGTCTTATTTCTGGATGAACTCCCAGAATTTCAACGCCATGTTTTAGAGCTCTTAAGACAGCCATTAGAAGAACGAAAAGTCCCTATATCTCGAGCGCATGGAACGGTAGAATTCCCGGCCAATTTTCTATTGATTTCCGCTATGAACCCTTGTCCCTGTGGCTATTTTCATCACCCAGACAAACCTTGTACCTGTAAACCCTATCAGGTAGATCGGTATTTACACCGCATTTCAGGCCCTTTATTAGATCGCATCGATATGCACTTAGAAGTATTTCCACTAAAGTATCCGGAAATGTTTACTGCTCAAGCGAGTGAGCCAAGCGCAGCCATTAGAGATCGTGTCATAAAGGCCAGAACTCAACAGCAAAATCGATTTCAACATACCCCTAAAATTCAAACGAATGCCCAGATGAATGCAGCGCAAGTCAAACAGGTTTGTGTGCTTGATTCCACATCATCTTCGCTTCTACAAACCGCCATTGAAAAACTACAATTAAGCGCACGTGCTCATGATCGGATTTTGAAAATGGCGAGAACGATTGCTGACCTTGCCCATTCCTCTACGATCCAGACGAAACACCTAGCTGAGGCCATCACCTACCGAAATTTAGATCGCGAAAACTGGTCAGGCTAATTGTGATTTTCGGCGAAAAAGCCTACATTTAGTGTGATAATTCAAAATCACGCATGAGAAAATTGACCCTTGGAATTTTAGCCCTATCTGTAACCCTTTTCACCAGTTCATTTGCTCCCATTGAAGGTGATGAAGAATGGAAAGATGTTTTCAAAAAAATTAAATCGGAAGTAGAGTTGCACTCCAAGGCATACAGTACTTTGGGAGATGCGTGCAAGACGATTGGTCATAGATTAACCGGTAGCGAAAAGGGGAAAAAGGCAGAGGAGTATGCCTTTCGATTACTGAAAGAATACGGATTTAAGGATACGAAGTTTCAAGGATTTCAAGTAGAGGCCTGGGCGCGTGATACCGTTACTCTATCTATCGCCCCTCCTAAATCAGATGATTTTAGAGAAGTGCCGGTAGTATCTTTAGCCATGACTCCCGTGGACGCAAACATCCAAGGTACGATTGTTGACTTAGGTAATGGACTCGATGCAGATTACGCGGGTAAAGACGTGAAAGGCAAAGTGGTATTAGCTAACATCGGACTTTTAGACGCTACTGCAGGAACAAAAAACTTACACCGCTCAGAAAAGACGGCTTTGGCGATTCAACATGGGGCCATTGGAGTCATTTTTGTTAACACGGTGAAAGGGCAAGTGTTATTAACAGGTACGGCTTCGGTTACTGGAAATTTAATTTCGATTCCGGCGGTTTGTATTTCATTGGAAAATGGAACTGAAATCAGAAGTTGGATAAAAGATCAACCGGGTCTTTTGAGTTTAATTGAAATGCACAATGTGAGTAAGCCAATTAAGGCTCGCAACGTAGTAGCCACGCTGAAAGGTACGAGCTCGAAATTAAGAAACGAGAAAATCATCATCGGTGGACACTTAGATTCTTGGGATTTAGCGACTGGTGCAATTGATAATGGAATTGGTTCTTTCTCAGTTTTAGATGTCGCTAGAACTTTCAAAGCATTGGGATTAAGTAGCAAGCGAACAATTGAATTCGTTGCTTTTATGGGCGAAGAAGAAGGATTACTAGGATCTAAGGCCTATGTAGAACGCGCTAAAAAACTGGGTGAGTTAGACGAAGTGGTGTATATGATCAATTTGGATATGACGAATAACGTCAACGGTTTTAATGGCGGCGGACGTGATGAAATGATGCCTATTTTGAAATCAATTGGGGATCAAATCAAGGCAATTGATGGGGAATTTGGTAATCTATTAGAGAACTCCCCTGGATTGCATTCAGATAACCAAACGTTCCTTATGGAAGGAATTCCGGCGGCAGATCCTTTGGGAAAATTAACCCGTAGCGTGTTAGATTGCTACCATGCGAATTGTGATGACTTCAGCTTAGTGAATAAAAAAGAAATGGAGAATACGGTGAAATATACCACCATGTTGCTGTACGCTTTAGGTAATGCAGAACAAATTCCGGCTAAGAAATTAGACTTTTATTCTACGAAAGAATTCTTCATCAAACACAACCTACGCCACGAATTAGAATTAGGCAACGAATGGCGTTGGGGGAACTAAATAATTAGCAGAATTCTATTATTTTTACGTTTTAGAAAATTGACATTGACCTATGAGTAGCCAAAATCCTTCCTTTTTTAACCATCAAATCGAAGTAGTACCTGAAACTTCTTTCAAATCCATCATCAAAGTGATCGGAATTGGGGGTGGCGGATCCAATGCGGTAAAGCATATGGACAACCTGAAGATTAAAGGGGCTGATTTGATTATTTGTAATACGGATTCTCAAGCGTTGGCTTCTAATTCAGTGAGTACAAAAATCAAGTTAGGCGAACAAGGTTTAGGAGCAGGAACAGATCCTGAAGTAGGAAAGCAGGCTGCACAAGAAAGTCAAGAGAAAATTAAAGCAGTTCTTTCGAACGAAACGAAGATGGTTTTCATCACCGCTGGTATGGGTGGAGGAACTGGAACGGGAGCTGCTCCAGTCGTTGCAGAAATCGCCAGAGATCGCGATTTGTTAACTGTGGCGGTTGTTTCATTCCCGTATAATTGGGAAGGAAAAGAGAAAATTCAATATGCTAGAGATGGTATAGAAGAACTAAAGGCGTATTGCGATACGGTTTTGGTGATCATGAACGATAAAATATCAGAACATTACAAGGATTTAGCGGTAAAGCATGCCTTTGCGAAAGCAGATGACGTTTTAGCGAAAGCGGTAAAATCCGTTGTAGATGTAATTGCCAAACCGGGTGATATCAACACGGACTTTATGGACGTGAAGAAAGTCTTAACGAATGCAGGCCAGGCAATGATGAGTTCTGCCTTAGGTAAGGGTGAAGAAAGAGCAAAGGCGGCTATCGTCGAGGCTTTGAACTCTCCTTTATTAAACTCACAAGAGATTAAAGGTGCAAAACGCATCTTAGTAACTGTATCAACCAGTAGCGAGAAAGATTTATTGATTTGGGAAAAAGATGCCATCATCGAATACCTCAATGAGCGAATCGATGCACAAGCTGATATGGTGAAGTTCGGATTCTCTACAGATGAAGACTTAGGAGATGATTTGTACTTAACAGTTATCGCTGCAGGCTTCGAACAAGATTCAAGCGGAATGGATGGTGGAATGCGTAAAGTGATAAAGAAAACTGCTCCTGTATTCTTGAATCCTGGCGATAGCATTGAATTAGACGGTGAATTAGAAACAGCAACAGCTTCGGCCGCGGATTCAGAAGAGGCTCGTTTTGCCTTGATGATCGAGAAATTCAAAAATGGAAATGTTTCTGACGCAGAATTCAAAATCCCTACCTACAAACGTACAGAAGTAGGTTTATACGACATTACGACTATGCCCGAGAAGGCATGGCAAACGACAGATTTATTCGCTGAATAAGTCTTGAATTTTAGAGATAGCCGCTCGAATGATTTCTTCGCTCGAGTAGGCTACCTCGAATTCCGAGATCTCCGCAACTCCTCCCATTGAAATTCCTGGACGCCTGTATTCCATCTCCGAATTACGCGTGGTTCGCGCACTGAGGTGAACAGCATTCACTCCGATTTGAACAAAATCCAGACAATTCACTGGATTCACCCCACTACCTGCCATAATTTGAATACGCCCTTTAGCAGCTTTCACCAGTTCTGCTATATTCTCCAAGCCATCTAGCGCTTTGTTTTTCCCGCCAGAAGTTAAAATACGATTAAATCCAATACTGATTAATTCTTCCATCACTTGAATCGGGTCACGTGATACATCGATCGCTCGGTGGCAAGTCAACTCCCGATCGCCAGCTATTTTTCGAAACTCTTGCATAAATTCCACATCCAAATCTCCGTTAGGTTTCAACGCACCTACTACTATTCCGTGTACCCCTTGCGCAATTAATGAACGAGCCTCCGCTTGCATCGTCAATTTTTCTGTTTCGTCGTAAACAAAATCCCCCCCGCGTGGGCGAACCATTGTATGGATCCCCAAAGAAGTTTGATGTAACGCCTGTTCTACGAGACCCGCACTGGGTGTCGTCCCGCCCTCCCAAGGGGAGGCACAAAGTTCTACCCGCTGTGCGCCTGCACGATCTGCCGCAAGACAAGAAAACAAGGAATAAGCACACACTTCAACTGAAACGGGGGTAGATGGAAGCATAAATGGGGGTTTAAATCAAGGTTTTGATAATTAATGAAAATTTAAAAAATAAATCTTTCATAAATACATTTTTATTTTACTTTTGCACTTAGGAAGGGATTCAGATCAATGAAAACCTCCGTGTATTTTAGAAATAAAAATTAGCTATAAATTATGTATTGGACACTAGAACTTGCCTCCTATTTAGAAGACGCGCCATGGCCAGCGTCAAAAGATGAATTAATTGACTTCGCAATCCGCACGGGTTCACCTTTAGAAGTGGTAGAAAACCTACAAGAATTAGAGGACGATGGTCAACCATTTGAAAGTATTGAAGAGATTTGGCCGGATTATCCGACAAAAGACGACTTCTTCTTTAACGAAGACGAATATTAAAATTAAGAGGCGAAAGCCTCTTTTTTTGTGGCCTGTAGTTTCGCTGCTAGAGACTCATCTCTTAACGAAATTCCCCAACGGCGCGCCAAAACATCTTCCCAAGTCTCTGCCATTTCATGTTCTTTCATATACACTAATTCCCCCGCAAGATAAGGTTCATTAGGCAGTAGCCGCTGAGCTCCATAGGCATACACTTCTCCAGCTGCCGGTCCATAGAGTTCTGCTAAATGCACAGCTATATCTTCGGGAATACCTAAAGGCAACTCCACTGACGCGAGCGGGATAAGCGAATGATCTTTTGTTAAACATGGTTTCAAAGCAACGCGGAGTACTTCCTTTTCCAACACATCCAACGTATCAGAAGCCATCACGCGGTAGGTTGTCCACTTGCCGCCCATAATACTCACTAATTTAGAACGCCCGTCCACCTCTACCTCGTGATCGCGCACTAAGGATTTTGTGTCTGTATTCATCGCTGAATCGAGCTGGACTTGTAAGAGGGGTCTTTGGCCTACAAACGTGGCGCTAATATCCTCAATACTTGCTTTTTTAGCTGAATAGCGATTAAAATAGGAAATCAGGTATTCCTTTTCTGATTCTAGAATAACGGGATTCTCGGATAAAGTATCGGGGTCATCTGTCGTTCCCACCAGGACTGAACCACGCCAAGGGATCACAAAAATAACCCGACCATCGTCCGTTTTGGGAATTAATAGAGCGGTATCACCTTGCCAAAACTCAGCAGGCAACACAATATGAGATCCTCGACTCACTTTCATTCGAGGCTTCAAACGCGGATTTGCGAGCGCGCGCACTGCATCTGTGAAAGGTCCGGTCGCATTGACCACGGCCTTCACCGGAATCGTGTACTTGGTTTCTGAGCGAAGGTCGGTGAATACAACTTTCTTAATTTTCAGACTTTTTTGGCCTAATTCAAACGAGTCCAAACGAGCGTAATTCAAAATACAGGCACCTAAACGTTCCGCTTCTTTTAAAATTGCTAAGGCATAACGGGCGTCATTTAATTGTCCGTCATAATACAAAACGCCACCTCTTAAATGATGGGGTTCGATGGAAGGAAACGCTAACTGGATTTCTTTTTTGCTCAGTCCACGGCTTGATTTCAAGTTCGTGCTACCGGAGATTTTATCATACATCCACATCCCAATCCGGTAATACCAACGTTCCCAACGCGTATAGCAAGGAGTTAACAAACCAAGTGGATGGGCTAAATGAGGGGCATTCTTAAGCAAAGTCTTGCGCTCGTGCAATGCTTTGTAAACCATTTTGAATTGATGCCAATCCAAATTCCGAACCGCTTGTTCTAGGTAACGCACGCCGCCGTGAACTAGCTTAGTCGATTTAGAGGAGGTTTGGCTGGCAAAATCTCCTTTTTCAATCAAGAGTACTTTGTAGCCGCGCAAGATTGCGTCTAAAGCTACCCCTGCACCCGTCGCGCCACCTCCAATGATACAAATATCAAATGGATCATTGAGTTTAAGGAGTTGGTCGGGGCGATTAAAGGACATACAGGTTTATTTACCCCTAAATTGAAAAATAAAATGCAAAAGATTCAATATATATGGATAAAAATGAAAGAGATTTTATAATTTTGCAGTCCTTTGGCACCTATAACAATCTGCCAACCGAATTAAGACCTTATGGCAAAGAAAGAAAAAGTAGAATCAATTGAGATTATTGAAAGTCCAGAAGCACTTCAACAAGAAGTTTCTAAAGTAACTGAACTAGTAGACAAAAATAAATCAAGTGTAGCAACGGTATTAGGCGTTATCGTCCTAGCGGTGGCCGCTTATTTCGGATACCAATGGTATTCCACTACGCAAGATGCAGAAGGCGAAAAGAAATTATTCAAAGCGGTTTATGCGTTTGAATCGGATTCTTTAGCAGCTGCTTCGAAAGATTTAGCGAAAGTATCAGATGAGTTTGGTGGAAATACACAAAACTTAGCAGATCTGTATTTAGGTATTACGTTGTTAAAGCAAGGTAAATTCGATCAGTCTATCGAGAAATTGAAAAACTTCTCTAGCTCGGATTTATTAGTTCAAGCTCGTGCTTACTCATTAATCGGGGATGCGTATGCTGAAAAGAAATCATTCGCTGATGCGATCGATTACTATAAGAAAGCAGCTGAGCACAAGCCAAACAAATTCTTCACTCCTACGTATTTGTTGAAATTAGCGAATGCTTACGAATCAAATAAACAAGTGAAAGAAGCTGTGGATACGTATTCCATCATCGTAGAGAAATACGGTCAATCGGCTGAATCGATCCCTGCGAAGAAATACAAAGCGATCTTAGAAAGCTCTATCTCTGAATAATTTTTAGAACAGATTATAGGATGAGGGATAAGGGCTTGAGCTTTTATCCCTTGTTTTTTTAACCCCCTTTTATGTCTTCAGCGTTAAAAAACTTAAGCGATTTCACGACGGATAATCTACCGGATGTTTCGGGCAAAACTTTTGCCATCGTCGTATCTGAATGGAATACGGACGTGACACACGCCTTGTATACAGGTGCCTACGATACGTTATTGAAGTATGGGGCAAAAGAAGAAAATATTATAAGTGCCAAAGTGCCCGGTAGCTTCGAATTAAGCCTAGGTGCTCAGAAGATGGCACAGCAAACGAACATTGATGCAGTCATTTGTTTAGGCTGTGTGATTCAAGGAGAAACGCGGCACTTTGATTTCATTTGCCAGGCGGTTGCGGATGGGATCACGAATGTGAGTTTGAAATATGACAAGCCGGTGATTTTTGGTGTTTTAACCCCCAATACGCAAGAACAAGCCATGGATCGCGCAGGCGGTAAACACGGAAATAAAGGCGATGAGGCAGCCATTACAGCCATCAAAATGTTAGGAATATAATACGAGAATATATGCAAGTTTGGAAATTTGGAGGTACCTCCGTAGGAAAACCCGAGAGAATGAAGTCTATCCGTCAACTAATTACGGAAGATGGCCAACCCAAAATCGTGGTACTTTCTGCTCTTTCTGGCAGTACGAATACCCTGCTATCGATTTCAGAATCGCTCAACGCGGGTAATCCGTCAGAAGCAAAGGCGAAAGCAAGCGAACTACGCGCGCATTACGATCAATTCTTAACCGAATTATACAGCACTCCTGCGGGACTTGGTCAAGGCCAGGCAATTGTAGCTAAGGAGTTTGCATTTATTGATAGCCTAATCGCTACTTCGCCTTATACGGTGAAGCAGGAAAAGGAAATGGTGGCCTTAGGCGAATTACTTTCTACCCAAATTTTCGAAGCATTCTTGCAAGAAGAAGGCATCAGCTCCACTTTATTGCCAGCCTTGGATTTCATGGTGATCGATGAAGACAACGAGCCTGTGCTGAAAGTAATCGAACAAAAATTAGCCACCGTGTTAGCTCCGGTGAAGGATAAGCAAATCTTCGTGACGCAAGGTTTTATCTGCCGTAACCCAGCAGGGGAAGTGGATAACTTGAAGCGTGGTGGCTCGGATTATACGGCTTCTTTGATAGGCGGTGCGATTCAGGCGGAGGAAGTACAGATTTGGACGGACATCGATGGGATGCACAATAACGACCCTCGCATAGTGAAGAACACCTTCCCTATCCGCGAGTTGTCATTCGCTGAGGCGGCAGAATTAGCGTATTTTGGCGCTAAAATCCTTCACCCAAGCACGATTACGCCAGCTAAATTAAAAGGCGTTCCAGTTCGTTTGAAAAATACGATGGAGCCGAGCGCTTTTGGAACTTTGATATCAGAAAAATCAACTGATGTGGAAATCAAAGCGATTGCCGCGAAGGATAATATCACCGCCATTTACATTCACTCAACGCGTATGTTAAATGCCTATGGCTTCTTAAAGCGCGTATTTGAAGTGTTTGAAAAATATAAAACGCCGGTGGATATGATCACCACTTCAGAGGTTTCTGTGAGTGTGACGATCGATCAAACGACGCATTTAGATGCTATAATGAGCGAATTACGTGAATTCGCAGAATTGGAAGATCCCGATATGAACCAGGTAATTATTTGTATCGTGGGTAACTTCTGGGCAGATAAAGAAGGTATTGCCATTAAGGTACTTGAAGCAATCAAAAAGATTCCTATTCGAATGATTTCGTATGGCGCTTCTGAGCACAATATCTCTTTATTAGTGGACGCTTCCCACAAGAATGACGCATTAAACGCATTAAACGAAGGACTTTTCTAAAAACCGAGATATGTTAACTTTACCCTTTATTCGCGCGAATCAAGAAACCACGATTGCTGGTTTACAGAAGAAGCATTTTGCGAATGCATCAGAAATCGTCGCGAAATTGATTGCACAAGACGATCAACGCAAAGCTCTTTTGCAACAAGCTGAATCCGCTTTAGAGAAATCCAATGCGGCAGCGAAAGAAATCGGGGCTTTAATGCAATCCGGTCAA
Source organism: Aquirufa lenticrescens (assembly GCF_019916085.1). Taxonomy (NCBI): domain Bacteria; kingdom Pseudomonadati; phylum Bacteroidota; class Cytophagia; order Cytophagales; family Flectobacillaceae; genus Aquirufa; species Aquirufa lenticrescens. The sequence goes on along the minus strand of NZ_CP049834.1, from coordinate 1,541,756 downwards.
AAAGAATTAGCCGAGGGCAAACGTGCTGAAACTGCTGCCTTAAAAGCATCGATTAAGGAGATGGAAGAGGCTGCCAAAGCAGCAGAAAAAGAGTTAACCGATTTATTAGTCACATTGCCAAATCTTCCGCACAGTTCCGTACCGCAAGGTAAAACAGCGGATGACAATGAGGTGGTTTTAACCTGGGGTTCTCTACCAGAGCTCCCAGCAGACGCACAGCCTCACTGGGATTTAATCAAGAAATACGACATTATCGATTTCGATTTAGGCAATAAAATTACGGGTGCTGGCTTCCCTGTTTACAAGGGAAAAGGGGCTCGATTGCAACGTGCATTGATTAATTTCTTCTTAGATGAAGCGATCAAAGCGGGTTATTATGAGATTCAACCTCCCATCTTAATTAATGAAGATTCGGGTTTTGGGACAGGACAATTGCCGGATAAAGAAGGCCAAATGTATGTCACGAAAGAGGAAGGCTTATTCTTAATTCCGACGGCTGAGGTGCCTATCACGAACTTATACCGGGATGTCATCGTCAATGAGAAAGAATTACCGATTAAAAACGTGGGCCACACGCCTTGTTTCCGTCGCGAAGCAGGATCATGGGGCGCACACGTACGCGGATTGAATCGTTTGCATCAATTTGATAAGATTGAGATCGTTCAAATCCACAAGCCAGAAAACTCCTATGCGGCTTTAGAAGAAATGTCGTTACACGTTCAGGGATTACTTCAAAAACTAGGATTGCACTACCGCGTCTTGCGTTTATGCGGTGGAGATATGGGATTTGCTTCGGCCTTAACTTATGACATGGAGGCTTGGTCAGGCGCACAAAACCGCTGGTTAGAGGTAAGTTCTGTCAGTAACTTTGAAACCTTCCAAGCGAATCGCTTGAAGTTGAGAACGAAAATCGATGGAAAATCGATCTTATGCCATACGTTGAATGGATCGGCTTTGGCCCTACCTCGCATCGTGGCGTCTATCTTAGAAAACAACCAAGGCCCAGATGGAATCAAGATTCCTGAGGCTCTTGTTCCTTATACGGGCTTTACACACATTAACTAAAGCCCTTCTACACTCAATCGAAAACCCTCGCCGTGCAGATTCAACAACTGGACGCGAGGGTCTTCTTTTAGCATCTTGCGCAGTTTGGTCATATAAACGTCCATACTTCTGGCGTTGAAATACGTATCATCTCCCCAAATCAGTTTCAAAGCATAACTTCTGCTCACCGGGCGACCTAGATTCTCGCACAAAAGCTTCATTAATTCGTTCTCCTTAGGTGTAAACTTCAACTCCGTTTCTCCGATACTCAAACGCATTTTACCCGGAATATAGGTGTAATTTCCGAGAGCAATCTCGTCTGCTAAACTAGGCACGGACTTGTCGGAATGGCTTCTACGTAGAATAGCTTCCATTCTAGCGACCAAAACCTCCATGGAGAAGGGTTTGGTCAAGTAATCATCTGCTCCTACTTTAAAGCCTTGTAAGGTGTCTTCTTCCATCGACTTCGCGGTTAGGAAAATGATAGGCACTTGCTGGTGATTTGCCCGGATGTCTTTAGCCAAAGAGAAACCGTCTTTCTTAGGCATCATCACGTCTAATAGACATAAATCGAAGTTTCCCTTCACGAATAGATCAAGCGCTTCATCCCCATTCTGGGCCCATGAAACGGCATAACCTTTCTTCTTTAAGAATTCGGTTAACAACAATCCCAAATTTGGATCATCCTCTGCGACTAAAATTTCAGGTGTCTTTGACATAGGGCAAATAAATTTCAAATGTACTTCCTTCTCCTAATTTACTTTTTACGTTCACTTTTCCACCGTGAGCCTCCACGATTTTCTTCACGTAGCTAAGACCTAAACCGAAACCTTTGACATTATGTACGTTTCCAGTAGGTACGCGGTAAAAGGCATCAAAAATATTGCTTAAAGCTTCTTTAGGCATTCCCATTCCTTGGTCTTTCACCGAAATTAAAACGCCCTGATCTTGCTGATGCGCATGGATTTCAACCTTCGGATTCGATGGGCTATATTTCACAGCATTATCCACTAAATTATTCAATACATTAGAAATGTGTACTTCATCGAGAGAAATGTGGGGAGGTAAATCAGCTAAATCAAGCGACAAAACCCCATTCACAGAATCTAATAAGGGCCCGTTAATCTCTGCTACGTGTTGGATAAGGGCCGTCACATCTACGGACTTGCGTTTTAGGGTGATTTCCTCCCGCTCCATTTGGGCAGTTTGCAATACACGTTCCACTTGTTGACCTAAACGCGTATTCTCCTCTTTGATGATTCCCAAATACCGCAACATCGACTCATTCTTTCCTGGCTTCAATTCCTCCTGCAATAACTGAGTCGCTAACGAGATTGACGTAATAGGCGTTTTAAACTCGTGAGTCATGTTATTAATGAAGTCATTCTTCACTAAGGCTAATTTCTTTTGACGAAGAATCGTCAAAACGGCGAAGTAAAAACAACCAATCATTACTAATAATAACAGACCGGAACCTGCTAAACTAAGTCCCATCGTTTGCCAAATAAATATGCCACTGTCTGGGAAATAAATTTTCAATACATTTTTAGAGGGATGAATGTCATTCGGAAATAAGGCCGCCTCAAATACGGCATTTTGCTGCTTTATCTCAGGCGAGGAGGTATATGTCCAGGCCTTTGGTGAACTCTGAATGCCAAAAGAATAATCTAGGTTAACCCCCTTATCGGTTAATTCTTTCCGAATCAAACTATCCAGATAGCCCGGTTGAATACGCTGAAGAATGGGTCTTTCTTTGAATAAGAAATCGGAGAATACTTCTTTAGCTAACTGTGTTTTCTGCAATACTTTTTCCAAATCTTGACGCTCCGATTTCTCCTGCACTAATTTAGCTTGTATCTGAGCCTGGCGATCTCCTAGGTTTTGAATGACGCGATTCGAACGACGGCGCATCTTTTTTAAGACTTTTTGTTGCTCCCGCTTAAGCATTCGGTTCATCTCTTTCTCCACCTGCATCCGCTGCTTCAACTCTTCCGGGTCCTCATCCACCGTATATTCTTCTGTTACCTCGGCCAGTTGACCGTTTGGTAGCATAAATGATTTGCGCACGAAAATGACATCTTGACGCTGTTGCGCTAAAACGGGGTGTTCTTCTTGAATAATGGGATCTGGGATGTAAGCAGGAATAGATTTGGGTTTCGCCTTTTTAGTGGCTACACTTTCAAATTTTTTTTGACGTTCCGCTAGAACCAAAATCTCTTGCTTCTCCAGTTTTCTGACTACTTGCTCGAGACTGTTGCGTACGTCTTTGGCAAAATTCTCTCGTTTCGTCTCTAACATAAAACGCAACCAATAGGCCTGAAACCCAATTAACCCTAAGAGGGCAAAAGACATCAAAGCAATCAATAAGCGTATTTTACGTTTTGACATAGGGTAATAAATTCTTTGCAAATGTAAGGTATAAATAGCAGCCGCTCATCACATTAACACTCTTTAACATTTAGTAAATAGATGCTTTTCGTAAGTTTGCACCGGATCAAAAACCAAAATTTATGAAATACCTATTTGTAACCGCGTTAGCCGCATGCCTTTCTACATCTGCTTTCGCACAAGAAAAAAAAGAAGCAACCGTTAAAGTTATCATCAACGAAAACGGCAAAGAACGGATCATTGAGAAAAAATTCAGCGATTTAGATCAGGCAGATACTGAATTAAAAAAATTGACTGACTCATTAGATATCAATGTAACCACTTCAGGTGGTAAGAAAAAAATCATTCGTGTGGATGTGAATAAATCACACTCCCGTATGTCAGACCAGCCAGGAACTATCATTGAAGAAAAAATTATAGGTGGCGCTGAAGGGGGTGCAGACAAGCGTGTCATTATTCGCCGTGGCGGACCAGGAATGGCTATGGCTCCTTCAGCTCCAGGTGCACATGCAGGTGATGCGAACGTTATGATCTTCCGTGGAGAAGGTGGTCCTGAGGGCTTAGAAAAAGAATTCAATATTCAATTGGATGGCCCTATGGGTGGTCCAGGAATGAAATTGAAAGGCTTGAAAAAATTACAAAATTGGGCTGAAGAAAAAGGTTCTAAAACCATTCAAGGTCTTTCAGGCAAGCAAAATCAACCGTTTAATGGTAAGATCAACGTCCGTTTTACAGCACCTACGAAAGGAAATGTAACGATTGCCGTATCCGATGTAAATGGAAAAGAGATCGCGACTGAAACAGTGAAAGATTTCCAAGGCGATTATCTAGGTCAAATTGACTTAAAGAAAGCTACTGCAGGCATCTATTTCTTGCGCGTAACGCAAGGAAATGACGGGGCTGTTAGAAGAGTAGAAGTAAAATAATCCGCTTAAGGTTTGAGAATGAAAAAGCCTGGAGATTTATTTCCAGGCTTTTTTTATTATTTACCCATGTTATAGAGAACAAAGGCATAGGAATCAGCCGTCAGTTCAATCAATTTTGCCGTATTAGAAGATCCGTGTCCACTATTCGTATCAATCCGAATGATCATTGGTTTAGCAGCAGTATTCTTCTCTTGAAGCGTAGCCGCATATTTGAAAGAGTGAGCCGGAACCACGCGGTCATCGTGATCTGAAGTGAAGACCATCGTAGCTGGATAGTTCATCGCCTTAATGTTATGCAAAGGAGAATAGGCATATAACGCTGTAAACTCATCCGCATTATCACTGCTGCCGTAATCTGCGACCCAGTTCCAACCGATAGTGAATTTTTGGAAACGTAACATATCCATTACACCCACACCTGGTAATGCGGCTGCAAACAAATCTGGGCGCTGGTTAATCGCTGCCCCTACTAATAAACCACCGTTCGAACGACCAGAAGCCGCTAGATAGGCTGGCGAGGTGTATTTCTCGCGAATCAAATATTCTGCTCCCGCGATGAAATCGTCGAACACATTCTGCTTTTTCAATTTCATTCCTGCTTCGTGCCATTTCTCCCCATACTCACTACCGCCACGTAAATTAGCTACCACATAGATGCCACCTTTTTCTAACCAAGGAATAAGGCTCGCGGAGAAGGAAGGCGTAGAACTGATGTTAAATCCGCCGTAACCATACAAGATAGTCGGATTTTTACCATTCATTTGAATTCCCTTTTTGCTCACAATGAACATGGGAACTTGGGTGCCGTCTTTAGAAGGATAGAACTTCTGAACGACGGTATAATCTGTGGGGTCAAAGGCCAGATTGGGCTTTTGGAAAACAGTCGAAGTATTCGTCGCTAAATCATAGCGGTAAATCGTAGGAGGAAAATTGAAGGAAGAATAGGTGTAGAAAGTAAATTTATCTTCTTTCTCACCGCCAAATCCACCTGCATTTCCCAGGCCTGGCAAACTAACCGAACCCAATTCTTTTCCATTGTAATCGTAGCTAATTACGCGGGATGTCACATCTTTTGAATAGTTCAAGAACAAACGTTTTCCCACCGTATTGACTCCTTGCAAAGGCTCCGCCTTTTCAGAAACAATTGTTTTCCAGTTTGATTTTTCAGGATGCATTGGATCAACGCGAACAATTTTCTTATTCGGTGCTCCCTCGTTCGTTTCTAAGATCAAGATGTCTCCATCGTTATCCACGATGCTGAAATCATATTTACCTGGTTCAGCCACGATCGATTTGAATTTCGTTTCCTTCTTAGCCGCATCCATTATCCAAAGTGCGTTTCCATCCAGGCCTTTTCCGCGATCCGAAATGGTCAAGAACGCAAAGCGCTCATCATCAGATGTACTTACCGTATGGAAACGTTGTGGGTTTTTAGGGTCTTCGTAAATCAACTGGTCTTGTGATTGCGGAGTGCCTACCGTGTGAAACCACACTTGGTGGTTCTCGTTTTTCGTACTTAATTCTTTTCCTTTACCTGGTTCTGGATAACGTGAATAGAAAAAGCCATTGCCTTTCCAAGCCACGCCGCTCACTTTTACCCAGCTCAGTTCATCTGCCAAGTTTTTACCCGTTTCCATATCCCGAACGTAGTAGGTTTGCCAGTCGCTGCCGCTTAAGCTTAATCCTACGCAAGCGTATTTACCTTTTTTGTCCAACGAAAATACGGTCAAACGAGTGGTACCCTCCTTAGATAAAGTGTTCGGATCAATGACTAATTCTGGCTTTCCGTTGAGGCCTTTTTGGCGATAAAGCACCGATTGGTTTTGTAAACCACTGTTTTTGTAGAAATAATACCATTCACCTTTACGGGATGGAGCAGAAATCTTTTCGTAATTACTTAAGGCTTCGATGCGCTTTTTGAATTCTTCGCGAAGCGGAATTTGGTTTAAATAGCCAAAGCTTACCTCGTTTTGCGCCTTCACCCAAGCCTTCGTTTCTTCACTATTATCATCTTCTAACCAGCGATAGGGGTCCGCAACCTGCGTTCCGTGGTAATTATCAACGTGATCGATTTTCTTCGTTTGTGGGTATTTCATTTGGGCCAAAGCACTAGCAGAAACAAACATCATTCCTGCAATTAACATTTTTCTTGTTGACATAGGTGTAGATTAAAATAGCGATCCTGTTTCAGCTCTAGGTGCAATCCCCACGTGGCGATACGCTTTTTCCGTTGCTTCACGCCCTCTAGAGGTACGCTTCAAGAATCCCTCTTGTATTAAAAAAGGTTCGTAAACTTCTTCTATGGTTTCTGCCTCCTCGCCGCAAGCAGTAGCAATCGTCGTTAGGCCCACCGGACCTCCCTTGAACTTCTCAATGATAGTTAATAAGATACGGTTATCCATTTCGTCTAAACCATTTTGGTCTACATCCAAGGCATTCAAGGCAATCTCGGCGATCTTCACGTCGATGGAACCGTTGCCTTTCATTTGGGCGAAATCACGCGTGCGGCGTAGCAAATTATTCGCAATACGCGGTGTACCACGGCTGCGTCTCGCAATTTCATAGGCCCCTGATTCGTCGATAGGCATATCCAAAATGGAGGCAGAACGCTTCACGATTTTGGTCAATAAAGCAGCATCATAATATTCTAATCGGGCATTAATTCCAAAACGCGCACGCAATGGAGATGTCAAAAGACCAGCTCTTGTCGTAGCCCCAATTAAAGTAAAGGGATTTAAACCAATCTGTATGCTACGTGCATTAGGACCCGAATCCAACATAATATCGATCTTGTAATCCTCCATAGCGGAATACAAATATTCCTCCACGATCGGATTCAAGCGGTGGATTTCATCAATAAATAAAACGTCGTAGGATTGCAAATTCGTCAACAAACCGGCTAAATCAGAGGGTTTGTCCAAAACTGGACCAGACGAAATCTTCAAACTTGAACCTAATTCATTCGCGATAATGTGCGACAAGGTGGTCTTTCCTAGACCCGGAGGCCCATGCAATAAAACGTGATCCAATGCTTCCTCGCGCGCTTTTGCAGCTCCCACAAAGATTTGCAGGTTATCAACAATCTTCCCTTGGCCAGAAAAATCCTCAAAACTTAAGGGGCGTAAGGCTTTGTCAAACTCCTTTTCTTGTGGGTTCAGCGATTCCGCATCCCCAGTTAAATAATCTTCCCGCATCGTTGAATTGTCAAATTGAAATCAAAGATAATTTTTTTATTGAGAAGATTTTATAGTTTTGGAAAACCAAAAGAACAACCTCAACCTATGTCATCCATTTTCATTGGCGAACTCGCCGGAACAGCTACCTTATTATACCTCGGAAATGGCGTTGTCGCCAACATGTTATTAAAAGACACCAAAGGAAGTGGCACTGGCTTATTAGCTATCGCGGCGGCTTGGGCCTTTGCGGTAACGGTTGCCATCTATGTTTCGACTTATTTCGGAAGCTCTGGTGCTCACTTAAACCCAATCGTAACCATTGCAGGTTGTGTAAAATCGGGGGATTGGAGCTTATTTCCTACCTTCATCGGTGCACAGCTTTTGGGAGCGATGTTAGGCCAACTATTGGTTTGGTTACATTACAAGCCACATTACGATGTGACAGAAGACAAAGGAGCTATTCGCGCTTCGTTTTGCACCGATCCAGCCATTAAAAATACCCCTTTCAATTTTATTTCAGAAGCATTTGCTTCTGCCCTTGCCGTCGTAGCTTTAGGCACTTTTTCTACGATTGAAACGGGTTTAGGGCCCTTTATGGTGGGGATTTTAGTATGGGCGATCGGTCTTGGTTTAGGTGGAACGACGGGTTATGCGATTAATCCGGCTCGTGATTTAGGACCGCGTATTATGCACGCTATTTTACCGATTCCCAACAAAGGAGATTCCGGATGGGAATATGCCTGGATTCCGGTGTTAGGACCAGCGGCGGGAGCTGTTTTAGGTGCTTTTATTTTGACCCTCAACTAATTCACTATGTACGTAGGATCGATCGATCAGGGAACCACGAGTTCTCGTTTTATTATATTTAATAAGGCCGGAGAAATCATTTCAGTAGGCCAAAAAGAGCACCAACAAATCTATCCCCAAGCGGGCTGGGTGGAGCACGATTCACACGAGATTTGGAAAAATACCCAAGAGGTGATTGGTCTAGCGCTCGGGAAAGCGAATCTTTCAGCGAAGGATTTAGCGGCGGTAGGTATCACAAACCAGCGGGAAACGACGGTCGTTTGGAATAAAAAAACAGGTAAGGCGTATTATAATGCGATTGTTTGGCAAGATACACGCGTAGGTTCTGAACTAGCGGAACTAGCCAAGGACGGCGGAATGGATCGTTTTAGAGCAAAAACGGGTCTTCCACTAGCTACCTATTTCAGTGGTTTAAAACTACGCTGGTTATTAAATAACATTGATGGATTGCGAGCAGATGCGGAGAAAGGCGATGCGCTTTTCGGTACGATGGATACCTTTATCGCTTGGCATTTAACGGGTGGAATTGATGGTGGGATTCACATCACCGATGTGACGAACGCAAGTCGCACCCAATTAATGGACTTGCAAACCTGTGCCTGGGATGACGAAATTCTAAACGTACTAAGCATTCCTAAAGCGATGCTTCCGGAGATTAAATCCAGTTCTCTAGTGTATGCGAAAGCAAAAGGAGTGCTTGGCGGGGTTCCATTAGCTGGAATTTTAGGCGATCAACAAGCGGCGTTAGTCGGCCAAACTTGTTTCAATCCCGGCCAAGGAAAAAATACGTATGGTACCGGCTGTTTCTTATTAATGAATACGGGAACGAAGGCTATTCCATCACAATTTGGCCTATTAACCACCGTTGCTTATCAATTAGGCAATGATCCTGTGCATTATGCCTTAGAGGGCTCTGTGGCGATCACGGGCGCATTAGTTCAATGGTTACGGGATAATTTAGGCATCATTAAACACAGCCCAGATATCGAAAAACTGGCAAAGCAGGTGGAAGATAATGGCGGTTGCTATTTCGTACCTGCCTTTTCTGGCTTATATGCACCCTATTGGAAACAAGATGCACGTGGTGCCTTAGTGGGCTTAACTCGATTCATCAATAAATCACATATCGCGCGCGCGGCCCTAGAAGCAACGGCTTTCCAAACCTGGGAAGTACTCGAAGCGATGGAAAAAGATGCAGGCATCCCTATCGCCTCTCTTCGCGTTGATGGCGGAATGGTCGTGAATCAATTATTAATGCAGTTCCAATCGGATATTATCGGAGAAGAAGTTATCTGTCCAAAGATCATCGAAACCACAGCCTTGGGAGCAGCCTATGCGGCAGGACTTGCCGTAGGTTATTGGGCAAACTTAGATGACTTACGCAAAAATTGGGGAATCGCGCATACCTGGAAACCAGCAATGGATTCCGATAAACGAGCGCGTTACCGTAAGCAATGGAAGAAAGCGGTGACTAAAACCTTTGACTGGGAGGATTAGTATTTGCGCGCGTCATCCCATAGGCTGGGCAAGTGGCTTGTCTCGAACAAGAGATTAATGCGCAAGCTAAGGCTAGAATCAAGATTCCTTTTTTCATCTTAGACCGAAGCTAACTTCGCTTTTGCAGGCGTTTCCTTTTTTGCAACCACTGGCTCCGAATGCTGGTATCCTAAGATATCTAACATCGGCGCACTCTTTTGTTCCTCTGAGAACAAGCGAGTCGTAATGGTACCATCTTCTAAACGGTCGATAATCACGTGCTTAGGCGCAGGAATCAAGCAGTGTTGAATACCACCATAACCTCCCAATGATTCTTGGTAAGCACCAGTGTGGAAGAATCCAACGTATTGACGTTCTGACTCCTCTTCAAAAATAGGCAAGTATAAATCGGAGCTATGCGCTTCCGTATTATAGAAATCCATCGAATCACAGGTTAAACCACCTAGGTTAACCTTTTGGTAAGGCATTCCCCAGTTGTTTACAGGCAACATGATGTATTTCTGGTTCATTCCCCAAGAGTCAGGCAATTGAGTAATGAAAGAACCATCAATCATATACCAAAGCTCCTTGTCATTCTGCAACTTTTGGTCAATAATCTCGTATAATACCGCACCACTTTCTCCTACTGTGTAGGATCCGAACTCGGTAAAGATGTTAGGAACAGGCACGTTGTTTTTGTTGCAAATCCAAGAGATTGACTCGACGATTTCATCGACCATCGCTTGGTAATCGTAATTGAATTGCAACGAAGTCTGGATAGGTAAGCCTCCGCCTAAATCGATCGAATCTAATTCCGGACAAATCTTCTTCATTTCGCAGTATTTATACACGAAACGGCTTAATTCAGACCAATAATAGGCAGAATCCTTAATCCCCGTGTTAATGAAGAAGTGTAACATCTTCAAGTTGAAACGCGGATTAGGCTTAATCTTTTCGTTGTAAAGGGTGTTTACATCCGAATAACGAACCCCTAAACGAGACGTATAGAAAGCGAAATCAGGCTCTTCATCCGTCGCGATGCGAATGGCGATGTTTACCTTTTCTGCTGTCACCGATTTCTCATAGAAATCGATTTCCTTCAGATTATCTAATACGGGAATGCAATTAAACCCGTCGTTAATTAACTCAGAGATATATTGGGTATACAAGGGCTGCTTGTAACCATTACACAAAATATAAGTCGATTTAGAGATTTTCCCTTGGTTGTACATGTCGCGAATGATCGGAATATCAAAAGCGCTAGACGTTTCTAGGTGTACATTTTGCTTCAAAACTTCCTCTAAAATAAAAGAGAAATGAGACGATTTCGTACAATAGCAATAGGTATAGTTTCCTTTGTAATTGTACTTTTTGATCGCGTTTCTGAAGAGAAGCTTCGCATTCTCGATGTGTTCTGAAATTTTAGGCAAATACGAAACCTTTAAAGGCGTACCGTATTGCTTAATGATTTCCATTAAAGGCACATTGTTAAATAACAATTCATTGTTCTCATTGATATTAAACTCACGAGTAGGAAACTCGATGGTTTGGTCAATTAGATCGATGTAATTTTTCATCTTACTATTTAAATGCACCCGAGTTCACCTCGAGTTTGTGGAAAAACGTGCAAAACTGCAATAAAAGTATGTACTTTGCAAGACAAATACATATTAAGTTATTATGTCCAAAATTCATTTTATCGCCATCGGTGGTGCTGCGATGCACAACTTAGCCTTAGCTCTTTTATCTCAAGGACACGAAATAACGGGCTCAGACGATGAAATCTACGAACCATCCAAAAGTCTTTTGGAGAAACACGGCCTCTTACCTGCCGAGTTTGGTTGGTTCCCAGATAAAATAAACGCGGACATTGACACCATTGTTTTAGGAATGCACGCACGCGCTGACAATCCAGAACTTTTAAGAGCACAAGAATTAGGATTAAAAATCGAATCCTACCCTTCTTTCATCTACGAACAAAGCAAAAACAAACAGCGCATTGTCATCGCCGGCAGCCACGGCAAAACGAGTATCACCTCGATGATTTTGCATGTTTTAAAGACCCTAAACAAGAAATTCGACTACCTAGTAGGTGCACGAATCGAAGGATTTGATTTAATGGCCTCCATCACGGATGCCCCTATCATGATCATCGAGGGCGACGAATATTTAGCCTCTCCTATCGATCGCAGAGCCAAATTTCTTTTATATCAACCACACATTGCTTTGATTTCAGGTATCGCTTGGGATCATATTAATGTATATCCAACCTTTGAATCCTATACGGAAGCCTTCGAAAATCTCGTAAAAGAGATGCCTAAGGCAGGTCATTTATTCTTTGATAAAACAGACAAAACCTTAGAGGCCATCGCTGAGGCTTGCCCAGCCCATTGCCATTCGGAGGGATATGAAGCACATAATTCCGTCATCAGAAATGGCCAAACGTTCTTAAAAGGAAACGATGGGAAGGAATATGGCTTACAGGTTTTTGGAGAACATACACTAAAGAATTTGCAAGGAGCCTTACATATCTGTTCACAATTAGGCGTAAACGAAACCGAATTCTACACCGCCATTCAATCCTTTAAAGGAGCGGCGAAACGGTTAGAATGGGTAGGTGAATCGGACACGCAATTGCTATACAAAGATTTTGCTCACGCTCCTTCGAAAGTGAAAGCAACCACTCAGGCTTTGAAAGCCCAATTTCCACAGCGCAAATTAGTGGCCGCACTCGAATTGCATACATTTAGCAGTTTGAATCCGGCGTTTCTTCCGGAATACAAAGGGACGTTAGCAGATGCAGATTTAGCGATTATTTACTTAAGCGAACACGCGAGGGCCATTAAGCGCATGGATAAAATCGAAGCAGAAACGGTTCAAACCTATTTCAATCACCCAAACTTAGTCGTGGTACGTGAACAAGAAGAGCTGAAGCAAATCTTGTTAAAACAAAATCAGGAAAACCAAAACCTATTGATGATGTCGTCTGGCACCTTCGATGGTCTCGATTTTCCTGGATTAGCTTCCGAACTCGGATTACGAATTCAATAATACGTCTAATTCATCTTTAAATCCCGTCAACAAAATCTCCTTCATGGAGATTTTGCGTTTCTGGGTATTGATTTTACTCAAGGTAATTTTATCCTCCATCATACGAGTTGCCTCCGATTCAGCAATGAAAGATTCAAGTTCACCCTTTTCTTTCTTTGCCATATAATCCATCTGGTTGATCATGATCTTCAACTGCTCGATGCGTGGCTTCTCATTTAAGTTCGCGTGGCGATACGAAATTACCCGCAATAAATAATTCATCTCGAAGATCTTGTCGCAAATCGTGCGGAATCGCTCTGCGAGTGAGCGATCCATATTTTTGATTTGAGAAGAAATCTCTTTCCACTTCACTAAATAGGCTTTCGCTAAATCCGCGGTCGCCACAATATTTACTTGATCTCTTAATTTCAATTCCAATTCCCCCGTCATCGTCGTTAATTCTAACACGCGCGGGTCAACACGCGGTTTGTAATCAATCCCTTTAATGCGGTTGTATTTCTCGAAGAACATATCGTTTGCCTTCTTAAAGTTCTTCCAAAGCATCGACTGCTTCTTAGGCGGCAACCCAATCACATTCTTCCACTCCTTCTGAATCTCTTTCACCTTCACCACCGAATCATCGATATCCTCTGCCTTACGCAATTGATGTACGTTATCGATGTAGCCTTGTAAGATCAAAATCTTCTCGTCTATCTGGCGGTTCTTTTCTTCAAAATAGGCACGGCGTTTCAAGAAGAAGGCATCCAATACCTCTTGGAATTCTGTCGTTAGTTCATCTTGATATTGTTTATCAACAGGACCCGTCTTCACCCACTTCATTTTCACCTCCATCAACTTATCTGTCGATTCCACTACGTCTTCTTCCTCCGAGATTTCTTTCGCGTCTTGAATTAAGGCACGTTTGATTTCGAGGTTTTTTACCTGATTCGCCTGAATTAATTCTTTCAAATACGCCTCGTGCTTCTCTAATTCTGCTAATAAGGGCTTAAAATCACCTAGTCCATCGAATTCGATGAGGTAGGTTTGCATCTGCAAAACTTTGGTCAGAAATGATCCCTTATTTTGTGCTGCTTCAATTTCAGCAGACAAACCTTTCACCTTGCTTACCGCGAGGTCAAAACGTTTCATAAAATAGGCTAGGGCTTCTTCCTCTGAGTTGCGTACGAAACCGATTTCGCGCTCAGGATAGCTTAAATAGGCGTTGATGAAAACTTTGCCGTCGCGGCAAAATCCAAACTCGTTTGATGTGGGCTGGCTCATATGTTTTAAAGAAAGAGCTTCAAGCAGGTGCTTTGGCTCAAATGTTAATCGTAAATCTTAATTCACCTCTAATTTATTTAAAAAATTGCGATATTTGTGGGTTGTACAAAAATAAAATTTAATGAGTAACGAAACGATCATCTTTTCGATGGAGCGTGTGTCGAAAGTCATCCCTCCTCAAAAGACCATTATAAAAAACATTTATTTATCCTTTTTCTATGGTGCCAAAATTGGTGTCTTGGGTCTTAATGGATCTGGAAAGTCCACCCTATTGCGCATCATCGCTGGAATCGACAAATCCTACACCGGAGATGTGGTGTTTTCACCAGGCTATACGGTAGGTTTATTAGAGCAAGAACCGCAATTAGACCCGAACAAAACGGTAATCGAAGTCGTGGAAGAAGCGGTCGTAGAAATCAAGAACCTGTTAAAGGAATTCGATGAGATTAATGAGGCTTTTGGAGATCCAGATGCTGATTTTGATAAATTATTAGCGCGCCAAGGTGAAGTCCAAGAAAAACTGGATCACTTCAATGCCTGGGAATTAGATACACGTTTAGAAAAGGCGATGGATGCCTTACGTTGTCCTCCATCTGACGCTTTAGTGAGTACCCTTTCAGGGGGTGAAAAACGCCGTGTGGCGCTTTGTCGCTTATTATTACAAGAGCCGGATGTCCTTTTATTAGATGAGCCTACTAACCACTTGGATGCGGAATCCGTGGACTGGTTAGAGCAGCATTTACGTCAATACAAAGGTACCGTGATCGCCGTTACCCACGATAGATACTTCTTGGATAACGTGGCGGGCTGGATTTTAGAACTAGATCGTGGCGAAGGTATTCCATGGAAAGGGAACTATTCATCTTGGTTAGAGCAAAAACAAAACCGTTTAGCGCAAGAGGAAAAGACAGAATCCCGTCGCCAGAAGACCTTGCAGCGTGAGTTAGAATGGGTACGTATGGCGCCAAAAGCACGTCAGGCGAAGTCCAAAGCGCGTATTGGAGCGTACGAAAAACTCCTTTCAGAAGAGAACAAACAGAAAGAAGACAAGTTGGAATTATTCATTCCAGCGGGTCCACGTTTAGGAAATAAGGTGATTGAGGTACAAGGTGTATCGAAATCATTTGGAGATAAATTATTGTATGAAAACCTGAGTTTCTCATTACCTCCAGCAGGTATCGTCGGAATTATTGGGCCAAACGGTGCGGGTAAAACGACCCTTTTCAACTTGATCACGGGCAAGATCCAACCGGATGCCGGAACTTTCGAAGTAGGTGAAACCGTGAAATTAGCCTATGTAGATCAAGAGCATAACCAATTGAAAGCGGAAAAATCCGTTTTCGAAACGGTTTCAGACGGAAACGATTGGGTGATGTTAGGCGGAAAGCAGGCAAATGCGCGTGCTTACGTCAGCAAATTCAACTTTAACGGTGCCGATCAAGAGAAGAAAATCAGCATGTTATCCGGTGGAGAGCGTAACCGCGTTCACTTAGCGATGATGTTGAAGGAAGGCGCGAACGTGTTATTACTCGATGAGCCGACCAATGATTTGGACGTAAATACACTTCGTGCTTTAGAAGAAGGTTTAGAAAACTTCGCGGGTTGTGCGGTAGTCATCTCCCACGACCGTTGGTTCTTAGACCGCATCGCGACGCATATTTTAGCCTTTGAAGGAGATTCTCAGGTGGTTTGGTTTGAAGGAAATTATTCAGAATACGAAGAATCACGTAAGAAGCGCTTAGGGGATACCACGCCTAAACGTATTCGGTACAAGAAATTGCAGTAATATGAACTCGAGAGAAAAAATTCAGGCCGTCATTGACGAAATGGGCAAAGTGGTCATTGGTCAGGAACGCCTTATTAATCGCTTATTAGTGGGTCTTTTTACAGGCGGTCACGTCCTGTTAGAAGGGGTGCCTGGATTAGCGAAGACGTTAACGATTAACACCTTAGCTAAAATTCTCGACTTACATTTTCACCGTATCCAATTCACTCCGGATTTATTACCTGCAGATTTAGTGGGGACGATGATTTACAATCCGAAGAAATCCGAATTTGAGGTAAAGAAAGGACCCATTTTTGCGCAAATCATCCTTGCGGATGAGATTAACCGCGCTCCTGCGAAAGTGCAATCAGCGCTTTTAGAGGCTATGGCGGAGAAGCAGGTGACGATTGGGGATACGACGTATCCGTTAGACAAACCATTCTTAGTATTAGCGACCCAAAATCCAGTCGAGCAAGAAGGCACCTTCCCTCTTCCAGAGGCACAGGTGGATCGTTTTATGCTCAAGGTGTTCTTAAATTATCTAGACAAGGATCAGGAATTAGCGGTGATGCGCCAGAAGTCGAATATGGACTTCAATTACGAGCCTAAGACCGTTTTAAATGCAGAAGATATTGCCAAAATCCGTAAGGAAATCAATGAGATCACGATCTCGGAGACTTTGGAAAAATATATCATCGAACTCGTTTTCGCGACGAGAAATCCAGCGGAATATGGCTTAACACAAGAGGCAGGCTACATCCAATTTGGGGCATCGCCACGCGCGAGTATTCAGCTGAATTTAGCCGCGAAAGTGATGGCCTATTTAGAAGGACGCGATTACGTATTGCCGGAGGACATCAAAGAAATGGCACCAGATATCCTGAATCACCGCATCATTTTGAACTATGTGGCAGAAGCGGATAACATCACCACACTTCAAATTATCCAATCTATCTTAAGTAGCGTCGCAATTAATCGATAATTTTTGGGTAAAAATGGGCTCTTTTGTGCTTTAATAGCAAATTAGATCTTATGAAATACCTAGTTATCCTTTGCCTGTTCTTCTTTAGTTTCACCGCCTCGGAACCGATGCACGTTTTCCTCATTGGCGATTCAACGATGGCGGATAAAGTATCTGCTGATTTTCCAGAAACAGGTTGGGGGATGCCTTTTGCATCGTTTTTTAATGAAGCCGTAGAGGTCCAAAACCACGCCTATAATGGTAGAAGCACGAAAAGCTTCCGTCGCGAAGGCCGTTGGGCGAAGGTATTTAACCAGATCAAAAAGGGAGATTATGTGTTGATACAGTTTGGCCATAATGATGCCAAAGTCTCTGACACCAGCCGTTACGCCCCAGCACAAACTGATTTCCGTGAAAACCTCATACGCTATGTGCGCGAAACGCGTTCAAAAGGCGGAATCCCTGTCTTATTAACACCCACTCAACGCAGAAAATTTGATTCTACAGGTGTTTTCGTAGACCAACACGCGGATTATCCAGCCGTGGTTCGCGAGGTGGCTAAAGCAGAAAAAGTACTTTTAATCGATATCGAGAAGGAAAGTAAGAAATACATTGCAGCAGAAGGACCTGAGGGAGCGAAGAAGATGTTTCTTCATTACCCAGCGGGAATTTTTAAGAAATTCAGCAAAGGGGTGGTGGATGATACGCACTTCTCTCCTTTTGGTGCTAAGAAAATTGCTTCCCTAGTTGCTGAAGGCATTTTAGCTTCGAACGAGCACCTACGTAGCTTCTTACAAAAATCGTCATTTTCTCAGAAATATGTCTTCGAATTACCGAACGTAGCAACTACTGCGTTTAAAAAAGATACGTTTAATATCGTTTCATACGGTGCCGTTTCTTCAGCAAGCAAGTTGAATACAGCAGCTATACAACAGGCCATTGACATCGCCGCGAAGCAGGGCGGTGGTGTGGTTCGCGTTCCGGCAGGTTTCTTCGTGACGGGTGCAATTACCTTACGCTCCAATATCAACTTCCATTTAGACGCTGGCGCGGTATTACAGTTCAGCGCGGATGCAGCACAATATCCACTGGTAAGAACGAACTGGGAAGGCGTTGATGCGATCAGAGCGCAATCCCCGATTACGGCGATAGGCGAACGAAATATCGCCATCACTGGTTCTGGCATCATCGACGGAAACGGCGAGGCTTGGAGACCGGTGAAGAAAGGAAAGTTAACACCAGGTGAATGGGATAAACTGGTTCGTTCAGGTGGCGTGTTAGATGATAAAAAAGACACGTGGTATCCGACTGAGCGTGCATTAAAGGGATCTAAAATGGATCAACCAGGCGTCATCGCCGCAGGTTTTGCTGAGGCTAAAGCTGAAGAGATTAAAGAATTCCTTCGCCCTAATATGATTTCTCTACGTGAATGCGAGCAGATTTTATTAGAAGGAGTTACCTTCCAAAACTCCCCAGCCTGGAACGTCCATCCCCTGCTTTGCAAACACCTAACGGTTGAAAATATTACGGTTAAAAATCCTTGGTTCGCCCAAAACGGAGATGGTATCGACATCGAATCGTGTGAATATGTATCGGTTCGCAATTCTAAATTTGACGTAGGTGACGATGGTATCTGTTTGAAATCAGGCAAAGATGCCGAGGGCAGAAAAAGAGGCCGCCCTAGCGCCCATATCACCATCGAAAATTGTGTGGTATTCCACGGACACGGTGGCGTCGTAGTAGGCAGCGAGATGTCAGGTGGAGTGCATGATCTTTTCGTATCCAATTGCCAATTCCTGGGAACCGACGTGGGCTTGCGTTTCAAAACAGCCCGTGGACGTGGTGGCGTGGTGGAGAATGTTTACATCCAAGATATCAGTATGAAAAACATTTCGGGCGAGGCTATCTTATTTGATATGTATTATCAAGGAAAAGATCCGGTGGCTACCTTTGGAAACGGAAGCGAAACACCTAAAATCGAAAGCAAACCCGTCGATGCCGGCACGCCTCAGTTCAAAAATATCTTCGTGGATCGCGTCGTAGCAAAAGGAGCAGAGACCGGTTTATTAGTGCGCGGATTGCCGGAAATGCCTATCCATCACATTTATCTTTCTAACCTTGATATCGAAGCTAATCAAACATATCGCGTTATCGAAGCTACGGATATTCAACTCTCAAATGCGCATTTCACGCAAACGGGAGAGAAAAAACCAGAATTAATCAACGTGAAACGCTGGAAATTGAACTAAACTTTTGGCTTACCCATCTATCTACCTAGCTTCTACGACCGAAGAACTATTTCGACGAATCGACCAATTGAATCCGGAGAGTCAGGGGCTTTGGGGTAAAATGACCGTGGGCCAAATGTTTTCGCATTGTGCCGTTCCTTACGAGCAAATTTTAGGAACTAATACGGATCAGCCACCTCTTTTGATGCGCCTAATCCTTACGTTATTTCTAAAAAAATCGATGGTAAACGAAGTGCCTTATAAACGGAATTTACCAACCGCCCCTAGTTTTATTCGAACAGATAAGTATGATTTCTCAATAGAGAAAGAGAGGCTGAAAAACTACATTAAAACCATTCAAGAGATGGGTGCAGAAAAATTAGCTGCAACCCCTTCCTTGAGTTTGGGCACTTTATCGGCTACGGAATGGAACAATCTCCTTTACAAGCATATTGACCACCATTTAGCGCAATTTGGCGTTTAATCTATCTTTCTATCACAATACTTGGATCGACCACATACCGGCCAGATTGATCTCCATATAGCGACAATCCACCTTCTGTCGATTCGAATCGCAAGATCAATTTACCCGTTTTAGCAGCTTGTTGCCAAGCAGCCGTAGGTATCACTCCTTGCACTAAATAACCGTAGGTTCCCGCTTCGTCTAGCTTGTTATTGCGCGCCTGATAGTGCCAAGACAAGATCCCTTGGTGATCAGCCGGATCGTCCGCCAAAATCGTTTCTTGCGCAAGCATCCCATTTGCACTTACTTTCAGTTTTGCTGGGCTTGCATAACGATCTGTTTGAGGGTAGGCATTGGGATTTACGCCTGGGTCAAAGGTTCCTTTGCCGAGCATGTAATCCCCATCCATTTTCCCCGCATCATCCCGGTCTTTACCTAGGATAGGTTTAGAAGAGGCCTCCACTAAGAATCGAACTTGTTTGATACCTTCAGCGCCAGCGGTAGGGAAAGGAATTTCGTATTCGAAATAACCCGCTCCTGCCCCATTCAATTTATGTCCTAAAACACCCGTCCATTGTTTTTTCGGCCAGCTAGATGAGCTATAACGCTCCACTGGCACCGAAATCAATTGTCCTTTTGAAGGTTGTATAGTACCCTCTTCAACAATTAAATGCACAAAATTACGGTGCACCACTTTTCCGGATGCATCGCTTAATTCAAACGCTAAGGTATTAATGGATTTATCTGCTGGTAAGGTAATTGAGAGTGAATCCAAGGCCTTCACCTCCCAGGCAGCATAAGTTAAAGCCGAGGTTTTAGTCCAGCGATTCAACTTTTCGCCCGCTGCATTCGTACCTGATAAAGACATTTTTAAGCTAAGTGACCCAGCCGTATTCGTCATGGAAGAAAGATGCAAAGGAATTTTAACCTGTTGACCGGCCTTGCCAGCCCAATTGATTTCTTGTCCAGTAGATAGGTAAAAAGGTCCATGGAAATCTTTCAGAGACATCCCAGGGACAATAGCGTTCAATCCCGTTTCCTTTTCAGTTCTGTCAAATTTGTAATAGCCATTCCATTCGTTAATTACGTCGTGGTGCTCCGTATATAACCAGCCAGCCAGTCGCGGGTAGTTTCTAAATGAGTTCAAGGCTTTGTGGTAATCGAAGGTATAATCAACATCTCCGGTGCTTCCTTGATATCCCCAGACATTCCCAAATTCCGAGTTGATCATCGGTTGGGTACCTTGCTGGTAGCCTTTTTCAAAGTTCCAAGTGCTTCCGGGATAGGTTTTCGCGGCAAAATCGCCTACTAGTTTATCCCATTCATAGCCGGCCTGGTAGGCATGCCATGAGTTAATGTCGGTTTCCGTGTGACCTCTTCCGCAGCAAACGGAATTGTCTTCGACGAGGCGAGTGGGGTCTAAGGTTTTGGCCAAATGATACACCGACGCCACCCAATTCTGGGTTTCCGGCGTATAAATCGATTTATTATCCTTGTGTGTGAACAAACCCCAAGTCTCATTGAACGTAATCCAGGAGAAAATCGCCGGGTGATTGTAATCGCGTTTGATCATCTCGTGCAAGGTATACTCCGACTCCTTTTGCATCGCCGCATCCGGATCACCCCACGAATTAGGCAAATCAGACATCACCAAAAGTCCTAATTTATCCGCCCAATAGAGCTTGCGCGGCACATCCACTTTAATGTGTGTGCGTATTCCATTCAAGCCAATTCGCTTGCTTCGCACAATCTCGTCCTTCATAAATTGATCGGATGGGAAGGTGTAAAAACCAGTGGGATGGTAGCTTTGATCCAGTGCCAATTGAACATAAATAGGCTTGTTATTCAATCCAATATACGGAATCTTCGAACCTGGTAAATTCACCACCGATATTTTCCGCATCCCGAAATAACCGTTCACAACATCATTACTAGACTGCAATTTCAAGCCATATAAATATGGATCTTCCAGAGACCATAAATGCATCGCCTTCAAAGCAATTTCTGCCACACCCTCCTGTTTCCCAGCCGGAATCAAAACCGATGTCGTTTGTCCATTCGACAAACTAATTTTCACCTCTTGCTTTCTCGGAGCAGGTGCTTCTAAATAAACTTTAACCTGTGCCTTTTTAGAGTCAATATCCGGATTGACCGCATAATGATCTATAAAATTTTGGCCTCTTGCCTCTAAATAAACCGTCTGCCAAATCCCCCGCGCATTCCCATATCCTTGCTTGCCATAGAGCGTAAACATCCGACGCTTATCATCCACACGAACCGCAATCTGGTGTACAGAACCCGGTTTCACCCCTACTAATTCCGCATCGAAGGGCGTATAACCACCTTGGTGTTTGCCTATTTGAACGCCGTCTAAAAATAGGGTTGTCTCCCAATCGGACGCCCCTATGTTAATGAAAACCCGTTTGCCCGTCCAAGTAGCTGGAATTTTAATTTCCTTGTGGTACCAGGCCACATCTGCTTCATCTTTCACCTCAGAAAGAGGTGATCCCCACGGAAAGGGCACGAGAATTTTCTTCGCATAGCGACTCGGAGCTGTTAGCGAAGAATCAAACGTAAAGTCCCAATAGCCATTCAAGTTCAGCCATTGATCCCTTTGTAGGTCTGGGCGTGGATGTTCAGGAAGAGGTTGTTTATTTTGTGCAAGCGCACAGAAAGATAATCCAGCGAGCAGGAATAGGATGATTTTTTTCATAGGTTTAGATTGGGACACCTGGTGGGTGAAGGTACAAATTTGGCAAAAAATCCGGGATATTTATCAAATAAGCGTAATTTTACAGAATGAGTGAATTAGCGGAATTAAAGAAAAAAATCCCTACCCAAGTAGCTGTGTTAGGTGGAGGTAGCTGGGCCACGGCTTTGGTGAAAATCCTTTCTGAAAACAATGTGAAAATTAAGTGGTGGATCCGCCGTAAATCGGACGTTGAATTCATCCGCAAATACAATCACAACCCCAGCTATTTGACTGACGTGGCTATCAATCCACGCAAAGTAAAGACTTACAGTAAGATGGTGGATGCGCTGGCTGGTGTAGAATACATCATTCTAGCAGTCCCTGCTGCCTTCATTCCGAGTACATTAAAAGACCTCAATAAAAAACATTTCGAGGGCAAAAAAGTGGTTTCTGCCATCAAGGGAATGATTCCAGACGAAAACCTTTTGGTGACAGACTGGATGGAACGCGCCTTTAATTTGCCTTTAGGCCAAACCTGTGTCATCGCTGGTCCTTGCCACGCGGAAGAGGTAGCTTTAGAGAAACAATCCTATTTGACCATTGCGTCACCCGATTTAAGTTTAGCACAATCGTTCTCGAATCTATTAAATAGTCGCTTCTTGCAGGCGCACGCGATCCAGGATTTGTATGGTGTGGAATACTGTGCCGTTATTAAGAATATCGTGGCGATGGCCTGCGGAATTACCCGCGGGTTGGGTTTTGGGGATAACTTCCAGGCCGTGCTCGTGAGTAATGCGATGCAAGAAATTAAGATCTTTTTAGATGTCGTTTATCCGGAGAAAAACCGAGATTTGAATAGCTCAGGCTATTTAGGGGATTTGTTAGTGACGGCTTATTCGCAGTTTTCGCGTAACCGTACTTTTGGAAATATGATCGGTCGCGGCTATTCCGTGAAGTCAGCACAAATCGAAATGAATATGATTGCGGAAGGCTATTATGCCGTGCGCAGTATCTACAGCATCTCGCGCCAGCACAATATTAAATTGCCTATCATCGAGGCGGTTTATAATATCGTGTACGAAAAAGCGAATCCGATGCTTGAGATGAATAAGCTGAAAGGGTTCTTAAAGTAAGTAGGAGCGAATTAATTCGGCTGTTTTGGCCAAAGATTCAGCCGACGGCTTCATCTTCTCTTGCGAGAAATTAATATCTAACATACGGTTCATCGGCACCAAATGCACGTGTGCATGAGGTACTTCTAAACCAATCACTGCTACCCCTACTCGCTTGCAAGGAATTGCTTTCTTGATTGCTGGGGCGATTGTTTGAGCGAATTTCATCAAATCCCCTAGCAATTCTGGTTCTAAATCGAAGATATAGTCTACCTCTTGTTTCGGGATTACGAGAACGTGGCCTTCCACTAAAGGCATCACATCTAAGAATGCCAAAAAACGATCGTCTTCCTTAATCAAATGACAAGGAATTTCTTTATTGACTATTTTGGTAAATATCGTGCTCATCTTACTCGATACGTTTTAAATTACATTTAGTGATCGGCTTAATAATCATGGGTACTTTCTCTAGTTTTACCGCATCCGAATCCAAACCGAAGTACTTGTCCTCCGAATGTGTAAACTGCTTCACGAAGAAATAGGCCTTCATCACCATTCGATCTAATAAAGGTAATTCGTTATCGAAGGATAAGAATTTCTCCAAAACAACGAAACGGAAATCACCGATCACGTTTTGCTCGTTCAATGATTTATAACGAGAAGTTATATCCACTTCCCCACGAGAAACCATCTCCTCCACTACCTTACGGAAGTATAAGTTAATGCGCTGCTCGACTTTGAAACCTAGCTTAAAGTTTACCTTAATGATGTCATCTGGTTCAATCACCGTCACTTTGTATTCCATCGCATACGGATCATCCAAGGTATCCACGTGCACAAACCAATAGATATCTGCACGCTTAGGGCGACGTTGGAAAATAGAGTAAATAATCTTCGACTCAATATCCGTCACACGACCCGCATTGGACATAAAGACTAAGTGCGTCGCGTATTTAGGGATTGTCTCATCCTTACTCAACTCTTTTAATGGCTCGATATAATCCGATAACTTCTCATATTCCGTCAATTTCTTCTTAATGCGTGTCGCTCTAAACCATACCCACATGATCAAAATAATGACCCCAGCGATGAATAAAGAAACATAACCTCCATGCCAGAACTTCTGCAAGTTCGCCACTAAGAATGATCCTTCTAGCGATACATAAACGGCTAAGAATAAGAGAATCCACCACATATCCACTTTCTTGATATGTAGGTAATATGCCATTAATGAAGTTGTCATTAACATTGTCATGGTGATAGCAAGACCGTAGGCCGCCTCCATATTCGCTGATTCTTTAAACCATAGAACAACGCCCACGCAACCCATCCACAATAAAATATTGATGGAAGGAACATACAATTGTCCTTTTTGGTCAGATGGATAAACCAACCGAACACGTGGCCAAAAGTTCAAGCGAATCGCCTCCGATATCAAGGTAAAGGATCCCGAAATCAAAGCTTGAGAAGCGATAACCGCCGCAGCCGTCGCAATCATGATACCCGTAAATAAGAACTCACGAGGCAATAATTCAAAGATTGGTTTACGAACACCTAATAATGCTCCTTCGTGCGCTAACAACCAGGCTCCTTGTCCAAAATATTGTAAAATCAACGCAATCTTCACAAAAACCCAGCTAATGCGAATATTCTCCTTACCACAGTGGCCTAAATCAGAGTACAAGGCCTCTGCGCCTGTTGTACACAAAAACACCGCTCCCAAGGTCCAGAAACCGGCAGAACCCGCTTGATGCGTCGTCAATAATTCCCACGCATACATAGGAGATAACGCTCTAAAGATAGACCAATCTTGACCGATCCAGATTAAACCCGTAAGTCCTAACATTGAGAACCACAATAACATAATTGGTCCAAAAAGCTTACCTACCACCTTTGTTCCAAAGATTTGGAAGATGAATAGCACCGTTAAGATAACAATAACGATAGGCACGGTATCCGTTACAAACGGTGTCCCATCCTTGTGGTGAAGCATTTTTAATCCTTCAATCGCGGAAGAAACCGAGATAGGCGGCGTAATAATACCATCTGCTAATAAGGTCGCTCCACCAATAATGGCTGGTAAAGTTAACCACTTCGCATGGCGTCTTACTAATGCAAAAAGGGCAAAGATCCCGCCTTCACCCTTATTATCTGCTCGTAAAATTAAAATCACATATTTCAACGTTGTCTGTAATGTCAACGTCCAAAAAATACAAGATAATCCGCCTAATACGGTTAATGAATTAATCGGATTATCTCCGATGATTGATTGCATTACATACAAAGGAGAAGTTCCAATGTCCCCGTAAATGATCCCCATCGCTACTAATAGACCAGCAGCGGTGGCTTTACTTTTGTGTTTGTGTTCCATTATTAATCTCTAGGGAGTAAAAGTCTTATCAAGTGGCTTTGTTTATCTTAAAAATTAAATGCAATAAATGCACAAAATTGTACTATTTGTATCTGTTTTCTTGAAATATTTCAAGAAACGGATGCAAATATAGATTTAATTTCCTGATAATGAATATCCTTTGAAATTAATTTAAACGATACGTATCGACTGATTCTCCGGGCTCGATTTTTAGCACGCGAGTGAGGACTAATAGGACTAATTTTCTGGAAGCCAGCCACATAGGAATTTGGGCTTGTTGGGCTAACTCAGTTAAGGTTATTTGGCCATTCTGCCGTACATAATCTAATAGGAAGCGCTCGATGTCCCCGTAGGCGAAACTGATGCCGTCATCGTTTTGGCGACGTAAAATTTGCTTCATTTCTTTGCTCGCCTGAATGGTGCGGTCTTTGACGCGAACATAGCAAATGGGATGTGGGTCTGTATCTAGTTGAACAAAATGCGGTTTATCCACGCTTTCATAGACTTGATAGACCAAAACCTCTCGTCCATTATCCAAGCGAATTCGGTAGGCTCGATAAGTGAAAACAAGAAAACAATATTTCTCAATCGCTCGCTCCAGCAAAAACTGTTCTTCCTCCGCGAACTTTACTCCTTCAATCACCCCAGCATCGCTGACCCCGACGAATAAATGACCTCCATCGGTATTGGCGAAAGCCACTAGTTCCTTGATAATTTTCTCCGGGAACTTCACTTTCATTTTGAACTCTAATCGAATACCCTCTCCGTGACGTACGAGATTTCGCAGATTTCGAAGGTCGAGCAAATTCTCCTCTTCATCTCCTAAGGGTATATCCAATAAAATCTCTGATCCGATGCGCATAACACCCTTAATTTAGGAATTATTTTTTTATTTACTTAGTATAGTTATTCAATAGACAATATGTACCTTTGTAAAAAATAGGACAAAATGCATCTCAAAACGCTCGAAAAGGAATTACTATCCAGATCATTGCCTGAACGAATTCAGTTCATTGCCTCCTATTTTGCAGGGGAGCGCCTCGTTTTCTCTACCTCTTTTGGTCAAGAAGATCAGGCAATTACCCAGGCTATTGCCAGTACAAAATCGGCCATCGAGATTTTTACACTTGATACTGGCCGTCAATTCCAAGAATCCTACGAATTGATGGATTTGACAATTAAAAAATACGGTATTTCGCTACAAACCTTTTTCCCTAACACCTCCTCAGTGGAAACCTTAGTAGCAAAAAAAGGATTTAACTCCTTCTATTCCTCTGTAGAGAACAGAAAAGAATGCTGTTTTGTTCGAAAAATGGAGCCATTAAATCGTGCCTTGCAGGGAGCGAAAGTGTGGATTACCGGTTTAAGGGCAGAACAATCAGACAATAGAGCCGATATGCCCATCATCGAATGGGATGAAAACCGTCAATTATGGAAGATTAACCCCTTAATTGATTGGAACTTTAGCCAATTAGAGAAGTACTTACAAGAACATAAAATTCCCCAAAACCCCTTGCACAAGAAAGGGTTCATCTCCATCGGCTGCGCTCCGTGTACGCGAGCCATTTCGGAGGGAGAACATCCCCGTGCGGGTCGTTGGTGGTGGGAGAATTCCCAAAAAGAATGTGGTTTACACGCCTAAGATATGCAGACAATACAAGACAAAATCGGTCATTTCCCTCGCCAATTAGAGGATGAATCCATCTACATCCTGCGGGAGGTGGCAGCGCAATTCGAGCGTCCAGCCTTACTTTTCTCGGGAGGAAAGGATTCCATTACCTTGGTTCGCTTAGCCCAAAAGGCTTTCTTCCCAGGTAAAATTCCTTTCCCTTTAGTCCACATCGACACAGGTCACAACTTCCCGGAGACGATTGAATTCCGGGATTGGTTAGCGAAAGAAACGGGGGCCAAATTAATTGTACGTTACGTACAAGATTCAATCAACCAAGGTAAAGCGACGGAAGAGTCTGGTAAATATGCTTCACGAAACGTACTTCAAACAGTAACGCTGTTAGATACCATCGAAGAATTCAAATTTGATGCTTGTATCGGTGGGGCGAGACGTGATGAGGAAAAGGCGAGAGCAAAGGAACGTATTTTTTCGGTGCGCGATGATTTTGGGCAGTGGGATGCGAAGCGCCAAAGACCTGAGTTATTCGATATGCTGAACGGCCGGATTGCTGTAGGAGAAAACGTGCGCGTGTTTCCTATTTCGAACTGGACGGAATTAGATGTTTGGAACTACATCAAAGAAGAAAAAATGGAGATCCCTAGCATCTACTATTCGCACCAACGTCAGGTGATTGAGCGTGATGGTATGCTTTGGGCAGATTCTGAGTACTTGAACAAGGAAGCAGATGAAATTCCATTCGAGGCGACTGTTCGTTTCAGAACAGTGGGCGACATGACGTGTACAGCAGCAGTAGCTTCCGATGCCACAGATATCGATGTGATTATTGAAGAGATTCTTTCTGCCGAAATTTCGGAACGCGGCGCGCGCATTGACGACAAACGTTCGGAGGCGGCGATGGAAAAGAGAAAACAACAAGGGTATTTTTAATTCAATCAGAGACAAGAACACATGGATATTTTACGCATAGCTACCGCAGGTTCCGTTGATGATGGAAAAAGTACCTTAATTGGACGCCTGTTATACGAGACAAATTCGATTACCAAAGATAAAATTGAGGCCTTAGAAAGTGCTTCTAAACGGAAAGGACTTGACTTTCTTGATCTTTCCCTATTAACCGATGGCCTCATCGCAGAACGCGAGCAAGGAATCACCATCGATGTGGCGAATATTTATTTTTCCACGCCTACCCGCAAATACATCATCGCGGACACGCCAGGTCACGTGGAATATACCCGCAACATGGTGACAGGGGCTTCAAATGCGAAGGTTTCTTTAATCTTAGTGGATGCTCGCCAGGGCGTAGTAGAACAAACCGCACGTCACTTATCGATCGCCGCGATGTTGCGTATCCCGAAAGTGATCATTTGTGTGAACAAGATGGACTTAGTGCAATACCAAGAATCCACTTTCAATGCAATCAAAGATAGTCTTTCAGAACTAGTCGCTCAGACCACTTTCGAAGGACAGGAAATCAGTTTCTTACCTATCTCTTCTTTGTATGGCCAAAACATCACGCAGAAAGCGAGTGAAATGCCTTGGTTCAACGGGAATACGTTATTAGGTGAATTAGAAGCCTTCGAATACGCCTCTACTTTGGCGCATGCACCTGCTCGTTTCCCGGTTCAATTTGTCGTAAGACCAATGACGGAGGCTTACCACGATTTCCGTGGCTATGCCGGGAAAATCAGCTCAGGTACTTTCAAAGTGGGCGATGCCATTCGCGTCTTGCCTACAGGACAAGAAAGTACGATTGCTACGATTGAGAAATTTGAATCGAAATTAGATCAAGCTATCGCAGGGGATTCTGTGACCATTACGTTGTCGACGGATGTGGATATATCACGTGGAAACACGCTTGTGTTAGCTTCAGAGGAAAATGCACCAGCCTTGAAAGACTTTTCCGCCCAAGTATGTTGGTTAGATCACACGGCATTGAGCCCAGGTAAAACGTATTTATTGCAACACGGAATCAATACAACCAAGGCCAAAATTTCTCAAATTACGGAGCGCCTTGATGTTGCTACTCAAACATCTACTCAGGGTGTGGATACGCTGAAGTTAAATGAGATTGGAACGATTGCGTTGCGCACGGCACAACCGATCAGCGCAGATCAATACGCTGCTAATCCAGCGAATGGAGCCTTTATCCTAATCGATGAATTCTCGAATTCAACGGTCGGTGTAGGATTCGTAAAATAAGTTTATTGGTATTTTTTAGGGGCGTAGAGGAAGCCAAAAGCCTCTGCGCCTTTTTTTGTGTGCACCTCGTGGTGCACATAATGCGCCTTCATGATGCGCTTCATATACGCAGAACCGGCTTTGTACTTGATTTTAATACGGCGGTGAACGATGATATCGTGGAAGATGAAATAGAAGACGCCATACGTTGCAATCCCTAATCCGATGTAAAATAGTGGCCAGTAGGCAGGAATTTCAGCACCTACGATAATGGTTAACGTGGAGGAGATCCCGAAAACAACCGAAAACAGATCGTTTTTCTCTAATTTATCTTTGTGGTGTACGTGATGCGACTCGTGCCAGTTCCACATAATGCCGTGCATAATGTACTTGTGCGTGAACCAAGCAACCCCTTCCATTCCTAGAAAGGTTCCTAACCAAAGTAAAATTCCCATTAACATCATAACGCTATTTCAACCAAAATTACGGCGAATTGTTTTAAAATCCACCCTCGACCTTTGGCCTAAATCAATTATCTTTGTAGGCTTAGAGAACACATATGATAGATAAGAATTACGCCCCGCAGGAAATTGAACAAAAATGGTATGGCTACTGGTTAGAAAACAAGCTTTTCGCTTCGAAACCTAATCCGAACAAAGAGGCGTACACCATCGTGATTCCTCCTCCTAACGTCACTGGGGTGCTTCATATGGGCCATATGTTGAACAATACGATTCAAGATGTCTTGATTCGAAAGGCGCGTATGGAAGGTAAAGAGGCTTGTTGGGTGCCGGGAACAGACCATGCATCGATTGCGACAGAGGCGAAAGTAGTAGCCATGTTGAAGGAAAAAGGCATCTCTAAGGCCGATATTACTCGCGAGGAATTCCTGAAATATGCTTTCGAATGGAAGGACAAATACGGCGGAATCATCCTAGATCAATTGAAAAAATTAGGCGCTTCATGTGACTGGGATCGTACCCGTTTCACCATGGAACCCTCTTTATACCAAGCGGTTATTGACACGTTTGTGCGATTATATAACAAAGGCTTAATCTACCGTGGCGTGCGTATGGTCAACTGGGATCCACAAGGAAAAACAGCTGTATCAGACGAAGAGGTGATTTACAAGGATGTTCAGGCCAAATTATACCACATCCAATATCCCCTCGTTGATGGCAGCGGATCGGTAACGATTGCTACGACGCGTCCTGAAACCATTATGGCGGATGCGGCGATTTGTGTAAATCCAGCGGATGAGCGCTATGTTCATTTACACGGTAAAAAAGTTCGTATCCCCTTAATAGATCGCGAAATCACTATTATTCCAGACGAATACGTGACCTTGGATTTTGGAACGGGTTGCTTAAAAGTGACTCCTGCCCACGATTTGAATGATTACGAATTAGGTCTGAAACATAAATTACCAGTTATCGACATCTTGAATGATGATGGAACTTTGAACGAGAAGGCCGTTTTATTCATAGGTGTAGATCGTTTCGAAGCGCGAAAACGCATCGTAAAGCAATTAACGGAAGAAGGTTATTTGACCAAAACGGATGAATACAAATCGACCGTGGGGACTTCAGAGCGAACAGGTGCGGTAATCGAGCCAAAGCTTTCTTTACAGTGGTTCATGAAGATGGAGGAGATGGCAAAACCAGCTTTGGACAACGTCATGAATGACAACATTCAATTACACCCGGCGAAATTCAAAAACACCTACCGTTCTTGGATGGAAAATGTACGTGATTGGTGTATTTCCCGTCAATTGTGGTGGGGTCAGCAAATCCCTGCTTTCTATTTAGAGGACGGCACGTTGATCGTAGCGAAAGATAAAAAAGAGGCCTTGCGCATTGCAAGAGACAAATACCAATTGTATGCTTTAGTGGAAGATGATTTAACGCAGGATCCGGATGTATTGGATACCTGGTTCTCGTCTTGGCTATGGCCT
The DNA here is from genome assembly GCF_019916085.1 of Aquirufa lenticrescens. Lineage (NCBI taxonomy): Bacteria > Pseudomonadati > Bacteroidota > Cytophagia > Cytophagales > Flectobacillaceae > Aquirufa > Aquirufa lenticrescens. Next base: position 1,510,271 of record NZ_CP049834.1, on the reverse strand, counting down.
ATCTCGGTTTTTGACGGCATCGAAAACCCAGATAATGAAGAAATTAAGTACTATTACCCAACGAATGACTTAGTCACTGGACCAGATATTTTATTCTTCTGGGTAGCGCGTATGATCATGGCGGGTTACGAATGGAGAGATGAATTGCCGTTCAAGAATGTGTACTTGACGGGTATTGTTCGTGATAAGCAAGGTCGTAAGATGTCCAAATCATTAGGCAACTCACCTGATCCGTTGGAACTAATCGAACGTTTCGGCGCGGATGGCGTTCGTTCGGGCTTATTATTCTCCGCTCCGGCTGGGAATGACTTATTGTTCGATGACAAATTATGTGAACAAGGGCGGAACTTCTCGAACAAAATTTGGAATGCGTTCCGACTTTTGCGCGGCTTAGAAGTGGTTCCAGGTGCCTCATTACCAGAACACGTATTAGCAACGGCTTGGTTTGAGTCGAAATTAAACCAAACCATCATCGACGTTCAAGATCACTTCAGTAAATTCCGTATTTCAGATGCCCTTTTAAGCATATATGAATTAGTTTGGGATGATTTCTGTGGTAAATATTTAGAGATCATTAAGCCGGCTTACCAAACCCCTATTCACGCAGATACGCTACATGCTGCCCTAGGTTTATTCGATTCTTTAATGCGTTTAATGCATCCATATATGCCTTTCATTACCGAGGAGATTTGGCAAGTGATCGATGAACGCGCAGCAGGAGAGTCGATTTGTAAAGCTGAATTCCCATTAGCGGGTCCTGTTAATGCTAGCTTAGTTGCTCAATTCGATGTGGTATTCGAGGTGGTAACGAAAGTACGCGAGATTCGTAATTCGAAGCAGCTATCTCCTAAGTTAGCTTTAGCATTGCACATCAAGGCTGAAAACAAGGCTGCCTATGCACCTGTTGAAGCCATTATGGTGAAATTGGCTAATTTAGAATCGATCACATTTGTAGCTGATGCCGTAGCAGATGCCCAAACGTTCGTCGTGAAAGCGGATCAATTCTTCGTTCCTTTAGCGAATGATGAGGATCCTGCGGTAGTGAAAGCAGAATCAGAGAAGGAATTGGCATATCTTTTAGGTTTCAAAAAATCAGTAGAAGCGAAATTAGCGAACGAGAAATTCGTAGCGAATGCGAAAGCGGATTTAGTAGAGCGTGAAAGACAGAAATTAGCCGATGCAGAAACGAAGATTCAGTCCTTGCAAGAATTGCTAGCTCGTTTAGGATAATGAAGTTTATTTACGCGGTTTTCTTCGGTTTGCTCCTTTGGTCATGTTCTTCAGAAAAGGAAGCGCTGGCCATTCAGTGGGATTTTCAAAGAGTGGAACGCGTAATGGCCGCAGCTAAATCAGATGCGGAAATGAGCGCGGTGTTAACTAAATACCCGGAGATCAGAGTGGGGTATTTTGGCGCTACAACCGAAAATGCACCCTTTCTAGCTCAAGACCTTTATCGATTATATGCTAATCCCGCATTGCGAAAATTCTACGATCAGAGTCAAGAGCCCAGCTTTTTTGGTGGCGATTCTCTCGAAATAGAACTCAAAGCCGCCTTTACCAAAATTCAACAGGAATTCCCTGGCGTTAAAACTCCGAAGATCAGAACAGTATTCTCCGGTTTTGGTGGCGTAGGTGGCGGCGAATATACCGCACAAAACTTAGTCATTTCGGACTCCTTGATTATCATCGGACTTGACTTTTTTATGGGATCTCGCGGTCTCTATAAAGCGCCCAATGTCTATGAATACCAAATGCGCCGCTTGGAACCGAAAGCAATGGTCGCCCAAGTGATCCTCCAATATTCTGCCTTTTTGATCAAACAAACAGAGAATGATGCGAGTTTATTAAGCGATATGATTTGGTATGGCAAAGGCTACGTTTTTACGAAAACGATTTTGCCTTCCGTACCCGATAGTTTATTGTTCGGGTATACAAACCAAGAAATAGCAGAGACGAATGCCTTCCAAAAAGAAGTTTGGGAACATTTTATCGATCGCAAATTGTTATTCAGTAACGATAAAAACGTCAAGGCAAAATACCTAGATGATCGTCCCAAAACGACGGAAGTCGGTCCCGCCTGCCCAGGCAGTATCGGACGCTGGTTAGGCTGGCGCATCGTGGATTCCTATTGGAAACAAAAGCCCAAACTGAGTTTGGCAAAAATAATGACCGACCCTGAAGCCAATCGATTATTCCTCGATTCAGGCTACCGTGGCGAAGCAGATAAAAAATAAGATGGCAAAAAAACAACACGGTGATATAGGCGGAGGAGTAGATCCAAAAGATGCCGTTAAAGTCAGCAAACAAGGTCTTTCTAAGGCCGTGAAAATCTTCCGATTCGTCATACCTTACAAATGGACGTTCATCGTGGGGATGGCTTTCTTGTTGTTATCTAACCTAACGACCCTCAGTTTCCCCCTTTTAATTGGGGAAATGACCAAAGTAATCGAAGGCAAATCAACTTATAAGATCAACGATGTAACCCTGTTTTTCTTTGCAGTCCTAATTGTTCAAGCCATCCTTTCCTTCTTCCGCATATACACGTTTGCGCAAGTCTCAGAGAAAGCGATGCGCGATGTTCGTCAGACATTATACGCTAAAATTATCACCCTGCCCATTTTCCACTTTGAGAAAAGACGCGTTGGGGAATTGATGAGTCGCATTACTTCCGATATCACCCAACTACAAGATGTGTTATCCATTACCTTGGCAGAGTTCTTTCGCCAGGTTTTTACCCTCGTAGGCGGCGTTGCGCTCATTACGTACATCTCCTGGAAGCTAACCTTATTTATGTTAGCTACTTTCCCGGTACTAGTGATTTCAGCTATCGTTTTCGGTAAATTCATTCGGAAGATCTCCAAAAAAGCACAAGACGAACTAGCCAATACGAACATCATCGTAGAGGAAACGTTAACGTCCATTCAAGCTGTTAAAGCATTTACAAATGAGAAATACGAAGTCGATCGTTATACTACATCTTTGAATAAGGTGTTAGGCGAGGCATTGAAAGCAGCCACCCTGCGGGGCGGATTTGTTAGTTTTGTGATCTTCGCTTTATTTGGTGGAATCGTGGGAGTTGTTTGGTACGGTGCCGCTTTAGTGGCCCAAGGGGATTTAATTCTGGCTGATCTTTTGACTTTCATTTTCTACACAGCCTTTATCGGAGGTTCCGTAGGAGGTTTAGGAGATATCTACGCCCAATTACAAAAGACCATTGGTGCCTCAGATCGTATCCTAGAAATCTTAGGAGATCCATCGGAGATTGATTTAACACGTGATTCTTCCGCTTCTGCGGTTTCATTCGGGCAAATCAAGGTACAAGACCTCGAGTTCTCGTACCCTTCTCGTCCTTCCGTTCAAATCATCAAAGGCATTAACTTTACCATTGAACCTGGTCAAAAGGTAGCCATCGTAGGAACTTCTGGAACCGGTAAATCAACCCTAGCGCAATTATTTATGCGTTTTTACGAGCCTAACGCCGGATCCATTTCACTAGGTGATCGTACTATTGCAGATATCGACATTACCGAATGGCGCAAAATGGTGGCTCTAGTACCTCAAGAAGTATTACTTTTCGGAGGAACCATCCGCGAGAACATCGCCTATGGAAAACCAGGGGCAACGCAAGCAGAGATCGAGTCCGCTGCTGAACTAGCCTATGCCAAAGAATTCGTCGAATCATTCCCAGAGAAATGGGATACCATGGTAGGTGAAAGAGGTGTGAAATTATCAGGGGGTCAAAGACAGCGCATCGCTATCGCCCGCGCCATCCTCAAAAACCCTAAGTTCTTATTATTGGACGAAGCCACGAGTGCACTAGATTCTGAATCTGAAAAATGGGTACAATCTGCTCTAGAGGAACTCATGAAAAACAGGACGAGTTTGATCATCGCACACCGTCTATCCACTATTCGCTCTGCCGATTTAATCATTGTCATGGAAGAAGGAAGAATCGTAGAATCCGGTTCTCACGAAGAATTGATGAAGAAAAAATCAGGGATTTACCAAAATATGGTCAAATTGCAAACGGAACATTTGGGCTAAATGAGTTCTTCCTATTCACTTTCGGATTTTGACCTTAGATCAACTCCCTGCCGAGTTGATGTTTTAACTACCTTTCAAGCGGTAGAATTCGCGCTAAGCCAGGGTGATATCGAACAAAAATTGAGTGATCAATACGATCGCGTAACAGTATACCGCACCTTAAAGACCTTTTTAACCCAAGGCTTACTCCATAAAGTACTAGACGACAATGGTGGCGTGAAATACGCTCTATGCAAAGAACTCTGCCACCAAGGAGATCATAACCACCAACACGACCACGTACATTTCAAGTGCAATCAATGTGGCCAAACCACCTGTCTAGAAACAGTTCATATTCCCACCATTCAATTACCTGCAGGCTTCACGAAGCAAGAGAGCAATTTGTTGATTCAGGGGGTATGCTCTCTTTGTAGAGTATAGATTATAGAGGAGAGAGGATAGATGGTGAATGGTGGTCACTAGTCCGGAGGGAGGGAGTCCGGAGGCGATAAGCAAAGTTCAAAGTTCAAAGACCAGAGTTCAAAGAGCAGAGTGCGTAGGGCGATATTTCCCGAGTGGATAAAAAACGAGGCGGCAGCCTCTTTTTTATGCCGTATCTCTACTCTTTGCTCTATACTCTCTAATCTGTTTCCTGACTAGTGTCCACTGACTACTGTCTACTGCCCACTGTTAGGCATAAAAAAAGACCCACACTTTCGGTGCAGGTCTTTTTAAATAACTTGGAGCTTACTTACTTTCCCGGGTTTGATCCCAGTATCATCAGCGGTGCGGGGCTTAACTTCTCTGTTCGAGATGGGAAGAGGTGAACACCCGTCCTATCGGCTCCATACTTTTTACAAGGCATAGCCTTTTTCCATATTGTGAGATAAAATAAACAGCAGTGTGTAAATTAATAAAAGGTAAGCTTTCGGGTAATTAGTACTACTCGACTTTGACATTACTGTCTTTACATCTGTAGCCTATCGACCGTGTCGTCTACACGGACCCTTCATGGAATACTCATCTTCAGGTCAGTTTCGCACTTAGATGCTTTCAGCGCTTATCTGGTCCCGACGTGGCTACTCAGCTATGCCCTTGGCAGAACAACTGATATACCAGCGGTCAGTCCAACTCGGTCCTCTCGTACTAAAGTCAGAACCTGTCAATATTCCTACGCCCACAACAGATAGGGACCGAACTGTCTCACGACGTTCTGAACCCAGCTCGCGTGCCACTTTAATCGGCGAACAGCCGAACCCTTGGGACCTTCTCCAGCCCCAGGATGTGACGAGCCGACATCGAGGTGCCAAACCTCCCCGTCGATGTGAGCTCTTGGGGGAGATCAGCCTGTTATCCCCAGAGTACCTTTTATCCTTTGAGCGATGGCTGTTCCATACTAAACCACCGGATCACTATATCCTACTTTCGTACCTGATCGACTTGTCGGTCTCACAGTCAAGCTCCCTTTTGCTATTGCACTCTACGCACGGTTACCAAGCGTGCTGAGGGAACCTTTGAAAGCCTCCGTTACTCTTTTGGAGGCGACCACCCCAGTCAAACTACCCACCAAGCAATGTCTCCCCTTTGGGGATTAGAATTCCAGTACAAGAAGGGTGGTATTTCAACGTTGGCTCCCCGATGCCTAGCGACACCGGCTCACAGCCTCCCACCTATCCTACACATCCAGTACCAAAACTCAATGCTAAGCTATAGTAAAGGTTCATGGGGTCTTTCCGTCCCGTTGCGGGTAAACGGCATCTTCACCGTTACTACAATTTCACCGAGCTCACGGCTGAGACAGTGCCCAGATCGTTACACCATTCGTGCAGGTCGGAACTTACCCGACAAGGAATTTCGCTACCTTAGGACCGTTATAGTTACGGCCGCCGTTTACTGGGGCTTCAGTTCAATGCTTCGTGTTGCCACTAACATCCCCCCTTAACCTTCCAGCACCGGGCAGGTGTCAGGCCTTATACGTCATCTTTCGATTTAGCAAAGCCATGTGTTTTTGTTAAACAGTCGCCTGGGCCATTTCTCTGCGGCCACGATTGCTCGTGGCTCCCTTTATCCCGAAGTTACAGGGTTAATTTGCCGAGTTCCTTAGCCGTGATTCACTCGAGCGCCTTAGAATATTCTTCTCGACCACCTGTGTCGGTTTACGGTACGGGTTACTTATTAGTTATACACGCCTAGACTTTTCTTGGAAGTTTACTCACTACACTCGTTTTGGCATTGCTGCCGCCTCTCAAAGACACTATTCCGTCAGTATCTGGTAACCTGTAATCTCCGTCATCTATTTGCCCAATAAGTAAGTACAGGAATATTAACCTGTTGTGCATTAGGTTGTCGCCTTCGCTAGACCCTTAGCCCCCGACTAACCCTCAGTTGATTAGCATAGCTGAGGAAACCTTAGTCTTTCGGCGTGAGGGTTTCTCGCCCTCATTATCGTTACTCATGCCTACATTTGCTTTTCTGAACGCTCCAGCAAAGCTCGTCGCTTCACCTTCACCGCAGATCAGAATGCTCCCCTACCAGTATATAAATATAATCCAAAGCTTCGGTACTTTACTTGATGCCCGTTTATTATCGATGCCCGCCTCGCTCGACCAGTGAGCTGTTACGCACTCTTTAAATGAATAGCTGCTTCCAAGCTAACATCCTGGCTGTCACTGCAATCAGACTTCCTTAGTTCAACTTAGTAAAGATTTTGGGACCTTAGCTGTTGGTCTGGGTTCTTTCCCTCTCGGACTGGGACCTTAGCACCCCAGCCCTCACTCCCGGGTATATTTTAAGCCATTCAGAGTTCGTCAGGATTTGGTAGGATTTGACTCCCCCTAGTCCTATCGGTAGCTTTACCTGCTTAAAACTTAACCCCGAGGCTGTTCCTAAAAACATTTCGGGGAGTACGAGCTATTTCTCAGTTTGATTGGCCTTTCACCCCTACCCACAAGTCATCCAAATACTTTTCAACGTAAACTGGTTCGGTCCTCCACTCCGTGTTATCGGAGCTTCAACCTGCTCATGGGTAGATCACAAAGTTTCGCGTCTACTCCCACTGACTAAGCGCCCTATTCAGACTCGCTTTCGCTCCGGCTGCTCACGTCAACGTGATTAACCTCGCCAGTGAAAGTAACTCGTAGGCTCATTATGCAAAAGGCACGCCGTCACCCCACGAAAGGGCTCCGACCGCTTGTAAGCGTATGGTTTCAGGGTCTTTTCACCCCCTTACTCAGGGTACTTTTCACCTTTCCTTCACAGTACTCGTTCACTATCGGTCTCTTGGTAGTATTTAGCCTTACCGGATGGTGCCGGCAGATTCAAAGGGGATTTCTCCAGTCCCCCCCTACTCAGGATACCACTACAATTACATAAACTTACCAATACAGGGCTCTCACCTTCTATGGCCTGCCTTCCCAGACAGTTCTCGTTGATTTACATAATCGATGACGTGGTCCTACAACCCCAGTCTTGCCGCAACAACACTGGTTTGGGCTAATCCGCGTTCGCTCGCCACTACTTACGGAATCACTTTTGTTTTCTCTTCCTCTGCTTACTTAGATGTTTCAGTTCAGCAGGTTCGCCTCCTATCTTAAATAGGATAATAGATCTTCAATCTACTGGGTTGCCCCATTCGGAAATCTTCGGATCGAAGGTCTTGTGCACCTCCCCGAAGCTTATCGCAGCTTAACACGTCCTTCATCGCCTCCAAGAGCCTAGGCATCCCCCATACGCCCTTAATTCACTTACT